>CAVUHW010000031.1:0-142007 GCA_963741205.1 Nitrospirota bacterium
CTTGCGGGAAACTCTGAACTGTCTTCTTCCTTCCACACCCTTTTTTCAATCTCCCTCAACAAATCCCCGAACGTAGCCGGATTGATCGCCGAGCAGACCACGCCGCCGAATCTGACTGCAATGGCCTTTGCCCAGAGCGGGTTCACGAGATCGACCTTGTTGAACACGACGAGCTGGGGGATGTCGTTCAAGGCCGATCTCCGGCAGGAGGTTATTGACCGATTCCATCTGCTGCTCGAAGCGCGGGATTGCTGATGTCCACCACGTGAAGGATCAGGTCCGCGTCCTGCATCTCGTCCAGGGTCGCGCGGAAGGCGCCCAGCAGGTCTTTCGGCAGGTCCTTGATGAATCCCACGGTATCGGTAATGACCACCTCGCGGTCGCGCGGGAAGCGGAGCCTCCGCGTGGCCGTGTCGAGCGTGGCAAAGAGCAGGTTTTCCGCCTTGACCTCCGACTTGCGTGAGCGCGTTGAAGAGCGTGGACTTGCCCGCGTTCGTGTAGCCCGCGATCGAGACGATGGGGATCTCGCTCTTGACGCGCCGTTCCCGCCGCTGGTCCCTGGCTTTTCCGAGGGCGTCGAGCTGTTTTTCCAGCCTCCGGATCTTGTCCCGCGCGCGGCGCATATCGACCTCGAGCCGGGTCTCGCCCGGGCCCCTGCCGCCGATGCCGCCGGTGAGGCGCGAGAGCGCCGTCGAACGCTCCGATAAGTCGGGGCAGGCGGTACTTGAGCTGGGCAAGCTCCACCTGCACCTTGCCGTCGCCGCTGTGGGCCCGCCGCGCGAAGATGTCGAGGATGAGCTGGGTGCGGTCGATGACCCGCATCTCGGTGATGTCGCCGATGGCCTTGACCTGGGCGGGGGTCAGGTTCTGGTCGAAGACGATGAGGTCGGCGCCGAGCTGCTGGGAGCGGATGATGAGCTCCTTGAGCTTTCCCTCACCCGAGAAGGTATTTCGGATTGATGTCGTGCAGCCGCTGGATCACCGTGTCCAGGACCGTGATGCCGTCGGAGCGGGCGAGTTCCTTGAGCTCCTCGACGGACTCTTCCTGTTCGTGTCTGCTCTTTTTCGACACGCTGACGAGGATGGCCCGGTCCTTTTTCGCGACCTCGACGGCGGCCTGCGCCCGCTCCATCTGGCGCTCGATGTCGGCGATGAATTCCGCCGCGTCCATGTCGAGGCCGTGAACGGACTGCGGCGGCAGGACCTCATAGAGTTTTTCTTCGGGGTTCGGCGGAACGAGGTGGGCGATCGAGATGTTCCCGGGCAGTCCGTCGGGCCGCGCGGCAAGCGCGGCGATCATGTCCAGCCTGAGGAGCGCCAGGTCCGTGAGGTCTTCCTGGTTCAGCGGCTGGTCCTTCAGGTGGGTGTGGATGAAGCGGACGCCGCGGAGCCGCCTGCGCCGAGCCGGTGCTCCGAAAGATCGGGGATGAGGATGTCCTTGTTCGTGCCGACGAGCACGTTCCGGACGCTGCCGGAGCGGTCGATGATGAGGCCGACCTGCCTCCCGATCCCGCGCCGAGGCTTCGGAAAGGGCGCGGGCGGCCTCGGGGGTGATGACCGTGTCGGGCGGCATCTTCCTGCGGTAGAGCCGTTCGAGCATCTTCATTTCTGCAGGTTTGAGGCCGGTTATGTTGCCGTGAATAGTGGAGATGGGTGACTCCTTTGCGATAACTCTTACTATATTTACCACGGCAACGAATAAAAAAAACAGCGCAGGCCTGAACTCCTGCGCTGTCATCATTGTATCACATCGGTAAAACGGGGTCGCTACTTTACCAGGTACACGATATCGTGCTCCCGCGCATGGTCCTTTACCTTGATGCCGACGCTTTGACCGGCCGCGGCCTGGTCGACGTGCTGGTGCTCATACTCCATGGACTCGACGGTTTGGGTGAAGTCCGTGGAATGGCCTTTGATGCGGATGGTGTCCCCGGTCTTGAGCTCTGCCCTTGTTGATCTGGACCACGGCGACGTTCAGATGGCTGTAATAGTGCGTCACCGTGCCGATGGCGACTTCGTTCGTAGCCGGCTCTTCCAGCGGAGGGAGCTGGCGTGGAGGCGGCCCCGGCTCAACGATGAGCGGTTGGGGAGGCACTTCCTGTTTGCGGGAGGGCCCGCTTTTTTCGCGGCCTTTTTTATTGCGGGTTTCTTCACTATTTTTTTCTTGAGCGCTTTCTTTTTTACGACCTTCTTTTTCACGGCTTTTTTCCGGGAGGCGATTTTTTCGCGAGGTTCTTCTTTTTTGCGGGTTTCCGGGAAGCTGCTTTCTTCGGCATGAGAAACCTCCTTCATCTGGTTGTGAAAATTGTAACAAAAACCGGGCAAAAAGCAAGCCGAAAAGACATATCCTGTCAGTATGATGAAATACGGTCGTTCCGCCATGGTAAAGAAAAAATGTTCCTGCCGATAAGAAGGATAAGTTTCCCAGGGAGGCGAACATTGCTGATCATGCGCGGTTAATAGAGAAAATAGTCAATTTAATAAATTGGAGCCGACCGCTAGCTTCAACATATGATTGCTTGACAGACTACTATAAATATGGAATAATCGCCCGGACTAGTTATCGAGTATCGAAACATTGACATAATAGGGATTAAGGGTAAAAACCATATTAGAGGGGAGGAGGAACAGTATGAAAAAATGTCTTTCTGTAGCACTGTCCGTGTTGTTCGTAAGCGTAGTATCGGTATTCATGGCTTCGACATCTGTGTATGCGACCGACGGTATGAATCTTGAGGGGTACGGCCCGATCGCGACCGGCATGGGCGGCGCATCCATGGCCTATGACAACGGGACGGCGGCGATGATGAACAACCCCGCGACGCTCGGCCTGATGCCGCAGGGAAACCGGCTCGACGTGGCGCTCGGGTATCTCGGCCCCCATATCACGGCGTCAGCGCCGGGCCAGCCCGATGCGAAGTCATCGCGCTACGATACCTTCTTAGATGCCGGCCATTGGATGGGTCCAGAAGTCCGGCCCCTATTCCTATGGCGTCGGCGTGTTTGCGCAGGGCGGTATGGGGCGGAATATGATGCGAACTCCTTCCTGGCAGCGGGATCGGGCGAGAAGGTCCGCTCCGAGCTGGGCGTCGGCCGACTGCTCATCCCGTTTGCCTATGAGGTCAACAAGAATTTAAGCCTGGGCGCTACCGTTGATTACGTCTGGGCCACTTTGGATCTGAAGATGGCGCTGACCGGCGCTCAGTTTCTGTGATATGGCTGGCGTTCGGCGGCTCACAGACGTACGGTCCGTGTCAAGCGGCTCATGGTCAATAGTCATTGGAGGCGCTGTCCCAGGCACGGCGGCAGCGTCACCAGCGTCCGGTGAACTGGGCGCGCTTTGATTTTTCCGATCAGCAGCTCTTTTACGGGAGCGGCAAAGGGTACCGGTTTTGCCGGAAAGATCGGCGGTGTATACAAAGTAAATGATGCCTTTCGCCTCGGCGCTACCTATCACAGCAAAACCGCCCTTGGCGATCTTG
Organism: Nitrospirota bacterium; assembly: GCA_963741205.1. Taxonomy (GTDB): domain Bacteria; phylum Nitrospirota; class UBA9217; order UBA9217; family UBA9217; genus JAJYKN01. The sequence continues at coordinate 3,483 of CAVUHW010000031.1, forward strand.
AAGCGAATGGCGCAACGTTGTCAATGAATGTTGCACGGTCCGGCCGACGGCGAGGACAGCCGACCAGCCACGATCCCGGTCAACGGCAAGATCCAGGTCAAGGATTTCCAGTGGCCGCAGACGATCGGAGTTGGCGTCGCCTATCAGGCAACGGACAAGTTGATGATCGTGTTCGACTACAAGTGGATCAACTGGGCAGACGTGATGAAGAACTTCAAGCTGACCTTTACGGCTGATGCAGCACCAGGCCGCTGCACTGGCTCAGGGTTTCGGCGGACAGTCCTTGACGCAACCCTGTTCCAGAACTGGAAGGACCAGAATGTGTTCGAGATCGGCGCGGGATATAAATTCACGCCCGAATTTACGGGGCGCATCGGCTTGAACATCGCCAACAATCCGATTCCCGATCAGTTCATGAACCCGCTGTTCCCGGCCATCGAAAAGAACCATGTGACCGTGGGCGCGGGCTACATGATCAGCAAGGCATCGAGCGTGGACGCCTCGTTCACCTATGCGCCGGAAGTGAAAGCCGACCAATCGGCCAGCAAGGTGCACGGTGGCGCACAGCCAGACCAACGCGCAGGTCATGTACAGCTACCGGTTCTAAGTCAATGAAACAACAATGAAGACGAAAAGAGGGCTATGGGAAACTGTAGCCCTTTTTTTTTCTCGAAAAGGGAGGTCCTATGAAACTCAGGTTGAGAATGCTGTCACTGGCATTATTGTTGGCAATCTTATCAGCAGGCACGGCCCTCGCCGATGATGTGCTGCTCAAGCCCTTTGTACTCGGGTCCCGCGGCCCCGGTTCGGTCGCGGAAAAAGCGGCAGCGGTCAAGACGGCCCTCACGGCGCAAGGATTCTCCGTCGTCGGGGAATACTCGCCGTATCCTGATGCCGACGTCATCGTGGCGACGAATGATGAGCTGCAAAGCAATGCGTCGAAGTCCGAGCACGGCGGGTTCGGCGCCGCGGTCCGCGTCTCGGTCACGAAGGTCAAGGACGAAGTGCAGGTGGCGTACACGAACCCCGTCTACATGGCCAATGCGTACCGCATGCAGGGCGATCTGGCGGACGTCTCGGCAAAGCTTGCGGCAGCGCTGGGCAGGAAAGAGGAATTCGGCGCGAAGGGCCTGACGGCCAAGAAACTCCGTTCCTACCATTATATGATGGGCATGGAATATTTTACCGACCCGAGCGTCCTTGCGGAATACGGCAGCTTTGAAGAGGCGGCTGCTGCCGTAGAAGCCGGTCTTGCAGCGGGGAAGGGCGGCGTGACGAAGGTGTACCGGATCGACATCCCGGAAAAGAAAGAGGCGGTGTTCGGCGTTGCCATGAAGGCAGCGACCGATGCAGACAAGTACATGGATGATAAATTCATCATGAGCGAAATCGATTTCAGGGACATCAAATCCACCGCGCACCTGCCCTATGAAATGCTCGTATCGGGAAACAAGGTCTACGCCCTCTACGCGCGGTTCCGCATCGCCACCAGTTTCCCGGACCTGTCCATGATGGGCAAGAACAGCTTCATGAACATCATGAAGAGTCCCGAGGCGATCCGCAAAGCCCTGGCCCAGGCCGCGGGAGGCAAGCTCTAAGAAGACCGTTCTTAAAGCCGCACTCGTCCATTCTGTCATTCCGGGCTTGACCCGGAATCCATTGGCTTCGAGAAACAAAAATGGATTCCTGCTTCCGCAGGAATGACAAATGGAGAAGCTTTGCTACTGTAACTACATGGTAAAACCTCCTCCCTGATAAGGCGAGGAGGTTTTTTTGTGAGACCTGCCGCCCGCCGTTTCGCTGTTGACTGCATGCAGCGGATGGATTATGATTGACGGCACACGGTTGACATGAAAATTCTCATCGTAAAACTTTCCGCCATCGGCGACGTGGCGCAGACACTGCCCGCTCTTGAGGCGCTCAAGCAAATCCATCCCGACAGCGAAATCACCTGGGTCGTCGAAGAGGCGGCGGCGGGCATCCTCGAAGGACATCCTCTGATTGACCGACTGCTGGTTTCCCGCAGGAAGGCGTGGCTCGGGATGCTGCTGAACCCGCTCACCTTTGCACGGGGCCTCGGGGGCATGGTCCGGTTCATTCGCGAGCTTCGCCGCACCCGGTATGACATCGCCATAGATTTCCAGGGGCTGCTGAAAAGCGGGATCGTGATCGGCCTGGCAAGGGCGGGCCGGAAGATCGGCTTCGACCGGACGCGGGAGTTTTCCTACCTTTTCCTGAATGAGCGCCTGCCGGCTTATGATAGAGAGCGGCATGCCCTCGATCGGTATCTCGACGTTGCGCGCTATCTCGGCGCGAAGGACCCGTCCCCGATGTGCGCCTTACCGCTTGATCAGGAGCGGTCGGCCGTGGCGAAACGGATCGAGGGGATCAGGGCCGCGGGACGGCCGCTCGTGGCCGTGAACCCGGTCGCCCGCTGGAAGACGAAGCTCTGGCAGGAGAGGAAGTTTGCCGAGTTGGCGGACCGCCTGATACGGGAAAAAAGCGCTGTCGTGATTTTCACGGGAAGTCCCGATGACCGGCCGGTCATCGGGCGGATACTGTCGATGATGCGTGAAAAGGCCCTGAACTGGGCGGGGGAGACTTCACTCAAAGAGCTGGCCGCCCTTGCGTCCCTCTCCGATCTGTTCATCACGACCGATACGGGCCCCATGCATCTTGCCGCGGCCGCGGGCGCTACGGTCCTTGCGCTCTTCGGCCCGACGGCGCCGTGGCGGACAGGGCCCTACGGCCCGTCGAATATCATTGTCCGAACAGGCGTGGACTGCTCGCCCTGCTTCCAGCGGAAATGCGGCAGGGACATCGTATGCATGTCGGGCATAAACGTTGAGGACGTGATGCGGAAGGTCCCTCTCTAGCCCGCGGCCAGTGCAGCGGTTTGCTCGATGTACTTCACAATCTGGTCGAGTTCCAGGCGGCGGTCGTCAAGGGCCCAGAAGAAGAAGTCGTCGACGGACTTGAAGGGGCCGTACGCCGCCCGGTGCGAGGCAATGACGTCAGCGGAGGCCTGGTCGGTCACGATCTGGTTTGCGGAAACCAGTTGGTCCAGTGCCTGGGGGAAGGCGGCATACCAGGCCGCATAGCCTTTGACCTTGGTTTTGCCGATGCGGTCTTTGATCATGTCCAGTACAAAGCGATAGAGCGCGGTCTGGTCGGTCATCGTGTGCTGGGGGTCGATCAAGAACGAGTGCATGCCGATGGCCTGGGTTATTTCCGCGTAACGCCCCTTCTTGAACAGCTCTTCCACGTACGTCTTGAGTTTTTCCATTTTTTCAATGCTTCCCACCCGTACGAGTTCCGGCATTACAAATTACCTCCTTGGTATCGGCAGACGGATATCACAATCATGGTTGATGATTTTATAGCAACTCCGGCACTGAGGCAAGAAGAATTTCACGCCGCCAATACCGCAGATACGGGTGCAACTGGCAGCCGCTCCCTTGAGAGTGCGATATTCCCGGTCCGCTGGAGCGAACAGCCTTCCGCGCGTGCAGATCAATAGCGTTCCGACCAGTCGGAACGGCTGCCTCGTAGCTCAAACATTACCCGCTATTTCATTGTTTTCTTGAAAAAGTATTCTGATTCAGGTAAAGTCGGTACTACCCATGACTGGAAACGAAACGAAACCAGCGGGCTGGAGCAGGGGCCTTACCAGAAACGTCGTTATCCTCGGCTTCGTCAGCCTGCTGAACGACGGCGCATCGGAGATGATCTATCCGCTCCTGCCCGTCGTTTCTCACCGCCGTGCTCGGCGCGGGCCCGGCCGCCCTCGGGATCATCGAAGGCATCGCCGAGGCCACGGCATCGCTTCTCAAACTGTATTCCGGCTACCTCTCGGACCGGGTGAAACGCCGCAAGGGCTGGATCGTCGCCGGTTATTCCATATCGAACGTAATCCGCCCGCTCATCGCCTTTTCCACTTCGTGGCTCCACGTGCTCGTGCTTCGTTTTTCGGACCGCGTGGGCAAGGGGCTCCGCACCTCGCCCCGCGACGCGATCATCGCGGATTCGACGCCGCCGGAGTTCCGGGGAAAGGCCTACGGATTTCACCGGGCCATGGACCACAGCGGCGCCATCGTCGGGCCGCTGGCCGCGACTGCACTGCTGCTGGTATTTCACGACAACCTCAAGACCATATTTCTTCTCTCGTTCATCCCGGGGTTGCTCGCTGTGCTGCATGCTTCTCGTCGGCCTCAGGGAAAAGCCGTCTGAAGGCCCCCGTGACCGCGCCGGCAACGTTCAATTTCCGGTCCGCCTGGGCGGAGATGCCCGCCGGGTTCAGGAAATATCTTTTTATCATCCTGGTGTTCACGCTGGGGAACTCAACGGACGCGTTTCTGCTTCTCCGCGCCCAGCAGCTCGGCGTTTCCGTTACGCTCCTGCCCACGATCTGGGTAGTGCTCCACATCGTCAAAATGGGTTTCTCGGTCCCGGGAGGAATCATCTCCGACCGCATCGGCAGGAAAAAAGTGATCGTCACGGGCTGGCTGGTCTATGCGCTCGTGTACGCGGGATTCGGCGTTGCGTCCGCAGCACTGGCATGCCTGGGCGCTCTTCGCGGTGTACGGCATTTATTTCGGTCTGACCGAGGGCGTTGAAAAGGCGCTCGTGGCTGATTTCGCGCCCGCGCATCTGCGCGGTTCGTCCTTCGGCCTGTACCACCTGATCGTCGGCGTCGGCGCGTTTCCTGCATCGCTTCTCTTCGGCCTGGTCTGGCAGAGGTTCGGATCGGCCGCGGCATTCGGCATGGGCGCGGGACTGGCGCTCGCTGGCAAGCGTGATGCTTTCGGGGCTTGCGGTCAAGAAACCGGAAGCAGAACGACAACTGAGATATAATTTGAAATCCGAATTATGCGAAATTCAAGTCATTCCCGAAGATTTATCAAGCCATCCCTCTGTAAGCTGTTGAGCTCAGGATGGGAATCTGGATTATTGCGAATGAGGTTTCAGTGAACGCATCCCGGATCTGACTGCACTTGAAGGGATGACGAACTTGAAGAATGAAAGAGAGGTGATATCATGTCAACCTATACCGTAGCAATCAGCGGCGCCTCCGGCGCACCCTATGCCTTCAGGCTGCTTCAGGCGCTCATCAAAGGCGGGCACACCATCTATCTCTCGATTTCAGGAGACGGTCTGTCAATCCTGAACGATGAAACCGGCCTGATGCTCAAGGGTTCGGAGACCGACATTCAGTTTGCGCTCGAGAAGCACCTCGAGGCGAAGGAAGGGCAGATCAGCTACTTTGATGAAGACAATATGTACGCGCCGATCGCGAGCGGTTCGGTCAAGGTGGATGCCATGGTCGTGATCCCCTGCTCCATGAAGACGCTGGCGGCCATTGCGCATGGCTTCGCATCGAACCTCATTGAGCGGGCCGCCGACGTGATGATCAAGGAAAAGAGGAAGCTCATCATCGTGCCGCGCGAGACGCCGCTTTCCGCCATCCATCTCAGAAACATGCTGACGCTTGCAGAATCGGGATGCCACATCATCCCGGCCATGCCGGCATTCTATCATCATCCCAAACAGATTTCGGACATGGTGGACTTCATCGCGGGAAGGGTGCTGGACAGCATGGGGATCGAGAACGATTTGTCGCCAAGATGGGGGATATGAGGCAAATTTCGAAATTCGAAATTGCGAATTCCAAATAATGTCCAAATTCTAAATTCCAATTTCTGAAACGTTTGGAATTGTCATTTGGTGCTTGGAATTTATTTGAATTTGCATTTGACGATTAGCGATCTGTACCGAATATAACGTTAGGCGTTATATTCGGTCCCGCCCCCGCTCTCGCCGAGGTTCTTCATCCACGTGTCGATCATCGTCGAGTCCTGCTTGTTGATCACTTCTTCTTCCACAAACACGGGCGCCCCGATGCGGATGGCGATCGCGATGGCGTCGCTCGGACGGGAATCGATGTGGAATTCCTTGTTGTTGTGGAGGAGGTAGAGCGAGGCGTAGAAGGTGTTGTCGATCAGGTCGCTGATGACCACCCGGGCGATCTCGATCTCCAGCCGGTCGAAGATGCTGACGATCAGGTCGTGGGTGAGGGGACGGGCGGCCTTGACGTTGCTCATGGCCATGGCTATGGAGTTGCCTTCCGCGGCCCCGATCCAGATGGGAAGGATCTTCTTGCCGCTTTCATCCTTCAATACGACGATGTAACTGCTGTTCCTGTTGTCGAACAGGATGGTATTGACGTTCATCTGAACCCACATACCGGCTCCCTGCTTCCAATTTAACAATACCACACCGATCGAAGGTTAAGTAAAGGGATTATTTTATTGACTTTTTTCAAGAGATACGATATACTTTCAACTTGTAACCCAGCTGAGAGGATAACGCTGAATAATCGATGAAACAAACCCTGACCGAAATCCTGCTCCAGGCCCTCAACCGGGCCAAAGAAAAAGGCGAACTGAAGCTCGAAACACAGCCGGCAATTACTCTCGACACTCCGCGGGAAAAGAGCCACGGCGACCTTGCAACCACGCTTGCCATGACCCTGGCGAAGCCGGAGGCCAAGCCGCCGCGGAAGATCGCCGAGATCATCGTTGCCAATATCCAGGACGACGACGGGGTCATCGAGAAGACCGAGATCGCGGGGCCGGGATTCATCAATTTTATTTTCCGGCAGGACCGCTGGAAAAAAACGCTCTTTGAAATAGACTCGGAGGGACCCGCCTACGGACTGCCGAACATCGGCAAGGGCGAACAGGTCCTCGTCGAATTCGTGAGCGCGAACCCCACGGGGCCGCTCCACGTCGGGCCACGGCAGGGGCGCGGCGATCGGCGACGCCCTGGCGAACCTGCTCTGCCGCCGTCGGGTATCGATGTCAGCCGCGAGTTCTACATCAATGACGCGGGCAGGCAGATGCGTCTTCTTGCCCATGTCGGTGTACGCCCGGTATCAGCAGGCGTTCGGCAACGATGTGCCGTTTCCCGAGGACGGCTACCACGGCAGCTACATCGAGGAGATCGCCCAGGGCTTCAGCAAGGTTCACGGCGAACACTTTTCTGAATGTGCCGTTCGAGGAATGCGTCAAGCCGGTTCGCGGACTACGGCAAGGATGCCATGCTTGCCGATATCAGGACCGACCTCGAGGCCTTCGGCGTCCGGTTCGACACCTGGTTCTCCGAGGCATCGCTGCTCGCGGACGGTTCGGTCCAGCGATCGATCGAGGAACTGTGAAGGAGCGGGGACTTGCTATGAAAAGGACGGCGCGCTCTGGCTGCGGTCTACGGCCTTTGGCGACGATAAAGACCGAGTAGTGATCAAGAAGGACAAGAGCTACACCTATCTCGCCACGGACATCGCCTATCACCGGAACAAGCTGGGCCGCGGGATTCAAGACAGCTCGTGAACATCTGGGGCGCGGACCACCATGGCTATATCCCCCGCGTGCAGGCGGTGATCCAGGCCTTCGGCCATCCGAAGGATTCGCTCCATGTGCTCCTCGTCCAGCTCGTGGCGATCCTGCGCCACGGTCAGCCCGTGCCCATGTCGAAGCGGGCGGGGAACTTCGTGACGCTCCGGGACGTGGTGCAGGAGGTGGGCAGCGGACGCCGCGCGCTATATATTCCTCACCCGCCGGTCCGACAGCCATCTGGATTTCGACCTCGACGTGGCCAAGGAGCAGTCCCGGGAAAACCCGGTATACTACGTGCAGTACGCCCACGCGCGGCTCGCGAGCCTGTTCCGCGAGGCGGAGACGAGGAACATCAGCCGTCCCGAAGAGCGATGCCGTCGATCTTGCGCTGCTCGACCTCGAAGAAGAACAGAACATCATCAAGGCGCTTGCGAAATATCCCGGAGGTCGTGGAAGAGGCCGCCCTGGCATACGAGCCGCACCGGCTGACGTTCTATCTGCAGGACCTCGCCGGGCTGCTGCATAACTACTATTTCAAGCACCGGGTCATCACCGAGGACCAGGCCCGGACCGGCGCCAAGCTCTTCCTGATGAAACAGGTGAAGACGGTGATCCAGAGCGCGCTCAAGATCCTGGGCGTGAATGCGCCGGAGAGAATGTGAGAAGCAATAGCCAGGAGATAGGAGTCAGAAGTTCAGGAGCCAACGAAATTGCAGTAATGATTTCATCCTGGACTCCTGAATCCTGGACTCCGGACTCCTGAATATATGTGTTCAGTTTTGCTTTGATAAAAAAAGACCCTGCATCCTCCGCCCGTCGGGGAAAGTTCACGACCTCTCACGGCGAGGTCAACACGCCGGTGTTCATGCCGGTGGGGACGCAGGCCACGGTCAAGACGCTGTCGCCCGCAGACCTCGTGAGCTTGGGCGCGGAGATCATCCTGTCGAACACCTATCACCTGTTCCTGAGGCCGGGACACGAGCTGATACGCGAGTTCGGCGGGGTCCAGAAGTTCATGGGCTGGAACAGGCCGGTCCTGACGGACAGCGGAGGGTTCCAGGTCTTCAGCCTGGCGGAACTCCGGAAGATCACCGAAGAGGGCGTGACGTTCCAGTCCCCCATCGACGGCGGCGCCAAGCACCTGATAACGCCGGAGTATGCCGTAGAGATCCAGGAGGCGCTCGGCGCGGACATCATCATGGCCTTTGACGAGTGCATTCCCTATCCCGCGACCCGCGATTATGCCCATGAGTCGCTGGAGCGCACGCTTCGGTGGGCAAGGCGATGCAGGGATGCGAAAAAGGACACGGGCCAGGCGCTGTTCGGGATCGTTCAGGGCGGGATGTACCTGGACCTCCGCAAGCGCTCCGCGGAGGCGCTTGTCGATATCGGGATTCGACGGCTATGCCCTGGGCGGCCTGTCGGTGGGCGAGACAAAGCCCGTGATGTACGAGATGATCGAGGCGACGGTCGCCCTCGCTTCCCGAGGAGCAGCCCCGGTATCTGATGGGCGTCGGCACGCCGGAGGACCTCGTGGAAGGGGTCGACCGCGGCATCGACATGTTCGACTGCGTGATGCCGACGAGGAACGCGCGGAACGGGACGTTCTTCACCTCCTTCGGCAAGGTCGTGATCAGGAACGCCCGGTACGAACGGGACAAGGAGCCCATCGATCCCGAATGCGGGTGCTACACATGCGGGAATTTCACGCGGGCCTATTTGCGGCACCTGTTCAATGCGGGCGAGGTGCTGGCGCTGCGGCTCGGCACGATCCACAACCTGTTATTTCTACCTTGACCTGATGCGAAACATCAGGGCGAGCATCGAGCAGGGAAGGTTCAGGGAGTTTAAAAAGGAATTTTTGGCAAAGAGAGAGAATCGATCGATGAATTTGCAGAAGATGTCACGAAGGTAAATCTGCGAAGATTGCAAAATTGAGGCATTGAATCGTACCTGATTAGATTTTCCATGTTTGCATTTTGCGACTGTGAAATTTACATTAATTATTCCAAGGAGGTATCACATGTTTATCGCAAAGCATACGCAATGGGAGCGCCGGGCGGAGACGGGGCACAGGGCGCCGGGAGGAGGCGGGTATCAGGGCCTCATCATGATGGTCGTCATCTTCGCCATCTTTTATTTCATCCTGATCCGTCCTCAGCAGAAGAAGATGAAGGAACACAAGAAGATGGTGGAGGAGCTCAAGAAGGGCGACGAGATCGTCACGTCCGGCGGCATCTACGGCACGGTCGAAGAATGCCACGCCGGAAACACTGACGATCAAGATCGCCGAAGGGGTCAAGGTGAAGGTCACCCGCGGATCCGTGGGTGCTGTGGTGAAGCCAGAAGAAGGAAAAAGTAGTAGATCCCTGGAAAATCATCGCCAGAGCTGACGCAGATGGTCGCAGAGATAGATTGAAGCCGAGTTCCTTCATTCGCCGATCTTCGCAGCTTCTGTTCTGATCTTCTATTGCATGATCAGGAGGCAAGTATCATGAAGAAGAGTATTCAATGGAGACTGGCGCTCATCGCCCTTTCGGTCGTTGATCGCGCTGTTTTTGTTCCTGCCGTCCACGCCGTTGTCGGCCGAGCTGCCGGAGTTGTGGCGCAAGAGCGTGCCCAAGATCTCGCTCGGCCTCGACCTCAGGGGCGGCAGCCACCTCGTGATGCAGGTGGAGACGGACAAGGCGGTGGAATCGTCCGTGGACAACATCGTGGCCGACCTGCAGACCACGGCGGCGCAGCAGGGGCTCGCCGTCGTCTTCAGCAGGTCGGGCCAGGACATCATCGCCAAGTTCGCCGAATCGCTCGCAGGACAAGGTCGAGAAACTCGTAAAGGACAACTATGCCATCGTCGAGATGAAGAACCCAGGGCCAAGGGCGAATTTGACTTACACCATGAAGCCCGCCGAGGTCAAGCGGCTCAAGGAGATGGGCCGTGACGCAGGCGCTCGAGCGCACGCGCCGGAGGGTCGACAAGTACGGTGTGGCCGAGCCGGCCATCTACAAGCAGGAGAACGACCAGATCGCGCTGCAGCTTCCGGGAATGAAGAACCCGCAGGAGGCCATCTCGTTCATCAAGACCGCGGGCAGGCTGGAGTTCAAGCTGTTGAACACGACGGGTGACCTGCAGAAGGCGATTGCGGGCGACGTGCCCCGCCGACAGCGAAGTCCTCTACGGCGAGGACGTCGGACGAAGCGGGAAGGTCATCAAGCGGCCTTATCTCTTGTATAAGCAGACGCTCCTGACCGGCGACCGGCTGAAGGAGGCCAAGGTCGGCATCGACCAGTACAACAAGCCGCGATGTCTCCATCTCCTTCGACAGCGAAGGGCGCCGAAGATCTTCGACCGGGTCACCGGCGAGAACGTGGGCAAGCAGCTCGCCATCGTGCTGGACGGCGTGGTGCATTCCGCGCCGCAGGATCCAGGACCGGATCAGCGGCGGCAACGCCCAGATCACGGGGAACTTCACCCATGACGAGGCCGCGAAGCTGGCGATCGTGCTCGGGAGTCTCTTCCGGCGCCCATGAAGATCATCCAGAACATCACCGTCGGCCCGTCGCTCGGCCAGGACTCCATCGACAAGGGCGTGCACGCGGCGCTCATCGGCGGACTTGTCGTGATCGTCTTCATGGTCGTTTACTACCGGATGTCGGGGCTCATCGCGGACTACGCCATGGTCCTGAACCTGGTCCTGCTCCTGGGCGCCATGGCGCTCTTGAACGCGACGCTCACCCTGCCGGGCATCGCGGGCATCATTCTCACCATCGGCATGGGCGTGGACTCGAACGTGCTGATGTTCGAGCGCATTCGCGAGGAGATCCGCGCCGGCAAACTGCCCAGGCCCGCGGTCGACTCGGGATACGAAAGGCGTTCCTCACGATCCTTGACTCTCACGTGACGACGCTTATTACGGCTGCGTCGCTGTTCATGTTCGGCACGGGGCCCATCAAAGGGTTTGCGGTGACGCTCAGCCTCGGCATCATCATCAACCTGTATTCCGCCCTGGTCGGCACCAAGGTGATCTTCGACATCATCAATCGAAATGGAAGCTGGAGAAACTGAGTATTTAAAATCCATGTACCGCAGAGTGACACGGAAAACGACATTGAGATCAAGATTTCAGATTCACAGCTTTAATCTCTGGACCTCTGTGGAATGACAATGAGTTTCTTCGGAGGAAACAATGCTTCAAATCTTGCATAAGACCAATATCGATTTCATGGGGTGGAAGAACATCTCATTCACGGTTTCCGGCCTGCTGATCGCCCTCGGCATCGTCGGCACTGGTGCAGGTCAGCCGGGGCAAGGCGAACCTCGGCATCGACTTCGTGGGCGGCACCACGATGCAGCTCAGTTTCAAGGAGCAAGTGCCGATCGACAAGGCGCGCGCGGCCCTCGAGAAGAGCGGGTTCGAGGGCGCCTCGATCCAGGAGGTCGGGGAAGGGGGAACAAGATCCTGATCAAGGCTCCGGGAGTCCGAGGGGACGTCGGACAAGATCCAGAACCTGTTCAGGCAGGAGTTCCCGAACAATCCCTTCGAGGTTGACAGCATCATGGAGATCGGGCCGGTGATCGGTAAGGCGCTCCAGCGCAGGCGCTCTGTGGCCATTACGATCTCGATCATCGCGATCATCGTCTATATCGCGTTCCGGTTCGAATTCAAGTTCGGCGTGGCCGCGGCCATCGCGACCATTCACGACGTGCTGGCCGTGCTCGGCATCTTCTACATCCTGAACAAGGAGATCAACCTCCTCATCATCACGGCGCTGCTCACGCTCGCGGGCTATTCGCTCACCGACACGGTGGTGGTCTTCGACCGGATCCGGGAGAACCTGAAGAAGAACAAGAAGGACCCGCTGCCCAAGCTCGTGAACGACAGCATCAACGAGGTGCTGTCCCGGACGATCATCACGTCGCTCACGGTGGTGCTCGTGCTCGTCCCGCTCGTCCTCTTCGGCGGCGACGTACTGCACGACTTTTCGCTCGCGCTGCTCATGGGCGTGATCGTCGGGACCTATTCGTCCGTGTTCGTCGCGAGCCCCGTCCTGGTGGTGTGGCACGTGAAAGCGGGCGGAAAGCTGATCGGAAAATGAACCAGGGCAAAACCACCCTTCACCCCCGCTTCAATCATGCGGGGGCAGGCTCTTAATCCTGTCCCTTAAGGGGTAAGAACACACTATAGCTCCCTCTCCCGAAGGGGAGAGGGCGGGGTGAGGGGGATCTGCATGCTTCACAGGTCCGAAGCATTGCCTCACGGGTCCTTTTCTTATGTCATTATGTCCAAGCTGCCATCCTCAATAACAGTTGCAGGCTCCGATGCCAGGGTCCTCGCTGAATCCGATCCAATCCAGCTCTCCTGCGGGGTGAACGGCTGCGAATCCAACTGCTGCACGAAGAGCGCCCCAATCGTCCTGAACCCCTATGAAATCGCACTGATCTGCCGGGAAACCGGTACGAGCTACGAAGACCTGCTCGACATCTTCGAGACCGGCAGGGCAGCGAGCTTTCCCCTCGTGACGTTGCCGAGGGATCCCGCCTGCCATTTCTTTTCAGGGAGGGGGTGCCGAATTTATCCCGCGCGGCCGCTCGCGTGCAGAATGTACCCCCTCGGCAGGGTGTTCGAACGCGGCAGATCACACATTGTGCTGCCGGAACTCAATGTCTGCTCAGGCCTTGTGTCCTCACCGGGAAAAACCGTGGCCGCCTACCTCGTCGATCAGGACACCGCTCTTCATATCGAAATGGCCGATCACTGGATCGAGTTCGTATCCGAAATAGAAAAAATGCCGCTGCCGGATAAGCCCGTCACTTCCGTAGCATTCCATATGCTCGTGTACAGCCCGGACACCCCGCCGTCGGCCCTGCCCACCGACCCCGCCGCTACGCCTGAAGACCGCTTTCTTCTCCGGCTTGCGACTGCGCAAAAACAACTGCCCCGCTTTCTCCGACTCCCCCTGACCATGCAGGCTAACAACCCAGTGGTACGCGAATAACTTCTATTGACACGGGTTCGAGCTGACTATATTATGTCCAGATAGACTCGAAGCGGAGAGGATCTTCAGCCCGTTTAACCATGTCATTCTTGAAAAAAATCATACCGCTGTCCGCGCTTCTGATCATCTCGGCATGTGCGGGCGTTAAAACGCTCCCTCCCCCTCCGGAGGCCCCCGTCACCGTCGTTACCGCCGCAGTCCACGTTTACTTACCCTCCAACAGCGGCCTTAACTGACCCCGAACAAGGCCTGAAGACCGCCATCGAAGCATATAAGAGAGGCAACGGGGATGCCGCTCTGGTGATCGCGCGCCGGGTGTCCGAGCAGTTTCCCAATACGCTGTGGTACCAGCGCTCGTTGTTTTTGACAGAGAAGGCGCTTATCAAACTGGACCGCGCTTCGGAGGCCGATGCCGCCATGCTGCGCGTGCAGGAAGACTACCCGGACCTTTCCGATTATGCCCTATTCCTGCTTGCTGAGTACCATTTTTCCAGCGCGGATTACAGCCAGGCCGCAGCCCTGTACCAGCAGGTGACAGAGCGCTATCCCGCGCAGCCTGCTTGCGGCGCGCTCCATTTACCGGAGAGGCGCAGCCCTGCTCGGGTCCTACAGCTATGCTGCGGCGGCGGAAGTATTCGAGAAGTACCTCCACGACTACCCGCGGGCCGAGTTCGCTCCCGACGCGACTCTGGGCCTCGCGCGGGCGCTTACAGCCGAGGCAATACTGGATCAGGCCGTGCGAACGTACCGAGACGCCTGGATCAGATATCCAGGGCCTGCGATTGACCGGGAAGTGGAACTGGCGCTCGCGGATTTACGAGGGGGAGGCGCTGAAGTCCCTGAATATACAGATGATGAACTGTACGAACGGGGAAGGAACCTCTCTCACCTGGGCCAGAATGACAAGGCCGTGGAAGTGTTCATGAGGCTCATCGAGAGCGATCGTTCCGCGCCGAACAGGCCTGAACTGCTTCTCCGGACCGGCGTTGCGCTGTTTAACCTCGGCAGGCGGGGTGAGGCGGTTGTCGTTCTGGAAAAGTTGGCGCATAATCATCCCGCGGACCCGCGCATCCCGGAGGCGCTGTACTGGACCGGGAGGGCCTACGGCAAGATGGGTGATGAGGAGCGGGCTGTGAAGGCGTTCCGGAAAATCCTCGATCATTTTCCCGGCAGCGAATGGTGCGACGACGCGCTTTTCTTCACCGGGAACATCTACCGCGATGCCAATGACATGAAAAAAGCGTTGCAGGTCTACGGGCGGCTCGTCCGCGACTATCCGGACAGCAAATTCGCCGACAGCGCACATGTGGTGGAGCGCTTGGTACTTCTACTCCTCGGGTGAGTACAAGAAGGCGGAACAGGCGCTTCAGAATCTGATCAGGCTCCATCCCCGGTCAATCCTCGTGAGCCAGGCCCGCTATTGGCAGGGAAGGGCCGCAGAAAAAAGAGACGAGCCCGCACAGGCATCGGCGTATTATAACCATCTCTTGAAAAGAGCCCCTTATACCTACTACGGGTATCGCGCTGCTGACCGGCTCGCCCAACTGAAGTTCGGAGACGTCGCGGTACCGGTTGATCTGCCCGGGGACAGCGCCGCGGAATGCGTCGAGTCGCCGTGTCCCGGCGAGCCCCCGGTTTTTTCCGAGAGTGACGACGGGCCGCCGGTTTGGACCGACGAGGCAAAACAGCTTCTCTCCGCGGATGCCGTCGTATAAAAAAACACTCGAACTCATGAGCCTGGACATGAAGAAGGAGGCCGCCCAGGAATTGTCGTCCCTCCAGGACAGGATGCCGAAAAAACGCGGAACGCCCATCGGCCTGAGCAAGGCGTTCTTCGAACTCGGCGATTATCACCGCTCCCTCCTCCTCGTCCTCAGGAACTACGAACGGTATCTCGATGGCCCGGCAGGAGAGGCATCCGAGGACGTGTGGCTACTCGCCTACCCCCAGGGCTACTGGGAGAGCGTCCTGTCCTACTCCCGGAAATACGGCCAGGACCCCTATTTCATCGCAGCGGTCATCAGGGAGGAGAGCCAGTTTTTTCCCGAGGCGGTGTCGCCTGCCGGGGCGCGGGGCATTATGCAAGTCATGCCGGCAACCGGGGCGATCGGTGGCGCGGTCCATGAAACTTCCGGGATTTGACCCCGCCAAACTCTTCGAGGCCGATACGGCCATCAATATCGGGACATGGTATATAAGCAGTCTGATGAAGCGGTTCAATGGCGACCCGATTCTTGTTGCGGCGGCATACAATGCCGGGCCCGAGGCCGTGCAAACATGGATCAGCAAGAACGGGTATCATGGCGAAAGAGACGTGTTCGTGGAATCGATCCCCTATTTCGAAACCCGAGGATATGTGAAAAAAGTGCTTAGAAACTACGCCGAGTACCGGAGGATCTACGGCAAGGCTGTGAGCCCCTCGCAGACCCTCCCGGGGTGGGACAAAATCAAGGTGAGTGAGAGCAACGGTCCCGCGGAAAACCCATGAAGGAACGTCGGGGATCCGATATGCGGCAGGAAGACAACGATATCTCGCCGGTGAAAAAACTGGAAACGAGGTTTATGCTCGTCGAGAAGCGCATCCGGGCGCTCCTGGATGAGAACGGAACCCTTGCGGCCCGCGTCAGCGAATTGGAGAGGGAGCTCGCCCAGGCGAAGAACGACGCGCCGGCAACTGCAGGAATACCAGGGAAAGACGACGCATATCCGCAAGAAGGTCGAGAATGTCCTTCAGACCCTCGAGTCGATCGTTTCAGGGAAAAAACAGGATTGAGCAACCCGCTAGTAAGGATCTTTTTTGTCATTCCCGTCCCGATATGATCGGGATAAACTTCAGCGGGCTTGCCCCGATTCTGATCGGGGAATCCATTTTTGAAGTTTATTTGATAAAAGCCACACCCTGCACTCGCGCTCTCGCACTCGTTGACGCTGGGTGCAGGCTGGATACCTGCTTTCGCAGGTATGACGGATGATTTTCATTTGAGGTAAAACCGCCTTCATATCTAAAAGATACGCTTTGGTAATAAGAATTTGATCCGCGCCCGAAAGCCCCATGGACATCATCACCGCACAAAACCTCATCAAGGACTATGACGGCCTTCGGGCAATCGACGGGGTGGATTTCGCCATCCAGCAGGGGGAGTGCTTCGGCTTTCTCGGGCCCAACGGCGCGGGCAAGACCACGGTCATGCGGACCATATCGTGCTTCATGCCTCCGACCGAGGGAACGGTCACCGTCTTCGGCATGGACGTGACAAAGAGCCCCAGCGAGATCAAGGCGCGCATCGGCGTCATGCCCCAGGAAATCAACCTTGACCCGGACCTCTCGGTGCTCGAAAATCTTGTCGTCTACGCCCGCTACTTTGATATCCGGAAAAAGGACTCAGTCCCTGTTGCCCGCGGGCTTCTCGATTTCGTGGAGCTCGCGGAAAAGGGCGACGCCCAGATCGACCAGCTTTCAGGCGGCATGAAGCACCGGCTCCTGCTTGCCCGCGCGCTGATCAACAAGCCCGAACTACTCATCCTCGACGAGCCCACTACGGGCCTGGACCCGCACAGCAGGCACGCGGTCTGGGACAAACTGAACCACCTCAAGTTCCAGAACACGACCCTCCTTCTGACGACCCATTACATGGAAGAGGCCGAAAGGCTTTGCGACCGCGTCGCGATCATGGACTCGGGCAAGATCGTGACGATCGATTCACCGTCGAACCTCATGGCCGACCACGGCGGAGGCAACCTCGAAGACGTTTATCTCAAACTGACGGGGAGGAGCCTTGCGGATTAAACGCGCCTTCAGGGTGTGGCAGAGGCAGTGGCTGGTCTACACCAAGCTCTACAAGACGAGCTTTGCCCTGAACTTCGCGGAGCCTGCCCTCTACCTCGTCGCCATGGGGATAGGCCTCGGCTCGTTTGTTTCGGACATCCATGGACAACCTTATATCAAATTCATCGCGCCGGGCATCGTAGCGTCCTCGTCGGTCTTTGCCGCGGTGTACGAGTGCACCTACGGCACGTACATCCGCATGACCTTTCAAAAGACCTTCGACGCGATCCTTGCAACGCCGGTGAGCCTCGACGATCTCGTGCTCGGGGAGCTTATCTGGGGAGCGACCAAGAGCGTGATCTTCGGCATCACCATAACCATCGTGATAACCCTCTTCGGACTCGTCGATTCGCCGCTTATCCTCCTGGCGCTCCCGTTTATTTTTCTGGGAGGCCTGATTTTCGCGCAGCTTTCGGTCATCTTCTGCGCGATCGTGCCGGGGATAGACTACTTCAGCTATTTTTACACGCTCTTCATGACCCCGCTGTTCCTCTTTTCCGGCATCTTCTTTCCCCTCGATGCGATGCCCCCCGTCGTCGTCAAACTTGCATCCTTCACCCCGCTCTATCATCTCGTGAACATCTGCAGGTCCTTCTCTGCGGGCTCCTTCTCCGGCGCAGTCTGGAGCATGCTCTGGTTGGCCGTCATGGCGGCCGTCCTGGCGCCGTTTCCGTTCAGGCTGATGAGAAAGCGCATGATCGTCTGAATGATTTGCGACTTTATCTGCAGTACCCCGTCATTCGCGGCATAAAATAACAGCATAACGGATATCGACAACGCATCACCTTCACGAGGTATACTGAGAGGAGGAGGTGACCCGTTATGATGATCGAATGGAACGATTACCACGCGCAGGTACTCAAGAGGATCGGTGAAATAGGCCAGGCCAGTCCGGATATTGTGAGAGGCTACCGCACGATCAGCGACGCCGGCACGAAAACCAGGAAGCTCGATCCCAAGACGCGTGAACTCATCTCGCTTGCTGTTGCGGTGACGGCCCGCTGCGACGGCTGTATCGTGGTCCACACCGATGCGGCTTTAAAACACGGGGCGACGCGGGAAGAAATTATCGAGGCCCTCGGCGTGGCAGTGGCGGTCAACGCGGGAGCGGCGCTCGTGTATTCTGGGCGTGTTCTCGACGCGGTGCAGGCGAAAGAGAAGGCTGAGGGGAAAGAGGGGATCGGATGAATCACCGGAGAATGGTCCTATGGCCGGGTTTTCGCACTGAAGTTTTTCCCCGGGATTATCTGAAAACAGCAGTTGGACGCGGATAAACGCAGATTACGCAGATAAAACATAATCTTTTTTATCTGCGTCCTAATTGCTTTTTTTAGGGTTACGCACCCTCAGAAATGCGCCTCGATTCCCGCCATAAAACTCTTCTGGATAAGGGCGTTAAATTCCGTGTTTCTTCCGTGATCGACGGAAACGGTGTTGATGTTGAAAAGCTGAAGTCGATTTGAGAGCTGCCACTCGATGATGGACGACGCCTGCCCCGCGCGCTCTTCCACGCCGTGCGTATAGCGGAGGATGATGTCCAGCACGTTCTTGATTTCCCTGACCTGATATTGACCCATGAGGTAATACCTCCTGAGGAAAGGCAATCCGTTGTTCAAGGACTCCGCCAGCGTTTTGTTCGAAAGCCCGGCGAGGACTGTGTTATCAAAAAAATGGTCGCTTGCGTTCTTTCTGAGCCGGTAGTATTCATCGGCTTCGGCATCTGTGTATCCCTGGCTGTTATACAGAAACTCCATGCTCAGGGTAGAGCCGGATAGAAACGTATAAGACCCTCCCGCAGTCACGGTCGTAAAAATCCTGCTCGAATCCTCATATTTATTAACGAATGATGCCCCCAGCGGACTGGACGGATCCTGCTCGGCGTAGAGAGCGTCCGTTCCTCTTGTGACGAGCCCGTCATAGTAGAGGAGCAGGGCGTCCGATGCGGTCCATTGTCCGAAGCTTCCCATCCGGGCCCGGTCGTTTCGTCGATAATAGCCGATCACACTGATCATGTAATCGCTCCCCACGATGTCGGCCTTGAGCGCTTGCAAAGGTTTGACCACTTCCTGCAGACCATTTTCCTCTTGTTGTGTCTCCGCGATCACGGTGACCGTTAGCGTGTTATTCGGCACAGAGATCATCCTGGCGAGATATTTCCCCTCGACTTCGGTCTTCGGATTGATCTTTTCAGTATCTTTAAACAGTATGTTCGAAGGGCTTGCTAAAAAGGACGGGCCCCAGAGCAATTTTTCCTTGCCGAAGGAGAAAAACACCGTCCTAAACGGCATCACCTGGACGCGCCATTCGTTCACAAAGGCCCTGTTCGGAGAATCAGTCTTGCCTTTTGTCGGGCCGTCCTCCCACCAGAGGTAAGCCTGCGTGAACCGGGGCTTGAAGACCGCGCTCACGGCAGGCTGTTCCCAGAAAAAATCCGGACGGACATCGAGTTCTCCGGAGTACCGGTAGAGGTTTAAAAAAGCGTTGTCCGGATTCTGAGTGGAAGATGCGGGGTATTGCGCCTCAGCGAAGATGAGTGTGTTGATATGGTAGGAAAAGGGGCTTTCCGCCTGTCCCGCCTCCTGGGCCACGGCGAGGGAAGCGGGGAGAAGGCACAACAACATCAACGGAACTATTGTCAATAATTGTCTGTACGTCATGACGACTCTATGTTTCTCTCCGCGGCTGGCGCAGCGGACTTTTAGCAGGATATTAAAAAATCGTCGCCCGAGCAAAAAACGCACCCTAAAGGGTGCGGCTACCTTGTTACATATCAAGGCGGCGTTTTGGTAGCCGCAGGCTTTAGCCTGCGCGAAACAGTTATTCGACAGTATTTTAATATCCTTACCGCACCAGCAGGTTCATATTGAAGGTCGAATCAGGGATCGGACCGACCTTGATATTCCTATAGGTCATCGTCGTGGTCCGGTCCTTTTGGATCGCGTCCCTGATGACGAGTTCGGAAACAAAGGGAATCGCTTCCTGATCGTTGACATGAATGCGGTTGTCATATTTAAATTGCGCCGTCTTGAAAAGTTTGCCGGAGACCGTGTAGAACTCCGCTTTCACGCCCACGAGCCGTTCTTTCGAGACCCAATACTTGATCCTGTCATAGGTCACGTTCTTGCTTGCGGCCTTGAGGTCAAGGACGAAGCAGGGTTCGCTCGAAACGACCTCCTCTCCCAGAAGAACAGCCTGGTAGTCACCGGCGTAGTCGGTCGATGCGATATCGCCGTTCGCCGCATCTCCCATCAGTTTCTGGCGTGGGGAGATGGACACGGGCTTCTTCAGCCCGGCGCGAATGAACCACATGTTCCGGTCCTTCATCAGAACCACGCGGTCGTTCATGGCAGCGGGGAAGGTGTATTTGGCAAGGGTATCGTTCCCCTTGACCTTGACCGTCATGCCGCGGGTCTCGGTGGAGCCCTCTTCGTTCGTGGTAATCGTAATGTCCCAGACAATGCCGCCCACGTTCCCCCGCGCCCGGTCCGCGTGCTTGAGGATTTCCTGGACCTGCAATTCGGCGGCAAAGCCGGTTGTTCCTATACCAAGAATCAGAACCAACAGGACGGCTCTTAAACAGATGTATCGCGACATGGAAGCCCCTCCTTGATTAGATTTCATCAGCCAAGCCGTATTCCGCATTACGTTCATATGTGTCCCAATGCATCGACAATAGTCATCCTGGCCGATCTCCTTGCAGGGACAAAGGCTGCAGCAAAAGACAGCATCGCCATGAAAACCACGCTCATCGCAAGGGCCGGCCATACAAGGTCTACCCTGAGGGGCACCGGGTTCGATGAGGCGGGCGGAATATACGTCGGATGGGTCGCAATGATGATGCTGTAGACCGCGAAGAAAATGAGGCCGCCTGCAATGCTTCCCAGGAGGCCCAGGAGCACGCCTTCGGTCGCAAACAGGAACTTCACGCCGTAGCGCTTGAGACCGAGCGCGCGCATAGTGCCGATCTCCCGGGTCCGCTCCATCACGGACATGCTCATGGTGTTGATGATACTCATGACCACGATCACGAGCACGATCGAGAAGATGAACAGGAAAATCATGTCGAAGAGGTTCTTGACCTGGTTGTAGAACACTGAAAGTTCATTCCAGGTCTTGATCTCCACACCGAAGCCCGCGTCGTCAAGCATCTTCCCGATCTCGGACGCGGCAGAACCGGCAGCCTTGCTCGTTCTTTCCGTTCTTTAGCAGCACAACAAGCCTTTCGGCGCCTGGAAAATCCACGAGGTCCTGCGCATGGCGGTACGTCATAAGCACTGTCTTGTCATTTGTCGCTGAAGCCCCGGTGTTGTAGATCCCGAGGACTTTCACGTCAAGGGCGTTCGCCATGCCGGAATAGGAATTGCTCAGGATGACGGCGTCGCTTCCTACTTTGAGATTCAGCATCTCGGCAAGTTCCGACCCGACGACGACCCCTGAGCGCTCGGTATCGGTCAGATAGGACCCCTTGAACGACGTGTATTTCGTCAGGTCACCACGGATGGCTGTGTCGTCAACAGGCACCAGCCCCTGGGAGATGAAGATCGTGGAATTCTTTCCGTTCGAAATGATCCCGGAAACCGAGAGCCTCGGGGTAACGAGCTCGACGTCCGGTCTCTGCCTGACAAGCGCGGATATTTTCTCGACCTCGTCGCGGGAGAACTGGTATTTTTCCGGATGCAGCTTCCCCTGGTCGAGATAAGCCTTTCTTGAAGATCGTCAGGTGCCCCAGCCCCTCGCCGTGAATCGCGGCGTTCGACAAGCCCCTCGTAGGTGCTGTGCACGTATCCCTGAAAGAGATTGATCGCAGCATATCCCAGCGCAATTGCCAGGATCGTCATGAGGCTCCTTCTCCCGTTCTTTATGATGTTCCTGATCGATATGGTAAGCCACATGAACATAAGAACCCTCCTGAGATGCAACGGCTTTTTGCCGCAGAGCTCACAGAGAACACAGAGAGTAGCAATAAGTAAGTGACGAAAACCCTGTCTTATTATTTACCTCTGTGACCTCTGTGCCCTCTGTGGCTGATGATTTCAGCCGTTATTAACGATCTTCCCATCATCGATCCTCACCACCCGTTTCACCCTGTCGATGAGCCGCTGGTCATGGGTCGAAAATACGAAGGTCGCCTTTTCCCGCTCGTTCAGTTCCTTCATGAGATCGATGATCGACTGCGCGGTCTCGTGGTCCAGGTTCGCCGTGGGCTCGTCCGCCAGGATGAGCATCGGCCTGGTCACGAGCGCACGCGCAATAGCCACCCGCTGGCGCTGGCCGCCCGAGAGCTTGTCCGGCCTGTGGCGCAGATAGTCCGCCAACCCCACCTCATCGAGCCGCTCAGCCGCCTCCTTGCGTATATCCGAAATTCTGCCGCCCCTGATCTGGAGCGACAGCATCACGTTCTCGAGCGCGGTCAAGACAGACACGAGATTGAAATTCTGGAAGATGTACCCGATGGTCCCGTTCCGGAGCTCGGCCTTCTGGTTGTCCGTAAGACGGGAAATGTCCCGGCCGTCGATCACGACCTCCCCGTCCGTCGGATCGTCGATGGCGCCTGCGAGATTAAGGAGTGTGGTCTTCCCGCTCCCCGAGGCGCCGAGCACGGCGATAAACTCGCCTTTCCCGATAGACAGGTCCACCCCCCGCAGTGCATGCACCACGGTCTCGCCGAGCCGGTAGTCTTTTCTTACGTTCTTGAATTCGAGGATGTTCATCGTTTGCCTCCTTCATCTAATCCCTCTCCCCTGCGGGGAGAGGGCGGGGCCTGCACCCAGCGCTTACGAGTGCTATGCGCGAGTGCAGGGCGTGAGGGGGGGAATTCGTTCTGTCCCAACGATAACCGAATCAAGGACTCATGACAAGAAATGTGCGACGAACGGTAGAAATGAGGGATGAATGGTATGGAGGAAGGATGAACTGATAAGGCGTTTCAACTGGGATCGTCGAGGAGGAGACTAGGAATCCCGGCGATGACGAAGCGCCGGAAGAACGCATAGGTTCACGGCTCAGGCTGCAAGGCCTCTTCGTCCGGTGGAACCGCTGGTTAGGCAGTGTTCTCGGGCGCATGCGCAATGGTGTGGCGGACTAGTACCCAGCACACAGGAAGGTCGGGTTGCCAAGAACGGGTATTTATAGGGGGGAGACGCTGATAGCGTAGAAATTTAATATGGATGAGCGGCGTGCGCGCAACTCTCTGACGCTTACTATGCCGCTTAGCCCGCTACATTCTGGATCCCGATAGGAGCATTCGGGGATGACGGCTTGAAGTATGTACATACTATTATAAGACCATTTATAATTCAGTCTATTTCACGTTTCTTAACTGAACATCAGCTTTCGCTCAAGGTCTTTCGAGCGGGAGATGCGCTTTGCCTCATCGAGAGTCAGGAGTTCCGCTCTGCAGAGCTCAATGAGATGCTGGTCCATTGTCTGCATGCTGTATTCGTCGCGTCCCTTTTCGATGTACTGCTCGATCTCATCGAGTTTATTGTCCCTGATGCACGCCTTAATGGCAGAAGTTGCATACATCACTTCAAGGACGGGAAGAATAGTTTCCTCTTTTTTCCCTCTTACAAGCCTCAGAGAGATAATTGCGATGAGGCTCTCTGCCAGCCTTTGCCTGATATTCTCATGCGCCTGGGGCGGGAAATAACCGACGATACGGTTGATGGATTGAGCCGTATTATGGGTATGAAGCGTGGACAATACCAGATGCCCCGTCTCGGCGGCCTTAACGCAGGCGTCTATGGTTTCGAGGTCGCGCAGTTCTCCGACCATAATGACGTCCGGGTTCATGCGCATTGCAGACCGTAATGCAACGCTGAAACTTTCCGTATCGATGCCTACTTCCCTCTGGATAATACAGCTTTTGTTCGAAGTGAACAGAAACTCGATCGGGTCCTCGATCGTAATGATATTGTAATCGAAATTATCATTGATAAACCTCATCATCGAAGCGAGCGTCGTTGATTTGCCGTTGCCGGTCGGCCCGGTGACGAGAATCAGGCCGTTAGGAACCTGAGCAATCCTGCCGAGCACCGGCGGAAGATTCAACTCCTCGAACGTTCCGATCTGGTGAGGTATAACGCGCATAACAACGCCGAGATTGCCGCGCTGACGGAAGATGCTCACCCGGAAGCGGCCGACATTCGGCAGAGTATAGGAAGTATCAAATTCCTTTAAGTCTTCGGGCAGGTTTCCGGTTTTGCTGCTCCATGACCGTGTTTGCGACGAATTCAGTATCTTTTTTCGTCAAGTTCGCGAGCTTGGCGCGGATAAGATGACCGCGTGCCCGGAACATCGGCGGGTTGTCGACCTCAAAATGGATATCCGAGACCTTTTTGTCGAAGGCAATGTGAAGAATCTGATTAAATACTGCAATGTCCATGGCGTATTGTACCTCCGCGATAGAATTATCTTTGTCCTTAAGACCCTCGCCTTCAAGGAGAGGGACCGGGTGAGGATGGGTCCGCCCCGGGGATTGCAAGTCGCGGGATTGCTGTCTCTATTTTTGAGCCGTTTTCGCGACCTGTCTGCGGAAAATCGCATATTCCAGAACGATGCCCGCTTGCAGGGAAAGGATCTCGAGCATGTCGAGCCGTACAGGAGACGCCTCTTTCTGCCCGAAATCCCCGTATATCATCGCTACGACCTTTCCATCACTTATCAAGGGCAGCAGAACAATGGCGGGACTGAGCGGCTTGCCTATTTCTGCAAAAAATGTCCTGAGCGTTTCATCGCCGCTCTCTCCGTAATAGACCCGCCCTTTTTCGATAACGTCCCGGAAAACCGAAGGCTTTGAAAGCTGGATCTTCAACCGGTCCGCCGGAGTCGGCCCCATGCTTTTTTCGGAACTGATCCCTATGGCCCGTTCACCGATCAGTTCCGAAGGCCGGACGACAAACGTGACCGCGCGTTCGAACATCCTCGGAAACAGCGGTGAGAACCACGAGCGCCGCATCGGAAGGAATCGTGATCTTGCTCAGCGACAGTGATGTCGTCTTTCAGTTTCTTGCCGTAGATATCGGCATCATCGTGTCCGTACTGAAAACTCCTGACATACGACTTGAAGGTGTCGAGGAACTTTATCGTGTCCTGGATGTACGTTTCTCTCCGGTCTTCTTTCGACGGTTTGGGGAAAACAGCCCTTACGCCGTCATGGTACGATTGAAGGATGAAATCAGTATCCTGAGGAGAGGCGAATTGGATCATGGGAACCGCAGAGTACTTTCCGCTCACCTGCTTCCTCAGATCTGCGATATTTTCCCTGGAAAACCCGCCCTCCGATCTCGCGGGATTGTCAAAGACAACGACAGGCATTCTCGCGGAAAGGAGGCACTGCGATACCATCCGGTCGAGCTCCTTTTCGTCGTCTGTCGCAAATACGAGTACTCCCTCATCGTTGCAGAGAGACATCACTGAATGATTGATCAGCGCATCACTGCTGAAAATGACGACAGCCTTGCTCGCTTGCTTCGCCGCAGCGTCGGGCGCAGCCTTACGACCCGCGGATTTCCTCAGAAAAGAAACAAATGACTCCTGCTCTTCGAAAGAAAAACCCGGGAGCAATTCCTTTATTTTCTGGCGATGGATTGCGACCGGATCAAAGATTTCCATTTCGGAAACAGGCCCGGGTATTTTCTTCTCAAGCCGGTCGAGGTCGGCAAGCCCGAGATCATCCGCGGTAATTGTCGAACGTTCTCCTTTTGTTTCACCGGCGCTTTCCTCGGGAAGGACATCGGCATAGAGCGCCTCGAGGGAAGGCACTTCTTTTCCGGCCGCGCGGTCACGTTCCCGCTCGTCGAAGATACGAAGCTGCATCCATCAAAACCATCTGGGCATCAACTTCCAGATCCTGCTCTCCTTCGTAAGAAACGACAATCGTATCCGTGTCGAACATAAAGGTGCCCTTCGTCCAGCTCATCAGCTCAACGATCGTCATCTCGACCAGCTTTTTTAATCCTCTCAGCGCGTCTTCCGGTTGCAGCTTGCCCATCTGTACCAGGGTAGCGAGAAGCGGTACGCGGTTTTTATCCGCATTCTTCATGACACCCATTGCCTGCTTCAGATCGTCAATCGTTATGGCGCCCGTCTTTACCAGGACGGTCCCGATGCGGACGCTATTGTCGATATGATTTGCACTGACAATATATCCGTTTCTGAAAACAATCTTGCTCTCCCCTTTGCTCCCCTTAACGGAAAAAATACCGGATTTCCTCGTTGAGTGGACCAACTGGATAATGTCTACTATAGGCAGATGTTCTAAATCTCCGGTAAACGCCATATTCTCTCGTATTAATCCTTGGTAAGTATCCCCGTTAGGGGTATTGAAATAGTAGCAGATTATATAATGATAAGGAATAAGAATCAAGCTACATCTGCTTGAACAGGTGCGCGTAGGCGCGGCTGACGGTCAGGCGGTCAGGGATGTCCTTGAACCGGATGGTATAGGTCCCGGCAACGGAACGGCTCACGGCAAGTATGGACTTTGCGTTCACGACAGCAGCCCGGTGCACGCGCCAGAAAAGCTCGGGGTCGAGTTCTTCCTCCAGTTCCTTGATGGACTTCCGGATCAGGAACTCGCCGTCCCTGGTCCGGACCGTCGTGTATTTGTCCGTGGACTTGACATAGTAAACGTCGGCCACGGGGATGAGCTTGATGCCGTCCTTGTGCTGAGCCTTGATCCACTGCAGATGAGCGGATGATTTTTGGAGGGAGCGAGAGACTTTTTCAAGGGCAGAGGAAATGTCCGGCAGCTTTACGGCCGCTGAGAAGCGTTCTCTCAGCCGTTTCAGGGTTTTCTCCAGCCGGTCTCCTGAAACGGGTTTGAGGAGATAGTCCACGGCCTCGCTTTCGAAAGCCTCGATCGCGTATTTGTCGTACGCCGTGACGAAGACAAAAAGACATTTTCCCGCCGCCCTCTTTGCCACCTCGAGGCCGGTCATGCCCGGCATGCTGATGTCCAGAAACGCTATGTCCGGCTCTTCGTCATGGATAAGCCTGAGCGCGGCCTCTCCGTCCCCGGCCTCGCCTGCAATCTCAAGCCCTGGCCAGAGTTCAGCAAGCTTCCTTTTGAGGTGCTGCCTGAGCGCCTCTTCGTCGTCAGCGATGATTGCCCGAATCGGTTTCATAGGGTATCTCGATCGTCACCTTCACTCCCGAGGGTTCATTCTCCTCGAACAGCAGCCTGCCCGGTTCCCCGTACAGGAGTCCAAGGCGCTTCCTGATGTTCTCAAGGCCTATGCCGCTGCCCGCGCTCTTATCGTTTACGCCGATTCCGGAATCAGCTACCATGATCCTGATCCTGTCGCCGTCTCGCATCGCTTTAATGGATATAGCGCCGCCCCCGACCTTCGGCTCAAGGCCGTGCTTTACCGCATTCTCAACCAGCGGTTGAATGAGGAGCGGCGGAATGCGCGTCGTTTTCACATCATCCGGAACTTCAATGCCGTATTGCAGCCGCTCTCCCATGCGAACGGAAAATACTTCGAGGTAGCTCCTGACGACGTTCATTTCCTGATCGAGAGTCACGGTTCGCTCACGTGCCAATGTTATCGACGAGCGCAGAAAGGACGTAAAAGATTCAAGCATGCGCCGCGCCTTGTCCCGGTCGGTGTCGATCAGGCCAAGGACGTTCGAGAGGGTATTGAACAGGAAATGCGGCTCCATCTGGGACTGATAGAGCCTGAGCTCGGCCTCCATGGCGTTCTTCTCGGTTTCGAGCCTTCGCACCTTTTCCCCTGAGATGACGGAGACGGATATGAAGACGAAGCTTACGACGAATCCGAACAGGAGGGCCAGAAGGACCACCTGGCCGAAGAAGGACGAGTGGTCCCGCAGAAAAACACCGGGGCCCATGCCGTTTGCAACGGCGCCGAGCATGGTGCCGAATATTGCCCCGGCGATGACCGACAGTACGATGATCGCGATCTGCACGGGAAGGGACTTTGCGCGGCGGTAGACGGGGATTGCGACGAGGTTCGCAAGGAAAATAGAATTGCCGATGCACTGGGAAAATATGAGATTGACGACGAAACCCCTCCCGAACCCGATGGCCGTAAGGATGACGGCGATCAGGGTGTTGATGACGGCATTGGCCAGAAGGGACAGGATGATCCTTCTGCCGGTGAACTGCTTGGCATCTATATGGATGAGATTGTCCGTCATCAGTACGCCCCGCGCGCGAGGACAATCCGCGCATGACGACAAAGAATAACATAGTTTAGAGGAAAATGATAGGTGTGGCGGTCGCCGGCAGGTTTAAAAAACGGGGTTACTGCGTGTTTGGGAATCTTTATAAAAAAAGAAGGGCTCCACTGCGGAGCCCTTCTTGTGGTAACAATACTATGATTTAGGGCGCAAGGCTAAAGTTCACCTGCGATGCGTCCGCCGCGGAGATGTCCTCATTAGAGGACCCAGTCTGATAACCGTTTGCGGAAGCCTCGGCAGCATACTTGCCGGAAGCGGCGGTTTGCTCGCTGAATGAAATCGGAAGAGAGCCCGTACCGTACTGGCCCAAGAGCGGCGCGCCGGAGGGGAGCGACATCGTGTATGCGCCTTCGCAAGGCTGAGACTTCACGATCACAGTCAGTCCTGTCGTGACGGTCTGCTTCGTTGTAAGGAACGTGTTCACGGTCGAGTCCGGGGGATTCAGCGTCACCGTTCCGCTGATGATTTGCATCGTGGAGGTTGGTAAGGTGATCGGCTCAGCGCTGGTGCTCACCCTGGTAGCGATGGCTGTTCCGGTGGCGTTGGTGACCGGTACCCCCGCTATGACCGCTGTAGCATGACCGTCTGCGGTAATAACGAGATCGTAGTTACCGTCCGTGAGATGTGCGAGGAAAAACTCGCCGGTTTGCGGGTCAGGCCGCGTGGAACTGACTTCCGTGCCGTTCTGCTGGGCCGAAACCACAACGTTGCCGGCGGACAAGGTCGGGGAAGAAGCAACAAAGCCGTCGATGCCGGCGAGCGTGAGAGGAGTAACCTTGATCACGGGCTTCAAGGCGTAGGTCCCATTGCCCCGTCTTACAATGGACTTCAAGGCGTTAAAATCCAGCACCAGGTCCACGTGCTGACCCGAAGCCACATCGAACTCATTGATCAGTTTGATTCCGCTTTGCACCGCACTCGGAGTGACCAGCGGGATTTCCGCGGTCGAGGTCGTGCCCGACAACACGATAGAGTTTGCGATGTTCGTACCGGTGTTCGCGGACAGCACGAGGCGAAGCTGCGTGTAATGGCCCGCCGGCAACGACGTCTGGCCAAGGCCGTCGAGCGCCCCGTTGGCGAGGTTTAGCAGGTTTATTTTTCTCGCCGGGCTCAAGGTGATATCGGACCAGCCTTCATCGTTTTCAGAGGCAGACGCGCTTTGGTGTACGCGGACTTTGCTGACGGTCACATTCACGGCGTCAAAACCCGAGGCAGGGGCGTCGGTCAGCGAAACGGCCAGCGTGCCCGGCGCCGCACTGGTTGAACTGCCGCTGCTGCAACCGAACAGTAAAGTGCCCAGTAATACCATCAACCACCCGATTGTAGATCCTTTGTATCTGCGCATCGATAATTCCTCCTCATTAATCATTTATCAGAGTAATAAACCGGCCGACAAGACGGCCTGTCACTTCCTGTCCGGACATCCAGTCTCTGAGGGCTGTTTCCTGCGAAGATTCCTCCTTTCACGTTTGATTGTTACGTATAACTCAAAACGCATATAATAAAAAAAATAATCATACATAAGACGTATAAAAAGAGAAAAGGTTACAATTCATGATTCCCGCGAATTATTCAACTGTTACGACGGGAACACCTTTAATTCTATCCAGCGAGCTTCTCAAGGAGAGTCACCAACGTAAATGATGACATATCCCTGTTTGAATCATGGATATTATGATATAGTTTTCTTACCGTTGTCGCCCGGATCCGAATGAGATTTTTCAGCCATCCCCGATGAGCAGGTATTTTAATAAATGACAAAGGAGGATTTACCTTGAAGATAGGCACGATACTATCAAACGCAACCATCATTGTTTTTCTATTCGCCTCTACATCTGCCATTGCCCAGATACTTCCTGAAGATCCGTCCAGAGGCGGCCAGCTGTTTGTGAGCAAAGGATGTGTGAAATGTCATGCTATCCAAGGTGAAGGGAGGGGAGACCGGGCCGGATCTGGGCAGGATCGATCTTGGCGGCACCCAGCTGGAGCTGGCAGCGGTGATCTGGAACCATACTCCCGCCATGATCGCGGGAATGGAAAAGGCGGGGATCGCTAAACCCACGCTGACCGGACAGGAATTTACCGAGATCACCGCCTATCTCTATTTTTTAAGATTCTTTGATGAGCCCGGAAATGCCGCTGCAGGGGAATACCTATTCAACGAGAAGGGCTGCATCTCCTGCCACCGTGTCTCGGGCAGAGGCAAAGATGGCGCGCCCGGTCTCGATGAGTTTCCCCGGAACGCTTCGCCGGTTTTCCTGAGCCAGACGATCTGGAATCACAGCCTGCGGATGATGGCCCGCATGGTGCGGATCGGTCAGAAGTGGCCCACTTTTGAAAAAACGGAGATGATGGATACACTGGCTTATATCAGGACCAAGGCAAGAGGGGCGGAAGAACCTTTTTTCTTCAAACCCGGAAATCCCAAGGAAGGCAGGGCGGTCTTCAATGCCAAGGGATGTGCAAAT
This sequence comes from Nitrospirota bacterium, assembly GCA_963741205.1. Taxonomy (GTDB): domain Bacteria; phylum Nitrospirota; class UBA9217; order UBA9217; family UBA9217; genus JAJYKN01. The sequence continues at coordinate 34,373 of CAVUHW010000031.1, forward strand.
TGCCATTCCATCTTTGGCGAAGGCGCAAAGGAAGGCATCGATCTCGGGATGAGGGCGGAGTCGTTTTATACGAGCCTCAGCGAGATCGCTTCGAGCATGTGGAACAAGAGCCCTGAGATGATCCTGTTCACGATAGCCCCGACGCAGTGCGGGGTTCCCCGGTTCACCGCGAAAGAAATGACCGATCTCCTCGCCTATCTTTTCTTCCTCCATTATACGGACGAGCCAGGGGACCCAGTGAAAGGGAAAAAACTCTTTTCAGATATGGGGTGCGCACAATGTCACGGCGTGGACGAAAAACGCGGAACACTGATGTATATCGATCTCTCCAAATACCGGAACAGCCCGGCGACCGAAATCGTAGCCGGTATCTGGAATCACAACTTCGAAATGCGAAAGGCAACGGAAGAGAAAGACCTTCCCTGGCCTCTCTTGAAAAAAGAAGACATGGCGGACCTTCTGGAATTTATCCGGACTCCTGTAAAGAAATAACGGCAGAGAGACCTCGTATAGTCAAAAGGACCTGCAATGAAAAAAGGGAGAGGGCGCGATCTCTCCCTGTCGACAAAGACGGGCTTAGTAGCCGGCACTCGGTTTCTTCGCCGGAGCAGCAGATCCTTTGGCTTTGAGGGACTTGAGGTAGGAGATAAGGTCCTTCATCTGCTCCGAGTTTACGTCCAAAGCCTTGCCATTGAGCGCCATGGCGATACAGGTGTTGACCGTCTCTGCGAGCGAGTTGAACATTCCGCCAGGATTCTTCCACTCTTTTTTCTCCGCTACGCCAAAAAGCCCTTTCCCGTCGGGATGGCAGGTATTGCAGGACTTGCCTGACGTGCCGCCCCCGAGCTTCGGGTCGTTGAACAGCGCCTTGCCGCGATCTTCGGGAGTATGATGCATGGCGAATGCCGAGGAACCGACCAGCATTAAGACAGCGATGACTGCGATAAGCTTCATTGATCTCATTTGATTTCACCTCCTTTCCTCACGGAGGATAAATGCGTATAACCTTGATGAAAGCAGATTTGCTAACTTATTAATAGTAGCACAATCTCCCGGACAAAAAAGGGTGAATATGTCCTCATCTGACCTCGTTCATTTCTCCGGCGATTCTGAAATGTTTTGAAATCCGCCGCCCACCTTGCTATACTTATGATATTGTTACCTCGATTCCTGTCCAGAAAGGAAAATATTTTTCATGACCGAGTACTATAAAGCGGAAGATCTCGACCGGTTCGGAGATGTCGGCAAGCACAACAAAGACCTTTTCAGGAAATTCATGGACTGGTATTCGTCGGCCCTTGAACCGGGAAAACTCACCAAGCGCGAAAAGGTCCTGATCGGCGCGGCCGTAGCGCACGTTATCCAGTGCCCGTACTGCATCGACGCCTATACCAAATCCTGCCTCGAAGAGGGGATGAGCCTGGAGCACATCACCGAGGCAGTCCATGTGGCCTCGGCCGTCCGCGGCGGCGCATCGCTGATCCATACTATCCAGGCGCATAATGCCGTTGACAGGAATTCGATGTAGGAACGCAGTCAGGCTGTTTTCCTGGCGCCTGCCAAAATCATTCAATACCATGATCAAAATGAAATTCAGCGATAAACTCGCGTCCGTTCAATCAGAGCCGCTCAAGGCCTTGGACATCAAGATCCTGCAGGTAAACCTTGGTTATCAGCTGCAATATGGCATGCAAACACTGCCACGTGTCAGCGGGGCCTGCGCGAACCGAGGTCATGACAAATGACACCGCAGCGAAGGTCCTGCGCGTGCTCCGGGACAATCCCGTTGAGACGCTGGACCTGACCGGAGGCGCTCCCGAGCTGAACCCGTCGTTCCGCATGCTCGTCACCGGGGCGCGAAAGGCCGGCAAGCACGTCATTTCCCGCACGAACCTCACGATCTTTTTCGAGAGGGGAATGGAGGACCTTCCCGCCTTCTACCGCGACATGGATGTAGAGTTGATCGCTTCGCTTCCCTATTATCTCGAAGACGGCGTGGACAGGGTGCGCGGCAGCGGAACGTTTAAAAAAAGTATCGCGGCGCTTCAGACTCTGAACGACCTGGGTTACGGCAAAGATTCTTCCGGGCCGTCCCTGAGCCTGGTCTACAATCCCCAGGGGATGTTCCTTGCCCCGGCCCAGTGTTCGCTTGAGGCCGAATACAAACGGGAACTCAAGGACCGCTTCAACGTATCCTTTACCCGTCTTTATACCTTCACCAACATGCCGATCGGGAGATTTCGCGATTTTCTCGTAAGGACCGGCAATCTGGATAAATATCTGGAAAAACTTTCCTCGGCCTTCAATCCCTCGACCATCGAGGGGATTATGTGCAGGCATCTCATTAATGTCGGCTGGGACGGAGGCCTCTTCGACTGTGATTTCAACCAGGTCCTCATACACAAAACAGCCTTCAATGTCCCGCGCCATATCGATGATTTCGACTACGCGGCGCTTGCGGGCAGAACGATCGACGTTGACGACCACTGCTTCGGCTGCACCGCGGGGCAGGGGTCCAGCTGAGTAGGCGCAGTCTCGTAGCAGGCAGGTTGCCTGCTCAGAAAAATCTCTATGATAAATACCTCGCGGTCACCTTTGCTCCTTGCCGGGGATATCGGCGGCACAAAAACGCGGCTCGGCATTTTTCAGGCGTCTGGGGGCGGGGTCCGTCTGGTCCGGACAGACGAATTATCGAGCAAGGATTACAGCGGTCTGGCGCCGATGATCCGGACCTTTCTTCACCCACGGGAGCGGATATCCGCGGCAAGCTTCGGCATCGCCGGTCCCGTGATCGACGGCAAGGCCATTGCGACAAACCTTTCCTGGGTGCTTTCTGAAAAACCCCTCGCCAGAACGTTGAACATACGAAAGCTCTCCCTCATCAACGATCTCGTTGCGAATGCCTACGGCATCTCGTTGATGAAAAAAGACGACTTCGCATTCCTGAACCGGGGAAGGCAAACCGCCGGCAACAAGGCGCTCCTCTCCGCGGGGACCGGACTCGGAGTCGCGATACTTTTTTGGGACGGCAAAAGACACATCGTTTCTTCGTCCGAGGGCGGGCATGTCGAATTCGGACCGAAGAACCGGCTGGAGCTCGGCCTGCTCCGGTACCTGTTCGAACGCTTCGGCCATGTAAGCTATGAACGGATTCTGTCCGGCGCGGGACTTTTCAATATCTATCAATTTTTAAGGGACACAGGCGCATGCGGGAGCGAGCCCCGACGGCTCTCCCTGCGAATGGAAGAGGAGGACCCCGCCGCCGTGATAGCCGAAACGGCCCGCCTCGGGAAAAGCAAACTGTGTCAGGCCGCGCTCCATCTTTTTGTCTCGATTTACGGCGCCGCTGCGGGAAACCTGGCACTCCAGGTTATGGCGAGCGGCGGCGTGTATCTCGGAGGAGGCATTGCGCCGAAGATCATCTGGAAACTCAGGGACGGGACGTTCATGAAGGCCTTCAGAGATAAAGGGAGGCTGTCGCCGATTGTGGGGCGCATCCCGGTCAAGGTCATCATGAACGACGGGGCCGCTTTATGGGGCGCTGCCGCGCATGCCGCGGAACTGTAGAAAAAACGCTGATTCATAATACGGCAGATATACCCGGAAAAGGCGGATATACCTCCGAGTGAGAAATGCAGGGCAAGTCAATGTCTTCAACAAAAATCACAACGCTTTTTCTCGACATCGGCGGCGTGCTCCTTACGAATGGCTGGGACGGCGCGGCCCGCAGGCTGGCTGCCTTGAAGTTCGACCTGGACCTGCCCGAGATGGACGAGCGTCACCACCTGACGTTCGACACCTATGAGGCCGGGAAACTGACCCTCGATGAGTACCTGGCAAGGGTCGTATTTCACGAAGAACGATCCTTCACGAGAGATGAATTCAGGGAGTTCATGTTCGACCAGTCCAAACCCTATCCGGATATGATCGACCTGGTCCGCGACATCAAGGCGCGGCATGGCCTGAAAACGGCGGCGGTCAACAATGAAGGCCGGGAGCTTTCGCTCCATCGAATCAAAACGTTCAACCTCGACTCTTTCATCGATTGTTTCATCTCTTCATCCTTTGTCCATTATCGGAAGCCGGACGCGGACATTTATCGAACGGCCCTCGACGTAGTCCAGGCCGCACCGTCACAGGTCCTCTATCTCGACGACCGGGCGATGTTCGTCGACGTGGCGCGGGGGCTGGGGATCAACGGGATTCATCATCAGTCATACGAGACCACGAAGGCGGCGATGGAGTCATTCGGGCTGTATAAAGACAGGTACTAAGGCCATCGCAGGTAAAGCCTCTTACTCTCATTCTGTCATTCCGGGCTTGCAAGCCTGCCCCGGACTTGATCCGGGGGAATCCATTGGCTTTTTGTTTAGATTAAAAATGGATTCCTGCTTCCGCAGGAATGACAAACTAAGAGGATTGCTACCCTTCGTAATATATTTTGGGAGAAACAGTTATGGCAATGATACGCGGATTGCGAGAGGCCTTCGGAAAACCGGGGATCGAGCCCCGCTGGACTCAGGGGAACAAGGACGGCGTCGGGTACGGCCTATTCCGCGACGAGCCGCATCTGGTTCACCCTGTGGAACGGGGCGGTCACCGAGGTGTACTATCCGACGATCGACCGTCCTCAGATCCGCGATCTCCAGTATCTCGTCTCGGACGGGGAGACCTTTTTTCACGAGGAAAAGCGCCATCTCAGGACCGAGACCCGCCGCCTTTCGCACCATGCGCTCGCCTACGAGATCACGAACCATGATCCCCAGGGCCGGTACCGGATCCTCAAGGACGTGATCGCCTCGCCCCATCTTCCCTGCATTCTCCAGCATACGCAGGATCGAAGGCGACGAGTCTTTCGTTTCCCGGCTCCGCCTCTATGCCCTCTGCGCGCCCCATCTCCAGGTGGGCGGGCGGGGCAACAACGGCTATGTGCTCCAGGTTGCCGGCAGAGAGATCCTGGCCGCCGAAAAAGGCGGCCTCTGGATTGCGCTTGCAGCCTCCATTCCCTTTTCGCGCCTTTCCTGCGGCTACGTCGGGGCGTCCGACGGATGGACCGATCTGGCGGAGAACTTCCGCTTCGACTGGGAGTTCGATCAGGCTCTTGACGGCAACATCGCGCTCACCGGAGAACTCGTTCCCGGGGAACGGCAGGGAGTTCACCCTTGCCCTGGCCTTCGGCGACGGACAGCATAACGCCATCGCGACGCTGTTCCAGGCGCTCGGCTTTCCTTTTGACGAGCATCGCCATCGTTATGTGGAGCAGTGGAACCGCGCGTGCAGAAAGATTTATCCCGTCAGGGACGTATATGGCGACGGCGGCCAACTGTATCACAGCAGTTTGAGCCTTCTCCTTGCCCATGAGGACAAGACCTATCCCGGCGCCTTCATCGCGTCTCTCTCGATCCCCTGGGGAGAGGCAAAAGGCGACGAGGACACGGGCGGGTACCATCTCGTCTGGACGCGGGACATGGTCAACACGGCCATGGCCCTCCTGGCAGCCGGGAACCAGGAGACGCCGCTCCGGGCGCTCATCTATCTCGCCGCCACCCAGCATGACGACGGAGGTTTTTCCCAGAACTTCTGGATCAACGGGGAATCGTACTGGCGCGGCATCCAGCTGGACGAAGTCTCATTCCCGATCCTTCTGGCCTGGCGTCTCTACCGGGAAAACTCACTTGGGCAGTTCGATCCCTATCACATGGTCATTCGCGCGGCCCGGTATCTTATCCATCACGGTCCGGCGACCCAGCAGGAACGCTGGGAGGAAGCGAGCGGATATTCTCCGTCCACGCTTGCCGCGAACATCGCCGCGCTCATCTGCGCGGCGGGCTTTGCCCGCGACCGCGGGGACCTGGGGACCGCCGCGTACCTTGAGGAATACGCGGACTTCCTGGAATGCCACATCGAGGTCTGGACCGTGACCACGGAGGGGACGCTGCTCCCGGACGTCAAGGAGCATTTTATCCGCATCCATCCCGTCGGGGTCAACGACTTTCAGCCTGACGAGGACCCGAACCACGGCGTCCTTGCTCTCCACAACCAGCCGCCGGGCGGCAGGACCGAGTATCCCGCAAAGGAGATCGTGGACGCGGGATTTCTCGAACTCGTGCGCTACGGCATCAGGGCACACGACGATCCCGTCATCGTAAACTCCCTTCGCGTGATCGACGCCGTGCTCAAGGTGGACACGCCCTCCGGACCCTGCTGGCGCCGCTACAACCACGACGGCTTCGGACAGCGCGAGGACGGAGGGCCGTATCTCGGGTGGGGCAAGGGACGCGCCTGGCCCCTCTTGACCGGAGAACGGGGACACTACGAGCTGGCCGCAGGCCGAAGCGCCGAACCCTATATCCGGGCGATGGAGGGCTTTGCCTCCTTCACGGGCCTCCTGCCCGAGCAGGTCTGGGACGAGCCGGACCGCCCGCGCATCCACATGCGTTTTGGCGGGCCCACCGGCGCGGCAATGCCGCTCATGTGGGCGCACGCCGAATACATCAAGCTGCTCAGGTCGGCCTCGGACGGCGTTGTTTTCGACCGCATCCCCGCCGTCGCGGACCGGTATCTCGACGAATCGAAGCGGTACAAGCTTCTGGAGATCTGGAAGCCGAACCGGCAACCCCGCGCGGTGAAGAAGGGATACATTCTTCGCATTCAGGCGACGACCTCCTTCGAGCTCCAATGGACGAGGGATGAGTGGCGGAACTGCGCAGACGACGCTCTCCACGCCGACCGCCCTCGGCATCGGGTTCGTCGATATCCCGATACCCGAGTCGCAAAAGCAGCCGATCCGGTTCACGTTCTACTGGTCGGTAGGCGGCAAATGGGAAGACCGGGATTACGAAGTGGCGATAGCGGAGGACGATGCGTGAGAACGTAGTTGCTAAACAATCAGAATTCGAATCAAAACTGATTCCTCTGACAGGCACATATGCGCGCAGAGATCTCAAAACCGAATTCTCTGATTAACTGCGATTTGCGGCTTTCCCATCGCAGATAAGAATTCGTGTCACGGTTTACAGAAAATCACATCCAGAAGGGAATTACGCTTGGACCAACAACCAACCATCGCGTCCTCTTGACGAAAACAACAAGACGCTGGTCAACAACGTCCATCCCTCCGGCTGGAGGAACCCCGAGCCTGCCGCCTGCTACAACCTCGTAGTGATCGGCGCGGGCACGGCCGGGCTGGTCACGGCAGCGGGCGCAGCGGGTCTCGGGGCGAAGGTCGCGCTCATCGAGCGCCATCTTCTCGGAGGGGACTGTCTCAACGTCGGCTGCGTGCCGTCAAAGGGAATCATCAGGGCAGGCCGCGCCCTGTACGATGTCAGGGCCGCCGGGGAATTCGGCATCAACACAGGGGGCGGCTATTCCGTCGACTTCGGAAAGGCCATGGAGCGGATGCGGCGGATCAGGGCAGGGCTGAGCGCGCATGACTCGGCGGAGCGGTTCAGCAAACAGCTCGGCGTCGATGTTTTTTTCGGGGAGGGGAAGTTCATCGGGCCGGACTCCATCGAGGTGGGAGGAAAGCGGCTGCGCTTCAAGAAGGCCGCGATCTGCACCGGCGCCCGCGCTGCCGCTCCTGCTGTTCCCGGGATAGGAGAAGCAGGTTATCTCACGAATGAAACGGTCTTCGGGCTCACGGAATTGCCGCATAGGCTCGCAGTCATCGGCGGCGGACCCATCGGATGCGAACTGGCCCAGACCTTTGCGCGGCTGGGGAGCCGGGTTACCATCCTCCAGCGAGGTGGGCACGTCCTTCCCCGGGAAGACGCTGATGCGGCGGAGATTATTCATCAAGCCCTTGCGCGGGACGGGGTTTCGCTTCGTCTCAAGGCAAAGCTCCTTAAGGCCGGGACGAGGGGGAAGGAAAAAGTCATTACCGTTGAAGAGGACGGCGGGAGGGCGGAACTCGTTGTCGATGAGATTCTCGCAGGTGTCGGAAGGGCCCCGAATGTGGAGGGCCTTGATCTTGAAAAAGCGGGAGTGTCCTACGACCCGAACTCCGGCGTTCAGGTGGACGAGCGGCTCCGGACTACGAACCCGCGCGTGTACGCGGCCGGCGACATCTGCTTTCCCTACAAGTTCACCCATGCGGCCGACGCCATGGCGCGCATCCTGATCGCGAACGCGCTGTTTGCGGGAAGGCAGAAAACATCGGCACTCGTCATTCCCTGGTGCACTTATACGGACCCGGAAGTGGCGCACGTAGGCATGTACGAGAAGGAAGCACGGGATAAGGGGATCGAGCTCCTTACGCTGACCACACCGCTTGCGGAGGTAGACCGGGCCGTCCTGGACGGAGAAACGGAGGGTTTTGCCCGGGTCCATCATAAAGAAAGGGACCGATACGATCCTCGGCGCGACGATTGTCGCTCGCCATGCAGGCGAGATGATAGGCGAACTTGCACTTGCCATGACCGCGGGTCTCGGCATGTCGGCCATCGGCAGGACCATTCATCCCTATCCGACCCAGGCTGAGGCCGTAAAAAAACTTGCCGACGCCTACAACCGGACGAGACTTACCCCGTTCGTCAAAAAAATCCTGTCCGCGTGGCTGTCGTGGCGGAGGTCATAGGAGACGGCGCATGATCACGCTGGAAGATATTCAGACGGCGGGCCGAACGATCGGTCCCTACATCCACAGGACGCCGCTGATCCATTCGAACTCTCTCAGCATGCTGACGGGGCGGAGGTATACCTTAAGCTCGAGAACCTCCAGAAGACGGGTTCCTTCAAGGTCAGGGGCGCGTTCAACAAAATGACCCGTCTGTTCCGGCGAGGGCAAGGTGATTGCGGCATCCATGGGCAACCACGCGCAGGCCGTGGCCTATGCCGCGCAGCGGCTCGGAAAACACGCGCGAATCGTGATGCCGACGACCGTTGCCATGGTCAAGGAAGACGCAACAAGGGGGTATGACGCGGACGTCGTCCTCTTCGGGGAGGGGTTCAAGGACGCGCTGGAACATGCGCTGTCGCAGAAGGAATACACTTTCATCCATGCCTTCGACGATGAGGATATTATCGCAGGGCAGGGGACCATCGGACTCGAGATCTGCGCGGAGCTTGAAAACATCGATGCCGTGTTCGTACCGGTGGGCGGCGGAGGGCTGATGGCGGGTATAGCCACGGCGGTCAAGGCCCTGTCTCCCCGAACCAGCCTGATCGGCGTTCAGGCCGAGGCGGCCCCGTCCGCATTCCTGTCGCGCAGGGACGGGAAAATCGTCGGACAAACCCCGCTGCCGACGATTGCCGATGGGATCGCCCTCGAAAGGCCCGGCGAGAAAGCGTTCGAACTCATGGAAAGAAATGTCGACGAACTGAAGCTCGTCAAAGAGGACACAATCGCCAAGGCCATCCTACTGCTCCTCGAGCGTAAAAAAATGGTTGTCGAAGGGGCGGGCGCCGTCACGCTTGCCGCCCTGATGGAGGACTGCGAAAGGTATGAGAACAAACGGGTGGTCCTTGTTCTGTCAGGTGGAAACATCGATTTTACGGTGATCGACCGGATCATCCGCAAGGGACTCGTGACAAGCGGAAGGATCGGCGTCTTCGAAGTGACACTCGACGACGCCTCCGGGAAGCTCCATGCGGTGACGGGGATCATGGCTTCTCACCGGGCGAATACCCTGGACATCAGGCATGACAGGCTTGCCGCAAACCTTCCGATCGGCAAGGCAAGGGTGATCGTGACCGTCGAGATACGGGGAAGGGAACACCTCGAAAGGATATTCGCCGACCTCGCACAAAAAGGATACGAGGCAAGGCATCTCGTGTGAATGAGGCGGGTAGGTACTGCTCATTGTTATCAAATCCTTTCTTTAGAGCTGGAGTACAACCCTCACCATGTCTTCATCGTCATATGCCTGCTTGAAGCCGTATTTCTGGCCCAGCGCCAGCATCCGGCGATTGTTCTTCAGAATTTCCATCCAAAGCGACTTCAAGCCTATTTCCTTGGCGATTCCTATACTGTACTCCATGAGAATCTTGCCGATTCCTTTGCCCTGCCATTCGTCCGAGATGAGGATCGAAAGTTCCGCATTCTCGAGATCGGGCAGTTTGCTTATTCTGACGTCGCCAATGATCTTTTGCTTGTCAGGGGTGACCCCAACAAAAGCCAACTCTCGATCGTAATCGATCTGACAATACCTCACCAGTTTCTCATGCGGAAGATGGACTAGTCTGTGGCCGAAACGGTAAATAATGGTTTCATCCGACAGAGATTTGAAAAGAGCATATATGAGGGGTTCGTCTTCAGCCAGTATGGGTCGTATGCAGCAGACCATTCCGTCTTCCAGCGTTCTCTCGATGGCATACTGATAGGGATAGGGGCAGATGGAAAGATGAGGGGGACAGATATCCTCCCTGAGCGATCCTTTTTTGATCACGGCCCCTGCATCGAGTAGAATTTCCGCGTCCAAGGCGATCACTTCTTTTTTTGAGATGAGGAAGGGATTGATGTCGATCTCCTGTATTTGATGGAAGTCAATAATGAGCTGGGAGAACCTCACGAGTATCTGCTCGATATGCCCCAAGACCCGCTGAAAGTCGGGCAGTCCGCGAAGATACTGATAGATCTTTGTATCCTCCATCATGCGTCTTGCGAGCGTCTGATTGAGGGGGGGAGCCCTATGGCATAGTCATTCATCGCTTCGAGGAGGTCACCGCCGGTTCCGAAGAGTATCGCGGCGCCGAAACTCGGATCTTTTTTCGCACCTATCGCCAGCTCATAGCCGTAATTGAGCACCATCGGCTGAACGATCACATATGCCTTGGCATCCTTGTGGGCTTGAGCGAGAGCGTGGAGGAATTTGCAGGCCTCCCTCACGGATTTCTCGTCTCTGAGGTTCAACTGCACGCCGTCCTCTTCCAGCTTGTGGAATATCTCTTCCGAATCGATCTTCAGCACAACAGGATAGCCTATCTTCTCCGCGATGCTGACGCAATCGTCCTCACACGTGGTCCTTACTGTCTCCACAATGGGAATCCCATATGCATCGAGAATCTCTTTTACCTCGGTCAAATGGAGCACTCGCCTGTTTTCGCTGATCGCCCTTTCTATGATTCCCCTCGTTTTTTCGGTGTCGGGAACGAAGTCCTTGAGGATCGCCTCAGGAGTTTCCTGAAGAAGTTTCAGGTTGTAGTCATATCGGTACATGAACATGAAGCTTCTCACCGCCTGTTCCGGAGTAACGAAAGTCGGGATATCCGTCTTGTTAAAGAATTGCCTCGCCCCTTGCACAAGCTCATCACCGAGCAGCGCAACGAACAGAGGTACATTCGGAACTGACATCGCAGCAGAAGTTATTGCGAAGGCAATATTTTTGGAATCGATGCAGGGATGCGGCACATACGCTACAAGCACGCCGTCTATGCCGTTGTCATTCAGACAATTGCCGACGGCCATTTCAAAGTCTTCCGGTGATGCGTCGGGGAAGAGATTAACAGGGTTACGAATACTTCCCTTCATGGAAAGATTCTTTTTTATGATATCGACGATTTCCTCGCTCAGGGTTCCCATTTCTCCTCCCATGCGTATGAGGGCATCAATCGCCATGGAAGCCGGTCCCACAGCATTGGAAACAATCGCCAACCGTTTTCCCTTCGGCCGGTGCTGTTTTGCTAGGGTCTCCGTGATATAGAAGAGATCCAGCATTTCATAAACCCTCACAGCGCCTGCTCTCTTGAACGCAGCTTCATAGACTTTGTCCTCACCGGCAAGGAGCGCCGAATCGGTGAGCACCCCTTTACTTGAAATATCGTACCTCCCCGACCTTACCACCACGATAGGTTTACTGTTCGCAAAGCTCCTCACGGCGGTCATAAATTTCCTGCCGTCACCGATATTTCTTACATAGAGGATAATCGCCCTTGTCTCGGGGTCTATGCCGAGAAAATCGACCAAGTCAGATAAATCGATATCCAGGTTTTTACCGAGAGAAATGAAGTAACTGAGCCCCATTTTTTTACTCATCGCCCGTTCGAGAAATGCCGCGGAAAAGATGCCACTCTGGGAAATAAAGGCGATATTCCCTCTCGGGGGAATCGAGGGAAAGAGACTCGCATTGAGGTTTTTCCCCGGTCTCAAAAAGCCAAGTGAGTTGGGCCCCAAAACCCTGAAGCCGTAAATCTGCGAGATCTTCTTGATCTGCTCTTCAATCAGAAGCGCGTTGTCGACCTTCTGTTCAAAGTCAGGGGTTGCGATCACAACCCCCTTCACATCCTTTTGCCCGCAGTCGTCAAGAGCCGTATAAAGCTCTTCGGGGGGACCGTTAAGATCGCCAGATCGATCGAATGCGGGATGGTGTTGATATTTCGATGTGCCTCGACCCCCTGTATCGCCTCACTGTCGGAGTTTACGGGGAAAACTACCCCTTTGAAACCCTTTCCAATGAGATTTCTAAAGACATAGTATCCCAATGCCTTCTTGTCTTCACTTGCGCCGAGAACCGCTATCCTGCGGGGATTAAAAAAGGCATCGAGATTCTTAATCGACATAATGACCTCTCCTAACATTATGAGATCGGGTGAAGACGCATCTGTTTAGAGTATAGCAAAGCTTCCGCTGCGCTGAGAAGTGCTGAAAAACCGGATCGACAACGTCGTCGAAAGAGCAGAATTATAGCAATAAAATGTTTGTCTTGCATTGGTGGGCTGACAATAAAGGGTGAATATTGACAGGTTTCAAAGAATGGAAACTGCAATAGATAACAGGAGGGTAAGTTGCTTTCTTCTTTTAATAGGAATTTTATTATGTCACATTATGCTTGTGACGATTCGGTCTCGGGGAGAAGCCTTCCCGGTCCCGGAAAAGCTTCTCCCCCGAGGGCAGATCATTTCTTTTCAGGCCGGTTCGTGTCCGAAGGTTCCTGCTTCTTGTTCTTCTTGCCGGTAAGATAGGCTTCCGCCGGCCGCCAGGAGAAGGATGCTCCCTTTCCGGCAACTCCCGTGTAAACCGCATAGGCGAGGGCAGCGACCATGCTGAAAGGCAGTGTGACAATATAGAACAATCCGACAAAGGGCGCGGAAACGACTCTGCCGGCCAGTTTCAGGGTTTCCGGCATGCCTCTGCGTTTCAAATGCGCCAGATCTTCCTGCCCAACCTCCTTGACCGTGCGGAACGGCTTCGGTTTCAGCGCTTCCCAGACGATAAGATACCCGGCGATCAGGCCAAGAGACAGGATATACTCGATTCCTTTGACATGGGTTACGAAATCAAACATGGTATTCATTATTTCATCCTCCTTGGGGTGGAATAGTAAGGTTGTTGTCTCATCGACAAGGCCATTACCTGTTAGCGTGTCTTCGGCTGCTTCCCGGCGCCGTCAGAATCATCTTTCTTCTTGTTCTTTCCACCCAGATAGGACTCGGCGGGCCTCCATCCGAAGGAGACGATGTTCCTGCCGAGATTGAACACCCCGCCGAGCGTTTTCTGCAGCAGGAGCCCGAAGGCCGTTACGACTCCCAGGATCGGCAGGGCAATGATGTAGACGAGCCCGAGAATGGGACCGGCCAGCATGATCGCGCCCGACGAAGTCTTGACGTACTTTGCGTTCTTCCCTCCGGGCAAAGCGCCTTCCTGGTCCATATCGACCCTGAATCCGGTTGTCATATCCCAATACGTTCCGTTCCCGACCACCTGTCCTCCAGTAAGTATAAGCATGATGTGTTCCCTCCTTTCGCGCTGCATATGTTTTTCTCTATCGTTGGATAAACCTTACCAAAAGAAGGGTTTTTTGTATATCCGCATAAACTCTTAGGTTCAAGGGAAATTGTTCTCAGAGGACAGGGGCAGAATACAGCAGAAAAAAGGGTGACGAAGGGTTTGTGACGGGGAACTGTTCCTCCAGACCAAAAAGAAATGGAAGTATTTCATATCTCTTTCTGGACAATAGTTTCACAGCTGAAAGCGGGATGGTTTTCGCCATTGATGCCGATGCCATGCAAAATAATATGAATGAACTCGTGTGCAATAATACTGATGCCCTGCTTGAATACCGCGTCGTCAACAGTAAGCCATACCGTCGTCGTACCTTCGGCGCATCCGACTGCCGGCTCTCCCCCACAATCTATTTGACCTCGAACCAGTACAACATTCGGAGGCGCGGGAACCGATTGAACGTATCCGAATCTTTCCATACACTGCACCGTCAGTGTCCAAATTATTCTCAGCCTGGTGTCCCTTGCAACCGGGATAATTTTGATAACGTCACCATGGATGCGGCTCTCCTGCGGTCTATCGCGATCTTGTCCACAACCTAGTGTTAGCAAGATCAGCCCGATTGTAATAGCCTGCTTCATCGTTCACTCTGAATATGCATGTGCACCCTGATAGGTCCGTGGCACTCAGAGCCATCGTCAACCGTTGACCAATCAGGAGCGTCACCCAGTTACACTCATCCTATCTCACCTGCTGAAGAGCTTATACACCGCCGAAGGAATTTCAGGGATACACGACGTGCTTTGTAGCTCATGTAAAAGAATCCTAGGATATGTTCCGCCCTGCTGTCCACACCCTTCCTTCGTTACTTGCTCAATAACTTATACACCGCCGAGAAATCCTGTTCTCCCAAACCGTTCTTCACCGCCAGGGCATACAACTCTTTCGCCGCGTTGGCCAGGGGCATGGCAACGCCCGTCTCATAGGCCGTGTCCGCGGCGAGCTGGAGGTCCTTGTGCATCCACTGAAGGGGAAACTCGGCGTCGAACTTGCCTTCTTCGATGATCGACCGTTTGAACGCAAGGAACGGCGCGACGACCGGCGAGGTAAGGACCGTATCGAAGAGAAGCCCCCTGGGTAAACCTAGCGATTCGCCGAGGGCAATGGCTTCTGCGAAGCCGACCATGGCCTGGGCGAGCATGACATTGTTCACCATTTTCGTGGCCGTACCCATGCCGTGTCCGCCCATATGATGGACGGCCCTGCCCATTGCCTCGAACAGGGGCCGCGCCTCATCCACATCTGCTTTTTCGCCGCCGACAAAGAAGAGAAGCTGTCCCTGCTCGGCGGGGCCCTTGGAACCTCCGACCGGAGCATCGAGGCACCGGACTTTTCGCTGAGCAGCTTCTGATGCCATCAGCCGGGAGAACGACGGGTTCACCGTGCTGCAATCGATCCAGAGCGATTTTTCGGCGAGGCGGTTCAAAAACCCGAATTTACCGAGCAGGGCCGTTTCCGCGACCGCGTCAGGCTTTGAAAGCATGGTGATGATTATGTCGACTTGTTTCGCGACGTCAGCGGGCGTCGGCGCCCAGACAGCGCCGTTTGAGATGAGCGGGTCGGCCTTTTGACGAGACCTGTTATTTACGACCAGTTCATGCCCTCTCCTCATCAGATTGGCCGCCATGCGGCTGCCCATGATCCCTAGTCCGATAAATCCGACTTTCATAGAGTCCTCCTCGATCACCCGATCAATATGGCGTGGTTCCCACGATGTCATTCCCGTCCCGCAAAGCGGGATAAATCCACTGAATGAAAATGGAGATTCGCGAATCACGGATTCAAGTCCGGGGCAGGCTTGCAAGCCCGGCATGACACCCAAAAGGAAAGGGACTTTTGGGGCACTGCTACCGCTCCCGTCTTTCCTTCTCCTCTTCGTGATTTTTTTTCTTGGGCTGCTGCGGCTGTCCTCCGGGCTGAGGCTGCGGCGCCGGCTTTCTGATAATCACCTTGGGCTCACGCATCTTCCTGACCGGCAGGTTCTCCGGAGGCACCGGTTTGAACACCGATGCATCCCGGTCTTTGATGAGCCTCCGCTCATTTTGCAACTCTTCCGGCCGGACCCTGCGAAAACGTTCCGGGGGGAGGGGTTGTTGGACCGGCGGCTGACGCACGATGGAGGGCGAATTGACCGGCGGTGAAGCAGCGGGCCGGTCCGGTCTGATGGACGGAGTGGCCGGCGCCGGAGGAGTGACCCGGAGATTTTCATGGACTGAGCCTCGCATGAGGTCTGACTCGGGAGGCCGATGCCGCGTCGGTTCCATCGTCCGGGGCGGAGCAATGACCACAGGCTGCTGAGGCTTGGACTGCGGAGGTGCAATGGCAATATCGCCTGCCGGACGCTGTCTCGTCTCGATAAAGGGATTTTCCCCAATTTTCACGGGCAAGTGCCTGCCCGTGCCGAACGAATCCCGCTGCACCGTCACTACGGCATTGTTTACCCTGGCATTTATGAATGTGCGGTTCACGATAACGGGATTGACGCCAATGGTCGTCAGGTTCCTGCTCCAGGGTCCGTAATATCCGTATCCGTAGAAGATTTCGCCGGGTGCCAGAGGCACCCACGCAACATAGGTCGGCGTCACAACCCAGCCCACATACCCCGGCCCCCAGTACACAGCGCCGGGAGAAGGCGGGACCCAACTCCATCCGTAGGACGGGATGAATACCCAGCGGCCATAATGGCTAGGCACCCAGCCCCAGGGGTCATTCGCCACCCAGACATAGTTTCCGCGAATCCAGATCCAGTTGCCGTCCGAATAGGGGGCCCAGCCGGATGCGACTACCGTAGGGGTCCAGACATAGCCGTAATCAGGCACATACCCCCACCGGCCGTTGCCGTCGAAGTCCGTAGAATATTCGTGAAGCTCATCAGGAAGATAACGGGAGCTCTCACCCCAAGCGGTAAGGCTGCGGTCCCGTTCCATGTTCCACTGCTCCCACTCATCCGGTGAACTTATGGGAGCGAGATCTGCATTTTCTTCTCCACGAATGGTCAGGGTGCTTCCCGCGCTTACGCGGGTTGCGCCGGCCCTGCTCTCGGCGATGGCAAGGCCCTTGAGAACGGAGACTTCAGTCACCCCGTCTTCGGTCACATCGATCATCATGATGGAGTTGTCGTAACTGCGGATGGACGACATGGGCGTATCGACCTGCACGGTCTTGATCCCGCCCCGGCGGTTGTTGATGTAGATATGACCGCGGTCAAGGTAAAACTGCGCTGATTCGGGCGTCATGGTCAGGACGTCCAGGGCGGTATTCGAATCGGCCCGTGTATATACGCCTCCCTGTATCTGGAGTTCCGCCTTGCTGTCTTCCGCGACCCAGATCCGGTCGCGTTCATTCAGCGGCAGGTTGATTGTCGCCTCGGTCCAGTCCGTGGTGTCCTGGATCAGGACCTGCACGTCGCCGTCGATCAAGCTCAACCGCACGAGGCCGAGATCGTCGGCAAAGGAAACTCCCGGGAACATCAGGATAAAAGCCAGAATGAGATAACGACCGAAAACACGCATAATGTTCCTCCTCGACGCCGTTAATATGATTTTACCTTATTAGACAACGACGTGTTCATCTGGTTGCATTGGGAACGAAGTTTATTTTACCCGCTGTCCTTCCCCTTGACATTCGGGACGGGAGGAGTATAAATTAATATATGAAAATGAAGGCTTTTATCGTTCCTCTTGCTCTCTCGCTTTTCGTGCTTGCCTTTCTCACCGCGGCCGTGGATGAAAGCGGTGACGTGTATCGCGTGAGCGACGGAAAGACCATATCATTCGACCGGATGGTCCAGGACGTAAAGAAAGCGGATTTTGTCGTCGTGGGCGAGGTCCATGACATCCCGGAACATCACCGGCTGCAGCTCGAAATCATCAGGGCCTTTCATGAATCCGGCGCCCCGCTGGTGATCGGGCTCGAAATGTTCCGGAAAGACAGCCAGAGCGCCCTCGATTCCTGGGTCAAGGGCGACTTGCCGCTCAAGCGTTTTCTTCCCGTTTACTACGACAACTGGCATATAGCCTGGCCGTTATACCGGGACATCTTCACGTATGCCCATGACCATCAGATTCCCATGCTCGGGTTGAATATACCGGACGGAATTACCGAGCGTGTGGCAAGGGAAGGGTTTGCCTCCCTTCGGGAAAAAGAGAAAAAACAGCTCCCCCCCGGCATCAGTTGCGACATCGATCCGACGTACATGGATTTCATGAGAAAGGCCTATGCGGGTCATTCTCAGAAAGCGGACAAGATGTTTCTACATTTCTGCGAGGCGCAGATGGTGTGGGACAAGAGCATGGCCTGGCGCCTGATCGAATACCGGAAACAGCATCCGGGCCAAACCGTGGTGGTCCTCGCCGGCGTCGGACACGCCTGGAAAAGGGGGATTCCGGAGCAGATCGCGCGGAACACGAAGTACGCCGTCAAGGTCGTCATGCCGCTGGTGCCGGACCAGATTGATCAGGATACCGTATCGGACCACGACACGGACTACCTCTTCCTTCGGTAGACGATAGACGCAGGCGACCCTCTATTTTATCTTCTTGATAAATTCCTCGACAGCCACAGCGGGTAGAGACATGAGATGCACCGAACCGCGCGATCCGATCTCAACCGACATCTTCATCACCGTTTCGTTATCCGGCGCCTCAACGATGTTGACAAAGTCATAAGACCCCAAGAGGGCGTATTGTTTCTGTATTTTGACACCCATTGCCTCGATCTCCCTGTTCACCTCCAGGATCCGCTCCGGTTTCTGTTTGATCGTCTTTCTTCCTTCATCCGTAAGATTGCTGAGAATCACGTAGTGCGGCATGGCTTGTTCCTCCTTATTATTGAGTGTCATGGTGAAATTGAGAAGCCCAATACTTTGGACGTATTAGACTGTCGTTCGGTTTATTATCAATTATAGCCGGATCTACTTCCTGCTGAGAAAAAAAATGCGCCAACATCAGTGCGGGAGTTCTATCGGGTTGGTGTCCCGTCCTCACTTGTTTCGGGTGAGACGTTGTCATGACTCAAGCATAGCGTAAGACCGTGTCACATGCATCTATCCGTTCATTTTTCTTGATTTCATTTCATGCTTATGTTATAGATTAATCAGAAAGTGTTCTGCGTGTGTCCGCCCATGAAGTCCGAACCTGGCAAATCGAAGCAACATCAGCAGACCGCGGGGATCAAGGCCAAGCCGGTGTGCGGCACGCTTGCCTATCTCGCAGAGTGCAGGGGAACGCCGAAGAAAACCGCGGCCGGGCGGAAGGAAGCGCCGTCGGTAATCATCGACAGGATCGTAAGCAAGCAGCCCGCCGACTTCTAGATTGACGGTTTTTTTGTAGTTGTTGCGGGGGAAGGACGGGGTGAGACCGTGTGCGATGTAAAAGTCTATGTTTCCAGGCAGGGGAAGGAAGAACTCCTGCTGGAGGCGGTCAATCATCTCCGTGTCGAACAGGGGGAGGTGACCGTTCGCAATCTGTTCGGTGAGGAAAAGAAGGTCCGCGGAGAAGTGCGGGAGGTTTCGCTCGTTAAAAACCGGGTCCTCGTTGAACAGAAATGATCAGCTCAAAAGAAGAGTGACTTCGCCTCTGCCGCCGTCAGAGCGGCCTTCCACGATTCGGACTTCCAAAAGTCCGAATTCCTTTTTCAGCCTTTCGATATTTTCACGCCGTTGACCGACTGCCGTAGACACATCCCGCGGATTCACCGCAAAGACGGCGGTCTTCCTTTTTTCGCTTCCAACCATCAGAGCAGCCCGCATCTTATCCAGAAAAATTGACGACACCACCAGTTGCCTGAAGGCGGGATGATAGGGGCCGGCGAGAATCGTGCCCGGCCGTTCCAGCTCCTCCGTCGGCTGGAGTCCCATACGGACCACGGAAATTCCGGCCTGCTCGAATTTCGTATATGCATCACGGCACATTGAAACAGCCTGATCCAGCGAAAGCGGGACGTACTTTCCCGCGCGGTAAAGCCGCTCCAGCGGCGTGCCCTTGATCACGAGCGCGGGGTAGAGACGGACGAAATCCGGCTTTAGCCCGATGACTGCATCGACGGTCGCCTGGAAAATAGCCGCGGAATCTCCCGGGAGTCCCGGCATTAGTTGGAGCCCGATGTTGAATCGATATTTCTTAAGCAGCGCTACGGCGTTAACCGTATCTGCGGCAAGGTGACCGCGGCCGGCAAGGGCGAGCACATAATCATCCATGGACTGGACGCCGAGCTCTACCGTTTTGACGTGATACTGCGCGAGAAGGTCGAGGACCTTGCCGCTTATGCAGTCCGGCCTCGTCGAGAGGCGGATGTCCCTGATCCGTCCGGATTCGATGTACGGCCTGGCCGCTGCGAGATAAGTTTCCTGCTCGTCAGGGGGCAGGGCGGTGAAACTTCCTCCGTAGAAGGCCAGTTGGACGGGGTCATCGGATTTGTAAGCGCTGAGATAGCGGTCGATCTTTTCAGGAACCGAGGCTGCGCCGGCGTATGCATCCTGTCCGGTGATGTTTCTTTGATTGCAGTACACGCATTGGTGCGGGCAGCCCGCATGAGGGATGAAGAAGGGGATGATCATATTTCAGAAGACAGATGACAGAAGACAGAGTTGCAGACGACAGACGAAAACCTTTGATGCAGTCTGTCTTCTGTCACTCTGTCATCTGTTATCTGAGAGTTTTTCCAGCGCCTCTTTCGCGGCCTTTTGCTCCGCGTCCTTCTTGCTCTTGCCGATGCCGCGGCCGTAGACCTCGCCCTTGACGAGGAGCTCAACGGTAAACTGCTTCTGGTGGTCAGGACCGGTCTCGGAAGCCACGCGGTACTCCGGGAGCTGTTTGAGTCGCTCCTGGCAGAGTTCCTGGAGCTCGGTCTTGTAGTCGAGGGTCCCGCGGGTGGCGCAGCTCTTCTTGATGGCCTCCTCGAAAAAACGGATGACGAACGACTCAGCGACGTTCTTGCCAGCGTCAAGGTAGACGGACGCAATGAGCGCCTCAAGGCAATTTGCGAGCAGGGAATCCTTGTCCCTTCCGCCGGTCTGTTCTTCTCCCCTGCCGAGCCGGATGTATGCTCCGAGGCCGATCTCGCGGGCGATCGCGGCGAGGGCGGGCTCGCTCACGACAGATGCCCGAAGCCTCGAGAGATCTCCCTCCGTCGAGTCGGGGCATGCTTTCATCAGATATTCGCTGATCACAAGGTTGAGGACGGCGTCACCGAGGAATTCGAGCCGCTCGTTGTGGGCGGGTACACGGTTTTCATTGGCGTAGGACTTGTGCGTGAGCGCGCGCTCGAGCAGCTCCGGGTCCGTGAACCGGTGTGATATCCGCTCCTGGATGTCCGCAAGAGGAGGCATATTATTTTTTAAATCTCTTGAAGATGAGGCACGCATTGGTCCCGCCGAACCCGAAGGAGTTGGACATGACCACATCAACCTGCTTCTGCCGCGCCGTGTTCGGGATATAATCCAGATCGCACTCAGGGTCGGGGTTCTCAAGGTTGATGGTCGGGGGAAGGATCCCGCGGTCCAGGGCGAGGACGGAGATGACCGCCTCCACACCGCCCGCGGCGCCCAGCAGGTGGCCGGTCATGGATTTAGTGGAACTGACGGGTATGTTATAGGCATAGTCGCCGAAGACGGTCTTGATGGCGATGCTCTCGAGCTCATCGCCGAACTTAGTGGAGGTGCCGTGCGCGTTGATATAGCCCATGTCCGTCGGTGCGATGCCGGCGTCCTTGATCGCCATCTTCATGCAGCGCGCGGCTCCGTCGCCGTTCGGCGCGGGCGCGGTTATGTGGTAAGCGTCGCCCGAGGCGCCGTAACCGATCACCTCGGCATAGATGCGGGCGCCGCGCTTCATGGCGGATTCCAATTCCTCGAGGATGACAATGCCGGAGCCTTCCCCCATGATGAAGCCGTCGCGCTCCGCGTCAAAGGGACGGCTGGCCCGCTGCGGTTCGTCGTTCCTCGTGGAAAGAGCCTTCATGGCGTTGAAACCGCCGACGCCGAGCGGGCAGATGCACGATTCGGTGCCGCCGGCGATCATGGCATCGGCGTCGCCGCGCTGGATCCATTTGAAGGCGTCGCCGATGGAATGGGTCCCGGTCGCGCATGCGGTCACGATGCTGATATTGGGGCCCTTGGCGCCGTAGCGGATGGAGAGTACCCCCGCCGCTTCGTTGATGATGGTCATGGGAATGAAAAACGGCGTGATCCGGCGGTACCCCTTCTCCCGGTAGGCATCGTGGACCTTTTCGATAGCAGGGAGCCCGCCCATGCCTGCGCTTACGATGACGCCGATGCGCTCGGCGTTCTCCTGGCGTAATCTTAAGACCTGAGTCATCCATGGCCATTTGGCTTGCTGCGACAGCCAGATGGATGAAGCGGTCCATCTTTTTTATTTCTTTTAGTTCGATATACTTCTCCGGTTCGAAGCCGTGGATCTCGCCGGCGATTTGCGTCGGAATGGCCTTGTCATCGAACTGCGTGATGGGGCCTATGCCGGACTTGCCTTGCACCAGTCCTTCCCAGCTCGATTCCGTATCAAGACCGATCGGGGTGATCATCCCGATGCCGGTGACGACAACTCTTTTTTCCAAGAACGGATACCTCCTGCCTAAAAAATCTGAAAAGCCAAAAAGACCTCTCACGCGAACGCGGGAGAGGTCTTCTTGCTTTCAGAATTTCCTATTACCGTAAACCCGTACCGCCCGGTAAATGATTTACTTCGCTTTCGCCTTGATATAGTCGATGGCGTTTCCAACCGTGGCAATTTTTTCGGCGTCCTCATCGGGGATCTCCACGCCGAACTCTTCCTCCAGTGCCATGACCAGCTCCACGGTGTCGAGCGAATCAGCGCCGAGATCGTTGACGAATGAGGCCTCGGGTTTTACATCCCCTTCGGGTACGCCGAGCTGCTCAGAAATGATCTTTTTTACCTTTGCCTCTACATCAGCCATTGTCATCCTCCTCTGATTGTGTTCTTTCCTGATTGATTATAAGTTCTGTACTCAGTACTCTAAACTCTTTACCCGGTACTCCTGCTACATATACATGCCGCCGTTCACATGGATCACCTGGCCGGTGATATACGCCGCCCACGGAGAGGCGAGGAACCGGACGGCGTTTGCCACATCCTCGGGCGTGCCGAGCTTGCCCATGGGAATCTGCTTGGCGAGCTCCTGCCTGACATTTTCCGGCAAGGCCTGCGTCATAGCCGTGTCGATGAAGCCCGGCGCCACGGCGTTCGCCGTAATACCGCGGTTTGCATACTCCCGTGCTATGGTCTTCGTGAGCCCGATGAGGCCGGCCTTGGAAGCGACATAATTTGCCTGACCGGCGTTGCCCATGGCGCCGACGATGGAGGCGATGTTGATGACCGTGCCGCCCCGCTGCTTGGACATATGCTTCAGCGCCGCCTTCGTGCACAAAAAGGAGCCCTTCAGGTTTATGCTCAAGACGAGGTCCCAATCCTCATCCTTCATGCGAAGAATGAGCCCGTCCCGGGTGATGCCTGCATTGTTCACGAGGATGTCGATCCTGCCGAATTTTTCCATGATCTGGTCGATCATGGCGGTTACATCGGCTGAGGCCGCAACGTTGGCCTTGAGCGCCAGTGATTTCCTGCCCTTTGCTTCGATATCTCCCGCGGTTTTCTGGGCTGCCTCGAGATTCACATCGCAAATGGCGACATCGGCGCCGTCGGTCGCCAGCGCAAGCGCGATGTCCCTTCCGATGCCCTGTGCGGCGCCGGTGACGAGGGCTATTTTACCGGTGAGACTCATGAGCAACTCCTCATTGAAGATTGAAAATTGGAAATTTTAAAATGAAGCATGAAATCGGGGACAGAATCTAATTTTAAATTTCCGATTTTCAATTCAGCAGCCAACGCTGAAGAGCGTTTCCTTCATGCTCCTCTGGTCTTCCACATTCAGTATCTTGGCGTCCTTGACAATCCGCTTCACGAGGCCCGAAAGCACCTTGCCTGGGCCGATCTCGATGAAGGTATCGAAGCCTTCGGCCGTCATTGCATTGATGGAGTCCTCCCAATACAGGGGAGCGCTGATCTGTTTTATGAGCGACGGCCGGAGTTCGGACGCCGACCTAAGAAACTTCGCGTCCGCATTATTCACGACCGGAATGCGGAGCTCTTTTATCGCTATCTTCTCAAGCTCGATCGCAAGCCGCTTGCCCGCCTCGTTCATCATGGCGCAGTGCGACGGAACGCTTACCGCCAGCGGAATAACCTTCTTGGCGCCCGCGATCCTGGCAAGTTCCATGGCCTTTTCTACGGCCGCTTTCTCTCCCGCGATCACAATCTGGCCAGGCGAGTTGTAATTTGCAGGGGCAACTATACCATTATTAGCCGCTTCATGGCAAGTTTTTTCTACGTCCTGCCGTGTCATGCCGAGGATCGCGGCCATGAGCCCCGTTCCCGCGGGGACCGCCTCCTGCATGTAGCGCCCGCGCTTTTGCACCAGCATGACGGCGTCCGCGAGCTCGAATCCGCCGGCGGCCGTTATCGCCGTATATTCACCAAGGCTGTGTCCGGCCACCGCGGCAGCCTCCAAGCCCCTGCGTTCGAGAGGACGCAGGATCGCGATGCATGCGGCGAGGATTGCGGGTTGCGTATTTTCTGTCAGGTTCAGCTTTTCGATGGGACCGTGAAGGCAGAGGTGCTCAAGATCGTAACCGAGCGAAGAAGCGGCAATGTCGAAGACCTCTTTCGATTCCTTGAAGTTCTCGATGAATTCCTTAGCCATGCCCGCGTACTGAGAGCCCTGGCCGGGAAAGAGAAAGGCGATTTTCATAAGTTGTTTACCTGTAAAGATTCAAGCCCGGCTGTTAGATGCTGGATGACGTATGCTGGATGCTTGATAAAGGCGTCGGATATGCGGCATCCGGTATCGACGCCTATCCCCGCATCTCCCGTATTTTCTTGATCATGATCGGCAGGACTTCATGGACGTCGCCGACGATGCCGTATGTCGCAACGTTGAAGATGGGCGCCTCGGGGTCCTTATTGATGGCCACGATCACTTCCGACGACTGCATGCCGGCGACATGCTGGATAGCACCGGAGATGCCGCAGGCGATATAAAGCTTGGGGCAGACGGTCTTGCCGGTCTGTCCCACCTGATGGGGATAGGGGACCCATCCCTCATCAACCGCTCCTCTCGTCGCAGCGACCGCGCCGCCGAGGGCTTTTGCGAGTTCCTCGATAAGATAAAAGTTTTTGGCGCTTCCGAGACCGCGTCCGCCGGCCACGACGATGTCCGCTTCGCAGATGTTTACTGTCTCGCCCAATTCTTCCACTGTCTTCATGACCCTGGTCCGGAGGTCTCCGGACTGCGTATACCTGATCTCGATGACCTCGCCGGTCCGGGAGCCGTCACGCACGGCAGGCTTCATCACCTTGTGCCGGACCGTGGCCATCTGAGGCCGGTGGTTCGGCGTCACGATGGTGGCCATGATGTTTCCGCCGAACGCGGGCCGTGTCTGGAGCAGGTGGCCGTTCTCGCCGTCGATGTCGAGCGCCGTGCAATCAGCCGTAAGGCCGGCATACAGAGCGGCAGCTACCTTGGGGAAGAAGGACCGGCCTATGGCCGTGGCGCCGGCGAGGATGATCTCGGGTTTGTGCTGGTGGGCGAGCGTCGTCAGGATCGCGGCGTAGGAGTCGTCATTGAAGTCCTTGAGCGCGGGATCATCGGCGACGTACACGATGTCGGCGCCGTGCGCGATGAGTTCCTCTGCCTTGTCCCTGATGCCCGAGCCGATGAATACCGCCGACAGCTTGGTTTTTCTTTTATCGGCCAGTTTCCTTCCCTCACCGAGAAGTTCCAAGGCCACGCTGGCAATGCCGCCCTTGTGCTGTTCGGCAAAGACCCATACGCCCTTGTACGCGGAAAGGTCGGCGAGGGGGCCGGCCTCTTCCTCTCTCTCAATGGCCTTGAACTCGCAGACCTCGATGCAGGCTCCGCACATGGTGCAGGCTTCGGTGATGAAGGCCTTGCCGTCCTTCATTTCTATAGCGCCGAAGGGGCACGCGGTCACGCATTTTTCGCAGCACTCACATTTGTCCGATATGACGCGAACGCTCACAGGAGACTCCTTAACAGAAGTGATGCAGGACTCAGGATGCAGGCGGAAACAAGCTTTCATCGTAGTCTGCATCGTTCGGATCATGTCCTCGATTATATCAACGACTGCTCTTTTAACTTCCTGACGACCGTTGCAACCTTTTCTTCCATGCTCCCGGTCAGGATCTCTCTCTGGCCGCGGGGGGCAGGCGGGAATATCTTGACGACCTTTGTCGGGGAACCCTTGAGGCCGCACTTGTCTTGATCGGCGCCGATGTCGCCGGCGCTCCAGCTTGATACCTTGAGGCCTTTTGCCTTCATCTTGCCCTTGAGCGAGGGAAGTCTCGGCTGGTTGATTTCTTTGACTACGGTTATGAGGGCGGGAAGGGACGTTTCGACCACGTCGTATCCCTCGTCCATGAGCCGCTCGGCCACCATCTTTTTTTCTTCGATCTGTTCGATCTTCCTGATATAGGCGATGAAGGGGATGCCGAGCATATCGGCGGTCTCCGGCCCGACCTGGGCCGTGTCCCCGTCTATGGCCTGTTTGCCGGCTATAATGAGGTCATAAGAGCCGATCTTCTTGATGCCCTGCGAGATGGCGTAGGATGTGGCCCAGGTATCGGCGCCGGCAAAAGCCCGGTCGGACAGGAGGACGACATCGTCCACGCCGTATGAGACGGCTTCCTTGAGCGCCTCGGCGGCCTGCGGCGGGCCCATGGTTACGGCGGTCACTTTGCCGCCGTGTTTTTCCCGCAGA
This sequence comes from Nitrospirota bacterium, assembly GCA_963741205.1. Taxonomy (GTDB): domain Bacteria; phylum Nitrospirota; class UBA9217; order UBA9217; family UBA9217; genus JAJYKN01. The sequence continues at coordinate 60,901 of CAVUHW010000031.1, forward strand.
CGGAGCGCTTCTTCGATGGCGTACATGTCAAAGGGGTTAATGATGCTGGGTACCCCCTCGCGGACCAGTGTGTTGGTCTCGCGGTTTATCTTGACCTCCGAGGTGTCCGGGACCTGTTTTACCAAGACGATGATGTTCATGAGAATCTCCGCCGCGATAGCAATTTCCTCCCCCTTCAAGGGGGAGATCAGGTGGGGGATGGGTTATTCACCCGATGACGCTTCGCTTTTGACCCATTCCCACCCCAGCCTTCCCCTTGAAGGGGAGGGTGTTAGAACTTCGGATTTGCCATTGTCATTTGGCGCTTGCTTTTTATTTCTGTCTCGTCGCTTCCCTGATCATGTCCAGGGCGATGACGTTTCGCTGGATCTGGTTGGTGCCTTCGTAGATCTGGAGAATCTTGGCGTCGCGCATCATCTTCTCGACGGGGTATTCCTTCATGTAACCCGAGCCTCCCATGACCTGGACCGCGTCCGTGGTCACCTTCATCGCGACGTCGGTGGCGAACAGCTTGGCCATGGCGGATGCGCGGGAGACGTCCTTGGCCCCGGAGTCGATAAACCGCGCCACGGAGTACACGAGTGAACGCGCAGCTTCGGTCTGGGTCTGCATGTCGGCAAGCATGTGCTGGACCGCCTGGAAGGACGTCACGGGCTGGCCGAACTGCACCCGCTGCTTCGCGAACTTGATGGCTTCGTCGATGGCCCCCTGCGCGACGCCCACCCCCTGGGCGCCTACGCCGGTACGGGAGCTGTCGAGGGTCTTCATGGCAACGATGAACCCCAGGCCTTCCTTGGAGATAAGGTTCTCCCTGGGGATGCGGCAGTTGTTGAATATGAGTTCGGTCGTGGAGGAGGCTCGGATGCCCATCTTATTCTCTTTCTTGCCGAAGGTGAAGCCGGGCATGCCCTTCTCGACGATGAAGGCCGAGGCCCCGCGAGGGCCCTTGGACCTGTCGGTAATGGCGATGATGGTGTAGACTTCCGCCTCGCCGCCGTTCGTTATCCATTGTTTTGTGCCGTTCAGCACATACTCGTTGCCTTCGAGTTTCGCCGTGGTCTGTACGCCGCTCGCGTCGCTGCCGGCGTTGGCTTCCGTGAGTCCGAAAGCCGCGAATTTTTTACCCGTCGCGATATCGGGAAGATATTTCTTCTTCTGAGCATCGGAGCCGTTCAGAAGGATGGGATAGGTGCCGAGCGCGTTTGCGGCATAGCTTGTGGAAACCCCCACGCATGCCTTGGACAGTTCCTCGACAGTGATGCAGAGTTCCAGACTCTTTTTCCCCAGGCCGCCGTATTCTTCGGGGATGAAGAGGCCGAAGAGGTCTGCCTGGGCTATGGCCTTCATGACTTCCAAGGGGAATCTGTTGTGCTCATCGAGTTCGGCCCGTACCGGAACGATCTTTTCCTGCGCGACCTGCCGGGCCAGGTCGCGGATCATGATTTGTTCTTCCGTCAGCAGATAATCCATTAAGTCCTCCGAAAAAAAATTGGAAATTGCCTGCACCCAGCGGTTACGAGCCTGCGGCCAGCATTTATGAGTGCATCGCGCGAATGCAGGCTGTGCGGCAGCGCGAGTGCAGGGCGAAGATTAGAAATTGGAAATTTCAAAATTTTATTGGGAAGGAGATTGCAATATCCAATCTTCAATTTCCAATTTTCAATGCTGTTACCATCTCACCAACGCCGAGGCCCAGGTAAGCCCCCCGCCGAAGGCCTCGAACAGAAGGAGGTGATTTTTTTTGATCCTGTTGTCGCGGACCGCCTCATCGAGGGCCATGGGGATCGATGCCGCGGACGTGTTCCCGTATTTCGGAAGCGTGAGCACGACCTTTTCCATGGGCATGTTGAGCCGCTGCGCCATGGCCTGGATGATCCTCAGGTTTGCCTGGTGTGGAACGAGGTAGTCGATCTGTTCCGGCTTCACCTTGTTATGCTTCAGCGCCTCCTGCGCCACTCCCTCGAGCGCGCGTACAGCCGCCTTGAAGGTCTCGTTGCCCTTCATCCTGATGAAGTGCATCCTTTTCCGGATGGTATCGTGGGACGCCGGGTGTTGGGCGCCGCCGCCGGGAACATGGATCAAGTCCCCGAGCGATCCGTCGGAATGCAGGTGCGTCGAGAGGATCCCGCGCTTGCCCGCGTGCCGTTGGATGACGACCGCGCCCGCGCCGTCTCCGAAGAGAATGCAGGTCGTTCGATCCTCCCAGTCCGTGAACCGCGAGAGGATCTCGGCGCCGACGAGAAGGATGTTCTTATACAAGCCGGACCTGATGAAAGCGTCCGCGACGGACATCCCATAGATGAAACCGGAACACGCGGCATAGATATCGAAGGCGGCCGCCTTTCGGGCTCCGAGCTTTTCCTGAAGCACGCAGCTCATGCTCGGCAGGATCATGTCCGGCGTCATGGTGGCCACCAGGATGAGGTCCAGCTCATCCGCCCCCAGACCGGCGGCCTTGAGGGCCTTCTTGCCCGCCTCGTAGGCGAGGTCCGACGTTGTCTGGCCTTTTTCCGCGATTCTGCGTTCCTTGATGCCCGTCCGCTCGGTGATCCACTCGTCGCTCGTGTCCACGAGCTTTTCCAGATCGAGGTTGGTAATGACCTTCTTCGGCGCGTACGAGCCGGTGCCTGTTATCCGTGCATGGATCATTTGGTTCTGGTCAGCTCCATATTCTTTTCGATGTCATCGTGGACGTGCTTGTTGACCTCGCTCTTCGCGAGCTCGGCGGCGACGCGGATGGCGTTTTTAATGGCCCGGTCGACTTGAGCGGCCGTGGCTGATGATGCTGATGCCGTTGATGCCGACCAGGGGCGCGCCGCCGTATTCCGCGTAATCGACGCGACGTTTGAGGTTCTGGAACGCCGGACGCATCAGCAAATAGCCGAGCTTTCTCGATCAGGCTCTTCTCGATGTCCGTTTCGAGGAAAAGCCCGATGGTTTCCGCAACGGCTTCGGAGACCTTGAGCACGACGTTGCCGATGAAACCGTCGCAGACGATGACGTCGGCCTTGCCCGACATGACATCGCGCCCCTCGACATTCCCGATAAAATTAAGCGACGTCTCGGTCAGGAGCTTGAACGCCTCTTTCGTCAGTTCGTTCCCCTTGGTTTCCTCTTCGCCGATGGACAGAAGCCCCACGCGGGGATTGGCGATCTTCAGCAGATACTTCGCATAGACGTCGCCCATGACCGCGAACTGCAGGAGGTGGTTCGGCTTGCAGTCCACGTTCGCACCCATGTCCAGGATGAGGGACGTGCCCTTGATCGTCGGCATGAAGGTGGCAATGGCCGGCCGTTCGACCCCTTCGAGCTTGCCCAGCACGAAAAGTGACGTGGCCATGGCCGCGCCGGTGTGCCCGGCGCTGATGACGGCGACCGCTTCCCCGCTCTTGACCAGTTCGTTCGCGACGCGGATGGACGAGTCCTTTTTCCTGCGATAGACCGTAACGGGGGAGTCGAGCATGTCCACCACTTCCGTGGCGTTCCGCACCTCGATGGGAAGCGCTTTTGCCTGAGGGTGCTTGGCAAGCTCTTCCCGGACGGCCTGCTCGATGCCCACCAGGATGACGCCGACGCCGAACTCCTTCGCCGCCTGTACCGCCCCCGCGACGACGGCGTGCGGCGCGTTGTCCCCTCCCATCGCATCAACGGCAATCTTCATAGAGATTCCCTACAATATAAAAGGCAAAGAGACATACCGAGACAACAGTATCATCCCTTTGCCTTTGAGCAAGCGTCCGTTATATCTGCTGAACCGTGACGATCTCACGGCCGTTGTAGGTGCCGCACGACAGGCAGGCATGATGGGGCTTCTTGACCTCCTGGCACTGCGGGCAGACCGCCAGATTCGGGGCCGTGAGTTTTTGTTTTTGGGTGCGCCTCTTGTCCCTTCGGGATTTGGAATGTCTGTGCTTTGGGTTTGCCATGATCTCGTAGAGCTCCTTTTTATTTTTTCAGCAGATCTTTTAACGCCGAAAATGCACCGAAGTCTCCCGGTGCATTCCGCTGATGACCGCACTCAGTTTTGTTCAGATCAGTTCCACAGACGCTGCAAAGACCCTTGCATTCGGGACTATGGAGCGGAACCATGGGGATGGAGATGAGCAGCTGTTCTTTTATAAGATCGACAGGCTCGATTTCATCTCCCTCATAAAACTCCGTATCAAGTTCGCCGCCTGCGAGTTCGTGTTCTGCGGCGGCGCCGAGGGAGCCCACCGGGGCGAGTTCGATATCCAGCTCGGTGTCGATGGCAAAGGTAAAGCTTTCCAGACATCGGCTGCATTCAAGCACCGGGGCTGATCGTATGCTTCCGGTTACGCGCAGGACGCCGCCCGACGCGGGCTTGATGTCGATGACTGCCTGAAACGCTGTCGTTGCTGCTCCCCGATCGAAGAGATCGAGTTCCTGAGCTAGTTCCAGGGTAAGCCCCTCTGGCGGTATGTCGCTGATTCTGATAGCCATTTCTTTTGCTCCAGGGGCTGTAAGTGACGAATTATATAGAGAAGCTCGCGATTTGTCAAGAAAAAATACCGCGAAGGCCGGGAGTCGGAGGAAAAAGAGCAGGTCTGATTTAACTTCTCCGCCGGGAATTCCCCGTCTGTTAGGGCGGGGATGAAAGGAGGTTATTCGCGTACCTACAAATACCGCCTCTATCCTCCGAGAAATCAGGTCGCATACCGATCGTCCCTCGAATCTGCCGCATTTTCTACAACTCCTGCCTTGCCGACCGCCGCAACCATTACCAGAGAACCGGCAAAGGCCTCTCCCGTATTCGTCAGCAGGAAATTCTCCGGGCTGACAAGAAGCGGATAGGCGCCCTAACCGGCGTTCATTCCCAGGTTCTGCAGGACGTGCTCTTTAGGGTAGACCGCGCCTTCCAGTCCTTCTTCCGGAGGGTAAAGGACAAAAGCGTCAAGGCGGGCTATCCCCGGTACAAAAGCGATGGCCGGTACGACTCCATCTGTTATCCTCAGGAACCGGGCTTTGAACTTACCCCGCTGGGCCTCAGGCTTTCCAGGATAGGAACGGTCAAGATCCGTCTCCACCGCGCTCTTTCTGGGACCGTGAAGACCTGCACCATACGCCGGGATGCCGGCAACTGGTACGCATGCTTTTCCGTGGAGTTGGAGCCCGTCATCGTTCCCGTCCCCGAAGATCACATCGGCATCGATGTCGGCATAAAATCCTTTGCCGTTTTCTCAGACGGCACTGTGATAGAGAACCCGCGGCACCTTCGCAAATCCGAGAAGAAACTGGCGCATAAGCAGCGTCGCCTGTCCGGCAAAAAGAAGGGCTCCTCGAACCGGGGGAAAGCGAGACAGTCCCTTGCTAAGCTCCATCTCAAGGTCCGTAACCAGCGGGCGGATTTTCACCACAAGCTCTCGCGTAAGGTCGTAGACAGATACGGCTTTATAGCTGTCGAGGACCTGAACATACAGGGTATGGTAAGGAACCGTTGTCTTGCCAAAGTCATTTCCGATGCCGGGTGGGGTCAATTTCTCCGTTTCCTTGCGTACAAAGCTGAAAACGCTGGTTGCAGGGTGGAGAGTGTACCGGCCCGTGATACAAGCATCATGTGCAGCAGGTGCGAACGGCGCGTTCCCAAATCGCTTTCGGACAGGGTCCACGCTTGTCCGTACTGCGGTCTGATACTTGACCGGGACCACAACGCTGCGGAAAACATTCTTGGTAGGGCGGGGACCGCCCGAATCAACGCCTGCGGAGAAGCGGTGCTACAAGGCCCTTCGCTGATGCAGGAAGCCGCGTCCGTAAGGGCGCGGTAGTTCACTTGTTTTCCGTTGTAAGACGGACGGCGTCGTAGACAATGTCCGTCATGCGCTTCAGGTCCTTGAGGGTAATCGAGAGCGGCGGCATGAGCACGATGACGTTGCCGAGCGGCCGGATGATAAGCCCCTGCTTGCGGCATTCGAGGGCCACGCGGATGCCGAGCTTCTCTTTCAGGGGATATGTTTCTTTTGTCTCTCTGTCTTTCACCAGTTCGATGCCTATCATGAACCCGCGCTGTCTCACCTCTCCCGCGTGTTCCAGTTTGCGGAACCGCTCCAGTTCTTTCGCAAGCCATGCTATTTTGGGCCGGAGCCTGGTCAGCGTCTTTTCCCGCTGAAAAAGATCTATGTTCGCTATGGCCGCCGAGCAGGCAAGGGGGTTCCCGGTATAGGTATGGCCGTGGAAAAAGGTCCTTAATTCGTGATGATCACCGAGGAAACCGCGGTAGACATCCTCGGTAGTTAGCGTCGCGGCAAGCGGAAGGTAGCCGCCCGTAAGCCCCTTGGCAACGCACAGGATGTCCGGAGAGACGCCTTCGTGCTCGCAGGCGAACATCCTGCCGGTCCTGCCGAAGCCGGTCGCGACCTCGTCGGCGATCATCAGGATATTGTATTTGGTGCACAGTTCCCGGATCTTTTTCAGGAACCCCGGCGGCTGCATGAGCATGCCTGCCGCGCCCTGCACAAGGGGTTCGATGATCAGGGCCGCTGTCACGGAGGCGTACTTCTGGATGATCCTCTCCGTATGCACGAAACACGTCTTCAGGCATTCCGGATGGCTCAGTCCATAGGTGCACCGGTAGCAATGGGGAGACGGTATTTTGCGGGTCTGAAACAGGAGCGGTTTGTAGATCGCATGAAAGAGATCGATCCCTCCCACGCTTACGGACCCGATCGTGTCGCCGTGATATGCCTCGGAGAATGAAAGGTAACCGGTTTTTTTCTGGTGCCCGGGGCTCTTCTGCTGCCAGTATTGAAAAGCGATTTTCAGCGCGATCTCGACGGCGGTGGACCCGCTGTCGGAATAGAAGACCTTGGCGAGGCCCTTGGGCGCGATCTTGACCAGTTTTTCGGCTAGGAGAACTGCCGGCACGTTCGAAAGCCCGAGCAGGGTGGAGTGGGCGATCTTGTCGAGCTGCGCGGCGACGGCCCTGTTCAGTTCTTTTTTCCGGTGGCCGTGGACCGTGACCCAGAGCGAGGACACCCCGTCGAGATAGGTCTTCCCGTTCACATCGGTGAGGGTGCTCCCTTCTCCGCTCTCGATGATGATCTGCGGTTCTTTTTCCCAGTCCTGCATCTGCGTAAAGGGATGCCAGATGTATTTTTTGTCCAGTTTTCCCAAACGATCAGCGATGATCTGTTTTTTTGTACGTTTCGACTGCAAAAAAGTACCTCCCGCGTTATTTTAGCGCGTCATATTGTCCGGTCGGTATTATAGTGAACAGGTATTTTTTGTCAATAATAAAAAGTGCTTGAAAGAACTCGCATCTTTCTGGTAATATAATCGAATCAGATACAACGTATGAGTGCATACCATGTCGATGAGGTGTTTCACTGTTCCGGAGGACTTTAGCAACCATGCTCAATAAGAAGAGGGTTTATGCATCGGCGGCTATCATGCTTGCAGTTGGCGTGGTCGTGGGACTTGTTCTGTCCTCTCACCTCGGTATCATGTCTCAGCTTCCCGCCAAGAACCAGATATCGCCCAAATCGGTCGATATCCTTACGCAGATCTCAGAGGCCCAGTCCGAGGTTGCGGCGGTAGCAATGCCGTCGGTCGTCAATATATCGACGACGCGGGTAATCAAATCGCGCGAGGAAGCGCCCTTTGACCTTTTTGACGACCCGTTTTTCAGGAGGTTTTTCGGCGATCAATTGCCCCGGCCCAATGCGCCGAAAGAGCACAAGGAACAGAGTCTGGGTTCGGGCGTCATCGTCTCCGAGGACGGTTATATCGTAACAAACAACCACGTTATCGAGAAGGCGCAGGAAATCAAGGTGCTGCTTTTAAACAAGAAGGACTATACGGCGAAACTGATCGGCGCGGACCCGAAGACCGACATCGCCGTCATCAAGATAGACGCCAAAGGGTTGCCGGCGCTTACCTGGGGGGATTCCAATAAGCTGAAGGTGGGCGAGATCGTGTTTGCGATCGGGAACCCCTTCGGTTTGAACCAAACCGTGACCAGGGGCGTGATCAGCGCGGTCGGGCGCGCGAATGTGGGCATAGCCGACTATGAGGATTTCATCCAGACGGATGCGGCAATCAATCCCGGCAACTCCGGAGGGGCGCTGATCAATGCCCGGGGCGAGCTCATCGGCATCAATACCGCCATCCTGTCCCGGACGGGAGGTTATCAGGGCATCGGGTTCGCCGTGCCAAGCAGTATGGCCCAGCAGGTGATGGACAGCCTGGTGAAATATAAAAAAGTCGTGCGCGGCTGGCTCGGCGTCAGCATTCAGGACGTCACCTCGGACCTTGCCGAGGAATTCGGTGTCAAAGACCTCAAGGGCGCCCTCGTCTCCGGAGTCATGAAGGGCAGTCCGGCGGAAAAAGCGGGAATTAAGCAGGGCGACGTCATCCTCCAATATCAACGGCAAGTCCGTCGAAGATACGGGCCATCTGCGGAACATGGTGTCGCAGACTCCGATCGGCTCCAAGGTGAAAGTCACCGTTCTTCGGCAGAAGAAAGAACTTGAGCTGATGGTGGTCGTTGCCGAGTTGCCCAAGAAAATGGCGGAGACCTCGCCCGGGGAAGGGGAGTCCGGAGAGGCGCAGGAAGAGGAAAGCACCGTATCTCAGCGGGATGAGCGTCCGGGAGCTCACCCCGGATCTTGCCGGCCGCTTCGGCATTGAGGAAAGCGAAAAGGGCGTTGTTGTCATAAAAGTGGAAGCCGGCAGCAGAATCTACGAAGCGGGGGTCCGGCCCGGCGACATCATTCTCCAGATCAACCAGAAAAACGTCACGTCGCTTGAAGACTATAAAAAAATCGCTTCGAAGATAAAAGCTAAAGAGAGAATACTGCTCCTCATACGAAGGAAGGGTCAGGACCTGTTCGTATCCGTCAAGCCGGAATAGCTTGGGATCAAATACGAAGCACACAATCTCAAGCGTCATAGAACGACCACTATTCAAACTGAAAACAAAGTTGAAGACTGTTTTAAACATTGGGGTTCCTGTTTGGCATTGATTGGGGAACGTAATTTGGTCTTTGACCGTTAACGCTATTCGAGCCCTCCGAAGCCCTATTGACGCAACAGTTCAACGTATTCATATATTATATTGCACGAAAAGGAGGTGAGAAAAGAACGATGGGACTTATCCTTATCCGTATATTATTTATTTGTTTAGGCACCCTGCTCGGGTATCTACGTTTCCACGCAGCTGTATGATCAGGTGAGCAAACTCGAGGGGATGGCCGTCGGGTTCAGCGTCGCGGTGTTGATCATCCTTACGGAATTTCTGTTCAGACGGGTCTCATTAAAGGTCATTGTCGGCGGTATTCTCGGTTTTATCCTCGGGTTGACATCGGCGAACATCATAGCGGCGCCCCTCAAGCTCGTGCCGCTTGAGAGGAGCATCGTGAATTTCATCCTGCTCCTCATGAACGGTTTTTTCGGATACATCGGCATTACCATCGGGATCAGGGAGGGGGAGCGCTTCAATCCCGCGAATATCAAAAAGCTGTTCAAGAGCGGCGCGGAAGAGAACATCAAGATCATGGACACCAGCGTGATCATCGACGGCAGGATCGCGGACGTCTGCGAGACGGAGTTCCTGGACGGCACGATCGTCATCCCGCAGTTTATCCTGCATGAACTGCAGCACATCGCCGATTCCTCGGATTCCCTGAAACGGGCGCGGGGCAGGCGGGGACTCGATATCCTTCACCGCATCCAGAAGATGAGCCACATGGAGGTCCGGATCACCGAGGAGGACTTTCCGAAGATCCGCGAGGTCGACAGCAAACTGATAGCCCTGGCCAAAAAACTGGGCGCCAAGGTCATCACGAACGACTTCAATCTCAACAAGGTCGCGGAGCTCCAGGGCGTCAAGGTGCTCAATATCAACGACCTCTCGAACGCCGTGAAACCGGTCGCCCTTCCCGGCGAGAGCATGCGGGTGTTCGTACTGAAAGAAGGGAAAGAGGCCGGACAGGGGGTGGCCTACCTGGATGACGGCACGATGATCGTCGTGGAGAACGGACGGAAGTATATCAACAAGAACGTCGACGTGGCGGTCACGAGCGTGCTCCAGACCGCGGCCGGGAGAATGATCTTCACGAAGCTGAAGGAGGACATAGAGCATGACCTTCAGACCGGCGGAACGATAATAGAGGCAAGCACCAAATATCAGAGCATCAAATAACAAATAAATTGCAAAGTGACAAAATTCGACGTTGAGGAAATTGGAATTCATATTTGGATATTATTTGGAATTTGTGATTTGGGATTTGGAATTTGAATTTACGGGAGGTTTCATGTCAGGTCATTCAAAATGGGCAACGACGAAACACAAGAAAGCCGCCACCGATGCGAAACGCGGCAAGAGCTTTCACCAAGCTTGCCAAGGAAATCACGGTCGCGGCCAAGCTGGGCGGCGGCGATCCCGGCGGGAACCCGAGGCTTCGGACCGCGATCGCCAAGGCGAAGGCGGTCAGCCTGCCCGCCGAAAATATCAAGCGCGCGATCCAGAAGGGCACGGGTGAATTGCCGGGCGTCTCCTACGAGGAGATAATCTACGAAGGATACGGACCGGGCGGCGTGGCGGTGATTTGCGAGGTCATGACCGACAACCGGAACAGGACCGTGTCCGAGATCCGCAATATTTTCAGCAAGGCCGGCGGCAACATGGGCGAGGCAGGCTGCGTTTCCTGGATGTTCCATAAAAAGGGGTATATCGTGGTCAGCGCCGCAAAGGCCGACGAGGACAAGCTCATGACCCTGGCGCTTGACGCGGGCGCCGAGGACATGCAGACCGAGGACGATAATTTTGTGATCACGACGGCCCCGAACGATTTCGAGAAGGTGAAGAAGGCGCTCGAGGACGCGGGCGTGCCCCTGGATGTCGCGGAGGTCACCATGGTCCCGCAGACCTACGTGAAGCTCGACGGCAAGGAAGCGCAGCAGATGCTGCGTCTCGTGGAGACGCTGGAAGACAACGACGATGTCCAGAACGTGTATGCAAACTTCGATATTCCCGAAGAGATCATGAACGCGGTGTAGCGCAGCGGCATGCTTCGCATGCGAATTGAGATTGGAAACTTAAATTGCAAATTGGGCGTAGTTTCTCCGTTCTCAATTTCAATTTTCAATTTCCTGATCCGACGGGGGGTCGTATGAGGGTACTGGGGATTGATCCGGGGACGCTGACAAGCGGATACGGGATCGTGGCGGAAGAGGACCACAAACTGTTCCATGTCGTCTCGGGCGGCATCAGCCCGTCCGCCAAGCAGCCGTTTCCAAAGCGGCTCAAGAAAATCTACGAGGAGCTTGAGAAGATCATCGATGCCTACCGGCCTCATGTCGTGGTGGTCGAGGACCTCTTCGTTTCGAAGAACATCCAATCGGCGCTCAAGCTGGGGCATGCGCGCGGGGTCGCCATCCTGGCGGCCATGAACGCCGGACTCCCGGTGTTCGAATACGCGCCGCTGGAAGTGAAACAGGCGGTGGTGGGCCATGGAAAGGCCGAGAAAAAGCAGGTGCAGATCATGGTCAAGGCCCTGCTGGACCTCCCGAAAGTCCCCCATCCGGCGGACGCTGCGGATGCGCTTGCCGCCGCGATCTGCCATATCCATTCATCGAGGCTGAAGGAAATACTCAAAAATTCGTCGTCTCTGCGTCAGCCGGCCAGAAGCTTGAGCGCCCTCAAGGGCGCCGGCGGCCGCAGGACTTAGGCGAGATGAGATGATTGCTTCGATTTCCGGCAAACTCAGGCGCAAAGGCACCGATTATCTGATCGTTGATGTCTCCGGCGTCGGGTACCAGGTCCAGGTCCCTCTTTCCACCTACTGCGGCATCCCTGAAAAAGGCGATGACGTCAGTCTCCATATTCACACCCATCTGCGCGAGGATTCGCTCTCGCTTTTCGGTTTTCTGACCGAGGCTGAAAAGGACATGTTCCTGCTCCTCATGGGAGTTTCGGGCATCGGTCCGAAGCTCGCGCTTGCCATTCTCTCCAGCCTGTCCGTGGCGGACCTTTCCTGCGCCATCCGGACTTCGGACGATGCCAAACTCTGCGCCATCCCCGGCATCGGGAAAAAGACCGCCGCGCGGATGGTGCTCGAACTCAAGGACAAGATAAAGCTTCTTGCGCCGTCATTAACGGCGTCTTCGTCCGCGACCGCCGCCGGATCCGACGATGTCGAGGATGTTATATCGGCGCTCGTGGGTCTCGGATACAAAAAACCGCAGGCGGAAGAAACGGTCAGAAAGATCAAGGACAAGCGACCCGGCCTTGCGATCGAAGAGCTGATCAGGGAAGCACTTTCCGTTTTAATGAAACGATAGAACACGATTGGACCGGCCGGAGAAGAGGCAACGACTGATGCCGAAGAGAATCATAGAGCCGGAACAAAATGATGACGACGTCCAGCTCGACAGGAGCCTGAGGCCGCTCCGCTTCGATGATTTCGTGGGGCAGGACAGGATCAAGGAGAACCTGCGTGTTTTCATCGATGCGGCCAAGGGCAGGGGCGAGGCGCTCGACCACGTGCTGTTCTGCGGCCCTCCGGGGCTCGGCAAAACCACGCTTGCAAACATCATTGCGCACGAGCTCGGGGTCGGCATCAAGGCGACATCGGGTCCCGTGCTCGAACGCGCGGGCGATCTGGCCGCCATTCTGACCAATCTGCAGGAGCATGATGTCCTGTTCATCGACGAGATACACCGTCTGAACCGGGTCGTGGAGGAGATCCTCTATCCGGCCATGGAGGATTTTCAGCTCGATATCATCATCGGGCAGGGGCCGGGCGCCCGCTCCATCAAGCTCGATCTGCCGCACTTCACCCTCGTCGGGGCCACGACCCGGACGGGGCTTCTCACCTCTCCGCTTCGCGACCGCTTCGGCGTGATCGACCGGCTCGGTTTTTACGAGCCCGGTGAACTCGTAAAGATCGTACGGCGTTCCGCGGAACTGCTCCGCACCGTCATCGATCCCGCGGCTGCCGCTGAAATAGCCCGCCGTTCCCGGGGGACCCCGCGGATAGCCAATCGCCTGCTCAGGCGGGTGAGGGACTTTGCCCAGGTCCAGGGGGACGGGACCATAACTCCCGCTCTCGCCGCAAGCTCCATGAAGAGACTCGAGGTGGACGAAAAGGGGTTTGACCACATGGACCGGAAGTTGCTGCTTACGATCATCGACAAGTTCGAGGGGGGGCCCGTGGGGCTCGATACGCTTGCAGCCGCGCTCAACGAGGAAAAGGACACCCTCGAAGACGTGTATGAGCCGTTCCTGATCCAGGAAGGCTTCCTCGACCGCACCCCGCGGGGAAGGCAGGCGACGCGTCTGGCTTACGAATATTTCGGCAGAAAAAAACCGGCATCGGCGCAGGAAAGGCTGTTGTAACACTGCAGCGACACTTTTTTATCATTCCCGCCTGCGCCCGGCGCTGACGAGTGCGATAGCGCGAGTGCAGGGTGAATCTCTCGGGAGTCCATTTTTTTCGTAACTACTCAGGACCTGAAAACCATAATCTCAGACGAAGGCACAGAGCACACGAGGAAACACCAAAAATCCATTTTGATCTATGAATATCCTTCTTCATATCTGCTGCGCTCCCTGCGCACTCTATCCCTTCTTCCGGCTCAGGGAGGAAGGGCTGGAACCCGCGGGTTATTTCTACAACCCCAACATTCATCCCTATCTGGAGTACCGCAAGAGGCTTGACACGGTAAAGGAATTTGCGGGCCGCGTCGGGCTCGAGGTTACCTATCGGGACGGCTACGACCTAGATCTCTTTCTGATCCGTGTCGCGGGCAAAGGGACCCTGCGGTGTGAACAATGTTACCGGATAAGACTGGACGCGGCCGGAGCCGCGGCCCGGGAAAAAGGGTTTCGCACGTACACGACCTCGCTCCTGTACAGCAAATATCAAAAGCACGACCTGATAGCGGGCATCGGGCGCGAGATGGGGGCCGAGCACGGGGTGGAATTCTATTATGAAGATTTCCGACGCGGGTGGCGCGAGGGAATCGTCGAGTCCAAGGCCATGGGCCTCTACCGCCAGCAGTACTGCGGATGTATCTACAGCGAGCGGGACCGGTATCGCAAAGGTCAGGACCGGGACTGATGCGGTCGTTCTCCTTCTCACCAATCATTCTGCCGGGACGCCCACGGGAAATCGTACATACGGGAATTTTCCTGCTCTGGATCGGATTGTTGTGTCTACCGGCGTTGGCTTCCGCTTCTGAAAACATTCGAGTCGCACTGGCGGACCATCGAAAGAACGTCGTGGTCAGGTCCGACTCCGGGCTCGTCATGGAGGGCCGGCCGGGTTCCGCGAAAAAAAAGCTCGTATTCAACGCGGCGACCATGAGCGCCGCGCCCGTGCGCGTAAAATCAGCGGGTGAGTTTGTTTCCGTGAACGGCAGGGTGTACCGGGGCTGGATGGAAATCAGGAAACAAGGCGACGGCCTGCTGGTCATCAACGACCTCGATATCGAAGACTATCTGCAGGGCGTCGTCGCCTCCGAGATCCCCCATGACTGGCAGTACGAGGCCTTAAAGGCGCAGGCCGTGGCAGCGAGGACCTACGCCCTGTATCAGAAAAAAACAGCGGGCCGCAGGCTCTATCATGTATCGGCGACCGTTGCCAGTCAGGTCTATGTCGGCCGCGAGGGTGAACGGCCGCGCGCGGCCCGGGCCGTAGAGGACACGAGGGGCCTCGTAATCGTGTACCACGGAGAGATCATTCCCGCTTTCTTCCATGCGAGCTGCGGCGGCCATACCGAAAACGCCATCGAACTCTGGGGCATCGACGTGCCGTACCTGCAGGGCGTCGATTGCGACTGCCAGGAAATATCCCGGTACGGGCTTTGGGAAGTCAGGGTCGGCAAGGCGCAGATCATAAGCGCCCTGCGGCAAATGGGATATCACGTGGGCGAGATCCTGGGCATAGACATCAAGGGTATCACGCCCGCGGGCCGGGTCAGGGAGGTCGTCATTCGGACTTCGAAGGGGAAAAGATTTGTTCCCGCGGAGTCGCTCCGGGCCGCGCTCGGGAACACGCTGATCCCCAGCGTGTTTTTTGAGCTGGCCCTGGAGGGGGATGAGGCGGTCTTTTCGGGAAGGGGGATGGGGCACGGAGTCGGTCTCTGCCAGTGGGGCGCTGAAGAGATGGCGGAAAGGGGAAATGACTTCGAGGCCATCCTGGCCCATTATTACCCGGGTACGGACCTGATGCGGCTGCCGTGACCGCCGACACAAAACACGAGCGTGCCGGCATCATTTCTCTTGACTCGCATCATTCATCACTATAAGATATTTTTTTATTCCGGAGTAAGCCGTCTTAACCGCGGAACTTTGAAGCGAACGTCCCGGCTGGTGTCAAGCCCCGGGGCCGTGGAGTATCAATGGCACGCATGAAAAAACCGTCGAAGCAGAACGTCTCTGCGCCTCCCCTGGAACAAAGGGACGGTTCCCTGATGGTCGCGGTGGCCCTGTTTCTGCTCATCATCGGGGCACTGGCCGCCGCAGCGTATACGAGAAACAGCATTTATCGCACGCATGTGACGCTGTGGGAGAACGTCACGACGAGATCGCCGAACAAACGGAGGGCGCACGAAAACTTCGGCCAAGCCTTGTCCACGGCCGGCTCGCTCTCACGCAGCCAGGACGAGGCCAAAAAATTGTACGATGAGGCGCTGCGTCAGTTCCAGATGGTCATGAGCCTGAAGGACGACGGGAGTGTTCCGATGCGCGACCTGTACCGGGAGGTCGGGGTGGTTTATTTCCGTCTGGGGCAGTTTGACGATGCGATCACCGCCTGGGAAACGGGGTTGCGTCATGCGCCCAATGATCCTAGCCTCTTGAACAACTTGTCCGTCGCCTTTCTGCAAAAAGGCAGGATTGCCGAGGCGGCCTCGGCAGCCCAAACAGCGCTCACCGTCGACCCGAACATGCCGCAGGCCTTGAACACCCTGGGGCAGGCGTATATGGCTAAAGGAGATTACGAAAAAGCGGTCCAGTATTTTCTGAAGGCCCTGGAACGGGAGCCGGATGTGCCTGCGCGGTACTGGAACGTCGCCATCGCCCTGGAACAGGCGAAAAAGTACGACATGGCGCTTCAATATGCAAGTACCTATGCGTCCATGGAACCGGACCCCGCAGGGCGTCAGAGGGCTCAGCAACTCGTGGAACATCTGAAAAAGATGACGGGACGATGAATCGGGTAGTGTACGAATTAGCTGTTCGAACCTTCATTTCGCTTCAGGGAGCTTCACGGGAGGAGGACAACGAACGACCGTCATTTAACCGCAGGCATCAGGGCTGCAGCTTACCCGGTTCCTGCCGTTTCTTTTTGCGGCATAGAGTGCGTCGTCGGCTTTTTTAACAAACTCCTCAAGGCCGCTGTCGCCCGCATCCGCCATGCAGGCCACGCCGAGGCTGATCGTCACTCTGTTCTCCACTTGCGCGTTGCCGACGATAAATTTTGATTCCGCGACCGCCCTCCTGAGCCGCTCGGCCACTTTGCAGGCGTCGGATAACTCCAGTTCCGGCATGATAACGGAGAATTCCTCTCCCCCGTACCTGCAGCAACTGTCGATGGTGTTGCACCGCATTTGGTTTTTTATGATTCCTGCCAGTTCCCTGAGGATCATATCCCCTGCCTGATGTCCGTAGTCATCGTTGAACTGCTTGAAGTGATCAATGTCGATCATCAGAGCGAGAGAGGCTTTTGGTTCCTGCCGCGCCGGCCGATTTCCTGCGACAACTTTTCCTTGAACATGCGGTGATTATAGAGGCCGGTAAGGCCGTCATGCTGGGACAGCTGCTGTATTTTTTCGAAGAGGCGGGACCTCTCGATGCCGGCTGCAAGCTGGTGCGACAGGATGGCCATGAAATCCATGTCTTCGACGCTGAGGCCGTATTTGGTTCTATTGTCCAATTTTCTCTCGTGCCTGTTCATCGCCCATGGGTGCCCGGGTATGGCCGTTTGTGCATCGCGACGAGGGATTATCCTGAAGAACATGTTCTACAGCGGAGAACCGGTCGTCAGGACGACTGGCGTAGCTCGTCGGGGCCGTTGATATGTCCGTATGATCGGTGTTGACCCGCCGGTCCGTCGTCCTTTTCAGGATTAACGCAACAACCCGTCTCTAGTTTACCCTGGGTTTCGCCGGCTGGATCGGAATCGCTTTGGTCTTCGCCTGAGGGGCAGCCGGAGCGGGCGTTGCCGGAGCCGCGAGCGAACGGGCCTCCCGGGCGGATTCATGGTTGAACGCGGAGGCCTGAGCCGCAGGCGGGTTCTCTATAATGAGGACGGTTTTGCGGGCCTTTAATTTGGACCCGAGATCCGGTTGTTTCGACGAGTAGGCCGCGGCTATCAGCGCATTCTGGTCCACGCCTTTCTTTTCAAAATGCTTCACCAGCGCCGCGGACCGGTCAGCCGCGAGCGTTCTTGCATCTTTTGCCGGGATCTTTTTTCTGCCTTTGCCCTGGGCCGGAACGGCCTCTGTCGTGTTGCCTATGACGATTTCCTTGCCCTTCAATTCGTTGCTCTTGAGCAGCGTTTCGAGTTTCTGGAGAAGGTTCTGGCTCTCTTTTGAGTTTGAAAAGGTGTAGGAACCGGGCATATAAAGCGCATCCTCGGCGATATTCACGACGACTCTGTGGTCCGCGACAGACACCTCTGCCTTGCCAGCCTTTATTTCATCGCGCAGACCCGAGATCATAGCGTCGGCCGCGGGTTTCAGCCAGGCCGTCTCCGCGCTTTCCTTGTCCTTATACCGCTTCAGCTCTGCCTTCGTCCTGTCGAGTTCGCGCATGCCGGCCTTCATTTTCTCATGTTCTGCCGCCATGGGTTTGAATGTGTTGAGATAAAACTCCGCTGAAGAACCGACCGCAACGATGAACAGCGCAATGAGAACGTAGATGACGATTTTCATGATTATCGCAGAACCCCCTTTGAGAGTCTATTTTCAGCGTTAGCGCGAAAGGCCATGGGATTACTTCAGCATGCCCGCTGCCTTTTCTATCCGGTCAAGCCCCTTCCGGATGTTTTCCATGGATGTCGCATAGGAGAGACGGATGTACGCGTCGGCGCCGAAGGCGTCGCCCGATACGAGCGCTACGTGGGCGTCTTCGAGAAGATAGGCGGCGAGGTCGGACGAATTATTGATGACCTTCCCGTTCGCGCTTTTCCCGTAGAGCGACGAGACCCTGGGAAAGGCATAAAACGCACCGACCGGCATCAGGCAGGATATTCCCGTCATGGCGTTCAGACGCTGGACCATGTACCTTCTCCTCTTGTCGAATTCGACATTCATGGTCCGGATAAAGTCCTGGGGCCCGCGTAGCGCCTCGACCGCCGCCTTCTGCGAAATGGAAGCGGGGTTTGAAGTGCTCTGGCTCTGGATGTTCGCCATGGCGGAGAGGACGTCTTTGGGGCCGGCCGCATAGCCGATGCGCCAGCCGGTCATGGCGTGGGACTTTGATACGCCGTTGACCACGATCGTCAGGTCTTTTATCTCCGGGCCGAGCGACGCGATGCTGACATGCGTGAAACCGTCGTAAAGGAGTTTTTCATAAATCTCGTCCGAGATTACGTACAGGGCGTGCTTGACCGCCACGGCCGCTATTTCTTCAAGCGTCTTCCGGTCGTAGGCAAGGCCGGTGGGGTTTGAAGGGCTGTTCAGCACGAGCGCCTTGGTCTTCGGAGTGACGGCTTTTTCAAGTTTCTTCGCAGACAGCTTGAACCCCTCTTCCTCCGTGGTTCGCACAATGACCGGTACGGCGTCATTCAGCAAGACCTGGTCGGGATAGGAGACCCAGTAGGGAGAGGGGATGATGACCTCGTCGCCCGGGTCGAACAAGGCCTCGGCGACATTGTAGAGGCTGTGTTTGGCCCCGCAGGAGATCAGCACCTGCGATTTCTCATAGGAGAGGCCGTTGTCCCTCTTGAATTTCTCGATGACCGCTTCTTTCAGTTCATCGGTGCCGCCTGCGGGGGTATATTTCGTGAAGCCCCGCTCAATGGCCTGAATGCCGGCGTGTTTGACGTTATCCGGCGTGTCGAAGTCCGGCTCCCCGACCCCGAAATCCACGACGTCGATCCCCTGCGCCTTCATGGCCTTCGCCTTTGCGGCGGTGGCCAGCGTGGGGGAGGGTTTGACGGCGAGCGCCCGTTTGGCAATTCCCATGCTGATAGCAGACCCTTTCTGTACCTGAAGTTTGTTGTTACGAAGTTTAATTTTTTTAGCATAGAAGCAGAGCAAAGTCAATCGGTTTCTTGAGCTGTGACCCGACGGATCTATTGAAGAAGACGCGGGAAGACGCGCGGTAGGCGTCCGCACGGTACCCCTTGCCCGTCTTACTCCCCGGTTGCAAAGTCGGATGAAGTATGATACTATTTTTTCACCTGAAACGTCTTTCACCAAAGCTTCTCCCCTCGACGGGGAGGAAAAGCTTGCTCTCGAATGATTTCATCGGCGGGGCGGGGGTGATGATTGAGAGGCCGATAACCTTCGATGTTCACTACCCATGGTGAACGCCGTTTCACGGCCTGTTTTCGTGGGGGAGGCTTCATGTTCGGATTTTTTCTGCGCTGGTCGATCAATCTGCTCGCGCTTATCATTGCCGGGTCCGTGACACCGGGGATCAGGATACAAAGCATCCAGATGGGGATTCTCGCCGCCGGCATCCTCGGCGTCGTGAACGCGGTGATCAGGCCCGTCGTCCTCATTCTTACCCTCCCGATCAATCTTCTCACGCTCGGGCTGTTTACGCTGGTGATCAATGCCGCACTGCTCAAACTCGTCGCGGACCTCGTGCCCGGCTTCGTTATCGAGTCCTTCGGCGCGGCGTTCATCGGCGCACTGGTGATCAGCCTGACCAGTTGGGTCCTCAACCTGTTCGTGAGCGGCGACGGGACCTTTATCTTCATCAAGCGGGTGCCGAAAGGCGGAGACCGCGGTATTCGGCGATGAGGGGGATGATCGCCGGGAGCGGCGCGCTATGACGCATATGCACATACCGGACGGGGTTTTGCCCGTCTGGCTCTGGGGTCTTGGATTTCTCGTCATGTCCCTCATCATGAGTTTCAACCTGATCCGGCTTCGGACCATGGACATGAAGAAAAAAATACCCCTGCTCGGCGCTCTTTCCGCGGCGATGCTCGTGGGCATGAGCCTGCCCACGGAAATAATCCTTCCCGGATACCACATCAATCTGTCGGTTGTTACCGGTATTCTTATCGGTCCGTCCCTGGGATTCGTTGCGGCGTTCATTGCAAACCTGATATTGGCGCTCATGGGTCACGGCGGCATTACGGTCATCGGCCTCAATACCCTGCTTCTTGGATCAGAGGCGGTTCTCGGCCATACCTTTTTTTATTTTTTCAAGGGGATTCCTTTTTTCTGGCGGGCCGCTCTTGCTACGGTTTTGACCTTGTTTATCACGACGCTGTTCCTCATCGGTTTCGTCGCGATGTCCCATCTTAATCCGGAATTGCTCCATCATGGCGAAGAACACGGACATGAACTTCAGTCGAACGGATCGGTGGCAACCTTTGCCGTGCTGGTCCTCTCGATTGGCGCGGTCGGCTGGATCATCGAAGCGGCGATTACGGGCGTCGTGATCAAATTTATTTCCCAGGTGAAACCCGATATGCTCGGTCACACGCTGCATACGGACAGGGACGCAGCGAAACATTGAGGGGACGGACGTGATCGACGTTGCAAGAATCGACCACTGGGCGGCGAGCGGTTCCGGACCGCTGCACCGGGCTTCACCGATCGCTAAAATCATCTTTCTTGCTGCTCGTGGTATGCGCCGCCGTTATTTCAAAAAACCCATATTCGCTGACAGCAGGGTTACGGAATGCTTATTCTTGTGGCCGCCCTGGCAAGGCTTCCCTGGGCGAGGGTAATGGCCCTTTCCTGGTATGCCGCGGTGTTCGCGCTTTTGTACAGTCTCACGCTGCGGGGAGGGGCACTGATCCGTGCGCTTTTTATCATGAAGGCGATCACACCGTCCTTCGCCATGCTGATGCTCATCGTGAGCACGCCCTATCCGAAGATATTTTCCCTGCTCAGTTCGGTCCTCCCCGAAATACTGGCGGCGGGGCTGTTCATGACATACCGGACGCTCTTCATACTCCTTGACATGATGGACAGTTTCGCGGCCGCGATCCGGCTGCGCGGCGGCTTCTCCCCCGGCAGCCTGTTTAAAAACAGCGCCAATATCTCACGAGGCATAGCGATGCTCCTGGTGAGGGCGGTCGAACGGGCTTCGCGTCTGTACGCGGTCATGGCCGTCCGGGGATACAACGGCAGCATGGCGGAGAAAGGCGATATCGAGATTCGACCGACGGACTGGCTGCCGCTTGCGACGGGAGGAGCGGTCCTCATAATGGTCATGGTCTGGAACTAGCCTCCGATCCTTCAGAAAAGGTACGTTACGCGGTCACCAAGCATGAACAGTAACCATTTATTGCGTCTCTCGGAAAATACGGCGGAGCCCGTTGTCCGCGTGAGTTGTCTCAAACACACTTACCCGGATACCACGGAAATCCATATGTGCGGTCTTGATTTCGTGGTGAACCGGGGCGAGCGCGTCGTCATCCTCGGCGGTAACGGCTCCGGGAAAACGACGCTTCTCTACCACATCCTCGGACTGCTCGCCCCCGATGAAGGCAAGGTAACCGTATTCGGGATCAACCCCGCCGATAAGTACAGCACGGTCCGCGAACGGATCGGCGTCCTTCTCCAGAATGTCGACGACCAGATACTGTCGCCCACCGTCTGGGATGACGTTTCCTTTTCACCCAGAAATTTCGGGTATGGTAAGGAAGAGACCGGCCGGATGGTCGAAGGGATCCTGGCGGAACTCAGCATAGGGCACCTTCGCGACAAGATTTGCCACTACCTCTCGGGCGGAGAAAAAAGAAAGGTAGCTTTGGCCGGCGCGCTTGTTTTGCGTCCCGAACTGCTGATCCTGGACGAACCGTTCGAGGGGCTCGACAATCGGTCCCGTGCCGAATTGGTGACGCTGCTCAATAAATTCAACGGGGAAGGCATGACGATCATGATGTCCACCCATGACCTCAACCTGGTCGCGGCGTTCGCCGACCGCGTGTATGTCCTCGGCAGGGGACACGGCGTAATAACCGCTGGTACGCCGTCGGACATTTTTTTGCAGGCAGACGCGCTCCGGGAATCCAATATCGATCCGCCGCTCCTCACGGAGCTTTTTCTCAAGCTGCGGGAACGCGGCGTCGTGGTAGATGTCCCCATTCACATCGACCAGGCGGTGAACGACCTGGTCCGGCTCGTCCATGGCTGATGGGCCGGCATGGAGACGGCCAGAGTCCGCGGCCAATGCAAAGATGCGGAAGGCCGGAGGCCATTGAAATTTTAAATTTCCCATTTTCAGTCTGCAATTCCAATCTCCCGCGATGCGGGACTCTACCGGCCTGCCGCGATTTGATCGCGGCTTGTCCGGGTCAGGAGGCATGATGATGCCGCAGGACGGCTTTGAACACAAAAAAGGCAGGTTGATTTTCCTGGTCGCGCTTGTTCTCGGTGCCGCGTTCTCGGTCGGAGCATTCTCGGGTATTTTGCCGCGCGCGGTGAAAGTCGCGGGTTCCTGCGGTTTCTCGCGCTCGTTCCGCTCATTCCGCTTAGCGCCTATCTTCTGTACCGGATAAACATTTTCCCCTCCTATCGCCGTCTGGAGGACGACAACCTCGAACTGCATCTCAAGCAGGAGGAGCTTCTGGACATCAAGGACGACCTGTTCATCAAGTTTCTCGGCGTATACGACGTCAACTTTGCGGCCAATTCCCCGAGGCTCTTCGCCGACCGTCTGACGGACGTCGCCGATATCACGGCCAGGGTCATGGGGGCCGACGCATGTTTCGTCTTTCTCTATGACCGGAAAAAGGACGATCTCGTCCTTTCGGCGACCAACGGTGTGCCGGAGGCTGCAATCGGAGCCGTGCGTATTCCCCTGGGCGAGGGACTCGAAGGATGGGTGGGGCGGCGGCTTGAACCGCTCATGCTGAAGGACTTTCGCGCCGATGCGCGGTATCGCGAGACTGCCGGCATGGCGCTGGGCGACTACCAGTCGGTCTACTGTCTGCCCCTCTACGTTTATTCCAACAGGGCCCTCGTCGGGGTCATGGAGGTGTTTTTCCGAAAGGCAAAGGAATTTACGGACGAGGAAATCAATTTCTTCACGACGCTGACCGGCATGCTCTCGACCACGATCCAGAACGAACAGATGCAGGCCGAATTGCGGAAGATGAACATGGAGCTGGAGCAATGGGTGGCGGAAAAAACCGAGGAACTGCGGGCGTCGGAAGAACGATACCGTACCCTGGTGGAAAACGCCTGCGAATCGATTTTCCTGCTCACCGGAAACGGCGACATCGTTTTTGCAAACGAGCAGGGCGCACGGCTCACCGGATTTGCCAAGTATGAACTCCTGCATAAGAACTTTTTCGAGCTTTTCGTCGATCCCGCAGAACCGCGGGAGATCCTGACTGACGTGGCGCAGGGACGCCAGTCGCTCAGGCACGGTGACTTGAAGCATGGCCGGCGGAGGCATCGTTCCGGTTGAGGTGAGCGCCGTCGGGCTGTCGCTCATGGGAAAGAGGTTCGTCCAGGCAGTCGTTCGAGACGTCTCGACGCAGATGCGTCTCGAACAGCTTCTTGAGGAAAAAGAACGGGAATTGGCCGCTCTCAGGGCCGGCTACGGAGACATCAAGTAAGGACCGCCTCGCCCTTTTTGGTTCGTTTTATTTTTACCTTTACAGGGATCATGGCCTGTGGTATAAATTATGCATATGGCGGCCGTACGGGCCGCCATATGCTCTTGTGAGTGTGACGGTGATCAGAACAGTTACGAAGATCCTCGCGGTGCTCTTCATCGCAGGCGCATGCATCTACGGCGGTTATCTGCTTGTTCGGGGGAGCGGAAATGCCCATTCCTGCTCTGCTTCCTCCGGCCCCGGGTCCCCGTCTCATCATGAGCATGGAAAAGTTTACGTTTGCGCAGTCGGATAAAGCGGGGTCTGCGTGGGTTGTAAACGCCAGAACATGCCGATCTCTACGAAAACAAGGAAGCTCAGCTGAAAGAGGTCCGGATCGTTTTCAAGAATCCCGATAAGAAAGAGGCGACAATGATCGGCGACCTGGGGACCATGGACACGGGAGCGGCAACGCCTCCCTGCGCCGCAGTACACGAGGAAGTCAGGATCGTGACGAGCGACGGTTATCTTTTGACCACGAATTCGTTATTTCTGGAAGGCCGGCGAACGGCAGGTCTGGACAACGGATCCGTTCAAGCTGTTGGGCAGCGAGATCTATCTCGAGGGGGTCGGCATCACGGCTGATGTCGACATGCGCACGATCGTGGTGAAGAACAATGTTAAGGCGGTACTTCAGGAATAGCCTGCTCATCATCGCGTCTGTCCTCGGCTCACGGCGGAGCCCGTCCTTTGCCGCACAGCGCGGAGAAAAAAGAAGTGGCGGAACCGATCGTGATCACCTCCGACCGCATGGAGGCTGAAAAACTCGGCGATAAGGTGACCTTCACCGGGAAAGTGACACTCAAAAAAGAAGGGATGACGCTGATCGTCGGACTCGATGACTGTTTTTTATGATCCCGGTTCGAAGAACATCCGGGAGGTCGAGGCCCACGGGAAACGTCGTGGTCCGCAAGGAAGGCAGGGTCGCGCTGGCTAATAAGGCAATCCTACTCTCTGCCGTGAAGAAAAAATCGTACTGACCGGAGACGCCCGCATCATCGAGAACGAAAACCAGACTCGGCGGCGAAAAAATAATCCTGTTCCTGCGCGACGACCGCAGCATCGTCGAAGGCGGAAAGGTCTTGCTCTATCAGCAGCAGATAGACAAAGCGAACGGAGACAAAACCGCAGAAGTAATCGAAAAGGAATACATGCAGGCGCTTGAAGCGAAAAAGCTGGAGAAGAGCTACCGCGGCAGAAAGATCGTTCGCGGCGTCAGCTTGCAGGTCATGAATGGAGAAGTTGTCGGTCTCCTCGGTCCGAACGGGGCCGGTAAAACCACGACGTTCTACATGGTCGTCGGGCTGGTGAGGCCCGATCAGGGGAGGGTGCTCCTCGAAAGCACGGATATCACGAAGATGCCGATGTATCAGCGGGCGAAAAACGGCATCGGATACCTGCCCCAGGAACCGTCGGTCTTTAGAAAACTGACCGTAGCGGAGAACCTGATGGCCATTCTGGAGACCATGAATCTTTCATCGATCGAGCGGAAAGAACGCCGGGACAATTTGCTGGAAGAGCTGGGCATCGCGCATCTCGCCGACAGCAGGGCCTATACACTGTCGGGAGGAGAACGCCGACGGGTCGAGATCGCCCGGGCGCTCACCCTCTCCCCGAAATTCATCCTCCTCGACGAGCCCTTTGCCGGGATCGACCCCCTCGCAGTGCAGGACATCCAGGGGATCATATCGTTTCTCAAGAGCAAGGGGATCGGCATCCTGATCACCGACCACAATGTGCGGGAGACCCTCGCCATCACCGATCAGGGCCTATATTATCAGCGAAGGGGAGATCATCGAAGCGGGGACTTCAGCGGAAATCACCGCCAACCCGCGGGTCCGGCAATTTTACCTGGGTGAGGCGTTTCGGTTATAATTATCGTAAGAGCAGGAGAGATCGAAGACAGGAGACGAGTCGGAAGAGCGAAGGAAGCGTTCGTATTCCCCGTCTCTGCATTGAGGACTATGGAAGCGCGGCTTGAATTAAAACTTTCCCAGAAACTCATTATGACGCCGCAACTGCAGCAGGCGATCAAGCTGCTGCAGTTGTCGAGGCTTGAGCTGGTCCAGTCGGTCTCCCAGGAACTGGTTGAAAATCCGGTCCTCGAGGAACTGTCCGACGCCAGAGGCATCCGAGACATCCCCGGAGGGAGAGGACGCTCCCCTTCCGAGACCGCCCCTCAGGCGGATTCTGTTGCCGAGGCGCCGCCCGAGCAGGGTGACGCAGGAACTTAAGAGCGATCTCGAACTCGGGCCCCAGTGGGACGAGTATTTGAACGAACTGGGAGACGGACGGGATTTCGGCTATGCGGAAGCGGATGATAAGGAGCTCCCGTCCTATGACCAGACCCTGACACGGCTTCCGTCGCTCGCCGACCACCTGCTGTGGCAACTCCACCTGACGTCATCGGATTCCGACCTCGTGAAGGGCGGAGAGTGGATCGTCGGCAACCTGGATGATGACGGCTATCTTCGCGCCTCGCTCGACGAGATCGCGCAGCAATCAGGAATCGGCGTCGCCGGTCATGGCCCAGGCGCTCGAACTTATTCAGGGCTTCGACCCGATGGGGGTCGGAGCGCGCGACCTTCGCGAGTGCCTGCTTATCCAAGTGGGGCAGCTTGATATGCACGGCACGCTTGTCGAAAAGATCGTCAGGGACCATCTTCCCGACCTGGAAAAGAGAAAATATGCCAGTGTAGCAAAGGCCCTGAACGTTACTACTCAGGAGGTCATGGAGGCGTCGCAGATCATCATCCATGAGCTGGAACCCAAGCCGGGAAGACCGTACCTCTCCTCCGACACGAACTACGTTGTCCCCGACGTCTACGTCATGAAGATCGAGGACCGTTATATCATTCAGCTCAACGACGAGGGGCTTCCGCGGGTGCGCATCAACCCCTATTACCGGAAACTGCTGAGCAGCAAGGACAGCATCGATAAAGTCACGAAGGAATACGTCGAGGAGCGGCTCCGTTCGGCGCAGTGGCTCATCAAGGGGATGGAGCAGCGCAATAAGACGATCTACAAGGTCGCCGAGAGCATCGTGAAGTTTCAGCGCGACTTTCTGGACCAGGGAATCACCCATCTGAAGCCGATGGTTCTTAAGGACGTGGCCGAGGACATTAGCATGCACGAGTCGACGATCAGCCGCGTGACGACGAACAAGTACATGCACACGCCCCAGGGCATTTTCCCGATGAAATATTTTTTTACCACGGGTTTTTCGGTCGGGACGGGGGCCGAGATCTCTTCGCTGACCGTCAAGGACTCCATTCAAAAGATGATCAAGGAAGAGGACCTGTCGGCCCCCCTCAAGGACCAGCAGATTGTCGACACCCTCAAAGCGCGGGGAATCGATATAGCCCGGCGGACCGTGGCAAAATACCGCGAGGAGCTCAGGATTCCGCCGACGAGCGTGAGAAAAAGAACAGGGTAGACAACAGTCAATCGCCAAGACACACCCTTTTCATTGTTGCGGGTTACGGGTTGCGGGTTAAATTCGTATCGCGCAAGACGCACTTTGCAACCCGATGTTCGCTTGTGGATTCGGAGATTTCTTACATCTAAGGAGGTCGTCATGCAGGTCAACGTGATTGGCAGGAATATCGAGGTGACGGACGCGCTCAAGCAGTACGCCACGGAAAAATTCAGCAGGCTGGACAAGTATCTTCCGAAGGTCGTACATGCGGTCATTACGCTTGCGGTGGTAAAAAAAGTCCATCATATCGCCGAGGCGGTGATCAAGTCGAACGGCGTTCTGATCCAGGCGTCGGAAGAAACCGGGGAGATGTATTCGGCCATCGATCTGCTCATCGAAAAGATTGAACGACGCGTCAGAAGGTACAAGGAAAAGCTGGTCGACCATAAACACCATGCCGTCAGGCCGGAGTCTCCCGCGGGAGCTCAAACGTCCCCCCCCGAAGAGCGCATCCCCCAGATCATCAAGACCAAGCGGTTCGATCTCAAACCCATGCAGCCCGAAGAAGCCGTCATGCAGATGGAGCTTTTGGACAAGGACTTTTTCATTTTTTCCAACATCGGCAGCGGTCAGATCAATGTCATTTACAAGAGAAGAGACGGCAATGTCGGGCTCATAGAACCCGCCCGGTAAGGATGGACCTTTCGAGATGGTCACGATTAGAGACCTGCTGCAGGACGACCTGATCATCGAGGAAATTGAGTCAACGGACAAGACGGGGGTGCTCCGCGAGTTCGCCCGGCTTTTGAAAGAACGGGGCCGGGTCGTAAATGAGGAGGAACTTCTGCGGGTCCTGACCGAGCGGGAAATGCTCGGCAGCACCGGAATCGGCGACGGCGTCGCAATCCCGCACGGCAAATTGAACAGCATCCCCGAGATGATCGTCGCATTCGGCAGATCTCGAAGAGGAGTCGAGTATCAATCACTTGATGCGAAGCCGGTTTTTCTTTTTTTTCTGCTCGTGACGCCCGCTGACAAGCCCGGCGACCATCTGAAGACCCTGGCGCGCATTTCCCGGATATTGAAAAATCCCGGTCTGCGGGCGGACCTGAAGCAGGCTTCTCATCGACAGGATATCCAGAGGCTCATATATCGAAGAAGACAGCAAATATCCCCAGCCTCAGCCGCTGGCTCAAAAATGAAGGTTACGGTCAAGGAACTGACGGCGTTCGCGAAAGTGCTTGCGGGCCGTCAAGGCCTGGGAAGGCGGATCGCGTCGGCGCAGGTCGTCGCTCCTGAGCTGAACGCGCTTGCCGCATGGACCGGGCCCGGCGTCGTGCAGTGTTGCATATTCGTCCGGGGCAAATCGCCTTATCTGTGCTCGCTTCCTCCCGAGGACCTAGGCGCGCCGTGCGCGGCCTGATGCGTCAAAAGCCGGCCTGTATCGTGGTCAGCGGAGGGACCGTTTGCAAGGAACTTCTCGACGGGGCGGAGTCTTCCGGAATTCCCGTCCTGAAGACGCGGGAACGTGCCTCGACTGACCCGGCTGCTGACGACGCGGCTGGCCTCCCAAATCAGCGTGCACGGCGTGCTGGTCCAGATATTCGGCCTCGGCACCCTCATCATCGGCGAGAGCGCCGTCGGCAAGAGCGAGGCGGCCCTCGATCTCGTTCTTCGCGGTCATAAGCTGACCGCGGATGATATGGTCGTCCTCGAGAAGAACGACGATGAAATCAACGGCAAAGCCGACCGAACTGGGAGAGAACCTGCTGCAGATCCGTGGGCTGGGGATCATCGACGTCCGGGCGCTCTACGGAGAATCGGCGACGGTGAATTCCTCCCGGGTCGGCCTCGTCGTCGAGCTGGAGGAATGGCAGAAAGGCCATCACTACAGTCTGGTCGGTCTGCGCGAACGGCGGTATCGTCTCCTCGGCGTCAATCTGCCTTATCTGAAATTGCCGGTCAAACCTGGCAGGAACATGGCCACGCTCATTGAAGTCGCGGCGAGGAACCAGATTCTGAAGAACCGGGGCGTCTACACGGCGCGGGAGCTGGACAAGCGGCTCCGGAAGAGACTTGCGGGATGAATCCCCGCTGCTATCATGCGGGGACAGGCTTTGGTGAGGAGCTTTGGAGAAAGGCATTGTTAGGTGAATCGGGCGCGCATCATCGTGGTGACGGGGCTTTCCGGATCCGGCAGGAGCGCCGCGCTGAAGGATTTCGAGGACATCGGGTATTACTGCGTCGATAACCTCCCCCTTGCGCTTCTTCCCGCCTTCCTTGAGTTTGCGGAGCGAACGGAAGAGGCGCTCGCGCTCGGCGATCGGAATCGACATCAGGGAAAAGGGATTCACCGACCGCTTCCCCGCGCTGTACGGCGAGCTCAAGGCCCGCGGCTTCGGCATCGAACTCATTTTTCTGGACTCCTCCGACCAGGCACTTGTGCGGCGGTTCAGTGAAACACGGAGGCCGCATCCGCTGGCACGGGGCGCGACCCCGCTGCTCGACGGCATCCGGAGAGAACGGGAAGCCCTCGGCGAGGTCAAGAAGCTCGCCGACCGGATCATCGATACAACGGATTATACGGTCCATGATCTGCGCCAGGTCATCGAGCGCCACTATGCCGAGACAGACGCGGGCAGGCCCATGGTGATAACACTCGTCACCTTCGGTTACAAGTTCGGCATTCCCTACGACCTGGACCTGCTTTTCGATCTGCGCTTTCTGCCGAACCCTCATTTTGTCCCGGACCTACGCCCTCTGACAGGCGAAGACGCCAGGATCAGGGAATACATCATGGCCGGGCCCGATGCCGCTGAGTTTCTCGCCCGCCTCCTGGGGTTTCTCGACTATCTCCTGCCGCGGTACCGGCGCGAGGGGAAGAGTTACCTGACCGTCGGCTTCGGTTGCACGGGCGGGAGGCACCGCTCGGTGGCCCTCGCCCTCCTGATCGCGGAACAACTCCGGGAAAAGGGATATGACGTGAACGTGAAACATCGGGACATCGGGGAATAAAGAAATTTTGGATTGCGGATTGAAAACCGTGGGGCGAACCAGATTTCAAATCCGCAATCGGCAATTCGAAATCCGCAATCCGAAATCAAAAAGGAGATTCATGCATGATCGGACTCGTGGTGGTGTGTCATGAGGATATGGGCGCCGAACTGGTGAAGGCCGCGGAGATGATCGTCGGCAAGATCGAAGCCGTGGCGACGGTGAGCGTCAAGCAGGAGAGCGCGCCGGAAACTCTCAGGGACGAGATACAGTCCGCCATAAAAAAAGTCGACCGGAAAAAAGGCATCATGCTGTTGACGGACATGTTCGGCGGAACGCCGTCCAACATCGCCCTCGCCTTTCTCGGGGAGACCACGGAAGTGGTCACGGGCGTCAACCTGTCGATGCTCATCAAATTCGCGAATCACCGGGACGAGAAGCAACTGCCCGAACTGGCCAAACTCGTGCAGGAAGCGGCGCAGAAAAGCATCGTGATCGCCAGTCAGATACTGAAGGGGAAAAAATAAGAGCAGCATGATCGTCCTTATCCGGATAGACGACCGCCTGATCCATGGTCAGCTCGTGGAAGGGCTGGGTGAATTATTTAAAGGCGAACTGCGTCCTGGTCGCCAATGACGCCGTCGCGTCGAACACCCTTCAGCGCTCCATCATGGAAATGTCGGCGCCGCAGGGGTTGAAGGTATTCATCGGCACCGTCGAGGAGGTCTGCGGCCGGTCTCGCGCGGCGGGTCAGGATGCCGAGCACGCCATCGTGGTATTTTCGAACCCTGTTGACGTCCTCCGCGCCCTGGATGCCGGGATGGAATGCCGGACTCTGAATATCGGCGGGATGCACTACGTGCCGGGAAAACGCAAGCTTATGGATGTCCTCGCAGTGAACGACGCGGACCTAGAAGCCCTGAGGGCGATCTCGGACAGGGGAGTGAAGATCGATATCCAGGCCGTGCCGACACAACGGCCGATGCCGCTGGAAAAGATCCTGGAAGCCTGTGAGCTAAAAAAATAGCAGTTTGAAGTTCAAAGTTCAGAGTTAAAAGTTGAAACGTAAAGATGTACGTGAACTAAGTTCTCAGCACGCTGAACTCGGAACTTCGAAACTCTCAACTGACGTTGGTTTTCTATGCCCGTTTTCGACACACATATGCTCCTTGCCGTCCTCGGCGTCGCCGTGATAGGCGGGATCATCGGACTCGACCGGACCGCCGCCGGACAGTTCATGATCTCTCAGCCCATTGTCGCGGCCCCTTTCACGGGGTGGGTCCTCGGGGACACGACCGCCGGGATGGTCATCGGAGCGGCGCTTGAATTGATCTGGGTGCTCGACATCCCCGTAGGCTCGTTTGTACCGGCGGACTCGACGATCGGCGCCATATCGGCCACGGCGGCCGCGGCCCTCGGAAGCCCCGGGGGCGCGCCGCTGCCGGTCATCGGTTTCAGCCTTCTTCTGACGACCGCGATGGTGCCGGTCACCATGAAGGCGGAAGATCTGGTCCGGTCATGGAACTCCGCCCTTTCCGACCGGGTTCTGGCCGTTCCGGGAGAGAGCAGGGGGCGGGCCCTGACCCGGGCACAGTCTGCCGGCCTTGCGTTTTTTTTTCTGAAATCGTTTGCGCTCTATGTTATTTTCATCCCGCTGGGGGTGGGGGCCCTCGTGATTTTCGGACATGTCCCCGACGCCATCCAGAGGGCGCTGTCCCTGTTCGTCAAACTGCTCCCCGTGCTCGGGGTGGCGCTGGTCGTGCGCAAGCTGTCGGTGAAGGCCTTCGATCGGTTTTTTTTCATCGGCTTTGCGGCCGCCGCAATCTTCGGACTGGTAAACCGCCTGCCGGCGCTCACCGTGCTGATGCTCGTTGCGACCGCGGGGTGGCTGGGTGCGAGATACCATGAACGACAGCCGTAAGATCATAGGAATTTTCGACCTGTTCGCCGTCTTCCGGCGGGCCTTGCTGATCCAGGCGTCGTGGAGTTTCGACAAGATGCAGACCCTCGGGTTTGCCTACGCCATGGAACCGGCGCTTAGGAAACTCTATCCGGAGCAGGCCGAATATGAAGAGCGCCTGAAGGCGCACCTTGAATATTTCAACACACAGCCGTATTTCGCCTCGTTCATCATCGGCGCGTCAGTGCGGCTGGAAGAGGAGCGGGCAACGGGCAGGAACACCGCGCCGGACGTGTCCGGTCTCAAGGCGGCGCTCATGGCGCCGCTCGGCGCCCTCGGTGACAGCTTATTCTGGGGGGCGCTCAAGCCGCTGGCGGCGGCGACGGCGGCGGCCGCGCTCATGACCGGGTCCTGGTGGGCGCCGTTCCTCTTCCTTGCGATCTTCAACCTCTGGCATCTCAGGCCTCAGGATGGGGATGCTGTTCTGGGGCTATGCAAGCGGTGGGGACGCCGTTGCGCTCATGGGGAAATACCACTTTACGAAAATGGCGAAGCGTTTTAAACTGATGTCGTTGTGCATCCTCGGCGGCATTCTCGGCATGATGCCCTTCTGGCGGCCGGAGTTCAAACCCTCGTTTCGCGCCCCCGGTTTTGTGATGTCGCTGTCGGCGATGGTTCTCACGCTCGGTTTGATCGCAATCATGAGGAGAAGCGGGTCGCCGGTTAAACTCATGCTGGCGTTGGCCGCCCTCTGTATCGCCCTCGCGTATGCGGGCGTGGTGTAATGCATCGTCCCTGATCCGGTTTTGAGAAAGGCGTTTTCAGATGAAGGAAAAAGATCTCGTAATCGAAAACAAGCTCGGCCTCCATGCGCGGGCGGCGGCGCAGATCGTGAGGACCGCCAGCGCGTATACTTCCAAGCGTCATTCTCGCGAAGGACGGCATGGAAGTCGACGGCAAGAGCATCATGGGAATCATGATGCTTGCGGCGGCAAAGGGGAGCAGCGTCACCGTCCAGGCGCAGGGGGACGATGAAGGACAGGCGCTCGCGGGGCTCGAACAACTCTTCAAGGACAAGTTCGGGGAAAAGGAATAGTTCAGAGTACAAGGAACGGAGTAAGGAGTTAGGGGTTAATCGGGAAATAATTATGCACGAGAAAATCTACAGGGGAATCGTCGCGTCGCCGGGCATCGTGATCGGAAGGGCGTATCTTCTCGACCGGCGCAAGGTGGTCGTCGCGGGCAAGCGGATCGAGGACGTCAGCGTCAAGGACGAGGTCGCCCGGTTTAAAAAGGCGGTGGAGGTTTCCAAGGTCCAGCTTGAGGACCTGAAGAAGCGGATCAGCAAGGGCCTCGGAAAGTCCCACCTCTATATCCTCGAGACGCACATCATGCTGCTCGAAGACAAGATGCTCGTCGACGGCACGATCAAGCGGATCAAGGAATCGCTCCTGAACGCCGAGGGCGCGCTCAAGGAAACCATTGCCGCGATCGAGACTCAAGTTCGACAGCATCGAGGATGAATACCTCCGCGATCGAAAGCAAGATGTGGAACAGGTGGGCGAGCGCGTGCTCCGGAACCTGGTCGGCCACAAACAGGAGAGCCTGGCGGACATCAAGGAAGAGGCCATCATCATTGCGCACGACCTGGCCCCCACCGACACCCTGATGATGCGGAAGGACAAGATCCTCGGGTTTGCCACCGACGCCGGCAGCCGGACCTCCCATACGGCCATCCTGGCGCGCTCGCTCGGACTCCCCGCCGCGGTGGGTCTCGAAAATATCACGGCGTCCGTCAAGACCGGCGATGTCGTGATCCTGGACGGCATCCACGGAGTGGTGATCGTCGATCCCGACGAGGAGACGTTCCTCGACTATCTCAAGAAGCAGCGAAAGTACAAGTATTTCGAACAGGAGCTCGAAAAGCTTAAGACGCTTCCGGCCGAGACCCTGGACGGCCACGTCGTGTATCTGCAGGGAAACATCGAGCTGCCTGAGGAAGCGACTTCCGCGATGGAGCACGGCGGGACCGGTATCGGCCTCTACCGCACGGAGTTCCTGTTCCTGAACCGGCAGACCCTGCCCACGGAGGAGGAGCACTACAGGGCCTATCGACATGTGGCGGAGCGGGCGGCGCCGCACGAAGTGGTCATCCGGACCCTGGACGTGGGAGGGGACAAGATCGACACAGCCGTAGGGTTCGAGAAAGAGGCCAACCCCGCGCTTGGACTGCGGGCGATCAGGTTCTGTCTACGAAAGAGGGATATTTTCCGCACCCAGCTTCGCGGCATCCTCAGGGCCTCGGTCCACGGCAACATCAAAATCCTGATCCCGATGATCTCCGGGCTGACGGAACTGTACGAGACGAAG
The DNA here is from genome assembly GCA_963741205.1 of Nitrospirota bacterium. Classification (GTDB taxonomy): domain Bacteria; phylum Nitrospirota; class UBA9217; order UBA9217; family UBA9217; genus JAJYKN01. The sequence goes on from CAVUHW010000031.1 coordinate 95,342, forward strand.
AAGATCCTCGAAGAGGTGAAGGTCGAACTCCGTGCCGAGGGCCTTCCTTTCAACGAGGCCGCGCCGGTCGGCGTGATGATCGAGATCCCGTCGGCGGCCTTGATAGCCGACCTGCTCGCCCGGGAAGTCGATTTCTTCAGCGTCGGGACCAACGATCTCATCCAGTACACGCTCGCCATCGACCGGCTGAACGAACATGTCGCGTACATGTACGAACCGCTCGATCCCGCGGTGCTGCGCCTGCTCCAGCGCGTCTCCGAAGCGGCCCACCACGAGCAAGATCCCGCTTGCCATGTGCGGCGAGATGGCCGGAGACCCGCTCTATGCGGCGATTCTCCTGGGCATGGGGTTCCAGTACCTCAGCATGAACGTGGCATCGATCCCCTGGATCAAAAAAGTCGTCCGGTCGGTCCGGATGCAGGACGCAGTCGAGCTGGCTTCGCTCGTCATGCTGCAGCCGACGGCCGCGCTGGCCAGGAAAACTGCCGAGAATTTCATGGAAGAACGGTTCCCGGACCTGATGGCGGAGATGTGAAACAAGTTGGGTAACTGAACGGACAGGTTACGGAACCACGGAGTCTCGCGCGGACGCGAGACACACAGAGGGAGGCTGATGCGGAACGGGCTTTCCCCCTCCGGAGAACCCATTCAGGATTTAGTTTTTACCGTGTGCGCAGAATGCGCCCGTGGTTGTATAGTCTTGTTTGACCGCGGTTGGAGACCGCTTTACAGAAAAGGAGTGCAGCGTGCAGAACATGGAAACACAGACGGGGGAGTGCGCACCGGGCGCCGAAGAAGCGCCGCGCGAAGCCAGGGTCCACGGCGGAAATATCTACCAGGCGGCAAAGCAGCTACGACCTGAAGGCGGGAAGGATCATCGATTTCAGCTCGAACGTAAACCCCCTTGGGCCCTCATCCCTGGCAAAGCGGGCAGCCAAGAAAGGCGATTTCCGTCATTGACCGCTATCCGGACCCGGAGACGGGAGAACTCCGGAGGGCCATCGCGCGCTATTTCGGCATCAAGGGATCGCAGGTCGCCTGCGGAAACGGCTCGAACGGCCTGATCCATCTTATCCCGCGGGTATTCAGGCCCCGGAAAGTCCTGGTCCCGGTCCCGACATTCACGGAATACGCCGCGGCGGCGGAGGATGCCGGCGCGGAGGTCGTGACCGTTTCGCTCAAGGAGCGCGACGGATTTCGCATGGACCCCGTGGAAATTTCTTTCGCCCTCAAGGGTGTGGACATGGCGTTTCTGTGCAACCCGAACAATCCCACCGGCCAGGTCCATTTCGAAGAACGAGATGCTCGAACTCATGAACTATGCGCTTCAGAACGGAGTGACCCTGGTCGTGGACGAGGCGTTCATGGATTTCATGGAGTCCGAATCGATCCTCAAGGAGGCCGTCCAGGCGACGAACATCATCTGCCTCCGGGCGTTCACCAAGTTTTTCGGCATGCCGGGGCTGCGCGTCGGGTACGCCGTGTCCGACGAGGCGACCATCGCCGCCCTGCGGCAGGGGCCAGGAACCCTGGACCGTGAGCATACCCGCGGAGCAGGCCGCGATCGCCGCGCTGACGGACTGGGGGCACAGCCAAGAAGACGCGCCGACTCATCGAGAAGGAGCGAGACCGGCTGCTCGAAGAACTCCGTCTGCTGCCCGGCGTTGAGACATTTCCGGGCGCCGCGAACTTCATCCTCATCAAATTCGCCAAGGCAGACACGCATCAGATCAGGGAGAAACTCGGCTGTCCGCGGCATACTCGTGCGCGACTGCTCTACCTTTCCCGGCCTCGACAGCCGGTATATCAGGATCGCGGTCAGGACCAGGCGCGAGAACAGCCGGCTCATCAGGGCGCTCAGGAAATTGCTGATTCCGAAGTCCAAGGGAATCACCTGGCCGTGGAAAAAACAGAAACCCGCGGAACCCGCCGGTTAGACATTTCATTGCCTCACCCTTCGTCCTGTTTCTGAACAGACGTCAACCCTCCGGCGTAGGCCCCCACAACGCCGTTTTACTGCACCCACCCGTTTCGGGTAGTTCCCATCCATTTTAAATTACCGTATCGCTTAGTGGCACATTGTCCGAAGATATTAATTTTACGTATGGAATTGAATACATCCCAGTGAAATAACCCTAATTTCTTTTTTAGCGATATTGCATTGCAACTATTCATAATTGTTCAGTTATAACCTCTGAAATTTCCTGTATCAGCCTTAAGTTGCAGGAAATATTGCTAATTAGACGTCACCGTCGCAGATTGAAGAATCTTATTTTATTATTAAAATCAACATTATCGAAAACATAGCATGGTGGCACCAGTATTGCACAATATTCTGCAATGGACTCTCAGAAACATATCTAATTGATTGATCTTTAATATCTTAGACAGGAGCATAACTTTTATCTTGTGTTCATCGTATCGCTAGAGTTAAACTGTTATATTCTGTATTTTTATGCTTTATATTTCGTGATCCGGAGATAAAAGATTTTGTTAAGAATGAGCCCTGCAGCGAACGTCAAAAAAGGAAACGTTCAGCGCATCAAGCATAATAACTTCGGTTCGAATATTCGGAGGGCTGCATGAAAAAAACTTGGCATTATCTGTTGACGGTGCCAATCATAATCGGGCTTGCAACATTGTTCAGCGCTTGCGGTGGTGGCGGTGGCGGCGGTGCTGTCAATGGTGGTGTTCCTGGCGGTGTCGGTGGAAATTCTGCTCCAACTATCATAACCGGGCGTGTCGTCGATGGGTTCGTTGCGGGAGCCACGGTAACTGCCTATCAAGTAAGTGCCGACGGAACCCAGGGGGCGCAAATCGGAGCACCCGTTACGACCGATCAACTTGGAAACTATTCCCTTAATCTGGGTACTTACACCGGGCCTGTCTATTTGACCAGCCAGGGAGGAACCTATATTGACGCGGCGACGGGAAATACGATCGATTTAACCAATTCTCCGCTGATATTATCTGCGATCGTGCCGAATGCCTCGGGAAATGTGACTGCCGAGATCAGTCCTTTGACCACCATGGCAGCTAATGTGGCATTGACCTTGACCAGCAAGGGGAGTGACGTGGCGACCGCGGCGACCGGCGCAAACGCGGCGATTTCGAATTATTTCGGACTTTCGAGCGATATTCTATCTACGGCATTACTGGACCTGACCAGTGCTAATTGCATGCAAGGAGCCAGTCAACAAAGCGCGGATGTCAGCGCGATCCTCGCCGGGATCTCGCAATTGGCAAAGAACTACGGAGTGAGCCCGCCTGACCTCGTTGCCGCCCTCGTCCAGGATGTGACGTCTGATGGACTGTTCGACGGGTTGGCCAGCGGGGCAATCATTTCCGTGGTCTCATCCGTGACCGGTCAGATACCGTTATCCTTGATCGAAGGGCCTCCCGGGCTCACGGGATTGGCAAACGCAATTACCACCTTCATGACCACGGCTTCCTCCAACGTTTGCGGGGCGACGGTGGACCCGGGCGTTATCTCCGCTGTATCGACTGCGAACACGAACATATTTACGCCCCCGCCTGCGCCTACAGGAGTTCAGGCCACATCGAAATATGGAGCCGCCGCAGTCAGCTGGAATGCCGTGACGCTTGCGACATCCTATAATCTTTACATGGCAACGTCGCCCGGGGTCACGCCAACTTCGACCCAGCTGCCGGGGTTCATGATCATCCGGAATGTGACCAGTCCATCCGTTTTTTCAATGGGCCTGGCGAGCGCTACCTATTATTTCGTAGTGACAGCGGTCAGCGGGACATCACCATTTGCAGGATACGAAAGTGCACCTTCGGCCGAAGCATCGACGACCGTCACCGCCAACACGCAGCTGGCTCGAACCTTGGCGGCAGGAAGTAATCAGTCATCATTCAGCAGCGTATCCGCAATAGCGGCTCAGTGTATGCCGCAGGAAGTATCGCTGGTACCGGCACCTATGACTTCGGCAACGGCCAAACTGCCACGGGAACGTTCGGTGGTTATAACAGTGCACTGGTGAAATACGACAGCGCCGGCGTTGCCCAATGGGCTCGAACCGTGACGGCAGGAAGTGATCAGTCATCATTCGAAAGCGTAGCAGCGGCACCAGACGGTTCGGCGGTATACGCCGCTGGATATATCACTGGAACAGGCACTTATAATTTCGGCAACACCGTAACCGTCACAGGGGCGTTCCAGAGGGACGTACAATAGCGATAACCTTGTACTGGTGAAATATGACAGCGCCGGCAATGCGCAGTGGGCTCAAACCGTGACAGGAACGGGAATTAATTACTCGGCATATAATAGCGTAGCCGTGGCATCAGATGGTTCGGTGTACGCTGCGGGATATATCGGAGCCGGCACCTATAACTTCGGCAACAGCGTAACCGTCACAGGGATGAACATTGGCTTTAACATTGTACTGGTGAAATATGACAGCTCCGGCAACGCGCAGTGGGCAAAAACCGTGACGGCGGGAAATAATTATTCGTACTTCTACAGCGTAGCCGCGGCACCAGATGGCTCCGTGTACGCCGCGGGATTTATCGCTGGGTCCGGCCTCTATGGCTTCGGTAACAGCATTACCTCACAGGGGGCATCCAGCCTCTCCAATAACGCTGTACTGGTGAAATATGACAGCGCCGGCAATGCGCAGTGGGCTCAAACCGTGACGGCGGGAAGTGATGAGTCAATATTCTACAGCGTAGCCGCGGCATCGGACGGATCGGTGTACGCCGCAGGATATGTCACGGGAACGGGCACCTATAATTTCGGAAACAGCAAAGCCGTCACTGGAGCGTTCACTGGCGATAATCTTGTGCTGGTGAAATATGACAGCTCCGGCAAGGCGCAGTGGGCTCAAACCGTGACAAGGGGAGGCGGCTGCCTCACGGTTCTACAGCGTATCCGCGGCACCGGACGGTTCGGTGTACGCCGCCGGATATATCTCTGAAACCGGCACCTATAGCTTCGGCAACGGCGTGATCGCGGCAGGGACGTCTTTAAATTCCTTTGTCCTGGTGAAATATGACAGCACCGGTCTTGCGCAGTGGGCTCAGACCGCGGTGGGAGGAAATGACGACTCGATCTTCTATGGTGTATCCGTGGCACCGGACAACACGGTGTACGGCGCGGGATCTATCTCGGGAACCGGCGCCTATAACTTCGGCAACAATGTAACCGCCGCCGGGACGGGTCGGGGGCGACAACATCGTGCTGGTGAAATACAACGGCTTCGGGGGTATATCATTGTCCTGGTGAACTATTCTGCTAAAAGGAGGGTCGCCAAGGCGGCATATACTCCAACCACGCAGGATCTTCACTGTGTAATCTCTTGCTGAAATTTTACATTAGTACTACTTTAAAAAAAGGAGGATACGTCATGTATCTTCAAAAATCACCTGTCTATGCTTCACTCTGTCTCTTGGCTCTGTGCATTGTATTAACGAGCTTTTTCTCAGCCTGCTCGAGTTCGGGGGGTAATGCGCAAGATCCCGGCAACGCCGTCAGCACCGGCAACTCAGGCGGCACGAACACCCTGCCCTCCGGCACGGGCGGCATCTCATTCCAAGTCGTCATGCAACCCAAGTCCGGTTCACAAGCACATAAACTTACACCTGCGTTCAACTCCTGCGTTGATAATGCGATCGGCACCATCACCGCAACCGTTTTAAGCGGCACCACAACCGTCACCAGCAACTCCTGGCCATGCTCCGCGCACCAGGGCACCATTCTCGGAGTCCCGGCCGGAACGAATTACACCTTGACGGTCAGTGGAATATCGTCCGGAACGACAATATGGAGCGGTCAGATCACGTCGCTCACCGTTAACACAGGCGGAATAACTAATGCTGGAACTATCACCATGAGTTACGTCGGCGCAGACACGACCGCCCCGACAGTGACTCTCATCGGCCCGAATTCAAACCCGGCAAGTACAACGAACGTTCCGGTCACCGATCGTTTAAACATCGCCTTCAGCGAATCAATGGCTATTTCAACGGTCACTTCAACCAACATTACACTCAATAATGGCTCAGTTCCGGGAACCGTGAGCTATGATAGCGCGAGCAACACCGCCGCATTTATTCCCTCCTCACCCCTTTCGTACGATACTCAGTATGTCCTGCAGGTCACACCCTGCGTTGCGGGATCCTGCATTAAAGACACGGCGGGCAACCAGCTTGCGGGCAGCTACACGAACACCATTACGACCGAGTCCACGCCCACCGGGACTGCTAACGCGCCTGCTGGGTTTGACGGCCAAACCGGGCAACGGTCAGGTAACGTTGGACTGGCCCGCGGTGAACGGCGCCACATCGTACAACGTTTATTACGGCACCGCACCGGGGGTCACGACAACGACCGGCACGCCGCTCCTTGGTGTTCGAGCGCCCGCAATACACCTGGGTCTTACCAACGATACGACCTATTATTACATCGTCACCGCTGTCACCGACACTAACGGCGTCTTGGGAGAGTCTCCGGCCTCCGCTGAAACAAGCACGACCCCCACCGCCCCCACCGGGAATCCGTTGCCGCCCGCGAGCCTCGCGGTTACCTTTAACCCAGGCGTGTCCCTATACGGTTACCTGGCCCCCAGTCAGCGGCGCAACGTCATATAATCTTTACTGGTCTACGAGGGGCATTTACCCCGACCATACCGCAGCGGACAACGTGATACGCAATGTCGCCGGTGTTTCGGTTGTTCATTCGGGCGTTACGCCCGGGGTGACCTATTGCTACATTGTGACGGCTATGAATTCTGTCGGCGAAAGCGCCGATTCAATGCAGGTTTGCGGCCCCGGCGCCGGCTCCATTTCGATCGTTTGGCCGTAGAACGGGACTACGCTTGACAACCCGAAGGTCGCCGGTTCAAATCCGGCCTCCGCTGCCAACTAATTCTATGGGTTACAGCATTCGCTGTAACCCATTTTTTTAAAGGACGGGATCAGGACAGCGATAACCCCTCCTGACTGTTCATAGACTCGGATCTCCCGTGGGCATTCTAAATGGAATCGCCGTGCCGTTTAACGATCAAATGGTGATTCATTAGCATCCTCGTGGGAGAAGAGAAGGGGACATGAATTGCGTTCCACGATATCAACGAGTTTTCCTCTTGACAAGCTTTCGTGATCTGATAAACTTAGAAAAGATTGTCTGGATTTGGCGTCTAAATCATAATAAAGGGAGGTAGTTCTATGCGTGGATCCATGAAACATGCAACAATGCTTTTTCTTATGGTTTTTGCCCTGCTGGCCTTTGTCGGAGTGGCCCTCGCGGCGGAGATGTCCGGGGAAGTTACGGCAGTGGATCCTGTAAAAGGCCATCTCACATTTAAGACGGGAACCGTTGAAACGGGCTTCGATTGCGAGAACGTTTCCATGATTAAAGATGTGAAGGTGGGTGATAAGGTAACTGTGGAATACACGGAGGTAGGCGGTAAAAAGAAAGCCACAAAAGTCTCCCCAATGAAAAAGAAACCCTCTGTCGGGTGTTGATATTTCCTGACAAAATTTCTTTGCTTGATAAGGGATGCCTTGAGAGGGCATCCCTTTTTTATCGTATTGCCGCTGAGCGTGGCATCCTTTAGCTTTTAATCCGGTTTGTCCGGGCCAGACAACGGGATCACATTGGCGGCGTCGAAAAGCAGGTTATCCATGGTCGACCCTGAAAGATACTCACGGATCATTCAGGCGTAACTGAGGGGGAGTTTATGGGGAAAAAGGAGCCGAGGTACGAAAATAACCGAAGATCGGGCGACGACCGGCGCAAATTCAACGATCCAAAATATGAAGGTCCTGATCGCAGAAGGGGGACAGACAGAAGATTTTGGCTAGACCGCAGGTCTTCCTGATCTCTTGGACAAACGCTCCTCGAATCTTGGATGATGACTGAAGACCAGAAGTTACCCAGTGTTTTAACTTGCAATTCCCCGTCACGCCAAGATGGGACTGCGGGGGTAGTTCTTAGAAGCTTGCCGACCCTCCCCTTGATCCCCTCCCATCAAGGAAGGGGCTAAATATCGCTCTCCGTTTCGCAGACCCGCCCCGAAAATATCTTTTGCAAAATACCCATCGCTGTGCTAAAGTAATTTTTGAACTTCATGAAATTACGATGAATTTTTATGTGCTGCTGGCCTTCTGAACAGGATTCCGCGGTATGATGGCGTGGGTTTGAACGCACGGCGGCAGCGGAACTCTGCAGTGGTTTTCATTCCTCATAAGCGAACGCAAGAGGGACGGAAATCCGAGGAATAATTATTTATGGACCCGATCATGTGTCCCTTTTGCGGGGGAACGAACCTCTTTCAGGAAGACGACTACAGCCTTGAGCTTGATTACGAATACTGGACCATCCACCACTGGGAATGCCTGGATTGCGCGCAGTCTTTCGACAAAATCGAGATGTCTTGCCCGCATCCAATTCCTTCGAGACGGTCAATAATGAAAGCACCATACACTGACGAGTGCGAAGACGAAGGATGAGGGATGACGTGCGAAGTGCGATAAATTCGCAAGCACTAAACACAATAGCCATAAACTATAAACGATCAACAATCCGAAAGTATCCATGATAAAGCATCAGTTGCATCCCGATATGCCGACGAAATCCATTGACAACCATGCCAGAACGCATTCTTCATCATCTGCTCCATCGGCGCCTGTTTCGAGCCGTCCGACAGCGGCGGTGATCGACCTCGGCGCCATCGAGCACAATTTCCGGGAGGCGACGCGCCGCGCCGAGGGGAGGCAAGGTCCTGGCGGTCGTCAAGGCGCAGGCCTACGGACACGGCGCGGTCCGCGTTTCCCGGCGTCTCCTGGCGCTCGGGGCCGGACATGCTCGGCGTGGCGCTGGTTGAAGAAGGGAAAAGAACTCCGCGACGCCGGCATCGAGGCGCCCATCCTGCTCATGGGGCCGATGTTTCCGGAACAGGCGGAGGCCGCGGCAAAGCTTAACCTGACGCCGGCGGTCTATTCGATGCCCGTCGCCCGCGCGCTTGTCGGAAGCCGCGCGGAAACTCGGGCGGAAGATTTCCGTCCACGCGAAGATCGATACCGGCATGGGAAGGATCGGCGTCACCCCCGAGGAGGCGCCCGGATTCATCTCGGCGCTGCGCGGACTTTCCGGCATCGAGGTGACGGGGCTGATGACCCATTTCGCCGACGCGGACCTGCGCGACAAGAGGTTCGCATCGGAGCAGATGGACCGCTTCGAGGCGCTGCTCCGGGAACTGGATGCGAAGGGCATCGACCTCCCGCTCCGTCACGCCGCCAACAGCGCGGCGGTCCTCGACTTCCGGCGCGCGCTGTTCACCATGGTGAGGCCGGGACTGATGCTGTACGGGTACAACCCGCTCGAACAGCGCGGCGGAGGGCGCGGACCTCAGGCCGGCGCTGTCGTTCGTGACGCGCGTCGCATTCCTGAAAAAGGTGCCGGCCGGCGTTCCGATCAGCTACGGCAGGACCTTTGTCACGAAGCGGGAAAGCGTCATCGCCACGCTGCCGATCGGGTACGCCGACGGCTACAGCCGGGGCCTTTCGAACAAGGGTGAAGCGCTCGTGCGCGGAAGGCGGGCGCGCGTGGCGGGCAGGGTGTGCATGGACATGTGCATGATGGACGTGACGGACGTTCCCGGCGTCCGGGAAGGGGACGAGGTCGTCCTCATCGGAAGCCAGTCCGGCGAACGCGTCACCGCGGACGAAATCGCGGTGAAGACCGGGACCATCCCCTATGAGGTGCTCTGTGGCATCGGCAGCCGGGTTCCAAGGATTTATCTATAGCGTGCTCGAAAAGGTGGGCCAGAAGACCTCGGGTGTCATCACCGAGGTGGGGGGCGTCCTGTTGTTCCTGGGACAAACGCTCCGCTGGTGCGTGACTCCGCCCTTTTATCTGAAGAACGTGCTGAAGCAGATGGAGGAGATCGGCTTCAATTCCGTCCCGGTCGTGCTCACGACGGCGCTCTCGACCGGCATGGTCCTGGCGCTCCAAAGCTACACGGGGTTCAAGCGGTTCGGCGCCGAGACCCTGATCGGCACGGTCGTCTCGCTTTCCATGACGCGGGAACTCGGCCCCGTGCTCACGGGACTCATGGTCGCGGGCAGGGCGGGCGCGTCCATGGCCGCGGAACTCGGGACCATGCGCGTCACGGAGCAGATCGACGCGCTTACGACGCTGGCGACCAATCCCATGAAGTACCTGGTAGTGCCGCGGTTCATCGCCAGCACCGTGATGATGTTCTTTCTCACCGCCCTCGGTATGATGATCGGCATCGTAGGCGGGTATTTCGTAGGGGTGAAGGTGCTCCGCACGAACCCGGTAACGTACATAAAAAACAGCGAAAACTTTACCGAGGTCACCGATATCTGGTACGGTCTGATTAAGGCGCTCGTGTTCGGCGCCGTCGTCGGGCTCATCGGCTGTTACAAGGGGTTTCATACCGAAGGCGGGGCGGAAGGAGTGGGAAAGGCCACGACCGGCGCCGTTGTGGTCTCGTGCATGCTGATCCTGATCCTGGACTATTTCCTGTCCGCGCTCTTGTGGTGACGCCATGGCGATGATCGACGTCATCGATTTGTACAAGAGCTTCGGCGGCAACCAGGTCCTGCGCGGCGTGAACCTTACCGTCGAGAAGGGCGAGAGCGTGACCGTGATCGGCGGCAGCGGCAGCGGCAAGAGCGTGTTGATCAAGCATATCATCGGCCTCCTGTTTCCGGACCTGGGGAGGGTGATCATCGAGGGCCAGGTGCTGAACGAACTCGATGAATACGGCCTGAACGAGCTGCGGAAAAAGTTCGGCATGCTGTTTCAGATGGCCGCCCTTTTCGACTCGTTGTCGGTCTGGGAGAACGTCGGGTTCTCCCTCAAGCAGCACACGAAGCTGTCGGACCGGGAGATCAGGAAGATCGCGACCGAGAAACTGGCGCTCGTCGGCCTGAAGGACGTCGAGGACAAGATGCCGTCGGAGCTCTCCGGAGGCATGAAGAAGAGGGTGGGGTTGGCCCGCGCGATCGCCATGGACGCGGCCATCATCCTGTACGACGAGCCCACGACGGGCCTGGACCCGATCACGGCCGACTCGATCAACGACCTGATCGTCGACCTCCGGCAAAAGCTCGGCGTGACGTCGGTCGCCATCACGCACGACATGCAGAGCGCCTACAAGATATCGGACCGAATCGCCATGCTGTACAAGGGCGAGATCATCGAAACGGGCACGCCCGAAGAGATCAGGAACTCAACGAACCCCATCGTCCGCCAGTTCATCACGGGCAGCGCGGTGGGGCCGATAACAGCGGAATAACGGACGACAGTCGTAACCACGGATGAACACGGTAAAGCGGGGAGAAACCCTGATAAACATTTAAGGACTTTTAATCGTCTGATATTCCCACGGTTTTATCGTTTCCGGCTCTTTTAGCAGTGTTAATCCGTGGTAATTTCAGATTTTCGGAGACAGTTCATGGCGAATCTGAGCGCAGAGGCAAAGGTGGGCTTGCTGGTGATCGTGGGGTCGGCGATCCTCCTGTACATGACCATTGCCGTCGGCAAGTACGAATTCGGAGAGAAGAAAGGCTATACCCTGGAGGCGACGTTCGACTCCGTGGCCGGGATCGATCAGAAGGCGGCCGTGCGCATGGCAGGCGTGAAGATCGGAACGGTTGAAAAGGTGGAACTCGATGACAGCCGCGCCAAGGTGACCCTGCGGCTCGACGAGGGCGTAAAGATCAAGCGCGGGTCAGAGGCCATGATCAAGACCCTGGGTCTCCTGGGCGAGAAATACGTGGAATTCATGCCGGCGAGATTGGAACGTCCCGTAACCGCACAAGCCCGGCGAATCCCCCTATTACCAGAACGGCGACCGGGTCCTGGTCACCGTTTCCCCGAGCGACGTGGACAAGCTCATCAACCAGCTCTCCGCCATTTCGGACGACGTCAAACAGATCACGGCGTCGCTCCGCCAGGTCCTGGGGACCGAGACAGGGCACGAAGTCCATGGAGGACATCCTGAATGACCTGCGCCAGACCACGGCGAACATCAAGGACTTCTCCCAGACCCTCCGGAGCGACGGCAGCGAGCTTGTCGTGAGCCTCAATGAGCTGGTGGCAAGCCTCAACGGCGTCGTAGGGGAGAACCGCGACAACCTGCGCGTGACCATGGAGAACGTCAAGGAGGCGTCGAAGAACGCCGAGATGGCCCTGGCCACCCTCGACAATACCATGAAAAAAATCGACCAGGGAGAAGGCACGATCGGCAAGCTCGTGAACAACGACAGCATGTACAACAGCATCGACAGCGCCGCCAAGGGCATCACGGACTACGTCTCGCGCATCGAGCGCATGAAGACGATCGTCGGGTTCCGGAGCGAGTACACGTTCCCCCAGACCAAGAACTATGTCACTCTGGAGCTCAAGCCGCGGCCGGACAAGTACTATATTCTCGAAGTGACCAACGATCCCTTCGGCAGCTTCAAGCGGGAGGTGCACACGTCGCACGCCGCCCGGCGCCACGGTGGTGACCGAGACCTTCGAGGATAAGTTCAAGTTCAGCCTCGAATACGCGAGACGGTGGGGGAACCTCGCCCTCCGCTTCGGCCTGATAGAATCCACGGGCGGCGTCGCGGCAGACTATTATTTCTGGGATGACCGGTTCAAGGTGAGCCTTGATTCGTGGAACTACAACAGCAGGGAGCCGGGCAACGAAAAGGTGCATCTCAAGGCGACGGCCAGTTACGGCCTGGGAAAGACCTTCTACGTGAACGCCGGTTACGATAATTTCCTGAACTCGCAGCGTTCGGCGCCATTCGTCGGCGCCGGACTGCGGTTCGACGACGACGATCTGAAGTATCTCATGGGCAGCGTGCCGATACCGAAGTGACGAAGCTTGCAGAGCGCATACGAGCATAGCGTAGAACCACTCGTGCTCCACTCCTTACGCCATGCGCCATGCGCTCTGCGCTTTGCTGTCTTACCTTGACATTTCGAGGCCAGTTTCATAGAATGCCCGCGAGGTGTTTGCATGGACAAACCGGTCACCAAAGCGATTTTCCCGGCCGCAGGCCTGGGCACCCGTTTCCTGCCGTACACCAAGGTGTCGCCCAAGGAGATGCTGCCGCTCGTGGACAAGCCGCTCATCCAGTATGTTGTGGAGGAGGCGGTATCGTCGGGCATCGAACAGGTCATCCTGGTGACCGGAAGGGGCAAACGGGCGATCGAGGACCACTTCGACGTCGCCTTCGAACTGGAAGAGAACCTCAAGGCAAAGGGCAAGCACAAGCTGCTCTCGGAGGTGCAGCGTATCGCGAACCTCGTGACGTTCTGCTACATCCGGCAGAAGCAGGCGCTCGGTCTCGGTCACGCGGTCTTGACGGCCAAACGCCTGATCGGCGACGATCCCTTTGCCGTGCTGCTGGGCGACGACATCATCGATGCAAAGGTCCCGGCGCTCAAACAGATGCTGGATGTGTATCAGCGGTACCCGGCGACGATCCTCGCCATCCAGAGGGTGCCGAAATCCCTGACGAAGAACTACGGGATCATCGGCGGCAGGAAGATCGAGGACGGCATTTATCATGTCACGGACCTCATTGAAAAACCCTCGCCCGACGAGGCGCCGTCGAACCTGGCTATCATCGGGCGCTACATCCTGGCGCCCGAAATCTTCGGCGCCCTTGAGCACACCCCCCCGGGGAAGGGTGGGGAGATCCAACTGACCGACGGGCTCCGGCTCCTGATGAAGAAGAGGCCGATCTACGCCTACGAGTTCGAGGGCATCCGGCACGACGCAGGGGATAAGCTGGGGTTCCTGAAGGCAACGGTGGCGTTCGGGCTCAAGAACCAGGAGTTCGGCGAGGCGTTCAGGGACTATTTGAAGAGGCTGAAGCTGTAAAACGACTTCCTTAGATTCCGTCATTCCCGCAATGCTTCTGAGCGGGAATCCATTTTAAGATCAACCAGTGGATCCCCGATAGAGGCATTCGGGGATGACGAACGTTGTGAGAAGAAAGTTTATTCGTCAATTGACTGGCTAGTCTGCCAGCAATGTAAAACGAGCACGAGGAGGCCGGCTTGGCTAAGACCGAAACGAAGAACATGGAACTCCAGCAGTCAATCGAGATCCCCAAGAAGATACCGCTACTGCCGATCAGGGACATCGTGGTTTTTCCCTATATGGTGCTGCCGCTGTTCGTGGGCAGGGAGATGTCCATCAAGGCCATCGAGGTGGCGCTTGAAGGGAACCGGATGATTTTCCTGTCCTCGCAGAAGGACATTAACGTGGAAAATCCGGCCCCGTCCGACCTGTATTCCGTGGGGACCGTCGGCGTCATCATGCGGATGCTCAAGCTGCCCGACGGACGCATCAAGATCCTCGTCCAGGGAGTGGCCCGGGCAAAGACCGTCAAGTTTTTGCAAAAAGAGCCCTTTTATCAGGTCGAGATCAAGGCCTTCCCCGACGTCCCGTCTCCGGTCAACCTCGAAACCGAGGCGCTCATGCGGAACGTGAAGGAACAGATCGAAAAACTCGTGTCCTTCGGCAAGGTGATCCTGCCCGACATCATGGTCGTCATCGAAAACGTCGATGATCCCGGCAAGCTCGCGGACCTGGCCGTCGCCAACATGGGGCTCAAGGTGGAGCAGGCCCAGGAGATTCTCGAGATTACGGACCCGGTGGCGCGGATCAAGCGCATCAATGAAGCGCTCGGCAAGGAGATCGAACTGCTGTCCATGCAGCAGAAGATCCAGGCGGATGTGCGCGGCGAGATCGACAAGACGCAGCGCGAGTACTTCCTCAGGGAGCAGCTCAAGGCGATCCAGCGTGAGCTGGGCGACACGGACGACCGGTCCGAGGACATGCGCGAGCTCCGCGAGAAGATCAAGGAGGCCAAGCTCCCGGAAAAGGCGGCAAAAGAGGCCGAAAAGCAGCTCCGGAGGCTCGAACGGATGCACCCCGACGCGGCGGAGGCGTCCATGACGCGGACCTACATCGAATGGCTGGCGGAGCTCCCGTGGAGCAAGGCGACGAAAGACAACCTGGACCTCAAGGCTGCGCACAAGGTGCTCGAGGAGGACCACTACGACCTCGAGAAGGTGAAGGAGCGCATCATCGAATACCTCGCGGTCAGGAAGCTCAAGGAAAAGATGAAGGGCCCGATCCTCTGTTTCGTCGGGCCCCCCGGCGTGGGGAAGACCTCGCTCGGGAAATCGATCGCGCGCGCCCTGGGCCGCGAATTCGTGCGCATCTCGCTGGGCGGCGTGCGCGACGAGGCCGAGATCCGCGGCCACCGCAGAACGTACGTGGGAGCGCTGCCCGGAAGGATCATCCAGGGCATCAAGACCGCGGGCAACAACAACCCGGTCTTCATGCTCGACGAGATCGACAAGATCGGCGCGGACTTCCGGGGCGACCCATCGGCCGCCCTTCTGGAAGTGCTCGACCCGGAGCAGAACAATTCCTTCAGCGACCATTACATCGGTCTGGCCTTCGATCTCTCTCGCGTCATGTTCATCACCACCGCGAACATGACCGATCCGATCCCGAGCCCCTTGAAGGACCGGATGGAGATCATCCGCCTCTCCGGCTACACCGAGCAGGAAAAGCTCGGCATCGCGAAGAGCTACCTGGTCCCGAGGCAGCTCGCCGAACACGGCATCACGGAAAAGCAGATCAGCATACCGGACAAGACGATCCTCCAGATCATCGCGCAGTACACGCGCGAGGCGGGGGTCCGGAACCTCGAACGCGAGATCGGGCACCTCTGCCGCAAGGTGGCGAGGAAGGTCGCGGAAGGGGAGCAGGGCCTGTTCACCATCACCGCGCAGAACCTCCACACCTACCTCGGCGTGCCGAAGTTCCTGCCCGAGGTCGAGCGCGAGCAGGACGAGATCGGCGTGGTGACCGGCCTGGCCTGGACCGAGACGGGCGGAGACATCCTGTACATCGAAGCGACGACGATGCGGGGCAAGGGCGCCCTGACGCTGACCGGCCACCTGGGGGACGTCATGAAGGAATCGGCCCATGCCGCGCTCACCTACGTGCGCTCCCGGGCCGAGAACCTCGGCATCAAGCCCGAGGTGTTCGCGAAGACCGACGTGCACATTCACGTGCCCGCCGGCGCGATCCCCAAGGACGGACCTTCGGCAGGCGTGACCATGGCGACGGCCCTGGCCTCGGTCTTCACCAGCGTCCCGGTGCGGAAGGACATCGCCATGACCGGAGAAGTGACGCTGCGGGGCCGGGTGATGCCGATCGGGGGACTCAAGGAAAAGACGCTCGCGGCCCGCAGGGCCGGGATCAAGACCATGATCATCCCGAAGGAAAACGAGAAGGACCTTGACGACATCCCGAACTATTTGCGGAAGGACATGCATTTCATCTTCGCCAAGACCATGGACGACGTGATCCGACGGCGCTCCGTAAAAACAAACCGCGGCGCATAGCCCACAAGAGGCTTCCGGGCAGGTCAGTGGCGACGCACTGATAAGGCGATTGAGGAATGCGGAAGGCGGATTTCGGAATGAAGAGATTATTGCAATCGCCATCCGTTTCCATCATTCCCGCAGAGCTTTTGAGCGGGAATCCATTTTGATAACAGAACAATGGATCCCCGATAAAGGCGTTCGGGGATGACAAATTCTTTTATACAAATCTCAAATCAGCATGAAACTATCAGCCCTGGGTGAATTCGGCCTGATCGAAAAAATACGGAAGTCGGTCGTCAGGCCGTCGCCTTCGGTGCTGATCGGCATCGGAGACGATGCCGCGGTCCTGAAGACATCGTTGTCCGCAGTTCTTCTCGCCACAACCGACATGCTGATCGAGGGAGTGCATTTCGACCTCGCGTACACCGATTTTTACTCGCTCGGCTGGAAGTCCGCCGCAGTCAACTTAAGCGACATCGCCGCAATGGGAGGCATTCCCCGTTTCTGCCTGACCTCGCTCGGCATCCCCCCGGTCCTCTCCGTGGCGCAGATAACCGAATTTTACCGGGGTTTGAACGGGCTCCTGAAGGCCCACCGGACCATGCTCGTGGGCGGGGACACCTGTTCCTCGCCAGGGGGAATGACCGTCTCCGTCACCGTGCTCGGCGAGGCGGAAAAGAAGAGCGTCGTAAGCCGCGCAGGGGCCAGGCCGGGAGACCGGATCTACGTAACGGGGACGCTCGGCGATTCAGCGGCGGGGCTGGAAATTGCTGAAGGCGGAGTGCCCTGACGTGCCGAAGCCCAGACGAGGCAGAGGAAGCATAGAATCCGGTAGTCCGCGGAGGCGACAAGTCCGGAGTGTTACAATCCGCAATCACGCGTTGATGCAGAAGCATCTCCGTCCCGAACCCCGCGTCGAGTGGGGCAGAAAGCTCGCGCTTTCCCGGTGCGCGCACGCCATGATCGACGTGAGCGACGGCCTTTCATCGGACCTCTCGCATATCTGCGGGCAGAGCGGGGTAGGGGCGGTCATTGCAGCCGAAAAAATACCCTTTTCCCCCTCGCTCCGGAAGGCAGCCGCGCACCTGGGCAAATCGCCGCTTCACTACGCCTTGTCCGGCGGAGAAGATTACGAACTCCTGTTCACCGCGCCGCCTGCCAAGGTCCGGAAACTGCGGTCGCTCGATATTCCCGTGGTGGAGATCGGGGAAATCACCCGGGCGCGGGAAGCTGCTGATCGTGGACGGACGGGGCAAGACCACGCCTCTCGCGCCCACGGGGTATAATCATTTTGCTCGCGCTCCAAGGAGAAAGGCATTTTAGGCAAACGATATATCAACGAACGGATCCGTTCCATCGTAAAGCTGGACGATCCGCCGCATGAGCTTGCGCTCGCCTTTGCCCTGGGGGTGTTTATCGCCTTCAGCCCTACCATCGGGTTTCACCTGCTGACGTGCCTCGTGGTGGGGTGGCTGTTCGGTTTGAACAAGCTTGTGCTCATCACGGCCTCGTTCATCAACAACCCATGGACCGTCGTGCCCATGTACGGGTTCTGCATCTGGTTCGGCCTCAAGATCACCGGCCACCATGGCCGCGTCCCGCGCATTGCATGGAACGAACTCACCTTCTCCAACTCTTACACCGTCCTGAAGCCGTTCCTCTGGTCCTACGTGGCCGGCACCTTGATCGTCGGCGCCTTTGCGGCGGTCATTTCCTATTTTCTGTTCTATGAGCTTGTGGTACGATACCGGAAGACTGAAAAATCGTGATGCGGACGACGAAGGAGTAACGTCTCATTGACACAGCCGATTGTCTCGGTAGTGATCGTCAACTGGAACGGCAAGCACCTGCTGGGGGAATGCCTGGATTCGCTCGCTTGCCCAGCGCGCCGGCGATGTGGAGATCGTTTTGGTGGACAACGGGTCGCGCGACGGGTCGGTCGAATTCGTCCGGGAACGCTATCCTGGCGTAAGGCTCGTAAGCCTGCCGGAAAACACGGGTTTTGCCGGAGGCAACAACGCCGGGATACGGGTGGCGAGTGGCAAGTATATCGCTCTACTGAATAACGACACGAAGGCGGACCCCGCCTGGCTTGCGAACCTGCTGGAAGCGGCTGAGGCGAGCCCCCGTGCGGTAGGGATGTGGGCGTGCAAAATACTTTCCTACGATAATCCCGTGGTGATCGATAATGTCGGCCTGCTTCTCTACCCCGACGGACTGGGCAGGGGGCACGGCAGGCTGGACGTGGACCGCGGGCAGTTCGACCGACAGGGGGAGGCATTTTCCCCAAGCGGATGCGCGGGACTGTATCGCAGGGAGATGCTGGACGAGATCGGTCTTTTCGACGAGGAATTTTTCGCCTATGCCGATGACGTGGACCTCGGGCTTCGCGCCAGGCTCGCGGGATGGGGGTGCGGGTATGTCCCTTCCGCAAAGGTGTACCACAAATATTCGTCGTCTTCCTCGGCCTATTCGCCGTTCAAGGCCTTCCTGGTGGAACGAAACCGGATATGGGTCCTGCTCAAGTATTATCCGCTGGAGCTCGTGCTCGTGAGCCCCTTCTTCACGCTCCTGCGGCTTTCGGTCCATCTCTACGGCGCGCTCTCCGGGAAGGGCGCGAGCGCGAGGTTTTCCGAGCAGCATTCCGTTCTGAAGGCCCTGGCGATTTTGCTGAAGGCGGGGGGCGCGGCCCTTGCGGCGGTACCCGGCATTTGCCGGCAACGCAGGGCGTTTTCCCCTTTGAGGCGCCTCAGTCGTCCCGAGCTCTACCGTTTGCTGTGCCGGTACCGGATTTCGGCGCGCGAAGTCGCGTTGAAGGAATAGAATGTAAGCGTCTGAATGAAGTTAAAAAGCTTCAGTTTGCGTGATTCTGTAATTTGCGGTGATTCGGTCGCAGGCTAAAGCCTGCGGCTACCATGCGGTCTCTTTTTTATGAGTGTATTGAACGAGATGAAAATACTGATCATCATACCAGCCTACAATGAAGAAGAGAGCCTCCCCGGAGTGATCGGGGACCTCCGGGCCCATGTGCCCTCGGTCGAGCTGCTCGTCGTGAACGACGGGTCACGCGACGGGACTGCGCGGATCGCCCGCTCGCTGGGGGTCCCGGTCCTCGATCTTCCGTTCAACCTAGGCATCGGGGGCGCGGTCCAGGCGGGATACCTCTACGCGATGCAGAACGGGTATGATGTCGCGGTGCAGTTCGACGGCGACGGGCAGCACGTGGCCGCGGAGATCAAGAAGCTGCTCGAACCGCTTGGAAGCGGGGAGGGCGGACCTCGCGATCGGCTCCCGTTATCTGTCCCCGAGCGATTACCGGACACCCGTGTTCAGGAAGTTCGGCATCGGTATTTTCTCGTTCGTCCTTTCGCGTATCCTCGGCATGCAGGTGACGGACAGCACCTCCGGCTTTCGCGCGGCGAACCGCAGGGTGATCGAATTTTTCGCCCGGACCTATCCCGACGATTATCCGGAAGTGGAGTCGCTCGTGCTCCTGCACAAGATGCACATGCGGATGGAGGAGGTCGCCGTCAGCCATGCGCGGCCGCACCGGAGGAAAGTCTTCCATTACGCCCCTGCGGTCGATCTATTATATGGCGAAAGTGCTTATGGCGATTTTCATCGATCTGATGAAGAGAGTGAGGTGACCATGGACCTGCTAAAAATTATTTGCCGTTGTCGGGAGCGTGGCCCTCCTGATCGTGGTCGTGGAGCTGATCCGGAGGGGGAGATTAAAGGAGCGATATTCCCTGCTGTGGCTCCTTGCCGGAGGCATCCTGCTGTTTCTTTCCTCATCAAGAGGGGTCCTGAATTCCATAGCCCGTCTGCTGGGAATTTTTTATCCGCCGTCGTTTCTTTTTCTCCTGGCTTTTTTCTTCCTGCTTTTGATCACGCTTCATTTTTCCGTCGTGATATCCGGCCTGTCGGAAAAAAACAAAAAACTCGCGCAGGAACTGGCGCTCCTGCGCCGGGAGATGGAAGAAGTGCCGGGTGAAAGCAGAGCGAAGGTGATCGGCGAGAAGGGCCTGACGACGGATATTTTGCCATCTTTGTGATGCGGCAGCGAAAATATCTTTTGACAGTAATCCGCTAGCGCGGATGAAAATACGGAAAATAATCTTTACTTTGTCCGTGTTCCATGTTAAATTTTCAGATCAATACTGACCTTGATGAAAGGGGTTTCGAATCAATCATGCAAGGGATGGCAGAAA
This sequence comes from Nitrospirota bacterium, assembly GCA_963741205.1. Lineage (GTDB taxonomy): Bacteria > Nitrospirota > UBA9217 > UBA9217 > UBA9217 > JAJYKN01. The sequence goes on from CAVUHW010000031.1 coordinate 115,964, forward strand.
AAGTGAACCGCCTATTCAATCACCGGAGATTCAACCTGATAGCATTCTTCATGATCGCGATACTGATACTGATCGCCTATTCGAACACGTTTCATGCAAGCTTTCACTTCGACGACAACCCGTCGATCGTGGACAACTACACCATCAAAGTCGTGAACGCTGACAACATCATGACATCTGCTCAGCATCAACCGGCCCGTGGTCTACCTGAGCTTGATGCTCAATTACAGCCTGGGCGGCATGAACGTCGTCGGGCTATCATATTTTCAATGTCGGATGTCATATCGCAAACAGCTTTCTTGTGTATCTCTTCTGATCATCTGGACGCTGAACTGCCCGTCCTGGAAAAGCGGTATGCGGACAAGGCAAGGAGGATGGCCCTCTTCGCGGCGCTTCTGTTCGCCGTCCATCCGGTCCAGACCGAAGCAGTGACCTACATCATCAGCCGCACCGAGCTTTTGGCGACGTTTTTTTATCTCGGGGCCATGCTGATGTTCATTCAAGGGGTCAGGAAGAAGAAATTTGCCTGGTTCTCGGCGCTGCATGTTCGGCATTCCTCTCCGTGGGGTCCAAGGAATGGGCGGTGACCCTGCCTGCCATGCTTTTTCTCTATGACTTTCTCTTCCTGTCCGAAGGCAAGTTAAAACCGGCACTGTCGCGTGGATGGCCTATGTCCTCATTACGCTGCCGTGGTGGGCGGTTCATTGCGCATACCCTGAATCTTGCGTCAGCAGCCCGAGCGTCGGCTTCAATATTACCAATTCCGCGGGCATCCCCTTGAATCCCTGGACCTATCTGCTTACGTCGTTCAACGTCCTCTGGACATACTATCAGGCTTCTGTTCCTGCCGATCAACCAGAACCTGGATTACGAATACTCACGTCGCGAAGACGCTGTTCGAATTTCCCACGCTGCTCTCTTTAATCGGCCACATGGCGGTCGTGGCCGCGGCATTCTGGCTCTATAAGAAGAAGGGCTGGATGTTGATCCCCTTCGGCATCGCGTGGTTCTACATCACCATATCGCCCACGCAGAGTTTTGTGCCGGTCATGGACATCATTTTCGAGCACCGGGTCTACATGCCGTCGATAGGTTTTTTCCTGGCGTTCCTCGCTGCATATGGGGAGCTCTTTGATTGGCTGGACGAAAGACAGGCAGTGAAGGCGCCCGCGAGCAGTGCCGCGAGGCGTTAAAAACAGTAGCGTCCCGTTATATTCGTCGGATAATCAATTGCCTAGCCGTGAACGGTCAACAGGTGTCGCGAACAATCGAACTATCAAACTTCATTATTTCACGCGAGTTCTTCATAGAGAGAGCGGATTTTGCTGAATACCGCTTCCTTGCCGTAATGCTTCCGTATATAGAGCCTGCCCGCTGTTTCCGAGCTCTTCCGCGAACGACCTGTCATGAAGGACCCTTATAACCTGTGAAGCAAAGCCCTCGGGATCATCGGCTATGAGGATGTCCCGGCCAGGCTCCGCCCTAATGCCCTCGTTTCCGTACGTAGTGGACACGACGGGCGTACCCGCGGCCATTGCATCGAGGATCTTTACGATAATCCCGCCCCCGACGAGGATCGGGGCGACAAAAACCGAGGCCCTCTTGTAATACTCATCCGCATCGTCGACAAAGCCGGGAACCACAACAGAAGGGTCCTGATTCTGAAGCGACAGGAGTTCATCGGGAGGTCCGTAACCCGCGATGATAAATTGCGCGTCAGGAATATTTTTGCGGACCAGGGGAAGAACCGAGTGGTAAAAATACAGCGCCGCATCAACATTCGTTTTCCGGTATTTGAAGGATGCGAGAAAAAGGATTGTGTTTTTACTTGCGCTCAAACGCCTTGTCGGTTATATCAAGACCGGCAGGGTGGGGTATTGTTGAAAGAGGAAGGGCGGGGGCCAGCGAATTCAGGTAATCGCGCTCGATCGTTGAGCGGACAATGACCCGATCGAACCTCCTGGCAATACGAGCTTCCATGCTGCGTATGAACCTGAATGCCAGATATCCCAGGACACGATGGATGCCTCTTGCCTGCCGGTATCTCCGTTCAGCCGGTTTCGTTACAACATCGTGGGCATCGAGGACCATCGGCGTCTGTTTTTCGTGATCAGGATCGCCGCTTCTACCCACTCAACCTGTACGAGATCATAATGCTCGCGGGAAATGAGCCTGTTTGCATGCCTGCTGAAGCCGAGGTAGTTCATCAGCAGCCTGAAAGTCACGAACAACCCGCGCTTAGACGATGTTTTGTAGGGATAGGGATGGATTGTCCGGCAAAAGGGCTTTAACTCGGCGAGGTCCGATAACTCCCGTTCCTCCACCCGTGTCGCTAAATGGATTTCATGGCGCCGGGACAGTTCCTTGATTATTTCAAAAACGAGCCTGCCGCCTGCGTGGGTTGCTTTTTGCCGGGGGAGAAAAAGACTGATCACGAGTATTTTCATTTGAACATGACCACGAAGACCTCGGGCTGTAATCTGATTATTTAGTGCGCGCAGGAAGGGAGTCTATTATTCGGTCGTAGACGGTGTCAACCGATATCAATTCCATGCAGTCGGAGACGGGGCAGCGCGAGTCATATGCCTGCTTGTAACATGCCTTGCAGGGCACATCAGGCTCGACGATCGTGCCCAGGCCGTAGAGAAAGAATTCGTTGCTGTTGAAAATATTGTTCAAGAGCACGATTTTCTTTTCGAGGCCGATGGCGATATGCAGCGCCATCGTGACGGCAGTGACGACCACGTCACAATAGCTCATGAGCCCGACAAATTCTCTATATGACTTCACTCCTTCGTAGTACGCTCCGGTTTCTTTTGCCAGCCGCGTGTTTTTATCATGTTCTTCCGGCCCGCCGAGCAGGAGAACCCGCAGTTCGCTTTTCTGAAGTCTGGAAATAAGCTCCGCCCAGAAACGCTCGGGCCATATCCTTGTCGGCCAGACATTTCCCGCGCCTGTATTGAGACCGACGAGCGGGGTTTGGGCGCTCCTGAGATGCGGAAGGGAAGGCGTAACGGCGCCTTCCAGGATGTATTTCTCTCCCTTCCATTCCCAACCGCAGATTTCGAAGAGTTCCTCGACATAGTGCTTCCTGTTCTCCTTCATGAGGTCGTCAAAAACGCCGGTCAGCCATTTGCGATGCGCGTCCGCATCCGCCGGAACTATTCTTCCCCGTTTGTCGAGCAGGAACCCTTTTTTAACCTTGGCATGTATCCTGTTTGCAAGCGCGCAGACATGGTGCTCCTTGTCGAGGCTTAAAAGAAGATCGAATTCTTCCTCTAAAATCATCTGAACGTTCTTCCAGTCGTACTTGAGAATTCTCTTGACCAGAGAGCGGGGGACGAAATCCGGGAAATCGGTGATCCAGGTTATTTCCACGGACTGGTCGGCATAGAGAGATTTTATCCTGTGAAGCAGGGGAGTATTGCGGATGACTTCCCCGGCCGCCCCAATCTTGAGTATCAGTACCCGAAAACCGACCCGGGACAAATCTTCGCAGCCCTCGCAAACACTCCCTTTTACTTTGTGGGAACGGCACGGTTTATAACCGTTAAAATGGGTGCAGTCTTTATGAGTTATTCGATGCATATGCGTTTCACCTGTACCAGAAAAAGATAATAGCTCTTCAACCGCCCGTTTGCGCCTGATCCGATCATTTCTTTTTTGCCAGGCAGAAGACACCGCCGCAAGCAGTCCACCTGGAGGTTGAGTTCAACACCAGGGCAGCGGCGCGGCCCACGGAAGTCAGCTCATAGAGCTGCGGGCTGTGGAGCGGAGGGAAATCTGCCCAGATGCCCAGCGACATCCGTTTGTTCTCAAAATCGTCCCACGTCGTAAAGAGCGGTTCAAAGCCGGAGTTCCGCACGAGGTGTTCCACTTCCTCCCTGGTGTAGCGGTATTCGGCAAAATGGATTTCCCCTCCCTGCAGCTTGTGCAGCATCAGGTAGAGCTTTCGCAAAGGATGGGCCACCGCTTTTCGGAAGACGTTATCCAGCGGGACCGTAAGGAATAGCAACCCTCCCGGCTTGAGCACCCGGTACGCTTCCTTCATGGCCGCCTCGCATCCCTCCTCGAAATGTTCCACCACACCCAGGGAGATATAGGCCCCGAAATGTCCATCATTATAAGGAAGGCGCCGGATATCGCCATAGGCCACATCCAGGGAAGGCTTCCAGGCTTTCAGCCGGTCGATAACGTCCCTGTTATTGTCGATACCGGCGATCCGGTACCCCTTGCCGCTCAGGTAGATGACCCAGGCCCCGAGACCGCACCCCGCCTCCAGGATCGGCTCATCCTTCGGCAGGTACTTCTGAAAATACTCGACGATGTTTCTCCCGGGGCAGGCGGCGACCTCATCCTCCACCCTGTGGTTGTCCCACAGGTGAGTCCGCTGCCCGGCTGCATCCCTGATGGTATAAATCTTCTTCATGAAATCCCCTTGCCTTCGGTCAGCCGCGTTTTTCTCCGGCCGGTATGCGCTCAAAGAAGGCCCGGAAAACGTATTGAGGATAAATTTGTTCGGAGCTCAGGCCGTCCCTGCGGATCACCAGTGTTTCCACCGCGTCGGTCGCTCCCAGGCAACTCGAGACCGTCGCGTCGTCGAAAACTATATACCCGCCGGGGACCATATATTCCTTCACCACGTCGTAGGAATATGCCACTGCGGAATAAATATCGCAGTCGATATGCGCCAGAGCCACCTGTTTCACGTCCTTTAAAACGTCCGGAGCGGTATCATGAAACAGGCCTTTCACAAATCGCAGATTCGTTATGCCTTTCTTTTCCGCATATGCCCTCAGTTCGTTCAAATCCACGTCGTGGAAATCTCCCGCTACATGGGCGTCGATTTTCGAGTCCGTTTGCGGCATGCCGGCAAAGGTATCCAGTGCGTAGACCTTGACGCCCGGGTAGAGCTTATCCACGATATAAGCCATGAAAATGGCATTTCCTCCCTTGTAAGAGCCGAACTCGATGATGTGCCCCGATGGAATTTTGCCCAGGTAAAACTTTAAAAGGAGAAAGAGATTCATGCGATTTTCTTCGGTTATGATGGTTCTCCCCCTGGCCAGGGCGAGCGCTTCCTGGTAGAGCGGGTCCTGCCTGACCTTGTTTTTCAGCTCTCCGAATTGAATGCCCCAGCCCCGGACGTATCCGTCATAAATGCTGCGGTTATTCCGCATATCCCTGCTGATGTGCAGGAACTCCGGGAGATAGCTGCCCGTGGAGATATTTCCCTTTCGGCATGATCCGCCCCAAAAGCCGGCACAATCCGTTCTCTGGCCGTCATGGCGATATTTTTCAGTAACGTCAGTTTTCGATAAATTATATGCTTAGCGCACCATCATGGCACCATCCCTCAAAATATTAATTGATTTCTGTTTTTGAATTATACGCCACGGCGTAGATGCACCACCCGGTAATCTCCCAGACCGCAACAGTGAGCAGCGGGCGGTTCTTCGTTATCAGGCCCTTTAAAAAAATGTAGGGCGACAGAAGCAGGGACCAGGGGTTCCTTGCTACCGCAACGGTTATTTTTGTAAAGCCCGACCGTTTGAGGAGGATGAGCAGTCCTGTCTTGGAAAACGGTTTGATATGAGTCGGGTCGTCATAAAAGTTAAACGGCACGTCCTGGTCCCGGCCATAGCTGAGCGAGGGTACCAGCAAGCTGTTCAGGCTCGGCGTTTCCAAATAAATCCGTCCTTCGTCTTTCAGGACCCGCCTGATTTCCTGCAGCATCAAATGGGTCGAATAAAGATGCTCCAATACGTGGGAACAGTAGACTGCATCGAAGGCGTTGTTCCCGAAGGGCAGCGGGTTGCTGCTGGATATCGACCTGGTGAAATTCCACGTGCTGAGGAACACGCCTGGCGACATCCTGGATGTCGACTGCTGAAAAAACGAGGTCCGGCCTTAATGCCCTGAAGGTCGTCATGGCAACGCACTCGCCGCAGCCCAGGTCCAGGACCCTGCTGCCCTTCGGCAGGGACAAGATGAATTTATATCTCGGGTGATAGTACCTCAGGTGTTCACGCAGGTTGTTGACGCGCTGGATCAAGGTCATAGCAAGTCCTTTCTTCCAAACCTGTGTTGGTAGGAGTCGCGCATCCCCAGCCAGATGATTTTCATGCCGCGGATTTTATTCACCTTCATCGTGAACAGGCTGCACACATATCTGCCGATGATAAGACCGTCCCGTGCGATGTTCAAGCCGGCGAATGAAAAGGGAGATAGGTTTTCACCAGGTGGAGATGGTTCCGGACGGAATAATAAAGATAGTTGCCGGTGCCGGCCCCGCCGGTTGCCGCGGAGACCTTGTGCCATACCTTCGAGTCCGGAACAAACACTACTTTATAGCCCGCGCTTCCTTGCGCGGAGAGACCACTCGGCCTCTTCGGCATAGCAAAAATACTCGGGGTCCATAAGCCCTGTCGTTTCACAAACTGCGCGGCTTACCATCATGGAACACCCGCATGCCCGGTCGGTTTCCCGCATCTCGCTGAATTGACCGGTGTCCTTCTCGTTATACCCGAGGTGCTCGCTTTTGCCGGTTTTAAGATTCAACGTCGCCCCCGCGTACCAGAGGACATCGGGCCTGTCATAAAAATATACCTTTGAGCTTAAGATGCCGATGGATTTGTCTGACTCCGCCGCGGCCACCAGCGCCGTGATAAAGTCCGTGTCAACCACCGTATCGTTATTGAGCAGGATCGTGTAGTCTGCCCCGTTATCGAGCGCATACCGGATGCCGGCATTGTTCCCCCCGTATAGCCGAGGTTCTCTCCGGTCTGGATGAGCTTTATGTCCGGGAAGGTACGCCTGAGTATCTCCTCCGACCCATCCGTTGAACCGTTGTCAACGATGACGATCTCATAATGGGGATAGTTTATCTTCCTGATGGAATGAATGCACTCTATCGTGTCCTGGTGTCTGTTCCAATTCAATACGATGATAAAGACCTTGGGGGTCATGCTATCAGCCTTTTATATTCATCTTCCAGTTTTTGGATCACGCCATCCCACGCAAATTTATTCTGCACAAAGGCTTTGCCGTTTTCCGATATGCTCTGACTGATGCCTTTATCCTTTAAGAGAAGGATCACTTTATTAGCAAATTCTTCAGCATCATCGGCTATGAGAATCTCTTTATCGGGAACCGCGTCGATCCCTTCATTTCCAATAGAGGTCGTCACCACCGGGATGCCGGCAGCCAGCGCGTCCAGTATTTTTTGGATAAGCCCCCCTCCGACAAAGAGAGGCGCTACAAACACCGACGCTTTCAGATAGTATGGCTTGATATCTTCAACAAAGCCCGTCACGATAACATCTTTGTCTTTCTGGCCGATACTCCTGATCTCTTCAGGAGGCCCGTTGCCGACAATAGTGAGTTTTGCCGCAGGCACTTCTCGTTTTAACAATAGGGAACACCTTTTCGTAAAAGTACCGGATCGCTTCAATGTTCGCAGGCCTGTTCATTGCGCCGACATAGAGCAGCATGCCCGGCTCCCGGATGCCGGCTTTCCCGCTGAAGTCCTCTATTCTTGCGTACCCCCGGAGGATGGAAACATCCAAATCCTCCCCGATAAGAGAGCAGCAAATTTCTGTCAAACTCGGAACGCACAAAAACTTTCGTAAACCTTCTATAGGTCGAATTTCTTTTTCTGACCATTCTGAATTTTATATATTTTACTGCTTTTCTCATCCCCGTTGCGAGTTTATATTCTCTGAGCGCAGGCTTGAGAATGACATCGTGCGCATCAATGATGGTGGGGACGTCCATCGGACCTTTTATGCAGTCGCCGAGTTCGGTATGTTCAACCTGGATAATGTCGAACCGGATCTGTTTGGAAAATTTATCAATAGCGAGCGCGCACTTGCTCCGAAAGGTCAGCCCGCCTTTCCCTCCGTGGAAGATCCATTGTATCACTGCTTTCGCTACTTCGCCCTTGCTCCAGGGTATTTCGATCGCATCAAGGACCGTGCAGAAGTATTTGACCTCGTCAAGGTGCTCCTTTTCTCCGGGCCGCAGGCCCGTTATTAAAAAGAGCTCGTGTCCCCTGGATGCAAGGCGCTCCATGATCTTGAACGTCGCCATCCCCCCCGCGTAGGGGACCTCGGGATAACAAAGATGGGGCGTGACAAATAAGATTTTCATCTAGGCTTCCTTAACGCAAAATACCAGCCTGCGGCCATCCCATGGGGTACGTTATCCGCAAGCTTGCAGTCGAGCGAATCAAGGGCATTGAACACTCGCGAGCCTCGCGGAATGATCCGTTGGAACAGGAGATACCAGAGAACGCCGAACCCGAGCCAGAAATTGGAATTGCGTATTTCAATTACGGTTAATCCATGTTGTCCCAGGAGCCGCTTTATGCTGCGTAATGTAAAAAACTGGACGTGACGGTCTCCCGTTTCTCCGACATTAGAGGACTGTATGTTTTCCGTTGTGACTGCCCTCGTGCGCCGGTAATGATCGATCATTGATCTGCCGAAATTTCGATTTGAAAAGCTGCGTGCGGAGCCAGTAAAGGAACTGTCCTCTGAGCTCCAACGGGCCGTAGCCGTTCGGGATCGTGATCAATAAAAGGCCGTCTTCCGCAAGGCGCGATTTGATGCGCTGTATCATGTCTCCGGGGTCTGTTAAATGCTCAAGTACTTCCGAGCAGATGATGATATCAAATTTTGCTGCGGCATCGAGAGTGCTCATGTCGCCGCATATGAAGGTAACATGCTTAAAGGGATTCGCAGCACGGGCCTTTGTTATAGATGCTGAATTAATATCTAGACCGATGATGTCGCACAGATCAAGGCTTCCCATGGATATGGCGATATTTCCGTTGCCGCAACCCACCTCAAGAACTGACAGTCTCCGTTGTTTTCTCGCGAAATCCTGTTCGATGTAGCGGGCAATAAAATCAAGCCGCTTAAGCCCCGAGGGCTCTTTATGATACTCACCGAAATGATGATAGGGTTTTACAGGTTTCATTTGCCGGTGCAAACTACCTTCCTCTAATGCATATTGCGTTGACGCGATCCACCATCATTGACAAACTTAGTCGTGAGGGCCAGATTGTTAACAAGAGATCCCCAACGCGTTGTTTCTATCGAAAAAAACGGCTTGTTCTAGACATTACGCTGTTAAGTATCCGCCAGCAGTATCGTAAGAAGGCATAAAGGAACCGTGAAGAATTGATAAATCTCACACTAAATAACTGTAGGCGTGAATAACCGCACTTAATGAGCTTGAGTTCGAAATCGTTCCACCTGCTATTATCCGGGACCGTTCTTTTCAGTGCTACAAAATCATACCATCTCTAATCTGATGCATAACAGAAAGAAAAGAGCGACTAACATCAGCATCAGGAAACAGGTGAGATGCAAGAATCAGATACCCACTTATGTCGATATTGAAACGATTGAATTGATCGCCCATTAAAAAACTATCATTATCACCTCGGCATAAAACGAGAGGGTCTCGTACTGTACTTCAGCGAACCGCCTTTTTGTAAAATAGAAAATAATCTGAAAACATGAGCATAGTGACTGCCGGTAAATCGCTCGTCGTATGGGAACTCATTCCATCTTTCTCGGCGGACGACTATGGCACTCATGTAGCTGAAAAACGCACCGATTGATCGCGCTTTGTCAATGTAGTTCATCATATCCTTTTTGGTTGAAAAAACAAAGACGCGGTCTTCGACATCCTTAGATAGCATTAGACGCTCTCTGAGTGGTGTCAACCCGAGGTCACAGTCGATTCTATTACATAAGTAAATATCATGACCTAAATGGGTTTCCTCCAGAATCCGTTGGATCGCGCCAGGTTTGAAAACATCGTCACTCGACATTAGCCAGCAGTATTCTCCCTTGGCTAAATCAACGACTGCGGCCATATCCTTGTCGATGCCGCCTCTTTTATCCCGACGATGATAGCTGATCCATGGATGATTGTGTTGAAACCCCCTAACGATTTCCGGAGTATTATCTGTCGACCCCCCGTCAAGTACGATAACATCGACATCATTATGTGCTTGATCAATGATGCTTTTGAGTGTTTCGCCTATGAACATGCCGAAATTATATGTTGGAATGCAGATTGAAAGTCGAATATTGTTCATCCTATATTTACCGTTCCTTAGATAATACTATACAATTCCATATGTGCCTTAGCGATAGACTCCCACGTCATGAAGTGACTCAAGGTATGGTCGACATTTTTACGCCCGATATATAGATTCAACGCTTGACGCATATCCTCAATATCGTCCACCCGCGCATAGTAAATATTGTCTGAATCAACGTAGCCATGACTATCTCGTGACGTTGTCAGCACAAACGTTCCCTGTAGAGCTGCTGCATGCAGAGAGGAATTCCACATCCCGCCCCCATCCCGAAATGGCAGAACAACTGCATCAGCTGCAGCCAATATTTTAGCTGTTTCAATAGCAGGTAAAAATCCAGTTATAGTAGCGTTATCACGCCACGGTCCCTGTTCAATCTTTTGCCTTAAAGTCTGGCAGTAGGGGTTGTTCTCGTCAAAAGCACCGATTAAAATAATGTGATGCTTTGCGGTATCGGCAATTTCAAAAAGATATTCAATCCCTTTGTGAGGATATGGGAATCCAAAAAAACAAGCAAAGATTTTCGAGCGGATGTGAACTGCTTTTGTATGACAGTTCTTTCAACATCGTCGATTACCACGCGAGGAATTGCAGAAGCATTCGGTATGAATCGAAATTCTTTATGGCGAATCAACCAGCGGTATAAAACAGGCATTCGTTCTTTAAAGTTAGGCCTCACTGCGACAATGCCATGTGCCGCGATAACTCTTGGTATCATGGCCCAATGTACGGACTCCCTCGTGTAATACTCATGCCAGGTTTGCACAATTTTAACGCCTAAGAATAACAGCATGGGTGGCAGGTGATAGGGTAGACGCCCTCTGCGATAGCCATGAGTAGGATATTGAATATGCGCGATATCGGGTTTCCATTGTTTTACTATCTTGACGACCTGTGAAAATTCTCGTAATTTCCAATCACGTATTATGGGGAATATTTCAAGATTTGATTTTGATATGTCGACTCCGGCCCCCACAGTCGTGATAACAGCGACGTCGGTATTTGGGCATTTCATCAATGCCTGTGCCAAAGAAGCAGTATAGTCGCCGACACCACACTTCATCGGTGGGAAAGACCCTGTGATAATCAAGATTCGCATAAAATATATTCACAACTCCAAGCAAGAGCAAATTAATGTCTTTGAACTTACCCGTTTGCAATCCTACTGGTCGAAAATTTCTGGAGGGCCAGCCACGCAAAAGTATACTTTCGTTCTGCACACTCTATCGGCCTCTCCTGCGCGGCAAGATCGATATTCCCACAGGGCGCTAATTTATATGCACGAGCTTCATCAATAAAGGCGAGCACTTCCTGTTTAGAGAAAATCTTCCAGTCCATGCCAAAGAAGGGAACACCGGTCGTGTCGATCTTCTCAGGCCAGTAATCGAAGGACGCAATAAAATATCCGCCAGGACGAAGTAACCGGGTGACTTCTGTCAGCAAGGCAACACTGTTAAACCCGTGCTCGATCACCGAGGTAGACGTGATGGCCATAAACGTTTCGTTCTTAAATGGTGTGTGCATAAAGTCAGATACCACAAACCGGATTTTATCCGAATAAGGCATCTTTTTGATATCAGGATTTAGATCGATGCCGGTCAAATTGGAATAATTTAGTCGATGGAGGATACAAAGAATTTCCGAAGCATATGCGCCGATATCAAGGATTGGTGCGTCCTTTTGAACGGTGTTTTCGACAAATTGTGTGGTTTTTAATACATCCCAGCTTTTTACTTCATCGCCCACCTTAATTTTATTTGCGAGACCTAGCTTGCGCGTAAAGTACTTTAATTTTGTGTCGGTACATTATATACTGCGGTTACATAAGTCTCGACCGCGCCTGATCTACTTGAGACATTGTTTTTAAAACGGCGACGGACATGTTGTTCATACTCACTTTCGTAGAATAAAGACATATCTGTGAATTTTATAAATTGCCTCAAATAATTCTAGGATAAATTCGATTTTTTCCATCCAGTAGAGTTTCAAATGGGTTCTTACTGGATAGTCGGCTCGTCTTATTACGATATCATCAAAACTATTTTTGCTTTCAACATACTGTTTTGTATAAAACCATCCCTTACACAGGCGGTCTATGTGACCAAACCACATGTCTATTTGGGCGTGTGTCATTTCGTGTAGCGAACTTATATTAATGAATAGATTTCCAAACATTTGATCCGGTAGATGCTCAACTTTAGCCGGTGATAAAAAGGCTATTGCAGACCCCTCGAACTCATGCTGAATCTCAGTGTAACTTGAAAAGTCCCTAATTTGAACACTCGATGTTTAGGAAATAAGTTGGACAGATACCATTGCGAAACATATAAAGCTGGTGGTATGTCTCAGACGATTATCTGGAATATTCGGAACAGCTTGCAGTAAGACATTGCCGACGCGGCCATGACCTGCTCCTAGTTCCATAACTCGAAGTCTTTTTTTAGGATTATAATTAATATATTTCATGATTGTATTGACCTCCATCACGGAATTGCAAATATCTTGGCGTAACCTTTCGTCCCTTGTACTCCAATTGCAACTGGGTTGCCAAGTATAGGTTCATCCAGTTGATTGAACAATTTTAGCCGATCATTTCTAATAGTGAATTCACACAACAGACTTAGAAATTCAGCATAGCGAAGCCATTTTATTTCTTGTAAATTTATCGTTGTCTCTGTCCTTGCTATCAAAATGAACGGATGCTTGAGCATTTTCTAAATCAGCATTTGACCACTTGAGCTCTTTTGTTAAGGCTTGAAATTGCGTATTCACATCTAAATTAGCAGTCCAATTAAAATAATTGTTATTAACTGTGCGTTTAAAATTTACAATCCCACCAGTTTCAAGTTGGAAAGTGTTAAATATCATAAAATAAAGCCATAGCTTAGAAGGCTGATAAATCGTAGGTGATTTAGCAAGCGTTTTTATCATCAGAATAATTTCAGGAGTTTCTACTACATGTAAAATAGCTTGATAAAACTTATCATTCAAATTGCCATACTGTGCCAGGTCGAGTCCAAGATTATATACAGTTGATAACGTAGGTTGAATGGCAATTGCTTTCTTGTAAAATGCACCCGCTTCCTTAAATCTATTTTGGTTCACAAAAATATAAGCTATTTGCAAGTATGCTTCCAAACATTTAGGGTCAATAACTATTGCTAAGTTAAAGAAGCATCGCAATTGCAAGCAAGTTGCAAACTGACCAAGTAATGTACCAACTTTTGACAATATTTTAGCGGTAATGTATAAATAGGGTTTAGAATGCATAAGTAAATATCCTTTAGTGTTTGAATAATCTGAATGTTGCATAACTATATTTCAATTTTGATAACTGAATCATCAGCCATGATCTCATATGTGGCGCCGTACAAGCGGCAGCCGCAAGTGCTCCGATCAACAGGGCTGGCAAAATTGTAATCGATTTTATGGCTGGCATTGGGCTCGTAACCAGTAAGCGCACAACACCTGACGAAAACGAGGACGGTAACTACAGGTGGGAGGGTATCTCTGCGAAACCATGCCCATGCTTCACTTTTTAGTAAACGACGATGAGTAAGCGGAACTCCAAGCAATAGATTTATGATGTTCAGCACGACCCATACAGCGGCAGCACCCAATGCACCGAAATGTATAGTCATAAAAATAAATCGCAGGAACAAGAGAAATAATTAGAAAAATAGTGATTATTGAAGCGAGGCTGGTCCATCCATGTGATAATTGCAGATGCATAGGGCAAGTCATCAGGCAGTTCAAAGCCATTCCGATCACGAGCAGGCTGACAATAGGAGAGGCGATACTGGCTGTTTTAGCATTGCCCGTCCATAAAAGCAGAATGTCAAAAGAAAAGAATGATAGCACTGCAGCTACTGGCAAAACAAGCACCGCCATGAGCTGGGAACCTTGATGGTATAAGAGTTTGAGCGCTGGTTCATCGTGCATGGTCCAGCGATGTAAAGCGCGGAAAGACGGCATTGAAAATCGGTCCAGCCAGCATGATCGGCACGACACTGCTCACCACACCTGCAAGCGTATAATAGCCGAACATTTCGAGACTGAGCAGCTTGCTCAGGATCACTTTATCGAGTTGCGTCAATATGATAGCGGAGATGGAAATGCCGCTCATGCCCGCGGCAAATCGCCAGATATTTCGCAGCAAGTTCGGGTTGAATACTGGGGGACGATCTGCTGGCGGCAGGCTGCGCCAAAGTGAGACCATAAATAAGAGTAACGCAAGAGCGCTTACAAAAATTTGCCATGTAAAAAAAGCAGTGATGGTCGGAGAAACTTTCCAGAGTATGAATACAGCCCCAAAACTGCCGAGCGTGGATATGCCGATTTTAATGCTGTTAGATAACACCTGTTTCTGCAGACCCATAAGGCCGCCATCATAAAAACTGAGCGGCCATTGGAATGCGGCCACAACACCCATGATCATCACCGCGTGATAAATGGTTTGAACAGGGATAGTACCGGGTTTGATCCAGTGTCCAGCAATGAACGGTGCCGCGATCAATACTCCGATGCCGATAACAATCCCGATCGCCCAGTACCCGACTTCCAGGGTTCTCACAAGGTCACGCGCTTCACCTGCTTTATCAGGAAGCGGGAATATCGGGCCATTTCCCGATTCATGGTCTGGCTCAGACCGAAATCAAGTATCTGGAATGCGCCCTGAAGCATTGCAAAAAAACCGATCAAGCCATAAGCTTCGATACCAAGAAACTTGATATAAAGCGGAACAAAAGCCAGGGCCATCAATGCAGCCCAGCCCTGTCCAGCAAAATTCGCGATGATATTTCGTTTTACAACGGTCATGCAACGGCCTCTATAGATATGCAGCGTATAAATTAATTACGGTCTATACGATCTCAATTTCCGGAAACGGGAATATCATCTTCCCGCCATTTGTCAGATACTCCTTCTCCCGCCGGAGGATCCCGTCCTTGAAGTGCCAGGGAAGCACAAAGAAATAATCCGGCTTCATTGCCCGGGCTTCTTGCTCTGATATGATCGGAATATGCGTTCCCGGTGTAAAGCAGCCGAATTTTTCGGGATTAACTTCCGCGATCGCAGGAATATCTTTGTTCGTCAAGCCGCAGAACTGGAGAACTACATTGCCTTTTGTCGAGGCGCCATAGCCGAGGATTTTTTTCCGTCTGCGTTCAACGCCCGGATCAACCGTGTGAGGTCATCCCGATGGCGGAAAACACGCTCTTCGAAGTCACGGTAGGGGCGGGAGTATTCAGACCCATCCGGTGTTCCTGCTCAAGCAGCCAGTCGATGACCGCGAGGTTCTGAACAATGCTGCGATTCCCGGCCTTTGCCGCGGTCACGGCAAAACTGCCTCCGTTGATCGCATTCATCACAACATCCACGATCTTGAGTCCGGCTTTCTCCAGAATATTCTTAACCACGCCGAGCGAGTAGTACTCGAGGTGTTCATGGCAGATCGTGTCATAAGAATTCATGCGGAGCATGGAAGGCATATAGCTCTGCTCAAAATGCCATATTCCGTCATCAGCAAGGACTGATTCTATCTGCTTCGCAAATTCGACCGGCGAATCGAGATCGTAAAACATCGCAATAGAGGTAACAATGCGCGCGGGCCGGGATTCAACGGAGCGATAGCGGTCGGCTGAAAAAAAGTCGGGGACGAGTTTAATATCGTCCGTATAGTATTGGGCGAACTTCGTTCCCGTCGGATCAATGCCGATCCTCTTGATCCCGGAGGTTAAATAGGCCTTAAGGTGGTCGCGTCGTTGCTGCCGATATCGAGCACCCTGTCGCCGGGTTTCAGGTCGGCCAGCCGCTCCAGATATCGGACCTTTTCCGTCAGATGGTTTACCATCGATTGGTTGAGCCCCGAACGGTAACCATAATTCAGGCCGTACATTTCACCGGGATCATAGGAGTGGCGGAGCTGCAGCAGGCCGCCGTCAGGACACCAGACGAGTTCAAGGGGGCCGGAGGTGATTTGTTCGGATGAGCTTTTCGGGAATACCCCGGTCAAGACCTGATGCCCGAGATTCAGGACCGACACCAGGTTTTTGCTTCCGCTCACGCGGCATTTTCGATTTCTTTGTATGCAGTCATGAAAACACCTCCTTAAGTATCGTCGAGTTACCAGTGTTCGGTTTAGAAACATCGCGTTCACTTTTTGCGGCCTCCCGCATGCCGAAACCACTCGAGTTTTGCGTCCTTCTATTTCATCTTCTTGAAGGTGTCGTTCTGAAGGACCAGCGTATCACTTCCTTCAAGGTGTCCCTCCGCCGTCGCCGGGGCAGGGGCGCCCGGCATGTTCACCTCGACCTTGAACTGCTTATCGCCCGTCATCGTCCATTTGAATCCAAGATCAGCGGGAATATTCGCCTGCGTTCTCTGGTGGATGACGCCGGTCTTGTCTTTTTTAAATTCAATGCTGCTCGATGTTTTTTCATTGATCCAGGTGCCGACTACTTTGGACTCCGGTTTGCTGCAGCTCAGAACCGACAACAATAAAAAAAATACTGCGAAGCTTGCAATGCCTGATCTCATGATTTTCTCCCTTTTCGTGATGATAGTTTCGGTCGACGGACCCTGACGCTGTTTTCTCAGAACCGATTCCCTCCGTGCGAATGAAATTTTCCCGGCCGTGCTAAAAGATCCCCCGAAGGATCTTCTTTGGCCACGCCGTGAGCGATCAACTCCGCGGCAACGGCATCCCGTTTGAGATAGGTCGAACGACAATGCTGTCGTACTGCATCTGTTTAACGGCCGAGAAGAGCTGTATTCCCCTGCCGAAGAAATTCTCCCCGGCGTGCTCTCCGTCAACGACGCCGGCAAGTTCCAGCGTCGTTTCCTGCAGTGTGATGTATGCAATCTCGGCCACCTCGTCCGCCCCTGCGAAGACGATCCGCTTTATGCCGTTTTTCTGCATGTCGTGGAAAAGCTGATGCAGATTTTTTCGCGCCTCGCGGTAGATCCGGGTATAGTCATGGAGAAGATCGTAGGTGAAGGCGGGTCTTCTCGGTAAAGCCCTTGGGCGTGAGATAATACGCATACCGTTTCGGGGGAATGGCCTTGACGCAAGAATCCCTTGGCGACGAGGTTCTTGAATAGGAATTGACCAGGCCGAGGGCGATGCCGAGGCGGCTGCTCAGGTCGCGTTGCGTGAGGGAGTCATTGTTCGAGAGCTCGTCGAGTATCTGCAGGGACGGTGCGGGTCCGCTCCCGGAAGGGGAGGTTCGGTCAATGTTCATGGAATGAACATACCATGAGGACATTGTATTGTCAATGGTTTTTCATTGGCGAGGTCATTTTTTGTAATAGCCGGCGTCCGAATTTCGTTACGGCGCACCCCAAGGAAAGCATCTCCCCAGCCCCTTTTTCGTCACTGAAGGCCACGACGCGGTCCCTTGCCGTTGTAAAATTCCTTGACATCTGTCAATCTATAAGTTACAATGTAATACATGAAGCTTATCATGGAGGGGGACTGCCTCATCAAGCTGACCAAGGCGGGCCTCAAGGAGCGTGTGTGCCAGGCTTTTTCACTTTGCATCCGCGTTCGCGTAAAGAGAGGAAGTCGTTGATAACGGGCAAGCAATTCCAGGTCAACCTCGACCCGAACCGCCTGCAGGCCTACGGCATTCCGGTCCGGCGGGTCGTCGAGGCGTTGCGCAGCGGCAACGTCGAGTCCGGCGGGCGGCTGCTGGAGTTCGGCGGCACCGAATACATGGTCCGCGGCCACGGTTATGTCCGCTCGCTCAAAGACCTCGAGGACCTCGTCCTGGACAGCCGCAACGGCACGCCCATCCGGGTCCGCGATGTCGCCGAGGTGGCCCTCGGCCCCGACCTGCGGCGGGGCGTGACCGACCTGGACGGCACCGGCGAAGTCGTCTCCGGCATCGTCATCATGCGTCATGGTCAGAACGCCCTGGAGGTGATTGACCGGGTCAAGGCCAGGATTCGGGAAATCGAGCCGGGCCTGCCGCACGGCGTGAAGATCGTGCCGGTCTATGACCGCTCCGACCTGATCCACCGGTCCATCAGCAACCTGAAGTCCACGCTCATCGAGGTGATCCTCACCGTGGTGCATTATCGTGTTCATCTTCCTGTGGCACCCGCCCAGCGCGATGATCCCGGCCATCACCATTCCCATCGCGGTGCTGATCGCCTTCATCCCGTTCCGGATGATGGGGATCACCGCCAACCTCATGTCGCTCGGCCGGCATTGCCATTGCCGTCGGCGCGCTGGTGGATGCCGCCATCGTGGTGGTCGAGCAGGTCCACAAGGGCCTGGAACAATGGGAACGTGAAGGCCGCCGCGGGGACTACCAGGAAGTGGTGGTGCGCGCGATCAAGCAGGTCGCCGGCCCCAGCTTCTTTGCGCTGCTGGTCATCGCGGTGTCGTTTCTGCCGGTGCTGACCCTCGAAGCGGAGGAAGGGCGGCTGTTCAAGCCGCTGGCCTACACCAAGAGCCTCTCGATGATCGTCGCCGCCGTGCTGGCCATCACGCTCGATCCGGCGCTGCGCGTGACCCTCACTCACGTCCGGACATTCCGCTTCCGGCCCCAATGGCTGAGCCGCCTGACCACTAGCCTGCTGGCCGGACGGATTCGTTCCGAAACCGAGCATCCCATCAGCCGCGTGCTGATCCGCCTGTATGATCCGGTGCTGACGTGGGTGCTGCGGCACAAATGGCTGGTGCTGGGCGGCGGCGGCGCTGCTGGTGGTCTCCGACCGTGCCGGTGTATCTTCAAGCTCGGCTCCGAGTTCATGCCGCCGCTGGAGGAGGGCTCCATCCTTTACATGCCTTCCACCATGCCGGGCATTTCCATCGGCGAAGCGCAGAAGGTGCTCCAGGTCACCGACCGGATACTGCGGCAGTTCCCCGAAGTGGACCGCGTGCTGGGCAAAGCGGGCCGCGCGCGAGACGGCCACCGACCCCGCGCCGCTCTCGATGCTCGAAACGGTGATCACCCTCAAACCCAAGTCGCAATGGCGGCATGTGGACACGTGGTATTCGGGCTGGGCGCCGGGCTGGCTGGCGGCGGTGCTGCGCCACATCACGCCGGACCGCATCTCGCAGGAGCAACTCATCAGCCAGATGAACGCCGCGCTGCAAATCCCCGGCCTGGCCAACGGCTGGACCATGCCCATCAAGGGCCGCATCGAGATGCTCACCACCGGCTTCCGCACCCCGCTCGGGCTGAAGATCGCGGGCGCGGACCTCGGCGTCATGGAGCAGATCGGCACCAAGGTCGAGACCGTGCTCAAGGACGTGCCCGGCACGCGCAGCGTGTTTGCCGAACGCACCGGCAGCGGCTACTTCCTCGATATCGAATGGGACCGCCCGGCGCTGGCCCGCTACGGGCTGACGCGTCGAAGAGGCGCAGACCGCCGTCGGCAACGCCATCGGCGGCGAGAACGTCACCACCGTCATCCGCGGCCAGGAACGTTACCCCGTCAACGTCCGCTACCTGCGCGACTTCCGCTCCGACCTCAGCAGCATCGAGCGCGTGCTGCGTGGCTGCCGGCGACGGCCAGACCCAGATCCCGCTTGGCCAACTGGCCCGGGTGCACCTCACCACCGGCCCCTCCATGATCCGCAACGAGAACGGCCTGCTGACCGGCTACGTGTATGTGGATGCGGCCGGGACCGGACTTGCAGAGCTACATCGCCCAGGCCGACCGGGTCCTGCGCGAGCAAATCCAACTGCCGGCCGGCTACGCGCTGCTCTGGAGCGGACAGTATGAGGCGATGGCGCGGGTGGCGCAGCGGCTGCGGGTGATCATCCCGCTGACGCTGTTCCTGGCCCTGTTCCTGATCTACCTCAACACCCGCTCCCTGACCAAGACCGGCCATCGTCCTGCTCGCCGTGCCGTTTTCCGCCGTCGGCGCCATCTGGTTCCTCTACCTGCTGGGCTACAACATGAGCATCGGCGTCTGGGTGGGCCTCATCGCCTTGCTCGGCGTGGATGCCGAGACGGGGGTGTTCATGCTGATCTACCTGGACCTGGCCTATGAGCGGGCCAAAGAGCAGGGCCGCTTGCGCAACCTGGCCGATTTGCAGGCCGCCATCCGCTACGGCGCCGTCCAGCGGCTCCGGCCCAAGTTCATGACCGTCGCCACCATGTTCCTTGGGCTGGTGCCCATCATGTGGTCCACCGGCACCGGCGCGGATGTGATGAAGCGCATCGCCGCCCCCATGATCGGCGGCATCTTCACTTCGTTCCTCCTGGAGCTGCTGGTCTATCCGGGCATTTACCAGGTGTGGAAGTGGCATTTTGAGTTGAAGCCCAGCCTTGAGCCTGCCCGGCAAGCGCCCGTTCCGGAGCTGGAGCCCGTGGAGCCTAGCGCGGTTACACGGCTGCAGCGCCTTCCTCCTGTCAGGATTATCGGGGGCGGCCGCATGCGATTGCGGTGAAGTGCATTTAGGCTCTTGGAAGGCGCTTCCAAAGCTATTGCACGGCTATTACACAGCTATTGCACGGCTATTGTACGGCTCTGTTACGGCTACGCAAGCTCTGCCAAAGCTCTGCCAAAGCTCTTCCAAGGCTCTGCCTGGTGTAACGCATTCGCGTCCGCTGCTCCGGTTTTCGGCCTCCGCACCCTCGCAACACTTAGGAATTTCTCCGATGCCCGAAACAGGGTTTCCCCGATGGGGCGGGACCGGCGGCCTCCCACAAATGCGCTTGCCGATGGCACGTCTTATGACTAGTATAAGCTGTAATTCCCATTCGGTCACCGGGCAGTGACAACACGGGGCGCACGGGTCGAGGCGCGAGTCGTCTCCTCGGCGCAACGGCCGCGGCAGCATCGCCTCGGCTTGGTCTGCGGGTAGGGTGAAACTAATGATAGTGCAATCCGGCTTGATGACAATTCGAGAAACCAGCGGGGCCAACCGGGCAGTGGAGATGCGGGCGGCGCAAAGGCCGCCGGCCCGCGCCGTGCGCCTCACCCGCGAAGGCTGGCTGGAGCGCCTGTTCGCCCTGACGGCGGACGCCATTTTGGTGCACGGCCTGGACGGCCGGTTTGTTGACTGCAACCCCGCCGCCCACCGGATGCTGGGGTATACGCGCGCGGAAATCCTCACGCTGCACGAATGGGACCTCGTCACGAGCGCCTCGCGCGAGGAATTGCTCAGGCTCTGGGCGGAGATGCAGCGCGGTGTCCCGGTCGGCCTGGAACGCGCTTATCGCCGCAAGGATGGCACGCTGATTGTGGCCGACGTTCGGTTGACGCGGTTTGAATCCGCGGGCAGGGACTTAATCACGCTGAGTTGCCGTGACGTGACGCAACGCCGGCGCGGGGAAGAACCATCGCGCGGGAGCCAAAGAAACCTGGGCGAGGGCCAACGGCTGACTCCCACGGGGAGCTGGGCCTGGGATCCGGCAAACGACCAGACCTTCTGGTCGGCGGAAACATTCCGGATTTTCGGTTATGAGGAATCCGCACCGTCGCCGCGTTTTCAGCAGGTGCTGCGGGAGCGGATTCACAGCGAGGATCGCAAGGGCGTCGAGGAAAAGCTGCAGGCGATTTTCCGGCAATGCCGGCCGTTGCAGTTCCATTTTCGCCTGGTGGTTCCCGATGGCGTGACCAAACACATCGAGTGCACCGGACGACCCCTGACGGCTGAAGATGGCGCGGTGCAGAAGCTGGCCGGCACGGTGACGGACGTGAGCGAGTGGAAGCGCGCCGAGGAAGCGTTGCGCGCCTCCGAGCAATTGGCGCGCGGCCAGGTCGAGGCGCTGCGGCAAGCGCTGGACGCGCTGGCGGAGGAGTCCGCCCTGGACAAGCTGCTGGGGCGCATCCTGCGCGTCATGAGCCGGCGCATGGGCGCGGCCGGCGTGAGCCTTTGGTTGCGAGACGAAACGACCGAGCTGCCGGTGTTCCACCTTTCTTTTGAAAATGGCCAGCTTTGCACCCGGCCCGATGCCAACCACCCGGTCCGGGAGAACCCGGCGTATTGGCAGGAAAACCCCATGGGACGGGAACTGCTGCTCACGAAGCGGGCGGTAGTGTGCGAGGATGTGGAGCAGGACGCGCGACTCGGAGCGCAGCGTGAGTATTTGATGGCGCAGGGCATCCGGACGGTGCTGGCTGTCCCCCTCCTGCTGGCCGGACGGGTCATCGGCCTGGTGAGCATCCGGTGCACCCGACCGCGCAAGTATCGGGCCGAGGAGATCGAATTGGCCCAGGCGCTGGCCCATCAGGCGACGCTGGCGATCCAACTGACACGGCTCGCGGAGCAAAGCCGGCAGGCGGCCGTGCTGGAGGAGCGCAACCGGATGGCCCGCGAAATACATGACACCCTGGCGCAAGGGTTCACGGGCATCATCGTGCAATTGGAAGCGGCGGAGGACGCGACACTGCGCGGCAAGGCGGTCGAGGCCGGCAAGCATCTCCGCCGGGTGAGCAAGCTGGCGCGCGAGGGTCTGGCCGAGGCGCGGCGGTCGGTGCAAGCCCTGCGCCCACAGGCCTTGGAGGATCGAAACCTGCTTGCGGCCCTGGATCGGCTAATCCATCAAATGACGCCCGGCTCGGGGCTGCGGGCCGAGTTGGGCTATGTGGGGCCGCCGCGGCCATTGGCGCCTGCGTTGGAGGAAAGTCTCCTGCGCATCGGCCAGGAGGCCCTGACCAACACACTCAAACACGCCGGCGCAGACCGCTTTTGCGTGCGGCTGGTTTTCGGGCCGAGCGAGGTGAGTTTGGAGGTTAGTGACAACGGGCGTGGCTTCGACCCCTCGCGCACGAACGGCGGGTTTGGGTTGACGGGGATGAAGGAGCGAGTGTCACACCTGGGCGGCCAATTGACCATCGAGAGCGCCCCCGGGCAGGGCACCCGGATTCTCGTGGCTTTGCCCGATAGCGCAAGGTCGGAAGCGGCAGAGATATGAGGGCTGCCTCCAAACCGCAGGTTAAGGGCCCAGCCGCGCCACGCACCACCCACGCATCTGGCGGACGCAAGCAAACGGGCGGCTGGCGCTCCCTCTCCTCCTTTGGAGGAGAGGGTTGGGGAGAGGAGGCCCGTCACCGGTCTCGACACTGCGGTTCGTGAGCACAATCGACCTCCTCTCCCTGGCCCCACTCCTCCAAAGGAGGAGAGGGAAAGGGCGCCGCGGCTAGTGAGCGCCGATCTGCGGGTAAGGAGCAGGCCGCGCCCGCCATGCCCGGCGGGGCCGCGCGCCCGGGTGCTCGGGCGGCCAGGATTCGTGTGCTCATCGCGGACGACCACACCGTGGTGCGGGAGGGATTGGCGGCGATTATCGGGCGCCAGCCGGACATGCAGGTGGTGGCCGAGGCCAACAACGGGCGGGAAGCGGTGGCGCTGTGGAAACAACATAGACCGGACGTGACGCTGCTTGACCTGCGGATGCCGGAGTTGGACGGGGCCGGTGCGATGGTGGAGATTCGGACCGAGGACGCTTCCGCGCGGGTGATCATCCTGACGACGTATGACAGCGACGAGGACATTTACCGGGGAATGCAAGCGGGGGCAAGGGCCTATCTGCTCAAAGATGCGCGCCGCGAGGACTTGGTGGAATGCATTCGGCGGGTCAGAGCCGGCGGCGTTTTCGTGCCGCCGGAGATCGCGGCCAAGCTGGCGGAACGGGTGGGCGGTGAAGATTTGACGCCGCGGGAGATCGAAGTGTTGCGGCTGCTGGCTGGGGGCAAGAGCAACAAGGAAATCGGCGGGAGCCTGTTCATCAGCGAGGCCACGGTAAAGTCCCACATGAAGAGCATCTTCGCCAAGCTCAGCGTGCTCAGCCGGACGGAGGCGATCGCCGCGGCCAGCCGCCGCGGTCTCATCCGGCTTTAGCCCGGGCCCCGCCCTCCTTCGAAAGGGGGAGCCGCCGCCCCTCCTCCTGGGGGGGCAAAAAATCCTTCCTTTGATTCTTAGCGGAAAGCCAGCCCGTGGGGTTAATTACTGCGCTTATGGTGATAACAACAGAACGCAATAAACTCAAGTCAACGCACGTTAATTGTTAAAGGATCATATGAAAATGAATTTGCTAAGAATGACCTGCGGCCTGGCATTCGTCCTGGCCGCTCACACCGTTTCTGGCGTTTCGGGTTACGTGAGCCGCGTACCCAACGGCAGTGTCAATAGCTGCTCGACTTGCCACGCGGCCAGCGGTCCACCGGCGCTGAATCCGTTCGGCAGCGCCTTCCTGGCGAACAACTTCGTTTGGAATGCCGCGCTGGCGGCACAGAACTCTGACGGCGACGCCTACTCCAATGGCCAGGAACTGGGCGACCCCAACGGGGACGGCACGCCGATCCCGGGCGCTTCGGTCAGCAATCCTGGCGATGCATCCTCCGATACCAACGCTCACCCCGCCCAACATCAGCCTCAGCAGCCCCGCCAACGGGGCGAGCTTCTCCCCGCCGTTCACCGGCCCGATCACGGCCACTTCGACGCGGCCAGCGGAGGCCATCGTCGCCGTCCAGTTCTTCTCGGGCACGACCTTGCTGGGGACGGACACCGCGACGCCGTATTCCCAGGCGGTGAACCTGGCGGCGGGAGGCTACACCTTCACCGCCCGGGCGATTGATTATCTGGGGGCCTCGAACACCTCCGCCGCCGTCACGATTACTGTCGCTGCCGCCGCGGTGCCACCGGCCATCGTCACCCCGCCCGCCAGCCAGACGGTGTTTGCGGGTGCCAACGTCAACTTCACCGTCTCGGCCAGCGGCACTCCCCCCCTCAGCTACCAATGGCAGAGGAACACCGTGAACATTGCCGGGGCCACCACTTCCAGCCTTGCCTTAACCAACGTGACCGACCGCCCAAGCGGGCAGCTACCGGGTCGTCGTCACCAACACCGCCGGTTCCGTCACGAGCGCCGCGGCGACGCTGACCGTCAATGCCGGCGCCGACTGCTCCAACCATAACCATGCAACCAGTCAGCCAGACCGTGAATGCCGGCGCCAATGTCAGCTTCACCGTCGCTGCCTCGGGCACTGCTCCCCTCAGTTACCAATGGCGAAGGAATACGGTGCCGATCCCCGGCGCGACTGGCACCGCGCTCAATTTGGCTGCGGTCACCACCGCCAACGCCGGCAGTTACAGCGCTCGTCGTCACCAACGCCGCCGGCTCGGCCACCAGCGCCACCGCCACGTTAACGGTGACGCAAACGGCGGTGATCGTCAGCATCACCAGCCCAACCAATGGGGCGACCTTCACCGCGCCGGCCACCTTCCCGCTCACGGCCAGCGCCACGCCCGCGGCGAGCATAACCCGGGTTGACTTCTTCCAGGGCTCGACACTGCTCGGCAGCCTGAACGCCGCGCCTTACACCTTCAACGTGATCAACCTGGGCGCGGGCAATTACACCTACACGGCCCGGGCGGTCAGTTCGTCCGGGCACCACGACCTCAGCCCCGGTGAACATTACTGTGACCGGGCCGCGCCGCCAGCACCGGCCCGCCAGTGGTCACCGTCACTGCCCCTGACCCCAATGCCTCCGAAGCGGGACCGGATCCGGGCACCTTCCAGGTGGCGCGCACCGGGCCCACGACCGATGCCGCTCACGGTCTACTACCTGCTCGGCGGCACTGCCGTCAACGGACAGGACTACCAGATGATTCCCACTAACGTCACGATTGCCGCCAGCTCGGCGACCGCCGAGCATCACGATCATGCCCATCCTGGACACGGACGAGCCTGGGGAAATCAGTGACACGGTTATCTTGCAGTTGACTGGGGCGCCCGCCGGCCAGCCGGCCTACACGATCGGATCGCCCAGCAACGCCGTGGTGACGATCGTCGAGCTCATCATCGGGACTGGCAACCTGCCGCCCGTCGGTGCGGATCGTCTCCCCCAGGAACGGGTCCTCGTATCCCGCCCGCGCAACCATCGGCCTGGTGGCCAGGGCCAGCGATCCGGACGGGACCGTGGCTAGCGTGCAGTTTTATGCCGGGCATGAACCTTCTGGG
>CAVUHW010000032.1:0-26482 GCA_963741205.1 Nitrospirota bacterium
CAGTTGACAAACATATACCCTTATATGATATAATATACCCATGAAGCTTAGCGAATGGGCACGTCAGCAGGGGTTGGCCTATAAGACGGTGTGGCGGATGTGGAAGCTGGGACAGTTGCCGGTGCCGGTTGAGCAGCTGCCGACGGGAACGATTATTGTTCACCCTCCGGCATCGTCCGGCGAGGGCGGCACCGCACTCTATGCCCGGGTGTCTGGCGCCGATCAGAAGGCCGATTTGGACCGTCAGATAGCCAGGCTCAGCGAGTATGCGGCAAGCCGGCAACTGCGCGTTGTCGAGGTGGTCAAAGAGGTAGGTTCCGGCCTGAACGGACATCGCCGCGCCATGCTTCGCATACTGAGAAATCCCGGTGTAAGCACCGTCATCGTAGAGCATAGGGACAGGTTAATGAGGTTCGGCATCGAATACGTCGAGGCCGCTCTCGCCGCACAGGGTAGAAAACTCATGGTCATCGAACCTGATGAGATGAAGGACGATATCGTGCGCGATCTCCATGAAGTCATCGTTTCCCTATGTGCAAGACTATACGGCAAGCGCTCGGCAAAGAACCGGGCCAAACGCGCAGTCGAGGCCGCCACCGGAGTCAAGGAATGAGGGAGCATCGTACCTACCAGTGCCGCATCGCCGCGGACAGCGGCACCGATGCCGCTCTTACGGCCTATGCAGCGCTTTACAGCAAGGCTGAGAGAACGCTTTTTGCCAAGCTACGGTCTGGCGGCAATCTCACCGACCTTAAACGAGAATTTATACCGAAGTTCGGGATAACCGCCAGGCAGTTCAATGCAATGGCCGCGGTGCTTAAGGGCAAGATCGCATCAATTAAGGAGCGAAGGACCGGACTAATTCAGGAGATGGAGAAAAGGATCGGGAAGGCGAAGAACGTGCTTTCCGAAATCACCGATCCCGCCAAGAGGCATCAGAAAAAGCGTCGTATCGCAAACCTGGTCACCCGGCTCGATCAACTCAAAGCCGATAAAGAGGCAGACAATGTCCGCCTCTGCTTTGGAAGCAGGAAGCTGTTCAGATCACAATTTAGTCTTACGGCAAATGAATACGTTTCCCGTACCGACTGGAAGAAGGACTGGCAGCAGGCCCGGAGCAGTCAGTTCTTCGTGATCGGGTCAAAGGACGAGACGGCAGGATGTCAGGGATGCGTTGCCACTGCGCAGAGTAGCGGCAGTATTTCACTCAAGCTTCGGATGCCGAATGCTTTGGCTCGAAATAGCAAATACCTGGATATTCAGGGTCTCCGGTTTAACCACGGCCATAATGAAATTATTGCCGCTATATATAGGCGACTGTCCAGTGACAAGTCTCTATGGCAGCCGGTTAACTACCGCTTCGTGAAAGACGCCAAGGGATGGCGGGTGTTCGTCACGGTGTCTCTTCCTGAAATCCCTCGTATATCGCAAAAAAGCATCGGAGTAGTCGGCATCGATATAAACGCCGGCCATCTGGCTGTTACCGAGACAGACAGATTCGGCAACCCGGCAGAGTATTTCACGGTTCCCTGCGTTACCTACGGCAAGACATCGAAACAGCGGCTTGCCGTAATCGGCGATGCCGTAAAACAGGCCGTTGAATTCGCGGTTTTGAAGCAAAAGCCGCTTGTCATCGAGAAACTGGATTTTTCCAAGAAGAAGTCAGTCCTTGAGAAGGAATCCCGTAAATATGCACGGATGCTGTCCTCGTTCGCGTATACCGGGATTCAGACAATCTTAAGGGCCAGGGCGTTCGATTCCGGGATAGAGGTTCATGAGGTCAATCCCGCGTACACGTCGGTAATCGGGAGATTCAAGTTCAGCGCCCGATACGGGATGTCTGCGCATAACAGCGCGGCGCTCGTAATCGGACGGAGGTTCATGGGACTTCGGGAGACGCTGCCAAATCAGCTTCACGGCACCCTGCCGCTATCCGTGAGAAATCGCGGCAAGCATGTGTGGAGCAAGTGGGCGGCCGTCTCTGGAATCTCTCAAGCAGCGCATGCAGCGCACGGACGGTCCCGTATTCGACGGGATCCTCGCCGTCACCTGGACTCCCCGCAGGGAGCCAAGGCACGGCTTGCGACCACACCGTCCGTCGCCGGTGAAATCCCGGCGGGCGAATCGTCACCAGCACTGTTCGGGTGACGTTATGGACACCAGGAATATTTGTCCATAGATTAAGGAACGACATAATGGTTGACAGTTAAAGAAAAGTGACCTGCCCCTTGCAACGTGGGTTATACTTGAGAACCCGTTCTCAAATACAGAGCCACAACCAAGGAGGCAGGCCATGAAACATTTTATCACATTCGTCGGACTTGATGTACACAAAGATACCATTGATATTGCGATAGCCGAATCAGGTGACGACAAGGAAGTCCGCCATTACGGAAAAATCGACGGAGACCTCGTGGCATTGGATAAAGCCATCAGGAAGCTCCGGAGCAAAGGGGCGGAACTTCACTTTGTCTATGAAGCCGGTCCCTGTGGCTATGATATTTATCGTCATCTGACAAGGCAGGGATTTTCGTGCATCGTGGTAGCCCCCTCTCTGATTCCGAAAAAGAGCGGGGACCGGGTCAAGACAGATCGACGTGATGCAATAAGCCTTGCCCGTTTGTACCGCTCCGGAGAACTGACAGCAGTTTATGTTCCCCGCGAGGACGACGAAGCCATGCGGGATTTAACCCGTGCGCGAGAGGACGCAGTCAGCGCATCACGCATCGCCCGTCAGCGGCTTGGGGCCATGCTCCTGCGGCTGGGGTACCGGTATGGCCGCAAATCGTTGTGGAGCACAGCCCATTTCAACTGGCTGTCCACGATCAAGATGCCGCATCCAGCGCAGCAGATCGCGTTTCAAGAGTATATCCATGCCATCAGGGAATGCAGCGACCGGGTGAACCGCCTGACTGAACAAATACAACAACTCATCCCGGACTGGAGGCTTGCGCCGGTGGTCAAGGCCCTGCAATCGCTTCGAGGGGTATCAATCATGGTCGCCACAACCACGATAGCCGAGATTGGCGACTTGAGTCGCTTTGCAAATCCGCGACAGCTTATGGCATATCTGGGTCTGGTGCCGTCCGAGCAATCCAGCGGGAAGAAGGAAAAACGCGGTGGCATCACCAAAACCGGCAATGGGCATGTCAGGCGCGCCCTTGTGGAGGCAGCGCAAGCATATCATCACCAGGCCCGCGTCAGCAGGTTACTGCTTGCAAGGCAGGAAGACCTGCCCGATAGCATCCGCAAGATCTCCTGGAAAGCCCAGGTGAGGCTGTGCGGTCGCTTCCGGAAACTAACCGGCCGGGGGAAAACCAGGAACAAGGTCGTGACCGCGATCGCCCGAGAGCTATCCGCCTTCATGTGGGCCATTGCGAAAGAAGTGCCAATCCAGTACGCATAAGCATATTATCAAAGGGCTACGAACCATAAAGGAGGCCATATACAGCAACAATAAAAACATCCAAGGCAGAAGCAGGGACGTGGTCGCGTTTTAGGGAGAACCCTCGAACCTACTATGGAATAAGGCAATGCCGAACTTCCGCTACTAGACCGAGGAAGCTCCCCGGCGAAAACAAGTCATGCGGTCAAACCCGCGAATATCAGAGTGATCAAACGTCGAACAACAGGCCCCGTCTCTGGTTGTGCCTTGGATCTATACTGAATACGTGAACCTTTATAACAAGGGACAGGGAAACTATTTTCTCCTTGACAACTGTCAACCATATCAGTAGGTGTTGTTGCCGACCGGGAAAGAGAAGACTGATCTTTTCTGATTGAAATGTTTAGCGGTAACATCATCCTGAAGGTCACAGCCGTTTAGATTTATCGAATGTGTAAGTTTCCCCCCGAATTTATTAACATCCACAAGAAAGACCCTGTTCCCGTTATCCAATCGGAATATCCAATCGGAATTATTGACAATTCAGGGCATCAAGCATATATTTATTCAACATACCGTGAGAGTTTTAGCATGTTGACTGTGACAGTCGTTAGCGCAAATCCAATGTTATCATATCAGTAGACCATCCACAATAAAAGATAAGGTGAAGTAATAACATAATGTTCGATGAGGTGTTATGAAGAACAAAACTATTAACGAGAGAACATTGTTTAATAAAGACGGCTCTCAGACAGCGGAAATGTTTACTACTGTTTTGAACAATATTTCGCAGGGGATGGTCATTGTTGGGCCGGACTATACCGTGCTGGCATTCAACAAACAGTTGGAGACAATTTTTGGTTTACCGGAGGGTGCACTCGAGGTAGGCCGTGATTTCAGAGATGTTCTCAAGGGATGGGCTGATGTAACGGGACAAACACAGGATATCCTTAAACAGACTTTACGAGAGCTTGACCAGCCCAATCCCTTTGAAATTGAATTCCCGCAAACGAAACAAGGGGTTAATCAATGGTGTCTCCTGACCCATCACCCTTTGCCCTCAAAGGGATTTGTGAGGGCATATTCTGACATCACCGCGAGGAAAAAGGCGGATGAGCAGCATAGGTATGATGCCTTCCACGATCCCCTGACAGGCCTTCCGAACCGGGCACTTTTCATGGACCGGCTCCAACATATCATCACCGTATCGCAACGACGACACGGCACTTTTAACTACGCGGTCTTTTTTCTCGACATGGACCGGTTTAAGATCATCAACGACAGCCACGGCCATACCGTCGGCGATCAACTTCTCATCGTCGTCGGTCGCAAGCTGGCCGATTGCATCCGGCCCGGAGATACCATCGCGCGGCTGGGTGGTGATGAATTTGCCCTTCTCTTGCAGAACATCAACGATCCCGCTAACGCAATCACCGTCGCCGAACGGATCCGTGAAAAATTGGCCGCTCCGCTCGATATCAGAGGCCATAAGATATTCACCTCTATCAGCATAGGAATCGCCTTAGGCTCGGAAGGCTATGAACGGCCGGAACAGGTCCTTCGCGACGCGGACATCGCGATGTACGAGGCAAAAGGACGGAGAAATGCATCGTATGAGATCTTCGATATCAGGCTGCATGCCAATATCCTGGATCGGATGCAACTGGTGGCCGACCTGAGGGGAGCAGTCGACAATAAGGAACTTACTCTCTACTATCAGCCCATCATCGACCTGAACAAGCAACAGTTGGCGGGATTTGAAGCACTCGTCCGATGGAATCATCCGAAGCGTGGGCTCATCTACCCCATGGAGTTCATCCCCTTGGCAGAGGAGCAGGGACTCATCTATCAGATCGGTGCATGGATTCTTCACGAAGCCTGCCGCGAGCTGAAATTACTTCAGACGCGGTACCCCTCGCAGCAGCCGCTCACTATGAGCATCAACATTTCAAGCAGACAATTCTCGCAGCAGGATCTGGTCGGTATACTATCCGGATGTCTCAAAGAGACAGGAGTTGATCCGCACACTTTGATATTGGAAATCACCGAGAGTATGATCATGGAGAACGTCAGTGCCGCCGTGGAGACAATGAACCGACTTCGCAACTTAGGGATACAGCTCCATATTGATGATTTTGGCACCGGGCATTCTTCGCTGAGTTACCTGCAACTCTTCCCGGTGAGTGCGCTCAAGATCGACCGCAGTTTTATCAACAAACTTACCACGAGCGGTGGCAATCAGGAAATCATCACACACATCGTTTCCCTGGCCAAGAGCCTGAATTTCGAGGTGATTGCAGAAGGAGTCGAAATGGAGCATCAATTAGCCAACGTCAAGAATCTGCATTGCGGCTATGGCCAGGGTTTCCTCTTTGCCCGTCCCATGGCTTTTAATGCAATTGACGCGTGGATGCAAGACCATGAGCGTCAAATCTAAGGCATAATAATTCGGGATCAGGTGTCCGCTAATTGGATCCGTTGTGAACTACGCGAGAGCGTCGCTATAGGAGAGGCCCAGGATCAGCAAAGAAGCGGATAATTCCGTTTGAAGTATTCAGCGAGCCATCCATCCTGAAGTTCACGCCAGATAGAAATCGCAGATATGCGCACTTCATGTCGAACTTCTCTTTTGAACTGACGTCTACATAACGCAAGAGAGCCGTTTCCAAGGAAAGGAAACGGCTCTTTTATTCATGTTGATGTGCGGATGAAACTTACTACGGCCAAAAACGCGTCTCGTGACAAGAAGAAGTATTAGACGGAGTACATGACCTGGCCGTGAAGCTGTACGTAATGCTGCTGGCGATATCCACAGTCCCGTTGTCGTGTGTTTGCCATGCCAGCGCGTGACAATTCGTACAGACAAAGTTGGTCTGTTGCATGTGGAACACGTGTTTTCCGGTATTCGGCGGAAAGGCATGACATGAGGAACAGTCATAGAATGTCTCCGCATGGCAGCTCGTGCAGGAAGGTCCGCTTCCCGGGACGCCCTTGAAATCCGCCCCGTGGCACGCCGCGTTGGAGCAGGCCGTGAGAATCGTGGGGCCGTTCAATACATAATCCCGGTGATTGAGATCGGCGTCATCCTGCCATGCTGCGGGATGGATCGACAAGGGACCGCCCAGATGACAGGTCGTACAGGACACCTTAACGATCCCGCCGCTCAGGTCCTCGCCGTGGCATTCCTTGCAGGAGAGGGCGCCGTTATTTTCCACTGCGGTACGATGATCCTGCGGCACCCATCCTGCCGCATGTTTTTGCGCATCGGCATCAAAGGGGGCCTGGGAATTCGGGGTGCTGCAAGCCCAGAGCAAAGCGGCCCCGGCGAGAAGCAGCGCGGCGACCACCGTCAATTTTATTTTATATGACATACTCTGCACCTCTCATTATTCTGACGACCATGACAGGGAAAGCACGAAGCCGGGTTTATCCTGCCGTCGATCTGATGCTGGTTCAGATAGTCTCCCCGGTGTGGCAGCGACCGTTCCGGTGAAGCTTTGTACTTGTCGCTCGGCTTCAACTCTTCCTTGTGGGCGTGGCAGTCGGAACAAAAGGATTCCTTGTGGCAGACGCCGCAGGCTTGGCTGTTCTGAGCTGCGTAGAACTTGTGACGGGTGATGTAATCAGGCGTATGATTCATCGCGGCCCGGCCGTCGTTATGGCAGTCGCTGCACTGAGGAGGCGCCGTCACCTCCACCGGATGCCAAGCCGCCATACTCGCCGTCTTTGCACAGGCGAAGAGGGCCGCGGCCAACGCCGGCAGAAGCAGCAGAAATATCGCTTTTCCTGTTTTATTGCTCATGCTACACCCCCTTCTTCTGCTTACCGTAGCCGAGATCGAACCGGTAGTTCAGTTTAAAGAAGCCACGGACTTCCTTGTCGAAATCGGGGTTCTTCGCGTACTCTACGTCCGCGCCCACATTCAACCGCTCCCTCACCTCATACATGGCGGCCAGGGACACCGAATAGGCGTCCTTCACGCCGTTTATGGCCTCCTTGTACGCCACATCGAGAGCGTCAAGCGTGAGGTCGGTCTTGCCGAATTTCTTAAACCCGTACGCGCGATACTCCGTATACTTCAGGCGGTCCGTATCGCCTTCCATTGCGTGGATAGACAGTCCCGCGCCTCCGGATTTCATCACGCTGTACCGGATGTTCCCGCCGAAGTATTTCGCGTTACCGGCGATCTTATAATCGAATTGCTTGTAATCCACGGACAGGTTCAGTTTATCGTTCACTGCGTAAGCAACCTCTTCCCCCAGGATCGTGACCTTTTCATTGGGGTCTATGGCAACCGGATCGAAAAAGAACGCCGCTGATGTCGCCCCCGTGAAAAAGGACTTATAATCGATCATGGACGCCGTCGTATTAAGTCTCACATTCGCAAACGGTCCGAGTACGAGGACGTAGGTATGTTCCATCCATTCCTTCGTAATGGCATTATAGTTCGATTTTCCCAGGAGTTCTACCTTGTTCACGGGTCTGAGCCAGAGGTCTATTCCCTGTTCCTTGCGGAAGTCTTCGCTGTTTTTCTCCTCTTTCAAAGCGGAGACGCCGATCCGGTACAGTCCGGGAATTTGGTGGGATAATCGCGCGCCGTAGATGACGTTGTTGCCGGGCGTATCCGTCTCCGTCTCCACGGGGACCCCGCCAAAGGCCGACACGCCGAAATTGGCCAGAAGGTCGGTCCGCGCATAGACGCCGTCCACCCTCTCTGCCGCAACGCCTTCGAAGACCATGGTCCTGCCGAGGTTAACGACCGAATTGCCGGTTGCTCTTTTATAGCTCAGATAACCGTATTGCAAATCGGAGTTGGATCTCTTGCCGAACGACTCATCCTGAAGGTCGTACCTGCCCCACCCTCCGAAATGCGCCGAGAATGCGCCATCGGGGGTATTTTGCACCGAGAAATCGAGGTACTCGTACAGGGGCAGCAAATTGCTCTTATCAGCGGTCTCCCTGGATTGCAGGTAGGTGTTCGATGACCCCGTCACGTCGACTGCGCTGGAAACGGCGGGAAACAGGGCGCAGCAGATAAAAAACGACAGCGCAGCCGTCGCAATCCGCTGCACCACGATACCGCCCGGTTTTTGAAGAAACAAGTTCTTTCTCTTCAAAATATTGCCCTCCTTTCTTCTTTCCATTTTGGGCTACTGGTTCATTTATTCCACAAAATTAATTTCATATTGTCTGAATCTTTCCTTGCCCGGCGAGTGTAAGAAAGCCAACGGAAGAGGGTGCGTCCCCGAAACATCCTAGGTTCAACATTCTTTCTCCAGTATCCGAGTCCCGAATAGAGAGACAAACAAAGCTCAAACATGTATTAACAACACCGCGAGATCAGAAAGAGCGCGCTGCGCGGTAGTTGGTGGCCCTTTGATCACAGCGATCCTTGGAGAACCGACAAATACCAGGTGAAGTATGTAGTCACAAAATCATCCTGCCCTGCGGCAGGGCGCTCCGTATATCCTTACTTCTTACTTGCCATAAGAGCATTCGAAAATAAAAAAGCCGGGCGCCTGAGTATCGAAAGATATTTCGGCAGCCCGGCTATCTCAGAGAGACCCTAGGTTTTCCGCCCCACCCTCGCGGATGGTTGAGTATTTTTATCTATCTGCTGCTATGTGATACGAACTGCCTAAAAGAGAGCGCCCTGTATTGCGACAAGGCGCTTTGTATCGCCTGACTACATAGTTACCATGTATGCGAGCCATGGCAGGAGTTCGAACAGGAGCGTGTGGTCGGATTCCAGCCCGGTGTGCTTCCGCTCGCGATGTTTACCACGCCGTTGTTGTGAGTTGCCGTATTCACGGTCGTCTTGCTGTAACCCGTACCGTGGCAGGTGCTGCACGACAGCCCTTCTGAGTTCACGTGGAGTGAGTGATGGCCGGTTGCCGGCGGGATGGAGTGGCAGGAACCGCACGTCGGTGTAGGCGTTGGTGTAGGCCCTGCTGTCGTCCCCAGGGCAGTCGCTATCGCCTGGATCTGCGTTGTCGTGAGGGATATAGAGCTCATCTGGCTCACGCTCGAGAGGGCGGAGCTGATCGTAGAGGCTGAAGCGCCGCGTACGCTGCTACTCGCAAGTGCACCGTGGCACGAGCTGCAGTAGCTGGTATAAAGCGCTGCACCGTCTGTCGGTGCAGGAGTCGGCGCCGTGGCCAGCGCAGTAGCGATGGACTGGATCTGCGCTGCCGTGAGGACCGAGAGTGAGCTCATTTGGCTCACGCTGCCTATGGCAGTCTGGATCTGAGTGGCCGTTCTTCCAGCCTTGGCGCTCGCGGCCAGCGTTCCGTGACACGAACTGCAGTACGTGGTGTAAAGCGCAGCTCCGTCAGTCGGCGCAGGCGTTGGTGTTGGCGTCGGCGACTGCGTTCCTGTCGTTCCCAGGGCAGTCGATATCGCTTGGATCTGCGTAGACGTGAGGGAGATGGCTCTCATCTGACTCACGCTCGAAAGGGCGGAGCTAATCGTAGAGGCTGAAGCGCCGCGGACGCTGCTACTAGCAAGTGCGCCGTGGCACGAACTGCAGTAGCTGGTATAGAGCGCAGCGCCGTCTGTCGGTGCAGGAGTCGGCGCAGTGGCCAAGGCAGTAGCGATGGCCTGGATCTGCGTAGTCGAAAGATTCGAAAGCGAGCTCATGGCGCCGACGCTGCCTATGGCTGTCTGGATCTGAGTGGCCGTTCTTCCAGCCTTGGCGCTCGCGGCCAGCGTTCCATGACACGAACTGCAGTACGTGGTGTAAAGCGCAGCTCCGTCAGTCGGCGCAGGCGTTGGTGTTGGCGTCGGCGACTGCGTTCCTGTCGTTCCCAGGGCAGTCGATATCGCTTGGATCTGCGTAGACGTGAGGGAGATGGCTCTCATCTGACTCACGCTCGAAAGGGCGGAGCTAATCGTAGAGGCTGAAGCGCCGCGGACGCTGCTACTAGCAAGTGCGCCGTGGCACGAACTGCAGTAGCTGGTATAGAGCGCAGCGCCGTCTGTTGGTGCAGGAGTCGGCGCAGTGGCCAAGGCAGTAGCGATGGCCTGGATCTGCGTAGTCGAAAGATTCGAAAGCGAGCTCATGGCGCCGACGCTGCCTATGGCCGCCTGAATCTGGGAGGCCGTCCTTCCCGCCTTGCTGCTCGTTGCAAGCGCACCGTGGCACGAACTGCAGTTGGCCGCATAGAGCGTTGCCCCGTCAGTTGGAGTGGGTGTTGGTGTCGGCGTTGGGGCCGGTGTAGTCGCTAATGCAGAAGCGATGGCCTGGATCTGCGTTGCCGAAAGATTCGACAGTGAGCTCATGGCGCCGACGCTGCTGATACCCGTCTGAATCTGGGAAGCTGTTGCACCCCGCTTGGTGCTGCTCGCCAATGCACCATGGCATGAACTGCAGTTGGTTGCATAGAGCGCAGCCCCATCATTTGTCGTAGGCGTGGGCGTCGGCGTAGGAGTCTGCGCGGGCGCTGATCCCAATGCTGTTGCTATAGCCTGAATTTGAGCAATCGTGAGGTTGGAGAGAGACCCCATGGCGTTCACACTGCCGATGCCGGACAGTATCTGGGCGGCAGTCCTTCCCTTCTTGCTGCTTGTGGCAAGGGCGCCGTGGCATGAACTACAATACGTCGCGTAAAGCGAAGCGCCGTCGGTCAGTGTTGGAGTGGGCGTGGGTGTTGATGCAGGCGTTGTCGCTAACGACTCCGCAATGGCCTGAAGCTGGGCTGTAGTTAAATTCGAAAACTGACTCATTCCGCCTTTGTTGTTTGCAATGGCCGCCTGGATCGCGGATACCATTGCGCCGGCCTTGCCGCTTGTTGCAAGCGGACCATGGCAACCACTGCATTTTTCAGTATAAAGGGCAGCCCCGTCAAGCGACGCGGTTGATGAGGTGGGAGTATCTACCGCGTTCGTTGTGTTGGTGGGATTTGTCGTCCCTACCGTTGTCAAGGCGGACACAATTGCCTGGAGTTGCTCGGCGGTGAGGCTCCCATAGGCCCCCATGCCGCCCATGTTATGTGCAATCGCGTTTTGGATCTGGGATATTGATGCCCCTTTCTTGCCGCTCGTGGCAAGGGAGCCATGACATCCGCTGCAGTCGCTGCTATAGAGCGCGGCCCCATCGATCGTTCCCGAGGCTGTCGTATCCGTCGAATTGCCGCTGCTGCACCCGAAAAGCGCGAAGGCCAGAATTATCGCACCGATCACAATCAGGTTGAGCACAAATAGGTTGATATTTTCCGTCTTCATAGTATCCGTTTTCATAGTATCTGTCCTTCCTTCAAATCCTAAATGGCTTGTACTCCATCCCGTCACGGTGCCGAACTGCTCTTTTGTAATTGCTCCACTCAAAGAAAGACGATGAAAATATGATGGCTTTTTCTGCACTCTTACGCTTGCTATATAATGCAACTTAAATGCCAGATTAGTATTATGATGTCATCTTATTGATATTATTAATTTAAGAGTGATTATTATAAGTACGATAAATAATCTTGCTGTATGGATTATTAGACAGTGATAATCCATGATAAAAGCAATACATGTTAAAATATTAAAAAAATCAGTATGATAATAAATTGTATGCAATTACATACAATTTGGTGGCAAATCCATACGAAGCAACCCTCCGATAGGGGGGGTCTACCGCGATGAATTTTCACGCGATCAAGTAGGTTTCCTACCGAATTTTTAACGCATCCCGATGACAGCCCCCCCGTTTGACATCTCCCTGAATCAAGCATGTATTCATACAGTGGAGCTACCCCTCGCTGGCTAGCAACCCTGTTCATGATTATTCCTCTTAGGATCTAAATTCATATGTCTCTAAGGTGCAGAACCTGCGAGGCGGGCTGCAAGCAGGAATTCGACGTCCCGGTCGGCACTCGCCGCAGGCGGGTGATCATCAGGGAAGAAGGGACCTATCCCAATGTGAAGGTGCGCTACATCTCCACGGCCTGCAATCACTGTGAAGAGCCGTCGTGCATGAAGGCTTGTCCTGTTCAGGCGATCAGCAAGGAGCCCGAGTTCGGCGTTGTGCTGATCGACCAGGGAAAGTGCATAGGCTGCAAGAGATGCGCGGCGGCATGCCCGTACGGCGCTCCTACCTTTGACGAAAAAAAGCAGAAGATGGATAAATGCACGTTCTGCATTCACCGGTTGAAAGAGGGGCTACCTCCCGCCTGTGTCAGGACCTGCCCAGGTTATGCCTTATGGCATGGCAAGATGTCAGATATCGAGGCACAGACGACTCCCGATGAAATTTTCAGGAGACCGCTCAAAGACCGGCTGCCGGAATTTGCAGATCCCAAACTTACGATACCGTCGGTTAGATTCTCAGAGAACAAATGAACGGAGTTTTGAGGTGGAGCGGACGCCTGTCCGCTCCACCAGAAATTTAAAATATGGATACCATGATAATGGACCCTTCCAGGGCGCTCAGCCTGCTCTCCAACATCTACCTCTGCAAGCCGTCACAAGAGGCCATCGAGGAATGGACAGCATTGCTCGCCGAGGACACGTCGATTTTTCTTCAGGAGCTGAAAGAAGCCGCGAAGGCGTGTGAAATAAATTCGAAGAACGATCTGGATGATGTCCTCCGGGAATACACACGTCTTTTTATCGGACCCTACAAACTGCCGTGTCCGCCCTGGGAATCGGTGTATACTTCTTCTAAGAGGCTGATGATACAGGATGCGGCTGAGGAAGTTCAGAAATTGTACCGGGAGGCCGGATTGACGATCAATAGCCCGAATATCATGCCTGACCATATCGGGGCTGAGCTGAACTTTCTTGCCGTCCTGTTTGAGAAGATGGGCCGGGAAACAGAAAATAAAGAACTGTACGTGGACACGATCAAGAGATTTATGGAGGACCATCTCTTGAAGTGGGTACCCCGGTTCACTCGTGATATGGAAGAGGCGACAGACAGCCCGTTCTATAAGGCACTGGCGCGGACGACGAGAACGCTGCTGGAAACGATCGGATGATAGTTCTCGGGCAGGGAGAAGGCAGAATGATCAAAGAAAATCAAACAATAAGGACGCCTGATTTTGAGACGCTCTTGCAGGAGTCCGTGAAGACGCACGGCCACCTCTGCGCCGGTCAGGTGCTAGGCGTCCGCATGTCCCTGCTCGGGCTCCGGGAGATCGGCATCAGAGATCCGAAGGGAAAGGATCGAAAAAACCTGATTGTGTTCGTTGAGATGGACCGGTGCGCTACCGACGCGGTCCAGTCCGTGACGGGCTGCAGCCTTGGCAAGAGAAGCATGAAATTCATGGACTACGGCAAGATGGCCGCGACGTTCCTGAACCTGAAAACAGGCAAGGCAATGCGGGTCATTGCCCGCGAGGATTCGCGGGAGCAGGCAAAAGAATACTTCCCCGACATTGATAACAAATACGCGGCTCAGCTTGAAGCGTACAAGGTCATGGCCGATGGTGAGCTTTTCGACGTGATGGAAGTTGCCGTGAAGATTCGTCCCGAGGACATGCCGGGGAGGCCGATGCGCAGGGTGCGATGTGACTCCTGCGGGGAGCATGTCCAGGACATGCGGGAGGTTTATCAGGACGGCAAGGTCCTGTGCGTTCCCTGCGCTCAGGCGGCTATTACGAAGTAAAAGAATCTTTTTTAGGGGTGCGTTATGCAAAAAAGCCATAACGGTCTTGATATAGGTCAAAGATATGGATCGAAGTAGGCGGTGAGCCGGTTTTTGGCCGGGGCAGGCGATTTCTGCTGGAGGCCATAGACACCCACGGTCGATCAACCGGGCCGCGCAGGAAGTCGATATTTCCTTTCGCAAGGCATGGGGCCATATCAAAGCGATGGAGGACCGGCTGGGCGTGAAACTCGTCGAGCGGCAGACCGGGGGCAAGAACGGCGGCGGCGCCGTCTCACCAATGATGCGCGCGAGTTTCTGAAGAAATATGAAGCGCTGGAAAAAGGCATACAAGAGATCGTTGATGAACGTTTCAGGACGATATTCAAGGGAGGGTCCCATGTGTGACGACGCGCATGAAAGCCATGGTTCCACCATGAAGGCAATACCCGTCAGCCAGGCCGTCGGCACGGTCCTTGCCCATGATATTACGGAGATACGGCCCGGCGAGTTCAAAGGTCGTGCATTCAAAAAAGGGCATATCATCAGGGAAGAGGACGTCTGTCACCTTCAGCGGCTCGGCAAGGAACACCTCTTCGTGCTTCAGGTCGCTGAAGACGAGATGCACGAGAACGACGCGGCATATGCGATCGCCAGGGCGCTCATGGGCGAGGGGGTCGCGATCAAGGGCGAGCCGAAGGAGGGGAAGATCAGCATCGTTGCCGAGCGGGACGGGCTCCTGAAGATAGACCGTGACGCGCTGCTTGAGTTCAATATGCTGGGCGAGGTCATGTGCGCAACACTCCATGACAATACGCGTCGTGAAAAAAGGCCAGACAGTCGCGGGCACGAGGGCGATACCTCTGGTAGTAAAGAAAGCATGTCGTTGAACCGGCGGTTCGCATATCGGCGCTCAACAGCGTCAGGCCGGTATCATTGAGGTGAAGGAGATTCGAAAACCGAAGGTGGGCGTCGTTATCACCGGGAATGAAGTCTATCACGGCAAGATCAAGGACGCATTCGCACCGGTCATTACGAAGAAGATCGAAGAGGTCGGTGGGGAACTTGTCGGCGTCTATTATGCGCCGGATGATAAGGCGTTCATCGTGGACAGGCTCCGGGAACTGTTGAATGCCGGGGCTGACTGCTGATCACCACGGGCGGCATGTCCGTTGACCCCGATGACGTAACGCGGTTCGCGATCAGGGAACTCGGCGCTACAGAATAACTTATGGCTCAGCCGTTCTGCCCGGGAGCCATGTTCCTTATCGCTTATCTCGATTCCATTCCGATTATCGGCATTCCCGCCTGCGGCATGTACGCGAAAACCACGATCTTCGATCTGATCCTTCCCCGTGTTCTTGCCGGTGAGAAGATCGGACGGAAAGAGGTTGCAGCACTCGGCCACGGCGGTCTGTGTATGAAGTGCGACGTGTGCAGGTATCCGGTCTGTCCCTTCGGGAAGCTGGGATAGAATTTATGAAAATCACATCACCGAATTTACCGATGGATCAGAATAAAGTCTTCAGCGATTTGTTCATGCTTTGGAGGGCGGGTCCTCATTCCATCCTGCCAAGTCCCTCCCATGCCGCAGATCGGGGGATAAAAAGAGCGACCCTTTCTGCGCGCCCACGTCGACGTGCCGCCAATTGTCATTTCAACATAACCCCGCATCCCAACAGCACACTTGACAAACACGTGCCCGGTGATAACCTTTAGATTATTGCCCCCCTTTATTCCTTCTAGTTAAAACAGCCCAGGTTCTGCCCCAAAGTATTATTACGGGCGGAAAGGACGGGCTCGTATTTGAAAACCTCTGGAGGAACCATGCTTGAAGAGAAAGTGGAAAGGTCGGGCATAACAAAAGGCAGAAGCGGCGTTTACCATCTCCTCGCCTCGGCCTACCTGAAAGAGGCGACAACCGAGTTCCTCGCTATATTGAAAAGCGAAGCGGTCGCGGACGCGCTCCAGGAGCTTGGCATAGACCTGGGCCGTGCGCTGCCCGACACACCTCAGCACATCCTGCTGAACGATCTTGCCGAAGAATACGCCGCATTGTTCATTGTGCCGGGCGGCATTCCTCCCTACGAATCCGTTCGTCTGCACGGCATGTTGAACCAGAAACCCTCTTGGGAGGTCGAGGAATTTTACCGGAGCTGCGGTCTTGTGATCAAAGACGAGTGCCGCATACTGCCCGACCATCTCGGCATGGAGCTTGAATTCATGGCGTACCTGGCTGAAAAGGAGGGTGGTGCGCGGCGGCGCGGGGATGAAAAAGAGTCTTCGAAATGGTCCGGATTTCAGGAGGAGTTTTTCCGGGGCCATCTGGATCCGTGGGCTTTCGATTTTCTGCGGGATTTGCAGAGACTCGCTTTTCATCCTTTTTATAAAGGGGCTGGTTCCTTGATCGTACACTTCCTGGAGACGGAGAAAGAATACTTCGGCAGCCTGAATGCCAGCGCAGCGAACGGGTTGCCGCAAGACGAAATCAACGACGTTTCTTTACTGAGAGGAGGACAACCATGAGCGATAGAAAAGAAAGACCTGACCAGGAAGGAATTCCTTACCCTATCCGCTGCTGCGGGGGCCGCGCTTGTCGCCTCCGCTGGCGAGGCCCGGGCGGCAGGGATGAAAAAACCAAAGTGGGCGATGGTGATGGACGTGCGGCGATGCATCGGCTGCCATGCCTGCACCGTCGGGTGCAAGGCGGAGAACGACGTGCCCCTCGGCGTGTGGAGGACCCATATCCGGACCTACGAGAAGGGCAAGTATCCCCACGCAAAACGATATTTTTTCCAATGGATCTGCAATCACTGCGGAAACTGCGCCGAGGCTTCACAGGGCGCGGGCCTCGGAAGTTTCTCCAGGCGGGAGCGACGGCATCGTCATCTTCGACTATAAAAAATTGCAGGGGAAAACAGCTGCCCAGATCAAGGCCGAGGCCGACCTCGTCATATCGGCCTGCCCGCTGGAGGCGATCTACGTGAATCCTTTCACCGGCTTTCCCGAGAAATGCACCTTCTGCGTCCATCGGGTGGAAAAGGGACTTGTCCCTGCCTGCGTGCAGACCTGCATCCCGCGGGCGAGGGTCTTCGGCGACCTTTCGGACCCGGACAGCGTTGTT
Organism: Nitrospirota bacterium; assembly: GCA_963741205.1. Taxonomy (GTDB): domain Bacteria; phylum Nitrospirota; class UBA9217; order UBA9217; family UBA9217; genus JAJYKN01. The sequence continues at coordinate 17,080 of CAVUHW010000032.1, forward strand.
TCAAAGCTCATCGCCTCGAACCCGACGAAAAAGCTATGTGCTGACGGCATAGTGTACTACATCGGCGCGGAAGGCCACCAGATCGATTCGATCAGGGGCAACAGGCAGGTTGATCCTCAGGATTTCGATAAAGGCATTCTCACCCAGTATCTCTAGGAGGCGCTGGCCATGGATATTACACGCAGAAATTTCATCAAGCTGGGAATGGCGGCCGGCTCAGCAGCCGCTGTTGGCGGGACAAGTTCATTCGCGGAAGCTGCCGAGCCTGAACTTGGCGGAAGAGGCGTTCATGTGAAGGATGACCGGGTGAGCGGCGAGGAATGGGACAAGGTTGTGCCCTACACCTGCCTCGTTTGCAATATCGAGGACGGCGGCCTCGCCTATGTCAAGAACGGAAGGGTGAAGAAGCTTGAGGGCAATGACAAGCACGTGTCCACGCGGGGAAGGCTCTGCGCGAAGGGCAATTCCGGGATCGGGCATATCTACGATCCGGACAGGATACTCTATCCCCTGAAAAGGACAGGGCCGCGGGGAAGCGGAAAGTGGAAGCGGGTCTCCTGGGACGAGGCGATCACAGAGGTGGCCGCGAAGATCACGGCAATCGAGGCAAGCGGGCATCCGAATGAGATCATGATGAAGTGGGGCAGGAACCGCTCCGGGGGCGCGGCCGAACGGTTCATGGCGACCCTGGGCTCCAACACGATCGTGAACCACACCTCCACCTGCGAGGCGTCCAAGAAGATCGGCATGGAGCCCACGTGGGGTCCGGACATCGAGACGCCTGACTTCGAGAACACCAAGTACATCATCAACTTCGGGAGCAATATCCTCGAGGCAGGGTACTTCATGAACCCCTACTCGCAGCGGCTCATGGACGGACTCGTGGACGGAAAGGCGAAGCTCGTCACCTTCGACGTGCGGCTCTCCAATACCGCGGCGAAGAGCGACGAATGGATCCCGCTTTTCCCGGGCACGGACGGCATCGTGGCCCTCGCCATGGCGAACGTCATCATGCAGGAAGGGCTTGCGGACAGGGACTTCATCAACACCTGGACGAACTATCCCGCTGACAAGCTCGAAGAGCATTTGAAGCAGTTCACTCCCGAGATGGCGGAGAAATATTCCGGGGTCCCGGCAAAGGACATCAGAAGGATCGCGATCGAGTTCGCCAGCGTCAGGCCGGCCACGACCTACACCTACCGGGGGCCGTGCAAGCACCTCTACGGGTCCTACAACGAGCGGTGCACCATGCTCCTTCCCATCATCACGGGGAACATCGACGTGAAGGGCGGATACTGCCTGCCGAGAGGCATGGGCTATGACCAGCCCCAGCCCACGCCCCCGAAGGCCAAGGAGCCGAGCTATCTTTCCACGCCGCCCGATTATCCCCTGGCGCACCATAAGGTGAGCCACTTGACGCCTTTCTGGATCAAGGAGGGAAAGCAGAAGATCGGGCATGTATTTCAACTACATGTCCTGCGAGGCGTTCACGAACCCTGCCGCGAGCTACTGGCGGGAGGTGCTGCTCGACGAAAAGCTCATTCCCTTCAGCGTTACCTTCTCGAACCAGATGAACGAGACCACCGTGCTGATGGACCTCGTCCTGCCGGACTGCAGCTACCTCGAACGGCACGATCCCGAGAGCATGCCGTCGAGCCTGTGGCCGTGGGTCGGCATCAGGCAGCCTGTCGTGAAGCCCCTCGGAGAGGCGATCGAGTTCAGGGAAATCCTCAAGATGATCATCCAGAAAGTGGACCCTGACGGCAAAAAGGGCATGAGGCAGTACTGGGAGTTCAAGGACGGCGAGGACTATCTCCGCAGACAGTTCGAGAACATTCCCGGCCTCAAGGAAGCGGGCGGCTACGACTTTCTCAAGAAAAACGGCGTCTGGCCCGTGTACGGCACCCTCGATCCCGCGACCGGGAAGATCATGGGCAAGGACGGCAAGCTGATCAAGCCGGAGTACGGCCTTTACATGAAGGAAGACCCGAACGGAAAGGTAACCGTGGGCGGCAAGAAGCGCAAGGGTTTCGGCACACCGGACGGCAAGATCAAAATCTATGTTTCGTTACGAGAAATACGGGTTCAGCCCGCTTCCGACGTTCAAGGCCCACCCGTGGCACTGGGAGAAGAACGGCTCGTCAAAACTCAAGGACGACCAGATGATCATGACCACCTTCAAGTGGAACGTCCATGTCCAGAGCAGGACGGCCAATCTGAAGTGGATGAACGAGATCGTGCACAAGAATCCCGCCTGGCTCAATCCCGAGACCGCCGGAAAGCTCGGGATCAAGGACGGAGCCCTGATCAGGATCACGACCCCCGTAGGGTACATGGTGACGATGGCTAAGGTCACCGAGGGAATCCACCCCAGGGTCGTAGCGGTCTCCAATACCCTGGGGATGAAATTCGGCAGGGTCGCCATGGCCGACAAGGACGCTCCCATGCCGATGTGGGGCGGGGTGGAGGAGCCGGACCTGAAGAACATCTGGTGGAAGGCCGAAGGGGTCAACCCGAACTACGTGATCCCGGTCTCCGCTGACCCGATCGGCGGCTCGCAGGGCTGGTACGACACCGTCGCATCCGTCGCTCCGGCAAAGCCCGGGGACAAGTTCGGCGACGTCATGGTTGACAACGCAAAGCACTTCGAGTTCTTCAAGGAGAAAAGTGGAGAAACTTCCTCCCGCTGAATTGAAGACGGGACATTAAGAGTTAACCCTTCCTGTGTCTGTGGGGGTGGACTATTTTGGGCCGCCCTCACGGGCCCGGACGATCTGATGAACCTGCCTCGCAACTCCCCTCTGCCCGGCAATTTGAACGCCGCCGGGTTACGCTATTCGAAGTCCTCTTCATCGAAGCGGGGGAGATACTTGAAAACTTCCTCAGGAAGACGACCGAGCTGTCCCGCAATCTCAGCGCAGAAGACCTATTGAATCGTTTGGCAGGACGCACGGCATGCCCAGAGTCGCGATTATCAACTTCTACGTAATACCCACTGGCGGAAAACAAACCAAAAGCGTTATAATATTGTAATCGCATAAATAGAGGATGACCATGTCTTTTAGTAAACAGGATTTTTCTACAATATACGATGAGTATTATCCGAAGATCGTCAGATATCTCACAAGGCTGATTGGCGAGTTAGAGGCAGAGGACGCGGCTCAGGAAACGTTCGTAAAAATAGATCGCTCGCTTGATAACTTTCGTGGTGAATCCAGTCTGTCCACATGGATCTACCGGATTGCAACAAACACGGCAATGGATCATCTCCGCAGGCCCTCCTCGAAGCGATCAGTGCGACCCACGGAAGAAAAAGACGTTCTGGGAGATGAAGATGCCGGGCCCATCGACAACAAGCCTTTGCTCGATACACTGCTGATCCGGAAGGACATGAATGATTGTATCCGGGGCGTTGTTGACAGCCTTCCTGGCGACTACAGCACTGTGCTCGTTCTGAGTGAATTCGAAGGTTTGACGAATTCGGAAATTGCCGAGATCATCAGCATATCTCTGGACACGGTAAAGATCAGACTGCACCGCGCGAGGACGAAGCTCAGGAAGGCACTTGAAGCCAAATGCAATTTCTACCGCGATGAACGAAACGAACTCTCCTGCGACCACAAGACCACCCCTCTGAAATTCCTCAAAAATAATAAGATGTATCCTTTTTCTCCCTCCCTTCGTCTATATGGTCGAAAGGAGGTGAGGCATATGTTTCCGTGCTTGGGTTTTGGCTATGGATATTGGTGGATATTTCCGATCATTATGACCGCAATGATGGTTCTTTGCTTCTTCATGATGAGAGGACATGCGGGTTCGATGACGTGCGGCCCGGGTTTCGGCAGATCGGGCAGCCACAGCGAAAGTGCATCCGATCGTCTTCTTGATATTCTGAACAGAAAGTATGATCAGGGAGAGATCAATAAGCAGGGGTATGAAGAGAAGAAAAAAGACATTGCGGGGCGCACATAACAGTCGCCTGAAAATCGCAAGGAGGATGACTGAAATGACTGCTGAAGAAACAAACAAGAAGGAAGACAAGACGAAATCGGAAGGTTCGGGTCCAATGGGGTCCGGGATGATGGATGTGATGGGAAAATGCTGCTCAGGTGAAGGAGCTTTTGCCGACTGCTCAACTATGATGAAAGGCATGATTAAGAAAATGAGAAGCCAATCCTGTTGCGCGCCAAAAACAAAGGATACCGGGCCTGAGGAGGGGAAAAATGAAAGAGCCGATCAATAGTTTCGCCCTTGAGGTTTCAAGAACCTGCAAGAGCTGTCCAACGGGAGAAATAGCCGGATCCAGAAATCTTGAAGAAGGGAAAATTCCGGTACTGTCCTGCGAAGGGGCGTGTATACGGGGCGAGATAGCGCGGCTCGCCGCCAATATGGTTGCAAAAGAGGAACCATACCGGCGTGGCTGTCACGGAGAATTATTCACTGTGCCCGAATCGGCCCTGGCTCAATGGATCAAGAAGGCAGGAAAAATCGTGCTGATTGACGGATGTTTTCTCAGGTGTCATGGCAGGATACTGGAAAATCTCGTCGGGAAGGAGAACCTGGTCCAGTTCGACGCGCTTTCTTTTTACGGGAAAAGAATATACTGACCGCTTTGATATCGATTCAGTCCCGGAAGCGGAGCGCAAAAAGACGGCGCGGAAGGTGGCGGACATCGTCCTGGAAGCGTTGAAAAAAGCGCCTGTGCGCGAGACGGGGTTCCGGCCGGGACGGGATGCGGTGCTGTAGCAACTGGCGCTATACCAGAATCCGCGGCGGTGTCAGGTTGCGGCTGCAGCTGAATTAAAAACGTATATGAATGTCCCGTACGTAAGGACTCTCATAAACCAGTTAGACTCATCCAATGGGACTTTGTAAAGAAGGGCGCTATGCGTAATCGCTCTACTCATGGGCGCGTACGTAACCATCGCCGGTATGTGCCCGATTGACACGATGATGCAGAAGATGCCCGGGCAGTAATGATTAAGGAGAAAGAACGCGCAACCGCCACCTAATACGGGCGGTATGAGGAGGTATTACAAATGCCATTCTCTCTTAAAGATCGTGATATATCTGCTGATATCTCTAATGTTCATTCTGCTCTGATTGTACCTTGCAGATTCTGCCCGGCTGCCAGTCTCTCTGTGAGAGAGAAGAAACCTTTCATACAGCTATTTAGCAGATTTCTAAAAACCGAAGCATATGAATCGTATATTAAGGAATTGAAATCCCGTCTGGAGCATGCCGGCATCAAAGCAGAAGTATTTTACAGCAGGCTGCCTCATCACTTCGTTGTTTGCATGTGGACATCAGGACGCCGGCAAGACCTAAAAAAACGCGCATCGGGGTTCGACGCTGTTATAGTACTGGGCTGTGGTGCTGCTGTAAAGACCGCCGAGGACTGCATAGAATCTGCTACGTGTAAGATCATCCCTGGTATGGAAGTTGATGGCATCATGAATGTTATTCCGTCGTTTCAACTCCCTTGTACTATATCGCTTGAAGTAACCAGTGTGATTCGAGTGCTTGAGTACCGATCAGGAACTATTGTGTCATGCAGTCAGGGAAAGACGAACTAACAGCAGTCTCACCTACGACTGGTATCAGGACAAGCCGAACCAAGCTAATGCAGAGGACGGCCTTCATCCACGGTCGAGAGGGGCCGTGAAAGCTGCCCCCATTACCACATTGGGCCACGGAAGGACAGACTGATGCAGTCAGCGAATCGATTTGCAGCTTATTTGGTAATCGTCCTAGCCACTCTTTCTGGCGGAGGCTCGTTGCTAATCTTCGGTGCTTTCCTGATCGCCGGGCCTTTTACCGTTATCCACTTGAACATCTCGGAACCGAGGCGTTGCTATGGGACGGGTTCCTGTCCGCAGTGTTCTTCCTTCAGCATAGCGGGATGATACGATCGTCATTTCGTACTTGGCTTTCGTCCATTATACCCGCCCACTACTACTCCGCAACGTATGCAATCGCATCCGGCACAGTCCTCACAGCCGTGGTGCTTCTATGGAAGCCATCGCACACGACTCTCTTTGAGGTCCAGGGGCTTTTGCGGATACCGTTTCGTGCCGCCTTCCTCCTTGCCGTTGCCGGTTTTGTGTGGGGCGTTCGGACGCTTGGAGAATTTGATCCCTTTGGCCGGCTCTCCATTTTAACGCACTTGAATAACAAGCAGCAGGCGCCGCACTTGGTTGTTCGAGGCCCCTATCTCTGGGTCCGTCACCCACTTTATTTCTTCATGTTGGTTTTCATCTGGGCAACTCCCTCCTTGAGTTTAGACCGCTTACTCTTCAATTTGCTCTGGACATTCTGGATCGTTCTCGGTTCTTGCCTTGAGGAGAAGGATCTTGTTGCTGAATTTGGCGAGAGCTATCGTCACTATCAAGACATGGTCCCGATGCTCATTCCGTGGAGATGTCCTGTTGGGAAAATTTTCAAGACACCATGAAATAATGCATTCCAATTCTGGAATGGTTGTGCCATGGTGCCTTTCTATGCAGTCAGCTCGCCCAGCCTGCAGCCGGCTGCTTCGCAAAGCTGAGCTTGCTGTTCCAATGCACAGTTCAATAAAGTCGGCAATTAACAAAAAGTAGAAATACCCTGTTAATTTCAACTGGTATTTCACACTTTGCCAATCGAGTGCGGACGTGAAGTAGTAGGTTCAGCGCGCAGATCATCCTGTAGGTCACGCCAAACACAACTCTCGGGGCTGCGCACTTCATGCCGAATTTGTTAACGCATGGCCAAGAGAGATTCTTTCCCCATCATCCTTTCCCCGTCCTTTTCCCGCCATAATCGAATTCGTTGACAACCAACTGGATAAGTCGTAAATTGCAACAAATTATGTCACGCCACTCGAAGCCGCTGCTTCAAGTGTTGCACTTCGAGATTGAATTCAGTCCTGTCCGGTTGTTACGTAAATAGATTCAATTGGTTATCATCACGATGTTCTATTTCGTGATTAATTGTTTCGTTAACCAGCTGAGAAATGGGTATTTTCTCAAAAAGGTTGACCTCCAGAATCTGTAGAATCGTATGGAGACTGCCAGGAAGGTTTAATCGCTTCTTGACAATCGCCACGAGCAGATAGACACTCACCGCAGTCCAGATTTGAGTCTTGACCGCATTGGGTGATGTTCCAAAGAACGACTTGATGCGAAGATGCTGCTTGATCCATTTGAAGAACAGCTCGACCTGCCATCGGGATCGATAAATATCGGCGACCGTTTTGGCTGGGAGTAAGAAGTTGTTCGTTAGAAACACCAGACGCTTGTCTCGTTCGGCATCGTGATAACGCACCCGGCGCAAAGGATCGGGATAGGCCATACGCGATTTGTAGCCGACGAGCAGAACTGTCTGATCGGCTTGTACGCCGATGGCTTTGTCCACTGATGCGGAATAGATGCGGCGCAATCTGGTGTTGTGTTTGCTTCGAATAACGAAGAACGCCGAAAGCTGATTGATATGATAGAGCCGCTCGAAATCGAGATAGGCGCGGTCCATCGTATAGACCGAATCGGCTTCGAATGGAACGGCATCCATCATATTGACGTCGTGAACGCTGCCGGGAGTCACGAAAATAAAGGTCGGGATTGATCCCTGCACGTTGAGCAAAGTGTGAATCTTGACGGCTGCTTTCTTTTTTCGAAACGTCGCCCACGGGAATGTGGACAAGCAGAGATCGATAACCGTTGAGTCCAACGCATAGACCGCGAGCTTCAGGTCGAGGCCAAGCTCCTCGTTCCGGTAGAGTTTGCTGGCGATATCGATGAGTATATAGCCGAAGTCCTGATAAATGCGGAAGTCCCGAAGCTCGTTGGCGTCTGCTAGCGTGGACTTTGCGATCTTCCCTCGGAATCCCATGTGATAGAGCTTTGGTCGATGGGAATTGAGGCACGTTATGATGTCGCGTAGGCTTTCTCGATAGGTCAGTTGAGCAAAGGCCATGCAGAGAAACTGATCCGTACACGAGAAACTCCTGACCTTGTGATTGCCTTGGTAACGAAGGACGCATTGATTGAACTCGTATCGTGGTAGATGCTCGATCAGTTGAGCGAAGATCGTTTTCCCGGAATTCATCCTGGTCCCCCCTCATGCAGTGATGAGGTGAATTATAAGATGATTCTGGATAAATTGAGTTCAAATCGAAAAGTTGCATATAGGGTTTTTTATCTTTGTATGACAGTGAGTTATCACACATTAGAAAAACGATAACCGGACACTAAGGTTTCCCCATCTGCTACATGTTGCTACTCTGTGCAATCCCCTGACGATGCTTTCATTAATTATCGATGCCCGCTACATGATTTGTGTTCTGTTTTCCTGATCGATTTTCTCGGGTGTTCCGTCAATTGTTAGACCCCGATAAAGCCAAACCCCTTGTGAGAGGGGTTCCCATGCGCACACGGTCCGGGAAGCATGGCTTTCCAACTGACGGTCAGTCTTGCTTCAATGTCTTTATCGTCATCAAATGCAAAGGAGGCGTATATGAAAAGGCTTATCGTCGCGGTTTTTTTGACAGCTGCAGGTGGTTTCGATCATGCTTGATAGCGTGGCGTTCGCGGGAACAGCACAGAACAACGCGGGATGCGGTCTCGGGACGATGCTATTCAAGGACAACGCCAATGATTCAGCTCTGCTCCAGGCGATCCAAGCATTCTTAAATTTCTTCCCGCCGTTGTCTCTCGTACCTACTGTTGGCATTACTGCTGGTTCGGCTGAATGCCAGAAGCCAAAGAAGTTTGCAAGCAGTGATCAGGTAAATGAATTTATGGCGGCCAACATGGACAATCTGGCTCGTGATATCGCCCAGGGCCGCGGCGAGACGCTCGATGCCTTCGCCGAAGGACTCTAACGGGTTCAGCGGAAGAGCGCCCCGAGTTCTGACTTGCGACTGCAGTCCGGTTTCAGCCGCATTCTTGTACGTCTCCCAGATGTTCAGATCAGGCGGATGCGCCATGGACGATATCGCTGCCGTCTCACCCGCGGTTCTTGAGCGCGCCAGATTGTTGGTGGAACGCCCGGCTCCAGAGGCAATTCAAGCCCAAAATACAACTCTCCACTTGGTACACTAACTGGGGATAGGTCAACGCGTAGCTGTTAATCGCGACCCTCACCTTCAGCGTCACCATGTCGCCTGCGTTAGCCGACAGCGACAAACGCGTGGTGAAAGTCATGACCCAAAACATGGATGCGGGAACAGATCTCCTATTCTATTTTGCAAAGATCCGATTACTGCGACCAACTTACCTATAAGAACTACTGGCCACCGACTTCCGTGGCCGCGCCGGGCTGCTGGCGGACCAAATTGTCATCCAGCAACCCTATCTGATCTCTCTCCAGGAGGTAACGCTGTGGCAGACGATTTCGGCTACCGGGGAAGCCGGCATCCTGGCCG
>CAVUHW010000033.1:0-7874 GCA_963741205.1 Nitrospirota bacterium
CGATGAACAACCCGGCTAGAGAAGAGATAAATTCAATAACGAACAGCGTATTTATAGGCAAACCGATAAATACGCGCGTCTTTGCAAAGAGAAAGAAGTGAATTTATCAGGTGAGTTCACTTATATGTTGAAAAGTCAAACTTCAAAAGAGATAGATGATGAAAAACAAACCAGTAATATTAGTTGTCGATGACCAGCCCCAAAACATTGAACTTCTCGAAGGATTTCTTGTCAGGCAGGGGTATGAAATTATCCAGGCGGAAAGCGGTGAAGAAGCGCTGGAAAAACTTTCCGGCAATCAAGTTGATCTGGTTCTGCTGGACGTAAAGATGCCCGGGATGTCCGGCTTCGAAGTGCTGACGAAATTACGCGCCGATAAAAAGACAGAGCGTATCCCGGTAGTTATGATCACGGCGCTATAATGAGACCGAAGACAGGGTAAAAGCCCTTGAGTCGGGATGCGATGATTTTATCTCCAAGCCTTTTGACAAACATGAGCTTTTAGCCAGGGTAAAGTCGCTTCTCAGAATAAAGTCTCTGAATGACGAAGTAGATGAAGCCCGCGAATACGCCGAGAGCATCATCAACACCGTGCGTGAACCCTTGATCGCTCTGGATCAGGATCTAAGGGTGGTCACCGCCAGCCGTTCCTTTTATGAATTCTTTCAAGGTAAAACCTGAAGAGACCGTGGGACAGCTTATCTATGACCTGGGCAATAAACAGTGGGATATCCCCAAGCTGCGGGAACTGCTGGAAACCATCCTTCCCCAAAAGACAACCTTTGATAACTATGAGGTTGAACACGATTTTGCCACCATTGGCAGGCGCATCATGCTTTTGAATGCCCGGCAGATTCAAAGAGTGTCGGGAAAAGAGCGGATAATCCTCCTGGCCATCGAGGACATCACCGAGCGCAAGCGACTGGAAGACTTGTTAACAGAGTCTGAAGAGCGCTACAGGCGTCTTTTTGAGACCGCAAGCGACGGGATAGTGCTTCTCGAAAAACGCGAAGGGACATATAACCCATGCCAATCCGGCCACCGAGAAAATGCTGGGTTATTCCGAAGAGGAGTGCATCGGGAAAAACCTGCAGGATATCGGTGTCTCGATCGATACGAGTGATTTTCCGGCGATAATGCAAGCTTTGAACAAGAGCGGCATTATTAATTACGATGATGTTCAGGTAAAAACCAAGTCCGGGCAAAATATCGATACGGACATATATATGGTCGACAGGGCAAGGCTGGCACAATGCAATATTCGCGATGTCACTGAACGCAAAAAGCTTGAAGAACAACTTCTCGAGGCCCATAAGAAGCTCAAGGAACAGCTTCAAGCCGAGAACCGCTACCTCCTGGAAGAGGTCAAGCTGTTGCACCCTCATGAGAACATCGTGGGCAACAGCGAGGCGATTCGCAGCGTGCTGAAACAGGTGGAGCAGGTGGCCGGCACGGATTCCACGGTCCTGATCCAGGGTGAGACAGGCACTGGGAAAGAGCTGCTGGCCGATGCGATCCACACCCTGAGCCCTCGCAAGGGGCGTCTCCTGGTGAAAGTAAACTGCGCCGCACTGCCCCCTACCCTCATCGAGAGCGAACTTTTCGGCCGCGAGAAGGGCGCCTTCCCCGGCTCCATGCCCGGCAGATGGGCCGCTTCGAACTGGCTGACGGAGGTACACTGTTCCTCGACGAAATCAGCGAAATGCCGCTGGAGCTGCAGACCAAGCTGCTCCGGGTGCTCCAGGATGGCGAGTTCGAGAGACTCGGGAGCCCCAAAACCATCAAGGTAAACGTCCAGCTCGTCTCCGCCACGAACCGCGATCTGAACCAATATGTTCGCGAAGGCAGGTTCCGTGAAGACCTGTTTTACCGGCTCAACATCTTTCCGCTCTTCGTGCCGCCTCTGCGTGAGCGCAAGGAAGATATCCTTCCGCTGGCGTGGTCCTTTGTTCAGGAGTTCGGTGCCAGGATGGGGAAACGCATCAAATCCATACCCCAGAAAGGCATCGAAAACCTGCAGAACTACGGGTGGCCTGGAAATGTTCGGGAGCTGCGCAACGTTATCGAGCGGGCGATGATCATGACCATTGGCCCGGTTCTCCGCATCGAGATACCGAAGTCAATCGAGGCAAAAAACGGGCGCACCGGAACGCTCGAACAGATTGAGAGCCGGCATATCATCGAAGTTCTGAACTCCACGGGCTGGCGCGTGAGCGGAAAAGGCGGAGCAGCAGAGATCCTCGGTCTCAATCCGAAGACGCTTGAATCGAGGATGAAAAAGCTGGGCATTCAAAGGAACAAATGAATTCCTGACATGTCAGGAATTCCCTAAATATCAGGAATCAAAATATCATATCATAATTCTTCGTTGTGGTCCTTCTCCAAACATTTTAATGGCATAAAGCAATATATTACCCCCCCCCGGGGGCATAAATATTGCAAGTTACAATCTTGTCATGAGGCAGCGAACCATCGCTGTCCAGATGATAATTCACGGACAGCGTGAGCAGCGTACCTCCTTTGCCATAAAAATAAAATGAGGCAGCCATGACCGACATGATAATCGTAACACTGAGAATGACCGTGCGACCAGGCAAGCGTCATGATTTTGCGGAGTCGATCAGGGGAATGATCGAGCCCACGCGGGTTGAACGGGGTTGCATCAGTTACTGTTTCTATGAGGACATTGAGAACAAAAACACCTTTGCCCTCGTTGAGGAGTGGAAAACAAGAGCCGATCTCGAGAGGCACGTTCGAACGGACAATTATCGGAAGCTCCTTGCCTTGATGGACCTCCTAAGCGAGCCTCCTCAGTTGCAGTTCAACACCGTGTCACAAACGGCAGGGATGGAGCTCTTATCAACCGTGCTTTTTTAAAACCTGACGAAAACCGGAATAGTGCGGATCAACAATGGCTGCAAAAGGTGATATGGGAAAAACCACCACCCCTTCAGACAATCTCGCCTCCCTTCGCCGAAAGGCCGAAGAAAAGCTGCGCACGCAGCTTGAGAGGCTGCAAAAGCTCTCTGCCCGGGACATTCAGGAACTAGTCCACGAGCTGGGGACGCACCAGATCGAGCTGGAGATGCAGAATGAAGAACTGCGCAAGACCCGGGATGATCTGGAGGCCTCGAGGAATCAGTACGCTGAATTATATGACTTTGCGCCGGTCGGCTATTTTACCCTTGATGTACACGGACTGATAGAGGGAGTAAATCTTACCGGCGCGCATTTGCTGGGAATTGAAAGAGGCTTGCTGCTCAAGAGGGCCTTTATCAGCTTTATCGCGGAAGCGGCGGACAGAGAAATTTTTTCGGAACACCGCAAAGAGGTTTTTCAAAAACAGGGCAGCCAGACCTGTGAAATCAGACTTAAGAGAAAAGACGGCGCATCGTTCTATGCAGAGCTCCGAAGCGTGGCAGTGGAAAATATCGACGACAAAGCCGGTTATATCCGTACTACGATCATCGATATCACAGATCGCAGGCGGACAGAAGACGCGCTCCAAAAAGCATATAGCGAGCTTGACCTTAAGGTAAAGGAACGGACTAGTGAGCTGGTCAGTTTAAACGCGCAGCTCTCGCAGGAAATAACGGAGCACAGGGAGACGGAAGGTTCGCTTCGCAGCGCATATTCGGAAAACCAGCAGTTAAAGGAGCGGTTCCAGGCTGAGAACATCTACCTTCGCAAGGATATCGATAGGGAGTTCAACTTCGGCGAGATCATCGGGCGAAGTGATGCTCTTGAGCATGTATTCTTCCGCGTCGAACAGGTGGCTACTCAGGATGCGACCGTTCTCCTCCTTGGCGAGACCGGCACGGGGAAAGGAGTAATAGCACGCGCCATTCACAGCAGGAGCAGCCGCAAGGACCGGCCTATGATAACAGTCAACTGCTCGGCGCTTCCGGCGAACCTCATCGAAAGCGAGCTCTTCGGGCGGGAGAAAGGTGCGTTCACCGGCTCCCATGACCGGCAGATGGGGCGCTTCGAACTTGCCGACAACGGTACCTTGTTTCTCGACGAGATCGGTGAGATGCCGATGGACCTTCAGACCAAGCTGCTCAGGGTCCTCCAGGAAGGCGAATTTGAGCGGCTGGGCAGCCCCAAGACCATCAAGGTCAATGTGCGGATCATCGCCTCCACCAACCGGAACCTTGGAGGAAGAGATCAAGAAGGGCAGGTTCCGGGAAGACCTGTTCTACCGGCTGAATGTTTTTCCCATCACAATCCCACCGCTCCGGCAGCGCAAGGAGGACATCCCGCTTCTTGTCGAATATTTTGTTACCAAATTCAACAAGAAAACAGGAAAGAACGTCGAGACCGTTTCGAAAGACACCCTGAACGCCCTCCAGGAATACAACTGGCCGGGCAACGTGCGCGAGTTGGAGAGTATCATCGAGCGGGCGGTGATCACGAGCCAGGGGCCCAAGTTGCAGATACTGGACCGGTTCGTGAATTCCGTGAATGCCGGTGAACAGGAGGCGCAGGATTGCAAAGCCCTTGTCGATATTGAACGCGACCATATCCTCCAGGCGCTTAAGAAAGCCGGGTGGAGGGTCGAAGGAGAAAAAGGCGCAGCGGCGATGCTCGGCCTCAACCCCAGCACGCTTCGCGGCCGCATGCGGAAAGACGGCATCCGCCGTCCTTAAAAAAGGGTTCGTTTCGGAAAGAGCATGTGGACACGGATGCCGAAAGTGGGGTTTTTCAGCAAAATCTGATAAACACGGATGTATAAAGACATACATGTCTTTCATGATTCTCCTAATAATTACTGCTTCGAGTCGTCCCCGTTATTTCTCGATCACATTGTTTTTAAGCCTCTCTCTTCTCTTCGTCGGTTTTCAAGGCGCGAGCGCTGAAACCGCGGTACAGCCCGGAACAAATTCGACTATGACGGACAGCGACCCGGCGAGCACGGAAACGAATACCTTGCAGAACCCGTCTTCACCTGCAGCACAGCAGGGGCCTAAAACCGGGCAAGCGCCTCAGCCTGCGGCGAAAACCAAAATCGCGGAGCAATTGGGACCGCAGGTAGACCCCTGTTTTACCGCCAGAGTAGCCGGAGACAATTGGATGGACCAGGTGCATGGCTTCGTGCAGGATAATACCTGTGGACCAGCTGTATGGTTTGATACCTTCTTTGTAAAGGACCATGTTTTGCTGGCTGTCAGGCCCGCCACTTTAATTGTATTTAGAAATTCATACCGGTGGACCGAGGGGCAGGGTGTCGATTTTATTGGCGATTTCAGGTTCCGGTACCGCCTGCCCCAGATGGAGCAATTGCTGAAAAGAGCGAGGTTTTCCATCGTTGCGGAATCTACACCCAACAGAGTCACTACCCAGCCCGGTCAGCCCATCGATCCCGGAGTCGATCCGGATACAGGGGCCAGAAAACCCATACTCGGAGTACGAGTAGATTTTTTTACGTGGCTCCGTTCACTGGTCAGTATTGAGAGCGGGATCAAAGTCAGTCTGCACCCCGATGCCTTTATCAGGATCCGGTATCAGCACGAGAAGCCCTTTGGCGAGGTTTACCTCATCCGATTTACTGAAATCCCCATGTGGCAAACCATTGAACGTTTCACGAACACCGCGCAGCTTGATCTTGAACGAAAGATCACCACGTTTACGCTCGTCCGGTGGGGCAATAACGTGACCTTCCTCGAGGGCAAGCCCGGCATAACCTGGAATAGCGGGGTCAGTCTCTTCACTCAACTGACGCCCAAGAGCGCAATTTCCTATGATACCAGTATATGGGGAGTGAATTATCCTAGTTGGATCATTCAAAATTATCGGATTGGATCAATCTATCGACGGAATTTTTACCGGCCCTGGCTCTTTTTCGAGCTTGCGCCTGAAGTCACCTGGCCGCAAGGTATTGACGGCCGCAGGAATTCCACTTACGCTTTTATGGCTACCCTTGAAATTCAATTCGGCAAGTAATTCCGGGGGGAGGAAACCTCTCTTCAGTTCGTAACTGCTCGGGCCCGCTCTTCCTTACCTGTATGGGCCAAGGCAACCGTGTCAATAATTCTGGTCTTTGCTGAAGCTGACGATTGGTAACGCAACCAAACACGGCAGCATCGTACGCTCTTCGCTTCGGACGTGTCCGGCGCTGCTGATGCGCCGACTGTTCGGTGGCTGTCTTCGTAGAAAACCGTAGCGTCCAAAAGGTTTGAAATGAGTTTGAAATCCTTCAAAGTGAACATACCCCGGAAAATGCTCAAGGACCTGCAGGCACGCCTGGCGAACACGCACCGGCATGACGTGACGAGCTTTGCTGCGGGGTTCTTCAAAGGCGCGTGCATTCCCTGCAGTTTCCTGATCCTGCTCTTCTCCATTCAATCAGCGTTCGCGGACAGTTCTCTTCTCCCGGAACGGCGGAGGCCCCAGTTCGACAATGTGCCCGGTTGGCTCATTGCGCCGTACGTTTTTGATTATCCCGGCATCGGGACAGGCTACGGCATTGTGGGGGGCGCAGCGAACATCGGCGGCACGTATGCGACCGTCGGAGGAACCGTCTTCACCGGCGACATCAGCGGCCAGGCCGCGGGCATTTACAACATCCATCTCATGCCCCGACAGCTGATCCTGGACGCAGGCGTGGTCCATGTGAACAGAATAACGCAACTTAGCTACAGCCGGAGGGGCATGGGAACGGAGAAACACGATTATACACTTCTTGAATACGGGAACGATACGTTCGGTGGATCACGCCTCACGGCCACCTTCCTTGAAAGGAGGTTCGAACTCTACGCCGCATTTTACGGCGGCCATGCACAGTTCAAGTCGATCCGCGACCAGGATAGAAATGTCATCATCGAAGCCCAGGATCCTGCCACGACCCGTACCATGACCACCGTCTTCGGAACGCGCCTCGACATGACCGACGATTATCTGGATCCCCGCAGGGGTTTCCGCTTCGAAGTGAGCCGCTGGAGTACGCCGCCTATTGATCTAGGGCCCGATTTCTTCTATATGGACTATAGTGCCACGGCCTATGTTCCGCTCGGGAAGGCAAGTACCTGGGCGTTCAACTATTTCAGGTCCGATGCCTACGTGCTGACAAATGGCGAAACGGACCCAAGCGTGATCGCCCGTCACCTGGGCCTGGACTGCAGCACCATCACGGACCTTCAGCAGCGGGCGCAGTGCCAGCAGGTCATCGACAACGAAATTGTCGCGAATACGCACGGCACCGCCAGTTCCCTGGGCGGGCTCAACCGTTTGCGGTCCTATCCCGAAGGGCGCTACAAAGGCGCGCACATGCAATTTATCGGGACCGAGATCCGCTGGAACGTCACGGAAGAATACACACCGTTCAATATCGTTATCATGAAGGACGTCCGCACGGCCTTCCAGATCGCCCCGTTCTACGAGATCGGGACGGTGGCGGACCTGTGGAGCGAACTCTGGGACATCACTCGCTCTTCCTACGGCGTAGGGTTCCGCATGGTGACCGCGTCAGGGCTGGTGTACCGACTCGACCTCGCATCGGGCAACGAAGGCTTCCAGACGAGCATCTTTTTCCAAT
Source organism: Nitrospirota bacterium (assembly GCA_963741205.1). Classification (GTDB taxonomy): domain Bacteria; phylum Nitrospirota; class UBA9217; order UBA9217; family UBA9217; genus JAJYKN01. The sequence continues at coordinate 7,535 of CAVUHW010000033.1, forward strand.
ATCCCTGGTAATTGCAAGGATCGATCATGATGAGGCGTGGATTCCAGTACCGCAATCTTCAAGGTTTAAGAACCATGTCCTTCGGGGTTTTAACCGCATTTTTAGTCGGGACACCGTTCCTATCGTTAAAGACGGAATTGAGTTGGAGATCAAATCGACTCGGGAAGGTGCGACCTCATTTTACCGCTCTGCGCAATTTACACAAAATCGTTGACAGCATTACTTTGTTCTCTATAATAAAAACTGAGAACGAGAGGTGCGCCCGGGAAAATTGATATGAAAAGAAGTGGGGGAAATAACTTGAAACATCGCACAACTGCCGTCGAAATTTGTCTCAAGA
>CAVUHW010000034.1:0-209709 GCA_963741205.1 Nitrospirota bacterium
AAGCTCTTCGTTCGCGTCTCGCGCATTCAGACTCTGATTACTTCACCGGCACTCTCACCACCGCTTTTTGCAAAATTCCCTCATTCAGCCACCCTACCCGAATGGGTAGTTCCCCTCGCTATAAAAAACCGGTATCCTCGCCGTGAACATTCTCAATTACCATCATGTTTCAGACAAGAGGAGGGTGTCATGATGAGGCTGGAAGGGATGCGGGGGATCACCTTGGTGGAGCTTATCGTTGTTATCGCTATTATGGCGGTGCTAATGGGTTTTGCGTCAGCGGGGGTGGAAATGATCCGCGGCGCTCGGGTAACGGGTGTGACACAGCGGCTTCTGGCTGATATCCAGATCGCACGGATACAGGCTATGACTCACGATGCCCACGGGTACGGAATACGCTTTCCATCCTCCACGTCGTACGTTGTCTTCAGGTTCGATGACTGCAACGACAGCAATTCGTATAATGTCAATACATGCGACGGCTCCCGTGAGGAGGCAGACGCAACAGTAAAAAATCTTCCGCTGTCCGTGGCCTTGAAAAAAACAAATCCGACCTCCAATTTCAATAACGACATTCTTATTTTTGACCCGTGCGGCGTCTCCAGGAATGCGAACTGGGCTTTTGGCAATATGACCATCATCGTCAAGAATGACACGGACCAGGACGGGATGAAGTGTATCAGTATTAGCGCAACCAGGGTGCGTGAGGGGGTGTGGGGATGGGACCACAAGGCGAGTGTATACAAATGCCTTGGGACCTAATAACGTACCGAAAATGCAGCGATACGGATAGGCCGGAATAACATCAAAAAGCATGTTCGACTCTTCTGGGCCATCAAGCTTTGCTGGTTCATGCTTGCAATGGTGTATGTAACTCATTACATAAATAAGAAATATACCCTTTATTTTCCTCCCCAGCCACCTCGTAAGTACCTAAAAAATAATAAAATAGTTATGGCTTTATTATTGCAGTTTGTTGTACTATTAAACTACGTCAGGAGCCGAGGAAATGAGGCATTTCGTCGATAAATTTAGACTGACATGTCCTGATTGCGGGGCAATTGTAATAACAGATTCCCCGGAAGCTCTGACATGGGAACTCTGCCCGTCCTGCAGGCGCCATGTCTGGGATGTCTATGACGTATTAATGGCGGAGGTCTATTCTTCCCGCTCGCAAGATTCCAGAAGCCTCGGCCTTCATCAGGCCAATTGAACAGGATATCACCAAACTACGATGGGGGATGTGATCTATGAGGGTAATTGATAAATCCTTTAGCTTTGCGGCAGCCGTATTCATAACAATACTATTTACCGCGTTGCCGGCCCAGCTGTTCGCTGCCTCAATGAGTGATTATTGCCTTATTCCTCCCTATGTAAAAAAAGATGTCAAGCCGAACGTTATGGTCATTATGGACAACGCCGTCGATATGGGAGAACCGGCATATTGCGCCAAAGATGCGTCTTATTCATCGAACCATACTTGTACTGACAACTATATTCCTACCACGACGTACAACGGGTATTACAAACCTACATTAAAGTATTCGTACAGCGGCGGCAAATTTACTCCCGATACGAATGGTGTTTATTCCGGGAACCTCTTAAACTGGGCAACGACGAGCAAATACGACCTTCTCGAAAATATCCTGGTCGGCGGCATCTCCGTGTCGCGCCAAACGCAGATCAATACGCTGATCAGCAAGAGTAATGTCTGGCAGAAGACCCTTTCCTATGTTGTCAGCGGCAATACCCATACCTGTATCGTCAATGTGAACAATGCGAACATAGAGTTTACCGAACCGACGAGCGGGTCGTGCGGTCTCCTGGACAGTCCCGCGACAGTGCCGCCCAATGATCCGGCTTTCGCTCTCATGGAAACGGATCTGAAGTTTGCTGAAAATCCTCAGGCAGACCCGGAAAGCAGGACCCCGGCCGAACCTTCTGTTTTCAGGAGCGCGGCGAGTTCCGTTCTCCACGTTTTGACCTCTCTAGCGGACTTCCTTGTCTCGGACGCGGAGGCAGCGAGCCCGCTCAGGATATCAGGTGGACCGAGTAACCTTCCCAACGGGACGGAGTGCAGGGCCGGATATACCGTGACAATCTCAGCCGCGGGCGGTACGAACAGCAGCTATACCTGGTCCATATACTCTGGCAATCTGCCCCCGGGGCTTGCCTTGGGCGCTTCCGGCACTCCCGATACGACGATTTCAGGTACTCCGACAACCTCGAACACCAACGCCTATGATTTCACGATCCAGGTGACGGACAGTGGCGGCAATACCGACACAAAAAGTTATTCCATTGTCGTAAATCCGGTGCCGTTTTCGATAACAACAGGGAGTCCTCTTTCGAACGGAATTTTAATGGATTTGTATAGCGCAACGCTAGCAGCCACTGCCGGCGTTTGCTCGCCCTATACCTGGAGCATCAGTGCCGGCAGCCTGCCGGGGGGCCTGACCATCAACAATGCTACCGGGGAGATCTCCGGTTCGCCCGACACGTCCGGGACCTACTCATTCACCGTTTTTGTGCGCAATGCGCCTAATGTGGCCGATCCGACAAAGGGCCATTCTGCCACACAGAACTTTACTATAACGATCTACGACAATCCCCAACTCACGATAACGACCAACAGCCCCCTGCCGGATGGAGCAAAAAATCAGGCCTACAACACGACGATAACGGCAGTCCACGCCAATAACGGGGTCAACTCCTGGAGTATCACATCCGGCTCATTACCGCCCGGGCTTACCTTTACGTGCTCCGGTTCGGGTACCGGGACCTGCTCGAGTTCAAATGTCAATACAGCCGTCCTTTCCGGCACACCCACATTGGCTGGGACCTACAATTTCACGATAACAGCCATCGACAATGGCCACGTAACGGCCTCCAAGGATTTTACACTGATCATTACGACGGGCGCGATCAGAACAACCGGAAACCTGAACGTCAAGATCTGCGCGGGGACTATAATGTCAATTGCACCACGGCTGGCCATAACAGCGGGTCCGGGCTCTTAAGAGCGGGCTCATCGACCAGTTCTGGTCACAGGCCCGGTTCGGGGTCATGGACTTCAGCAAGTCTCAGAACGTTTACTCCCAGCCGACGATGGAAAACTGTATTGAACAGTTCCCGAACGACACCCCGGACCCGGACTTTCTTGCCGCCGTGGAAAACGCGGTTTCCATCGATCCGACCACGGTCCTGGTGAACGGGGAGTACGAGGCGATCAACTATTATCAAACGAACACGAGTAATAATTGCGATCCGTTTATAGGCGCGCAGCAGTGCACGAAAAGTTTCGTCCTGATCATTTCCGCGGGCGTGGGGGCAAACAATCCTCCGAGTGTCGAGACAAACCATACTCCGGAGGTATTCGACACCGGCATGCCGTCGGTCTGCTCGTCCGCAACCCTTACAAACCTCGCGAAGAACGCATGCTATGGATACAACTATCCTGATCTCCGGTTGGATCACCCCGGCCGGCAGTATGTGAGCACATACATCGTCAATACTATGGGGATCTTTACGTCTCCAAGTTATAATCCCAACAACGCCCCAGTCACGACGGGCGACGTTCTGATGCAGGCCGCGGTGAAAGGCGGCGGGACTTACTATGAGGTTCAGGACCCCGCCCTTCTGAAGGCGGAGTTAGAGAGAGCGCTCCAGGACATCATCAAACGCGCGGCTGCAGGCACCGCGGCATCGGTTTGGCCTCGGGCGAGGGCAGCGGCGCGAACCTGGTACAAGCCGTATTTTATCCTCGAAGGAAATTCGTGAACGACGAGATCGACTGGATCGGACGCCTGACCAATCTATGGTATTACGTGGACCCCAACCTTAACAGCAGCTCTATCAGGGAAGATGACGGCCTCCTCGATGCCGACGGCGCGAAAGTCCTTACCTTGAAAACCGACCAGACCTCCGGCACCGTCATCATGATAATATCGTTCAGCTCTTTTTCGATACGACGAACGAAGTTACCAAGGCCCACAGGTGGAAAGATACGAACGGGGACGGAATCATCGATGATCAGATATTGCCTGATATTGATTTCGAGTCAATCGGCAATCTGTGGGAGGCGGGAGGCCTTCTGTGGAGCCGCTCGGATCCTCGAACCATCTACACGACCACCGGGAGCGGACGCATCGACTTCTCGACCGGCAACGCATCCGGCCTAAGGTCCTATCTTAGGGTCACGAAAACGACGAAGCCGAGGCGATCATTCGCTACGTGCAGGGCGAGGACAATCCCGTTGTTACCGGCGTCACGTGGACGTACCGGACCCGCTCGGTCAAGATGAGCGACACAGGGTCCCTATAAGACCTGGAAACTGGGAGACGTGCTCAATTCCACACCGAAGATTTCGTCCTGGCTCCCGCTCAACACATACCATAAAATGTATGCTGACAATACGTACGGCGTTCCAGGTCAGGACCCGTCGCTCGCGGTTGCCGCGAACAATGCCATTACATCACCTCGGACACCCCCAACGGCGGCTACCGGGGGAGAAACATGATCTTCGCTGGCGCCAATGACGGCATGCTCCATGCGTTCAAGCTCGGCACGCTGGAATTGAAATGGACCGGCCAGGGAGATTTCGACAAGGCGCGGATGACGGGCACGGACCTGGGAAAAGAAATCTGGGCTTTCATTCCCAAACATGCGCTGCCGTATCTGAAATACACCGCCGATCCAAGCTATTGCCATGTTTATACGCTCGATCTGACGCCGTTTATATTTGATGCGAGCATTGGCGCCCCCGGTGACGGCGACGTATCGAATACCGATCGGACCGTGAGCCACTGGCGGACAATCCTCATCGGCGGGATGAGGTACGGAGGGGGGTGCCGCAAGACGTGCGCTCCTGGAGGGAACTGCGTCAATACGCCGGCCGTTGATCCTGATCCGGCAGCAACAGACGCGGACGGAACCAGAAAAGGGCTGGGCTACTCCTCCTATTTCGCCCTTGATATCACGGACCAGAACAACCCGGTGGTCCTTTGGGAGTTCGCCGATGATCGCCTGGGGTACTCCACGACCGGTCCGACGATTTTGCGTGTGAGCGTAAAAGACGGCTCCAACAATCCCGTGCCGGGTAAAAACGGCAAATGGTTCGTCGTTATTGGTTCCGGGCCTACCGGTCCGATCGATACGACGGGCAAACAGTTCCTTGGCAGGTCCGACCAGCAATTGCGGCTTTTCGTTCTCGACCTCAAGACCGGAAATCTCCTGCGGACCATCGAGACTGACTGGAACAACAACAGTCTGCCGGCCAATGCCTTTGCCGGATCCATGCTGAACTCCAGTTTGGATACGGACCTGGATTATCAGGACGACGTCGTCTACATACCGTATGTGAAGATGGCAGGCTCTACCTGGACGGACGGAGGGGTCTTACGGCTTTCTACCAAAGAGGACACGAACCCTGGAAACTGGGAGGTGAGCACGCTGATTGACGGGATAGGTCCTGTTACGTCCGCCGTTTCAAAGCTCCAGAATAATTCCTCACATGCCCTATGGGTTTTCTTCGGGACAGGGAGATATTATTATTCCCAAAGTGGCGTTGCCGATGACGCCACAGGTGCGCGTCGGCTGTTCGGGGTCAAGGAACCCTGCTTTGGAACCAACGGCTTCGGTCCGTCCTGTCACTCATCGGCCGGAGTATTGGACAATGTCACGAATATCGGTGATGTGCAGACAAATCCGGATTCGAGACCCGGCTGGTTCATAAATCTGGACCTCAGCGGCGTGCCCGATGCATCGGTATATGCAGAACGGGTCATCACTGACCCGCTGGCGGCCACGACGGGCGTGGTGTTCTTCACTACCTTCAAGCCCTACAGCGATCGAATGCGCGCTGGGCGGCACAGAGCTCCATCTGGGCGGTGAAGTACAATCGGGCGGTGACGCCAGCGCCCTGCTCAAAGGGCAGGCGCTCATACAGGTGTCCACCGGCAGCATCGAGCAGTTGAAACTGTCCGAGGCATTCAAAGAAGCGTTACCGGCCTGAATACCGGCAACAGAAAAACAACGGGGATGGAAGGTGTTCCTCCTACCGCTCAGGGACTTTCCATCATCGACAACGCCGGCGCCGGTCAAGAGGATCCTCCATGTCAAGGAACGATAAGCGAATAATGAGCAAGGAGCGGGTTTTCGCTGATAGAGCTCCTCACCGTCGTCGTCATCCTCAGCGATTCTGATCGCCATCGCCGGCTTCTACGGTCATAATATGCTGTTAGGGTCCAGGTGGAAAACCAGACGAGAGAAATGTTCAGCGATTTAATGAATGCCAGGGTAAGCGCCATGCAGAGAAACAGGGTATTTTTTGTGACCCTTTCAGCAAACCAGTACGCGATTTACGAGGACACGAGATCCTGAAATCAGCCGATGGAGATGGCTTACTCGACACGGGAGGGGACACTCGCCGTGATTCAGAAGACAACGAGTTATGCCCTTGCAACGAGCGGTACCATTACTTGTTTAATTTTGCTGCATGCGGTACCTGCGACCTGGCGTCCGCGCCGACCAATACGATTCACATCGTTTCGACCGCGGCCCCCAACTTCGACTGCATTATATTATCAACTACAAGAATACTGATGGGGAAATGGAATGGAACGGATTGCAGTCCTCAATAAAAAAGAGGAATGACGTTTATAGAGGTCATGATCGCACTCGTGATCCTCATGGTAGTCTCTCTGGCGCTCATGCAGACGGCGCTTTTGGGAATTCGCGAGAATTTGAGAAACGCCATGCGTGACGAGGCGGTGAATATAGCGGACCAGAGGATGAACGAGCTGCGGAATACAGATTTTAACAGTCCTGATCTCGTCTCCATGCGGGACTGAACAATAATTTCACGGACCTTTCGGGCGGCCAATGTGACCTTACGCCTACGCGAACAGTCACAACATCGGCACGGACATGACCACAAAACAAATTACCATATCGGTATCGTGGGTTTTGCGGGGCAGTCCTACGCTCACAACGTGACCACGATCATGAGGCAGCAATGAATAAGCGAAATGCGGGCTTTACCCTGGTGGAAATGCTGATCGTCATTGCGATCTTCGGCTTCATCCTTGTGGGCACCTCGGACATGTTCATCAGCATGCTGAAAACCCACCGGCAGCAGAGCAGAATTACCGAAACCAATATAGAGGGGATCATCGGTCTTGAGCTCCTGCGCCAGGACCTCGGAAAAGCGGGGTTTGGGCTGCCATGGAACATGGGAGGGTTCACTTACAGTAGTGAAGACAGCGGCAACCCCTATGGTCTTAACGATGCGCCGCCGAATCCTCCGCGCGGGATCGTGAGCTCAGATGGACGGTGGCGCTTGAACGGCACGGACTACCTTGTGATAAGAGCGGCAAATGTCGCTACAAATAAGGCATGCGGCAGATGGACGTTCCTGGACAGCTCCCCGACCGCCACCACCACCGGTTGGTCGCTATCAAGCGAAAATTTTGACTCCGACTGATCGAGTCATCATCATTTCGCCGGGCGCGGCCGCTGCATCCGCAAGAACCCTGATATCGTCAGGCACACAATTCAGTTCTGTCGCAGGTTTCGCGGCGCCCATTTCAGGACCGGAGACGAGAATCGTCTACGGCATTGACACGACCACGAACCTGAGATGCCCTTTAACAGGGCAGACTACTTTGTCATGCAGCCTTCGTCTACAGAGATGCCCAAGCGCTGCGCCGAGGGAACGGAATTCTGTATAAGGCGGTAGTGAACCAGGGCGGCGGACGGATTTACGTACATGCCGCTTTTGGACTGCGTTGCGGACATGCAGGTAATCTTCACGGTATACGGACGATACGGGCAATTTAACGACGATAAACACCTACGATGATATATCACTGCTTCCCGGTGCAGCGGCGATTCGCAGCCAGGTCAAAGAGGTCAGGGTATTTATTCTGGCGCACGAAGGCCAGAAAGACACGTTACCAGCATCCGGTCGCCCAATCCATGTCGGCGATCCCTGGCTCATGGGAGGGATTTCAACTTAAGCACGATGGTATCACCGATTGGCAGAATTACCGGTGGAAAATCTATACGTTGGTTGTCAGACTGGAAAACCTCAGTTAATTTTCGCGGGATTCAACGGGTAAACAAAAATATGGATACAGTCACAGAGCAAAAAGCCGTATCTTTCGTTCCTTCTTTAAATTGTCGGCAAAGGAAGGTGGGGATGGAAACCGCGCCGTCATACGGCATAGAAATCCGAAAAAGGGATGGTTCTCGTAGTGGTACTGGTATTGTCCGGCGGTAGCCCTGGCGCTCATAACGGCGTTGATCTATATGATTACCTCTGGGAACGCAGATTTCCGGGTTCCAGAAACGATACAAGACTTCCCTTGAGGCGGCCAAGGGCGGAAGTGATTTAGTTTACCAACTCGTGGGAAAAAGGGGAGACAACGCGGATACCGACCTGTTCAAAAACAATTTGATCCTATCGGGGTTAAATCCGTCCATTACCCCTGTTGACCTCGTCTTGCTCCGGCACTTCGCTGAGTGGATTCGCAATACCCGGCATTGCAAGCCAAACTCCTGACTCCGACGACATCGTGGACTTACAATTGCGATCAATCCCTTTCCATCGATCCCAGCAACCCGCAACGTATGATATGAAATTGGAATTAGGTATAACGAACAAATACAATTTTTACGCCAAAATAGTCAACACCGTTGAAGGGAATACAGGGCCAGATGAAACCGGAGGCGGCACCGACGGCCTTCTCAACAAGGGCGTCGTTTCATCCGGGGTCGGGGAAATACCGGTGATGCAGAAGCCTTATCTGTACGCCATGGAGGTTGTCGCATCAAACAGCACGAATACGAGCGAACGTTCGAAATTTTCAATCCTTTACCAGTATTGATGCAGCATTGTTGCTAGTTATCTCGCGATGAAACGATTTTACTTGTGTTCAGTATCCACTCGCCTATCATGCGCAATATTTATTTGTTATTGTTAGTATCGTTTTTCATTCTTTCCTGCACTTCCGGCAAGCAGACAGGGCAAGACCGGAATACCTCGGAATAAACGAAATCGCCACCAATACCGCGGAACCTTCCGCTTCCCACACGATTGATCAGTATGCGTTGGAAATCTCGCCGAAAACTGCTGTCCGGGATACGACGGTAAACCTGATCGTTACCGGTTTCGATGTTCGCGACGCCAGGATCGAATGGCTTATCAATGGAGCGATTGCGGAAAGCGCCAACCCGACTCAATTCAGGTTATCAGATGCTCGAAGAGGGGATACGCTGCAGGCGAGGGCCTTCATCGGCGGCAGGGTAATACTGTCAAACGAAGTAGAGATTGTGAACGCCTTGCCCGAGATCACCAACATCAGACTTCTCCCGGAGGCATTCAAGCCCGGCGATGCCCTGAGCGTTGCAGCCGAGGGAAAAGATCCGGACGGGGACAACGTAACGTTTTTATATGAATGGACGGTAAACGGCAAACCCGCCGGCAACAAGGAGAAGATAGAGGCCCCGATAAAAAGAGGAGACAAAGTTTGTATCAGGGTAACGCCCTGTGATCCGGAGGGTCCGGGCCGCATCCGTTCGTGCTGAACAGGGAAATTCAAAATCATCCTCCGATCATTCAGGAACACCGGGAATTCAATTTTGACGGAACGGTGTATACCTATCAGGTAAAGGCGTCCGACCCGGATGGCGACGCTCTCGTTTACTCATTGGAGGGGGCGCCGGACGGCATGTCGATAGACAAGTCTACGGGCTTGATAACGTGGAAGGTCCCTGCGGAGTTCAAGGGCGATGCCGGCGCAACAGCCGTGGTGAATGACGGCAATGGCGGTATTGCCCGGTACAATCTGAAAATATCCATCAAGTAGTATTCTTTCCGCCTGTTTCCCTCATGTCCAATTGTCTCAGCTATGAAGAAAAAACCCTCCATCATCCTTGCCTCAGCCTCTCCTCGCCGAAGCAGCCTCCTGCGTCAGCTCGGCCTACGATTTACGACGCGCCCACTGATGTGGATGAGCGTGTCCGTCCGGGCGAGACGCCGGAGGAGTATGCCGGGCGGCTGTCCCTTGAAAAAGCCCGGGCTGCCGCCGTCACGGCCGGCAAGGGCATTGTCATCGCAGCGGACACGATCGTCGTTCTGGATAACGAGATCCTCGGAAAACCCTGGACGCAGAGGACGCCATCCGCATGCTGTCCATGCTGTCGGGAAGAACCCACCGGGTCATAACCGCGCTCACGGTCATGGACGCCTCAACCGGGAAAATAATGACCAGATCGTCGCAGACCAAGGTAAGGTTTCGCCGGCTTTCCGCGGAGCAGATCGCATCGTATGTCCGACCGGTGAACCGCTCGACAAGGCAGGAGCCTACGGCATCCAGGGAAAAGGCGCCCTTCTCGTCAGCCGGATCGAAGGCTGCTATTTCAACGTCGTCGGGCTTCCAGTCTCGATTTTGGGAGATGCTAGGAATTCGGCGTCAGTTCCTGTGACTAGACGAAAAGACGAACGACTTAAACGATTGTCAATCCTGCCCTGATGGTTACACTCTGCCGATGCCCGGACACGCGGAACTGGTATGTTTTTTTAATAAATAACTAAATTTCCCTCCTGCCTTGACAGACCCATCCTGCGTCTTAAAATAGTATTAGAGAGTTTAATAGAAGCGTGTAGGTCTTTTACTACGGAGGTACTAAAGGTGTTACCTATTCGTATCATGATAGCCGTGGGCGACGCGGCAGAAATGCAGACAGTGTCGTCACTCTTACGTCGGGAAGGGGATATTGAAGTCGTTTCAACCGTTTCTTCGCGGGAAACCGCCATCAAGCAGCTGTCCAACTCCCCTGACGTGCTGGTACTCGATCCGGAAATCCTGAAGGGCCATACGCTTTCGCGCTTTATCAGATCGATCCAGACACGATCTCCTCACACAAGGGTCATGTATCTTTTCGGCAACGTACCGCCGGATGAAAGTATCATTGCCGATATCAAGACGGGGATCAGGGGATATTTCAAGACCACCGATACCCCGGCGACCATAATAAAGGCAATCCATGCGGTTCAACGGGCGAAATATGGGCTGAGCGAAGGATACTGGAAAAGGCCATCGAAAAGCCGATGCTTCTGCCCGAAACACTACAGACCCACGTGCCGGGCCTTCCGCCGTTGACGAACAGGGAAATGGAAGTCCTTACCATGGTGTTGCAGGGCGCATCGAACAGGGAAATTGCGGACAGCAACAGCATCAGCGAAAGAACGGTCAAGACCCATCTCTACCGGGTCTACAGGAAGCTGAATGTGAAAAGCAGGACCAAGGCGATTGCCCTGCTGTCACATTCATAAACTTTCTGCACTTCCGGAAAATACAACTTTCGACGTATTGACTTAGTATGCGCGGTTGTTATTCTTGAAGCAAAGACTGCGCTGGTCGAAACTCATTGTCCGGTGACAGTGACAACAGCGGCAAACTTCTTCCCCCCAACCCGGTTCATGCCGCGAGATGAGTACCAACGCGATGTCACGGACAATGGAGGTCAGAACCTTCACCTAGGCGTGCGACACCAGAAGAACGGCGCGGTCTATAGAGGCGTCTCGATGCCGCAGCGACGAGAGAATCTCTCATCAAGGCTAATCGGGACGCCTTGTTTTTTTAGGGCGGGAAGGTAATTTATCCGGTACCCCGAATTGTCATCCTCGTTTGCTCCATCGGGGATCCAATTGACGTTAACAATGGATTCCCGCTCGAAGTATTGCGGGAATGATACCAATCTCATCGCTATTATTCTGAGACTGAATATATGCCGATGTTCATACTGCTCTTTATCTATCTTCTCGCTTCGGATTCCGCTCCTGGCTTCTTTCCTTGAACCTGAGGCATCTGAAGGCTCATGGAAAGACCGTGCCACCTGAATTCGCGGGCGTGATCGACCCTGAACGCCTGGGCAGGATATCGGCATATACGCTCGAGAAAAGCAGGCTCGGCATCGTCGAGTCCGCTCTCGGCAGCGTGGTCATGGTCGTGTTTTTCTTCGGCGGCGTCCTCGGCGCTTACGACCGCTGGATCGGATCGATGACGGGATCTTTTCTATCGGGCGGCTCCTTTTTTTTCTGCTCCTGCTGTACGCGGAAACGCTCCTCGACGTTCCCTTCAGCCTCTACAAAAATTTCCGGATCGAAAACAGGTACGGCTTCAATACCATGTCCTTGCGCCTCTGGTCCACCGACCTGGTCAAGTCAGCCGTCATTTCATCGGTCCTGGGAGGGGTGGTCATAGCGGGGGCCCTTGTCCTCGTCCAGAGAGCCCTCTCTGGTGGTGGCTCTGGGTCTGGGCATTTTTCCTGGTCTTCGGCATTTTCGTCATGTACCTTTCCCCCTATGTGATCGAGCCGCTCTTTTTCAAGTTTGAACCGCTCAAAGCGGAGGGACTTGAGGACAAGGTCCGGCAGCTCATGGAACGCGCGGGACTCAAGGTAAGCCGCGTATTCCAGGTGGACGCCTCGCGCAGAAGCCGGCACTCGAACGCCTATTTCACCGGCATCGGCAGGGTAAAACGCATCGTTCTCTTCGATACCCTCATCGAGCAGATGTCGCAGGACGAGATCCTCGCGGTCCTTGCTCACGAGGTCGGACACTGGAAAAAACGGCATGTGCTGAAAGGCATCGTGCTTTCCGAAGCGCTGGCATTTTTCGGCCTCTTCCTCGCGTATCAGCTCGTCTCCTGGGACGGGCTGCCCCGTTTGACGGGCCTTTCCGAGGCGTCGTTCTATGCGAGGGCGGTCATTCTCGGCTTTGTCGGCTCCCTGGCTGTGTTCCCGCTCACCCCGCTCTTCAGCTACCTGTCCAGGAGATATGAGGGTGAGGCGGACCGGTTCGCCTCCGAATTGACGCGTAGGCCGGAGGCGATGGCATCCGCCCTGGTGAAACTGTCGAGCGAAAATCTTTCCAATCTCCATCCCCACCCGCTCTATGCGAAGTTCTACTATTCTCATCCCCCCGTGGTGGAGAGGATCAGGAAGTTGATGGCAGGAGCCGGAAGCCAGGAGCCGGGAGTCAGAAGAGAGGAAAAGTGATGCGAAGGGCCGTCTTCTTTCTCTGCTTCTTTCCGCCTCCTGCATCCTGGCTGCTGAATTCTGTCCAACCACTTTCCCATTGACCACCGTCGCCTTATTGTGATATTTTTAGCCCATGGAAAACACGAACGAACTATCGCGCCTGCAGGAAAAACTGAAGCGGATGCGCACCCTCATAGAGGTGAACGCCCTCATCAGCTCCTCGCTGGACCTCGACACCATCCTCGAGAACGTCATGACGATCTCGAAAAAAGTGATGAACGCCGACGCATCGAGCCTTATGCGCATCGATGAGAAGACCAACGAACTGATCTACCAGGTGGCCCAGGGCAAGGTCGGCGAGAAACTGAAGCAGGAGTTCCGGCTCAAGATGGGGCAGGGGATAGCCGGGACCGTGGCCCAGGAGGGAAAGCCGCTTCTCCTGGAGGACGCCTACACCCATCCGAAATTCCATCGCGCCCACGATGACGCTACCGGCTACCGCACGAAGTCGATGATCACCGTTCCGCTCAAGGTTGCGGGCCGGGTGACCGGCGTGGCCCAGGTGATCAACCGGCTCGACGGGAAGCCCTTTGACAAGGATGACCTGGAGCTGTTCATCTCGCTGTCCAGCATGGCCGCCATCGCCCTTGAAAACGCCAAGATGCACCAGAGCCTGATGGAGAAGCAACGGCTGGTGAAGGACATGGAGTTCGCGCGCACGGTGCAGGAAAGCTTTCTGCCGCAGAAGCCGCCGGAGGTGCAGAGCTACAGTTTCAGCGCGCATTATACGCCCGCCCTGGAGGTCGGCGGAGATTTCTACGATTTTATCCACCTGGACAAAAAACGGACGGGCATCGTGATCGGCGACGTCTCAGGCAAAGGGGTTCCCGCCGCGCTCTACATGGCGAAGCTGGGAAGCGATATGCGGACGCTTGCCTTCACCGAGCGGTCTCCGGCAGAGGCGCTGGTAAAGCTGAACGATCTCCTTGCCGAGCGAAGCAGGCGGGGTATGTTTGCCACGCTGCTTTATCTCGAGCTCGATTCCGCGAGCGGCACGCTGACCATATCCAACGCCGGACATCTTCCTCCGATCATCAAGAGGGGCGATGGATCGCTGGTCAAGCTCGCGACGGCGGGCGGCGCGCCGCTGGGGATGGTCCCCGGCATGAAGTTCGGGCAGGAAACCGCTAAGCTCGATCGCGGCGACACCGTGATCCTGTATACCGACGGCATCATCGAATCCATGAACGCCAAGGAAGAATTGTACGGGTATGGCCGGTTCGAGGCCCTTATAAAAAAGAGCCCCGCGGACCCCGATGCCCTCAAGACCGCCATTATCGAGGACGTGAACCGGTTCACCGGTCTTTCCGCTCAGCATGACGATATGACCCTGGTCTGTTTCGGGGCGGTAAAGTGACAGAGGACAGAGGACAGCGGAGGGACCCCCGACAGGAGCATTCGGGGGCAGGCTTGGGACGAGGGACGAAGGACGAAAAGAGCCATCAAGCGGAAACGATGACGCTGACTGTTCCGAGCCATCCAAAATATCTGTACGTGATACGAAGCGCGGTGTATCCCGTCGTGCTCGATGCGGGATTTTCCCGAAAAGAGGCGCGCCGGATCGTGCTCGCCCTCGACGAAGCCTGTTCCAACATCATCAAATACGCGTACGAAGGGGACCCTGCCCAACTCATCAACGTGAGCATAACAGTCGAGCAGGACAGGCTTCACGTCCAGCTGACGGACACGGGCAGGAAACCGGATGTTTCAACCATCACGCCCCGCAGGCTCGACGATATCCGTCCGGGCGGACTGGGGACGCATTTCATCGCGTCGGTTTTCGATTCCGTCGTCTACGATACAAGCAGGGAGAGGGGAACCGTCCTGACCCTGGTGAAGGAACGACGCTAATCAGCACACGAGGAGGTTATGCGATGAAAGTCGAGATTACGACCGAAAAAGTCAATGCAGGCGTTCTCCTGAAGCTGAAGGGAGACGTGGACATGAACTCGTCGTCGGACGTCAGAAATGCGCTCGCCGCGGTCTTTAAACAGGCCTCTCCGGCCATGAAGGCGGTCCTCATCGACCTTTCCCAGGTGAGGTACATGGACAGCTCGGGCATCGCCACGCTCGTGGAGTGCATGCAGAACTGCATGAAAGCAGGAGCGCGTCTCAGACTCTGTGACCTCAGTCCGTCGGTCAGGGACGTGTTTGAGCTGGCGCGGCTGGCGAGCATATTCGAAATATTCCCGACGGTCAACGAGGCTTCGGCGGGACTGTGATACAATTGCGGATTGCCGATTTCGGATTGCCCCTCACCGAAGCCTCTCCCGAACGGGAGAGGGGGGCTATAAAGGTATCCTCTCCCATCAGGGGAGAGGACTCAAGGTGAGGAGTGTCAAAAATCCGCAATTGACTGCGGGGTCATCAGTGCGGAATCTCTTCGGCTACCTGGGCAGGACCTTCATCGGCTTCCTGCAGACGCTTTCGAGCCTGTATTACCTGTTTCAGGAAACGCTCGTCCAGTCCTTCGTCCTTCTCACCGACCGGAGGAAACGCACACAGGCCGGCATTCTCGCGCAGGTAAACGAGATCGGGACACAATCACTGCCGCTGGTTCTGGCGGTCGCTGCGCTTCTGGGCATCGCCCTGACCGTACTCATTTCCTTTCAACTCAAGGAGATCGGCGGCTATAACTATATACCGGGCTTCGTTGCATTGGCCGTTGCACGAGAGATGGGGCCACTCATCACCGCCCTGATTATCGCGGGAAGGGTGGGGGCGGCCTTTACCGCCCGGATCGGAACGATGAAGGTGTCCGAAGAGATCCTGGCGCTCGAGACCATGGCGATCAACCCCGTCCGGTTCCTCGTCGTTCAACGCTTTATCGGCCTGCTGATTTCGCTTCCGGCGCTCACCCTGCTCGCCGGCTTTACCGCGCTCTTCGGCGGATTTCTCTTCGGTTCAGCCAGGCTCGGCATTCGGACGGACACCTACCTGCGCGAGACGCTGGATGTCCTGATTTTCAAGGATGTCTATTCCGGTATTATCAAGGCGGCGGTATTTGCCGTCGTTATCGTCATGATCGGGTGCTACCGCGGACTCGTCGTAGAAGGCGGAGCGGAAGACGTGGGCAAGGCCACGATGCTTTCAGTGGTCTCCTCCACGCTGGCGATCATCGTCCTCGATACGTTCATGACGACGGCGTTTTACGGATGACGGGTAAGACAGATGAACATACCCGCCTCACCCTGGCCCTCTCCCCCACGGGAGAGGGAGGTCCTCGTGTTGCCTCTCCCCTTCAGGGAGAGAGGATTAAGGTGAGGGGTGGTCCTAAGGTTGACTGCGACAGATACTTATGATCCGTACACAAGACATCAAAAAGGTCTTCGGCGGCCGCAAGGTGCTCGACGGGGTCAATTTTACCGCCGAGCGGAAGAAGATCACCTATATATTCGGCACGAGCGGCGGCGGCAAGAGCACCCTCCTCAAGATCCTGATCGGCGCGTTGAAGCCGGATTCCGGCGAGGTATTTTTCGGTGATACGGACATCACCGGTCTCCGCGGGAGGACCTGGACCCGTTCCGCAAAAAGATCGGCATGCTGTTTCAGCACGGCGCGCTGCTCAATTCTCTGACCGTAGGCGAGAACATCGCACTTCCGATCAAGGAGAATACGAACCTGGACGACAATATCATCAAGATCATGGTGAAGATGAAGCTGGAGCTGGTGGGCCTCCGCGATTTCGAGTACCTCCTCCCGGGCCAGTTGTCCGGGGGGATGCAAAAGCGGGTGGCGCTCGCCCGCGCCCTGGCGCTCGATCCCGAGGTCGTGTTTTTCGACGAACCGACATCGGGCCTCGATCCCATTGTTGCGGCGGTCATCACGAAACTGATCTCCGATCTCAACCGGGTGCTGGGCATTACCTGCATCGTCGTCACTCACGCGGTCGAGGAGGCGATGCGGATCGCCGACAAGATCGTCATCCTCTACCGGGGTACGGTGCTCGCGGAGGGCACGCCGCAGGAGATCAGGGAAAGCCCGGACCCCGTTGTGCAGCAGTTCATCACGGGAAGTCCCGACGGGCCGATCTCGTTCCACGCGTCGAGCAAGGATTTCCGGGAAGATCTGATGATGGGATGATTCGAGTCGGAACGCGGGGATAGCCGTCATTCCCGAACTCCTCTAACGGGAATCCAGTGTCTATGATTTCCTGTCTTTAAAAAGTCCCTGGATTCCCGCTTTCGCGGGAATGACATGGAAATAATTTATAGTGCAGCTGGAGGCTGCCTATGGAATATAAACGCAGTGAAATAGGGGCGGGCATATTTCTGCTGGTCTCTTTTGCCATCCTCGCCGTCATGATATTCGCGGTGAGCGACATCCAGAGCCTTTTTAAAAAGAAAAAAGAGATCAAGGTCCTGTTCCGGTACAGCGACGGGATCGAAAAGAACGCACAGGTCCGTCTCTCGGGCATCAGGGTCGGAACCGTGGCCGATGTCCGCGTTGCCCCGGAGCAAGGCGACAAGATAGAGCTGACGCTCAGCATATTCAGCGATACCGTCATCAAGGAGGACACGAAGGCCGCCATCAAGACGCTGGGCCTGGTGGGCGGAAAGTACGTGGAATTGACCGGGGGTTCGCCTCACGCACGGGTCCTCAAGCCGGGAGAGATGCTGGTCGGCGAGGAATCATTTAAACTGGAAGACCTGACGAAAGCGGGATTGGAGGTTGTCGGGAAGCTCACGAATATCGCAAACAACCTGGACCGCATGCTCGGCGATCCGGCCCTCTCGAAATCGATCCACGCGTCGATCCAGAACGTCCAGGAGGCCACGGCGAACATCAAGGTGATGACGTCGGGCAAGGGCCAATCGCCCAGGGGCTCGAAGATCTGCCGGAGTTGATGAAAAAGCTGGATGCGACGGCGGCGAACCTCGAGACGATCACCGGCAAGGTGGACGGGCTCATGGGCAAGACCGATGCGATTGCAGACAAGACCGACGCACTCGTTGGCAAGACTGACGCACTTGTGGACGAAAACAGAAAGAACATCGATGAGATGCTCGAGAGCTTCAAGGACACGGCGAAAAACCTGAAAGAGTTGACGGATGATGTGAAAAAAAATCCCTGGAAGCTGATCAGGAAACCGTGATTCTATTTTGGATTGCGGAATGCGGATTGAACTGACATCCGCGCATTCCCCCTGCTAGGCGCGTGGGCCAGGAGGGGGTCAAGCGGATGGTTTCGGGTGCGTTGGGTTTTTTTCCGAAGTGCCCTGATGATCAATATAATTGCGAATGACGTCCAGGGTGACATTACCAACACTGCCGACGTAATATGCTCTGTGCCACAGAACAGGCTTCCAGTAGAATTTATTTATGTGGTCGGAATATACACGGCGAAGACGCTTCGAACTGGCCGATTTCAGATTGTTTACCAAATACGAAATATCAAGGGCAGGATGTATGTCGACAAGAAGATGCACATGATCCTCTTCGCCGCCAAACTCTATAAGACTGCACCGCCAACCGGAAAGGATCTCCGTAAAGGCAGATCGTAAATATTCGAGCATGTCTCCGGTAAGCACCTTTCTCCGGTATTTTGTCACGAATACTATGTGTAGCCTGATTAGATATACAGCATGAGACAATGATTTATTTGGTTGATTTCCCATGCAACCTAATATACAATAGTCTTATGGCACTGTCAAGCGGCGTAAAATTCAGGTGCTATCCTACGGCTGCGCAGGCGAATGCGCTGTCGGCATGGATGGGCTGCCAGAGGTTCATTTACAACGCCAAGGTGGGAGAATCCCGGTATTTCAGTAAATTCCGGGACAAGACACTGTCTTGTACCGGCATCGACGTGCCTGTCGACCAGCAGTATGCGCAATTCAAAGACAGGGACATGACCCCGTTCCTTTATGAGGTGCCGTCTCAGATTCTTCGTAACGGAGCGACCAGGTTCATGGGAGCTTACAAACGGTTCCGATCAGGACTCGCGGGCAGGCCTACTTTTAAGAAGACCATGGTCGGCAGGCTGTATGGATAACGAGTGAACTGTTCCGGTTTAAGACAACAGGTCGTACAAGAAAGCAGAAAGACAAGACCATCTACGATCACGACCTTATTATGGGCCGGGGAAAACACTTTCTCGGGACGCTCAGGTTTAAAGCGCACACCGAATACAATCTCCCTTCAACGATTACCGTTTCGCGCGAAAGCGGGAAGTGGTACGTATCGTTTTCTTATGAGAAGGCCGGCGCGGAAGTGCCTGAGGTGGAACTGATCGAGCTGTACGGCGGGATGCCGAAAGAAGAACTTGATCTCATAACCATAGGGCTCGATCGTGGTGTGAATATCCCAACTGCGTCCAGCATCGGTGACAAGTACGAATTTAAAGCGGTAGAGATCCTACGGCTCGACAGGAAAGAGCGCCGGTGCAAGCGTTATCAGCGTCAAATGGCAAGGAGAACGAAGAGGTCCGGGAGGTGGAGGCGGTCGCTTGGGGAATCAACGAAAAGCACTGCCTATGCGGCCAACGTACGGCATAATTTTGCGCATCAGGCCAGCAGAAAAATCGTGGATAGCCGCATGGAAATCATCGTGTTCGAGGACCTCAAGGTAAAGAATATGACCTCGAAGCCAAAGCCGAAGCGAGGAAAGAACGGCACGTATCAACCGAATGGCGCCAGGGCAAAGGCGGGGCTCAATAAGGCCATCCTTGATTCGGCGTGGGGCAAGGTCAAGCTATTTACCACGTATAAAGCTCAAAGACTCAATAAACTTGTGTTGGCAATAAATCCCCATGGCACATCGCAGGAGTGTTCCCGATGCGGGCACACTCACCCGGACAACCGCCTGTCGCAGGCGATGTTCGAATGTTTAGACTGCGGATTTACGGAGAACGCCGACGTAAACGCTGCCCGCGTCATTAAAACGCGCGGGATACAAAAGCTTATCGATGGCGAAATCACCGTAAAAGAAAAAAAGCGGGCCATGCGGTTAAAGAAAAAGTCATCACTAGGGCAGGAACTGCCCGATGTTATGCGCGGGGAGAAGCATGTAAGACGGGATAAGAGCATACCTCTTGTCCCGCAATCTTCTGAGAACCGTGAAACCCCCACTACAATTGTTCATACAATTTAGTGGCGGGTAATTCATAGAAGAGGTGTCATTCCCGAAGACTTAATCGGGAATACGGTTTTCGCTCGAGGGAAAACAAAACCAGATCCCCGATAAAAGCATTCGGGGATGACAGGGGTATGAGAGGGGAAGTTTGTATGGCGATTCAAGCGATCAAAGGCGTGAAAGATATCCTGCCGGCTGATATGCCGGCGTGGCAGCGGATGGAGGCCACGGCCCGAAAGCTGTTCGAGGATTACGGCTTTTCAGAGATCCGCGTGCCTATTTTCGAATACACCGAGCTGTTCGCCAGAAGCATCGGGGCCTCGACGGACATCGTCGAAAAAGAGATGTATACCTTCGAGGACCGCGACGGCAAAAAGATCACCCTCCGGCCGGAAGGGACCGCGGGAGTCGTGCGCGCCTTCATAGAGCACAAGCTGTATGCCGAGGCCCCGCTCGTCAAGCTCTATTACCTGGGGCCCATGTTCAGGCATGAGCGGCCGCAGAAGGGGAGGTACCGCCAGTTTTACCAGATCGGCGTCGAGGCCCTCGGCACCGATCATCCCTACGTCGATATCGAGGTCCTGGCAATGCTCCATGCCCTCTTCGCGAGGCTCGGCATCAGCGGCCTCAGCCTCCAGATAAATTCCCTGGGAGACAGCGCATGCAGGGGCGCATACCGGGATGCGCTCAAAAAGTATCTCTCGGACAAGCTGCCGACACTGTGCGCTGACTGCCGAAGGCGATATGAAACCAATCCGCTCCGCGTCCTGGACTGCAAGGTGGACGCGGACAAGTTCTCCGATTCTCCGGTCATGCTGGATCATCTGTGCGGCCCCTGCAAATCGCATTTCGATACCGTAGAAAACGGGCTGAAACAGCTGGGCATACCCTTCGAAATCAATCCCCGGCTGGTGCGCGGCCTCGACTACTATACCCGTACGACCTTCGAACTCGTCATGGGGCACATGGGAGCGCAAAATACCGTGGCCGCGGGCGGCAGATACGACGGCCTCGTGGAGGAGATCGGGGGACCGCCGACGCCCGGAATCGGTTTTGCCCTCGGCGTCGAGCGGGCGATATCGCTCATGGATGCGAGCGAACTGCAGGCCTCGCGGCCGTCGTTGTTCATCGCAGCGCTGGGCCCCGAGGCGGCTGCTGCCGCCCTTCCCCTCATTCACGGCCTCAAGTCCTCGGGCATCCGGGTCGAAACGGATTATGCGGGCGGCAGCCTCAAGAGCCAGATGAAGAAGGCTGACAAGTCGGGCGCCGGTCAAACGCTGATCATCGGAGAGCAGGAGATGAAGGAGGGAAAGGCCGTCCTCCGCAACATGCAGACCAAGGAGCAGGTCTTCGTCTCTCTTACCGGCGTACTCGAAACGCTGAAATCAAAATTATCTTAGGGATTTTTCATGAAAGTTGGCGTGCTCTCCGATACCCATGTGCCGTCCATTGTCCTGTCGCTTCCTCCCGTGATCTTCGATATCTTCAAGGGCGTCGAGCTGATTCTGCACGCAGGCGACATTGTCGAGTTGTCGGTGCTGGATGAACTCAGGACAATCGCGCCGGTGGAGGCCGTTGCGGGAAACATGGATGATTCGGAAGTCCACGCCAGGCTCCCGCACAAGAAGATCATGATGCTCGGCCGGTATCGGGTCGGGCTTATTCACGGCAAGTATAAGATCGACGTGCAGAAGGAGATGATCAGGAAGGAGTTCGACCGTGTCGACCTGATCGTGTACGGACATTCCCACACCCCGTTCTGGGGACAGGTAGACGGCGTTTATTTTTTAAACCCCGGCAGCCCGACGGACAAACGATATGCGCCTTATAATTCGGTCGCCATCCTCGAGATGGGACAAGAGCTGAGCGCTGAGTTCATCAGGATCTGACATCGAATAAAATCGTTTTAAAAGTTGCAAAGGCAGCAGCTTTGTGATAAATTCCGAACAACTATGCCGCAAGAAAAAATAAAATTCGGAACATCGGGATGGCGCGGCGTGATCGCCGATGATTTTACGGTGGCACGTGTTCGCGTGGTCACCCAGGCCATCGCCGACCACATCATCTCGCAGGGGATGAAAGACAAGGGCGTGATCGTGGCCTACGATACCCGCTTCATGTCCGAACGCTTCGCGGAAGAGGCCGTGAGGGTACTCGCCGCGAACGACATTCACGTCTACCATGCAAACCGCGATGCCCCCACGCCGGCTGTTTCTTTCGAGATCATCCGGAGAAAGGTCGGCGGGCGGCATGAACTTCACCGCGAGCCATAACCCGCCGCAGTACAACGGCTTGAAATTCTCTTCCGCATGGGGAGGGCCGGCGCTTCCGGAAACCACGAAGGAGATAGAAGCCAGGGCCAATGCGCTCCTCGAAAAATCTTGCGCGGCGCCCCTTCCCCTTGGTGAAGCCAGGGAGAAGGGCATTGCAGAGGAAATCGATCTCCGCAAGGCCTACCTTGACGATCTCAAAAAAAAGATCGACATCGAAACGATCCGGAAGTCAAAGCTGAAAGTCGCGTGCGACCTTCTCTACGGCACGGGCAGGGACTACCTCGACACGGCGCTCAGGGACGCAGGATGCCTCGTGACGGCCATCCACGACTACCGCGACACGATGTTCGGCGGACATGCCCCTGAACCCTCGGAGGAAAACCTTGCCGAGCTGTCGGCGTTGATGAAGAAAGGGAAGTTCGACATCGGCCTGGCCGTCGACGGCGACTGCGGACCGTTTCGGCGTCCTGGATACGGACGGCGCCTATATCAACCCCAACCAGGTGCTTGCGCTGGTGCTCGACTATCTGTGCCGCACACGCGGATGGAAGGGCGGGGCCGCGCGCTCCATCGCGACGTCGCACCTGATCGATGCGGTCGCGAAGAAGCATGGGATCGAGGTCTACGAGACCGGCGTCGGGTTCAAATACATCGGCGACCTCCTGGTGCAGGGCAAGATCATATTCGGCGGGGAAGAGAGCGCCGGCATGACGATCAAGGACCACGTCCCCGAGAAGGACGGCATCATCGCCTGCATGCTCGTGGCGGAGATGGTCGCCCGCGAAAAAAAGTCCATCGCGGACATGCTGAAGACGGCTCTACAAGGAAGTAGGCACGATCCTGAACGACCGGGTCAACATCCGCCTCACGGAAGCGAATCGCGCGCAGGTCAACGCGCGGCTCAGCCAGCCGCTCTCCGAGCTCGGCGGGCTTCGGGTCAAGGGCAAGAAGACCACGGCGGACGGCACGAAGTACATGCTCGAGGACGACAGTTGGGCATTGATGCGAGCGTCCGGCACCGAGCCGGTGGTCAGGGTGTATGTGGAATCCTCGTCCGAGGAAAAGATCAAAGAGCTGATCGAGGCGGGGAAGAGGTTTATCTTGGGGCAGTGACTTTCCTGCCGATTGACGAATGCGGATTGCAGATTTTAAATCCGAAATCTACAATCCGAAACCTGCCCCGGCATTCCGAAAGCCGGGGTCCGAAATTGAATGGGGGTTTCATGAGCGACATCATCGATGTATTTGCGCGCGAAGTGCTGGATTCACGGGGCAATCCGACGGTTGAAGCCGATGTCATACTCGAGAGCGGCATTCTGGGGCGTGCCATCGTTCCCTCCGGGGCTTCGACGGGAGAACGCGAAGCGCTCGAGCTCCGGGACGGGGGCCAGCGGTACCTGGGCAAGGGCGTACAGAAGGCCGTCACGAACGTGATTGAGATCATCGGTCCCGCTATTACCGGTATGGACGCCACCGAACAGTCGGCCATCGACCGGACCATGATAGAGGTCGGACGGCACCGAGAACAAGGGCAAGCTCGGCGCAAACGCGATGCTCGCCGTATCGCTTGCTGTTGCGAAGGCCGCGGCGGAGGATGCGGGTCTGCCGTTCTACCAGTACCTTGGCGGGCCGAACGCCAAAGAACTTCCCGTCCCGATGATGAACGTCCTGAACGGCGGCGCCCATGCCGACAACAACATTGACATCCAGGAATTCATGATCATTCCCGCAGGCGCCCCGACGTGCACCGAGGCGATCCGCATCGGCGCAGAAGTATTCCATAACCTTAAATCAGTGCTCAAGAAAAAGGGCTACAATACCGCCGTCGGTGATGAGGGCGGTTTCGCCCCCAATCTGAAATCGAACGAGGAAGCGGTCCAGGTCATCCTCGAGGCCATCGAAAAGGCGGGATACAAGCCGGGCCAGGAGGTATTTCTCGGCCTGGACGCCGCCGCAAGCGAGTTTTACGAGAACGGCATTTACGATCTCAAGGGGGAGGGCAAGAAGATGTCCTCCGAGGAGATGGTCTCGTTCTACGAAGCGTGGATCAAACAATATCCCATCATCTCCATCGAGGACGGATGTCGGAAAAGGACTGGAAGGGGTGGAAGCTCCTGACCGACACTCTCGGCAGAAAGATCCAGCTCGTGGGAGACGATATCTTCGTGACCAATACGTCGATCTTCAAGAAGGGGATCGCCGAGGGCATCGGCAACTCCATCCTGATCAAGCTGAACCAGATCGGGACCCTGACCGAGACCCTGGAGGCTATCGAGATGGCAAAGCGTGCACAGTACACTGCGGTGGTCAGCCATCGCTCCGGCGAGAGCGAGGATGCGACGATCGCCGACCTCGCGGTCGCCACGAACGCGGGCCAGATCAAGACGGGGTCTCTCTCCCGGACGGACCGGATCGCGAAGTACAACCAGCTTATCCGTATCGAAGAAGAGCTGGGCGATGCAGCGGTGTTTCGCGGCAAGGAAGTTTTTTACAGCATTAGGAAGTAATACCTGGCTTTCCAAAGCCGGAGACCGGAGGACGCCTCTGGTTCTCCGGCTTTTTGTTTTGAAACATAGAAACAATGTAATATTAAGGAGGTAACTCAGATGAAAAAAATCGGGGCTGAAATAACGGTATTTTGTTCTTTGCTTGTTGCTCTTTCAGGATGCAGCGCCGGCGCAAGTACGGCAAGTGTGATAAACGCAGGCGTTGCCAAAGATATAAATTTGATTTCTTCAACGTCCGGAACAGCAGTTTTATCGTATCAAAATGTTACAAGTGAAATCGGAATAAATGGC
This sequence comes from Nitrospirota bacterium, assembly GCA_963741205.1. Lineage (GTDB taxonomy): Bacteria > Nitrospirota > UBA9217 > UBA9217 > UBA9217 > JAJYKN01. Next base: position 25,252 of record CAVUHW010000034.1, read on the forward strand.
ACGGCGGTATCCTTTGAAGACACGAATACCGGAAAGCAGGTCGTTCTTGTTAATGTCCCTGTCTCGATAACTGCACGATAAATGAGACGGGAAAAGTTGCAGGTTGGGCGGATTTGGCTAGAGGTTCAAATACCGCACATCACACAGAGAAAGGGCAAATGACCATGTCCACAAACACCGTCAGTCTACACCGTGTTCTTCGTGCCACGCCCGAAAGAGTCTATCGGGCATTTCTCGATGCCGACGCAATGGCTAAATGGCTTCCCCCGAATGGATTCACCGGCAAGGTTCACCATATTGACGCCAAAGTTGGCGGCACCTATAAGATGTCATTCACGAACTTCTCGACAGGTCAAAGCCACTCTTTTGGCGGTAAATATCTTGAACTGGTTCCCAATGAACGCATTCGTCACACGGACAAGTTCGACGACCCTAACCTGCCGGGGGAAATGCAGACAACCGTTTCCCTAAGACAGGTATCTGTCGGCACTGAGCTGGACATAGTGCAAGAAGGGATCCCCCAAGTCATCCCGCCAGAGGCCTGCTACCTCGGCTGGCAAGAATCGCTCACTCTGCTTGCGCAGCTCGTCGAGGCAGAGATTCCAGGATGACAAAGGAACGCCTAATTCCTCGTTCAACCCGGACCCAGGCACAGGCGCCTGGTCCGGTCAACGTCTTCCGTTCATATGCACTACCCGCCGAAGCTGCGTGAGGGAGTAAAGGTACTTGCTTCGGGTGAATTCATTGCATTTTATAAAAAAGAAAGAGGCTCTAAAAAGTAAAGGAATGATATAAGCCCATGGACCGTCCTGCCTTTGAAAAGCTCGTTGAAAAATCCCTTGAGCGACTTCCTAAAAAATTTAAAAAGAAACTCCAAAACATCATGATCGAGATCGAGGACAAGCCCCCGCAGGAGGTCCTTGAGGACATGGGGATAGAGACGGGTACACTCTTCGGGCTCTACCAGGGCGTACCGCTCACGGAGCGGGAATGGAATTTCGGGAACGCGCTTCCGGACCGGATCATCATTTATCAAAAGCCCATCGAGGGCGCGGCAGCCTCGTCGGAAGAAATCGAAGAGATCGTCCTGGATACGGTGGTGCATGAGATCGGTCATTATTTCGGGTTTGATGACAATGAATTATACAAGATAGAGGACGGGAAGAGGAAAGGGCGTGGAAAGTAAGACGGCAGGAACAAGGAAGGCTGTTCGGCACCGCATTTCAAAATTATGAAACCGATGAACCGGGGAAGAACACTTGGACGCGGATTTGCGCAGATGCACGCAGCTATTCAAGAGCTCGAGTCAAAAGCTCAAGCCGCCTTTTTGGTTTATCAGCGAAAATCTGCGTTCATCTGCGTCCAACTGCGTTGTTAGGATGAATAATTACCGCACATGACAACGCCGGGTCGTCGACGCTAAATAAGCCTTTTTTTCTCCAGCACGTCATCCACCCAGGAGAGAGCGGCTGAAACCGTGGGGAAGCCGATGGTGCTGGTCAAGAGGACGATCGCGTGGCGGATCTCCTCCGGCTTCGCCCCGGCACGCGATGGCCCGCCGGGTGTGAGAGTGCACCGATCCCTCGGAGCGTATGGCTGCCGCCGCGGCGAGCTGGATCAGTTCCGACATCTTCTTGTTCAACGGGCCGGCCGATTGGCAGCCCTGCCCAATCCGTCAAGCGCCTTGATCACTCCTTTGTACTTGTTCATGATGCTGGTGTACTGCTGGGGATATTTCGGCATCGGTTCCTCCTTTGTAAATAAAATGATAAACCTTTCAAGAACGACATGTACCGCCGTAGTTTAATCTGTCGTTTAAAATCAAGTTTATGCAAACAGGACCGAAGAGTCAAGTAAATGCCGTTTGACATCCCACGAACGGATGTGCTACGTTTTATGCATGGACACTGCCGGCTACCTTCATAACGTCGTGGCCGTCCTTGCGAATGAGATCGGCATCAGAAGTTATCGGGACCATGACCGTCTTCAAAAAGCCGCGGGCTACATTACCTCGCAGCTCACTTCGTTTGGATACGAGGTCCTGCGTCAGCCCTTTGAATTTCGGGGGAACACCTATCACAACATAATCGCCGAACATCCCGGCACGTCCTCGCCGGAAAAGATTCTGGTCATCGGCGCACACTACGATACGGTGCGCACGACAGCCGGGGGCTGACGATAACGCAAGCGGCGTCGCCGGCATGCTCGGCCTGGCGCAGGCCCTGGCGCGGACCCGGTTGGAAAAAACGGTCAGGTTCGTCGCCTTCTGTCTTGAGGAGCGGCCTGCACACCGGTCCAGGAAACATGGGGAGCTACCACTATGCACAAAGCCTGAAAGTAAAGACATGAACAAGTGGACGGAATGATCTGCCTCGAGATGATCGGATATTTCAGCGACCGGGCCGGCAGCCAGCACTATCCCTTTCCTTTCATGAACCGCGTGTACCCCGGGACCGGCAACTTTATCGCTATGGTGGGGAATATACGTTCGCGGGCCTTAACGAAGTCAGTGGCAGAGGAGTTTCGATAAGGCCGTCGATCTGCCCGTTGTCACGCTCAATGCGCCGGCGATCGTGGTCGGCATCGATTTTTCCGACCATTGGTCGTTCGGCAAGTTCGGATACAAGGCGTGCATGGTGACGGACACGGCGTTTTACCGGAATCCGCACTATCATCCCCCGACGGACCTCCCGGAGACCCTGGATTACGCAACGGATGGCGCAAGTCGTATCCGGCTTGCAGGCGGCGGTTGAGAAGTGGGGGAGGATGTGAGTGCAGAGTTCAAAGTTCAGAGTCCAAAATTTGGAGTGAGGAGCGGACCTAAAGCGGAATTCACCCTGCACTCGCGCAAGCACTCGTAATCGCTGGGTGCAGGCTGAACGCAGAATGCATCGTGGAAGAGTGACTGTATCATTGTGCGCTACGACCTCGTGTTGACCTTCCCGTTTTCCCGCCGTATTTTGTCGTTTTCACAAAAATCAGTTTGACATTCCCGCATCACCATTATATTCTGTGCATAGAGAGACCGCAGAACCTTTTCGATCGCGGGAAATAGAGGCATGACATGATCCTGAATAAGATCCGGGAGGCCGCGGACCGGCATCCCGATCGCATCGCGATCCAGATAAAAACGGGTGACCGCTATCAGAAGCACACCTACCGGGATCTCATGAGCGGCATCGCTTCGGTCTCCAGTGCGCTCGCTGAACTGGGGATTGAAAAAGGCGACCGCGTTGCGCTTCTTTCCGAAAATCGCCCGGAGTGGATGATCGCGTACCTCTCGGTAGTGTCCCTGGGCGCCGTCATCGTACCCCTCGATGCGCAGTTTACCGACAACGAGGTTGCCCTGCTCCTCGCGGATTCCGGGGCGAAGGCCGTCTTTGTTTCGGCAGTGACGAGACAGAAGCTTCCTACGCAGCGCTTCGCTCACAGTCATATCGTTCGACCCGGACGGGGACAAGCAGTTCTCCGAGATGCTGACGGCTCATCCCGATGCGGGGCTTCCGCCGGCGCCCGCGCGCGGGAGACCTGGCCGCGATCCTGTACACGTCCGGAACGACCGGCGACCCCAAAGGGGTCATGCTCTCGCACGGCAACCTCGCCTCAAACTGCGAGAGCGTCATCAAGCCTTAATCTCGTCGACGAAAAGGACAACCTCCTCTGCCTGCTTCCACTCCATCATTCGTATCCCGCGATGGCCTGCATTCTGCTGACGCTCTCCGTGGGCGCCACGGCGACGATCCTGAACAGCCTGAAAGGTCCCGACATCCTTGCCTGCATCCAGGCCACGGGCGTTACCGTCCTGGTCGGCGTGCCGCAGCTTTTCGCGGGGCTCCGGCGCGCCATCTTCGAGGGGATCAACAAAAAGCCCGCGCCGGTGCGCGCGCTCGTTACGCTGCTTCTCCGCGCGAACGGCCTGCTCAGGAAGACCGTTGGCCTTAATATCGGCAAATCCCTTTTTCGCGAAGTGCATGCCAGATTCGGGCCGCGGTTCAGGATTGCGGCGAGCGGAGGCGCGCGGCTCGAACCCGATGTGTATACCGACATGACCAACCTCGGGTTCACCGTCATCGAGGGCTACGGCCTGACCGAGACCTCCCCGGTCAGCACCTTCAATCCGCTCGACAGGCAGAAGGCGGGCTCCATCGGGATCCCGGTGCCCGGCGTGGAGGTCAGGATCGCGGAACCCGATGAGAACGGCCAGGGCGAGATCGCGATCCGCGGACCGAACGTCATGCTTGGCTACTATAAAAAACCGCAGGAGACCGCGGAAGTGCTGCGGGACGGCTGGTTCTACTCGGGTGATCTCGGCTACCGCGATAGGGACGGGTATTTTTTCATTACCGGCAGGTCCAAGGAGATGATCGTCCTTTCCACGGGCAAGAAGATCTTTCCCGAAGAGCTCGAAAAATATTACAAGAAGATCCCCTCCATCAAGGAGATATGCCTCATCCAGGGAGAGCGCGGGATCGAGGCCGCCGTGGTCCCGGACTTCGACTATCTCCGGAAGATGAACCTGGCCAACTCGCGCGAGACGATCGCCTTCGCGATCGAAGACCTCGCCAAGGACCTTCCGCCGTACAAACGGATCACGGGGCTCAAGATATTCAAGGACTCCCTCCCGGTCACGCGGCTGGGCAAGCTCCGCCGGACCAAGGTGAGGGAGCTCTATGAACGTACGGGCGAGCGCGCGGAAAAAGCGGTGCAGGAGGTGGATGCCGGGCTGCTTGCGGACCCGGTGATGAAAAAACTGCTGGCATGCCTCGAGCCGTTTTCCCCGAAGAAGAACATCGTGCCCGACGACAACCTGGAGCTCGACCTGGGACTCGACTCGCTCGCCCGGGTTGAACTGGTGGTAAGCATCGAAAAATCGTTCGGCATCAGCCTGCCGGATTCATTCGGCTCCGAGGTCTTCACCGTGAAGGATGCGGTCTTGAAGATCAAGGAGCTGCTGGCCTCCGGGACGGTCGCGGCGGGGAAAGGCGTCAAGATGACCTGGGCCGATATCCTGTCCCAGGAGCCTTCGGAGGACTTGAAGGCGCAGCTCGAGCTTGATTCGGGGACCTTCTGCAGCGGTGCGCGACGCCTGCTCACGCTTATGCTCAGGTGCTTCCTCGTCGATCTACGGCCGTCTGTCGATTCGCGGAACGGAAAACCTGCCGAAGGCGGGCCCTTTCATCATAGCGCCGAACCACCTGAGCCTCGCCGATGCGCCGGCGGTCATGTGCACTCTTCCCTGGACGATCACCGCGCAGACCTTCTTCCTCGGGACAACGGATTTTTTCGGCGGCACCGTCACTTCCCGCATAGCCAAACTTATCCATGTGATTCCCGTGGACATGGAGACGCGGCTCTCCAGCGCGATGCAGCTCTCCGCCCATGTTCTGCGCCGCGGAAAGGTCCTCTGCGTGTTCCCCGAGGGCGGCCGTTCGCGTGACGGCGGGATCAAGGAGTTCAAGAAGGGCGTCGGGATCATCTCCAGGGAACTGAACATCCCGATCGTCCCGGTGGCCATCCGGGGGACCTATGAAATGATGCCCGCCGGCAGGAAACTGCCGAGGCCGGCGAAGATTAGTCGTTGTCTTCGGCAAGCCGATTTATCCCGACGGCATGGACTACGACGAGATCGTGAAGAAGCTCTATCAGGAAGTCGTGAAAATGCTGGAAGAGGACAAATAAACAGAGGCGGTATGCCGTAAGCGAGTTACAAACTGTCACCCGAATGCATCGGGAATCCCAGACATTCAAGCGATTCCGTGAATCATCGGAATACAATGGATGTTTTGTTGCCGACTGACTGCTATCATCTCATGTTAAAAAAATCAAGATCATCCTCGAGATGATCAAGTTCGAACATACGATCTTTGCGCTGCCGTTTGCCTTCACGGGGGCGCTGCTTGCCGCGCGGGGCATTCCGTCGTGGAGAACGGTCCTCTGGATCACGGTTGCCATGGTGGGAGCGCGTTCGGCAGCCATGGGATTCAATCGCTGGGCGGACCGGGGGATCGATGCGGAGAACCCCAGAACGAAGAGCCGGGCGCTGCCGATGGGACTCGTATCGCCGGGACAGGTCATCGTCTTTACCGCCGTTTCGTCGGCGGTGCTGGTCTTTGCAGCCTACAAACTGAACCCGCTCTGTTTTTATCTCTCGCCCGCTGGCGCTGGGGATCGTGTTCCTGTATTCCTATACCAAGCGGTTCACCTTTCTGGCGCACGCGTTTCTGGGGCTCGCCATCTCGGGTTCTCCCCTGGGCGCCTGGATCGCGGTTACGGGACGCTTTGATGCGCCGGCGCTCGTTCTCGGGCTCGCCGTGCTGTTCTGGCTCCTGGGGTTCGACGTGCTCTATGCCCTGCAGGACATCGATTTCGACCGGAAGGCGGGGCTCCACTCCATCCCGCAGCGGTTCGGGATCAGGCGCTCGCTCTGGATTTCCCGGGCTTCCCACGCGGTCACAATGGCCGCGCTCTTCTGGCTTGCTTCGCTTCTTTCGCTCGGCTGGTACTATATCGCCGGTGTTTTGATTTCCCTCTGCCTGATCATCTACGAACACACCCTCGTCAGGGAGCAGGACCTCTCAAAGCTCGATTTCGCCTTTTTCAATATGAACGGCTATATCAGCGTAACGATTTTTTTCTTCACGCTCCTTGACGTGTCATTCCGATAACTGTTCTGCGGGCGGTCCTCTTTTACGTTGTCCTCCATAATTGACAAATACCGGAAAAGCTGATAATGTCATTCCAGTTTCTTTTTGGTAGGCGTCCCGAAGATCGCTCGGGACGTGATATGACGCATGGATAACAGAAAAACACGCAAACTGAAGTTTGCGGCTACAGTAATGATGAAATAATTCCAAGGAGAAAAGGAGAAAGTATGAACGTACGTGCTGTAATCATTTCATTATGCATGGTATTTTTAGTGAGCCCGGTATTCGGTGATGAGAAGGAGGAGTTCAAAACCCCGAAAGGACAAGCTGAGCTATGCGCTGGGCGCGGATATGGGCAACAACCTGAAGAAATTCGATATTGATGTGAACGCGGACGTTTACATAAAAGGAATGAAGGACGCGATGTCAGGCGGCAAGGTGCTTTTAACGGAACGAGGAGATCAAGGCGATCATCATGTCCCTGCAGAAAGACCTTCAGACCAAACAGCAGGAAAAGATGAAGGCGCAGGGCGAAAAGAACAAGAAAGAGGGCGAGGCGTTCCTCGCCGAGAATAAGAAGAAGGAAGGCGTGAAGACCCTGCCCAGCGGCCTCGAGTACAAGGTCATCACGGAAGGGAAAGGCAAGTCTCCCAAGGACACGGACACCGTGACGGTCCACTACAAAGGAACACTCATCGACGGGACGGAGTTCGACAGCTCGTACAAGCGCAACGAGCCGGCGACCTTCCCGGTGAACGGCGTGATCAAGGGCTGGACCGAGGCGCTGCAGCTCATGAAAGAGGGCTCGAAGTGGCAGCTCTTCATCCCTGCGAACCTCGCCTACGGCGAGGGCGGCAGGCCGGGGATTCCCCCGAATTCGGTCCTGATCTTCGAGGTTGAGCTGATCAAGGTCGGGGCGAAGGAAAAATAAGGATCTGTTCCGAGTAGGATGAAATACCACATATGCTGTCATTCCGGGCTTGACCCGGAATCCAGTTTCTTTGCCGTGATAAAATGGATTCCCGCTTTCGCGGGAATGACAGGCTCAGTGGATTCGAATTAGAACTGTGTTCAATTCCGATCATTCAAAGTAGGGGGCGTATGTCAATGCCCCCTATTCTTTTTCCCATTCCTTCAGTTTCCCCGTGATAAAATCGATGATCTGCTGATGTTCCTCGTTTCCGCGGTCCTTGATCAAGAGCGGTTTCCCGAATGCAAAGTGAACGGTCTTGGCCGGGTCGATCCTGCCGAAATCCTTGAGAGCGCGCCGTTGCCCCAGGCATCGGTCTTGAGCGCGATGGGGACGACCGGCACGCCGGCTCGTTTCGCGAGCTTTATGCCGATGGTGTTGAACTGGTCGCGGTCAAAGGCTGCGAGCCGCGTGGTTTGCGGAAAGATGATGATCGATATGCCCGCCTTCAGCCTCTCGGTCCCCCCTTCCAGAACAGCCTTCAGATCGTCGCGCGGGTTCGACCTGCCTACGGTGACCGGGTCCCTCGCCCGCATCACGTATTTGAAGACCGGATATTCCACGAGGCTCTGCTTGACGACGAAGGTCGCGTCCTTGATCGGCGCGATGAGGACCGGAAGGACGAAGGTCTCGAGCGTGCTCATGTGGTTGCCGATGAACACGCAGGGCCCGTCGAACGTTCGGAAGTTGTCGATGCCGTCGATCTCGATGCTGACGCCCACCTGCTCAAGGGCGCGCAGCGTTGCAGAGGCTGCTTTCGCACCAATCCTTCGTATCATACCGTCCCTGTTTTGCCTTTCTGCTTGCCCGCACGACGATCTCGAACAATCTGGGCGTAAAAGGCGAACGACGGCATCAGCCTGGCGGTCAGGGAAATATTCCGGGGCTCTGTGCGATAGGTGTTTCGGTCAAATCTCAAATGTTCCACAACGGCGCTCCGTGCCTGAAAAGATGGATTTTGGGCTTTCCTGTTCATGGCAGACGCTAAAACGTTGACCATGAAGAAAAGCAGTATACCATGAGTGACAACGAGAGTGAAGAGGGAATGAGGATCGGGACGGCTGAAAAAATAGCTTGCAATGGACTGATGAAAAAGAGAAAATAGGCGCCATGACGACACGAACACTCAGGAAGGACGTAGCGCAGATGGTGATGCCGAGGATCGACGGCGAGAAACTCGACGATCCGCGCTATGTCCTGAAACTGCGGGAGCTCATCGCCGAAGGGGTCGGCGGCTTCATTCTGTTCGGAGGTTCCGTGGACCGGACGCCGGGGCTTCTGCGGACACTCCAGGAATATGCGGAAATTCCTCTTTTGATCGCATCCGATATCGAGCGCGGTCTCGGCCAGCAGCTATCGGGAGGCACGCGTTTTCCGAGTCAGCGCGCGGTGGCCTCGGCAATCAACCGCCGCTCAAAAAAAGACGTTGCCGTTCTTGACCGGATGCTGGACGCCGTTCGCCTCGAAGCGCGGTCAGCCGGAATTCACGCGGTCTTCTCACCGGTCGTCGATGTGAACAACAATCCGGACAACCCGATCATCTGCACCCGGGCCTTCGGCGACGAGCCCGAGGTGGTTGAGTGGTTCGGTTCGCGGTATATTAAGCGGCTTCAGAAACCGCCGGGGCAGGGCAGGCTGGAGCTTCTGGCCTGCGCCAAGCACTTTCCCGGCCACGGGGACACGGACCAGGATTCTCATTCGGTCCTCCCGGTCATTCGGGCGGACAGGGCGCGCTTGAACCGGGTGGAGCTCCCGCCGTTCCGCGAGGCGGTAAAGGACGGCGTAGGCATGGTGATGGTGGCGCACCTGCTCGTCCCCGCCCTCGACCCGGATAAGCCGACGACATTCTCGAAAAAAACCATCACGGCGCTGCTCCGGGAAGGCATGGAGTTCGACGGGTTGATCGTGTCGGACGCGCTCGATATGGGCGCCCTCGCCGGGGTCCTATTCTCAGGCAGAGATCGCGGTGAGGGCCGTGGAGGCGGGGATGGACATCCTGCTTCATCCCGAAGCCGCGCCGGCGACCATCGACGCCGTCGTTTCCGCCGTTGAGCAGGGAAGGCTTACCAGCGGGCGCATCGCTGAATCCGTAGAACGGATCACGGCCGCCAAGAAGAAACTGGGCCTCTTCGACAAGCCGACGGCGTCGACGGCCCCGATCGATTATGAGAAGCACCGTCTTATTGCCCGGGAAATCGGCCGCAAAGCAATCCGCATTATTTCAGGCGACAAAAAACTGTTTCCCCTCCCGCAGCGGGCGGGCGTCGCTTGCTTTATCCTCGATGACGACAACAACACCGAGTCGGGAAACGCCCTCATCCACGCCCTGCGTGACGGCTTCAGGAATCTGTCCGTCCTGGTCCTGACGCCGGGCACGGAGTTGCCGGAGTCACTGGCGCTCGACTGCATACGGGCGGCGGACATTGTTGTCCTCGCATTATTTTCCAGGATATCCGCGTCCAAAGGACGGTCAGGAATTACGGATAAGCTCCGCAAGCAGGCGGCGGGCATCCTCCACGCCACGAGAGACATGCAAGGGACGTCGGTCGTCATTTCCTTTGACAGCCCCTACCTCCTGGACCAGTTCCCTGAAGCAGATGTGCGCATCGCCGCGTTCGACCGCATGCATGAGATTCAAGAGGCGGTTGCGGAAATGCTGATGGGGGGATAGTCAGAAGACAAAATCTTGTCGTATGCGAGTTGACGGGTCTGCGATCCCTTCTGAAGAGCTTTCGCCATATCATGTAACGCGAAACGCGCAACCCGCCACAGCTTCCGGCTGCGGCCAAAGGCTGCGCTAGGGTTTGATCACCGCGACATATGGCAGGTTGCGGCACCGCTCGGCACAGTCAACTCCGTAGCCTACTACGAACACATCCTGAATCTCAAAGCCTCGATAAGCGATAGGCACGTCCACGATGCGGCGGGGTTTTTTGTCCAGGAGAACCACAGCCTTGAGGCTTGCCGGTCCTCTCTTCCGGAACTGCTCGAAGACGCGGGTGAGCGTGAGCCCGGTGTCGATGACCGTGTCCACGAGGAGCACGTGCCTGCCGGTCACGTCGATATCCACGTCCTTCTTGATGCTGACCTCTCTCGATGACACGGTGGAATTGCCGTAGCTCGACGCGTGCACGAAGTCGACGGCAGAGGGGATGGTTATACGGCGCATCAGGTCCGCCAGGAATATCACGGCGCCCTTCAGGACGCCGACAAGGACCAGGTCCTTACCGGCGTAGTCCCGGGATATCTCCCCGGCAAGTTCCTCGACCCGTTTCTCAATGGTCGCCGCGTCGATCAGTATTTCCTGGATTTCGATTTTATTCATAGCTGGCCTCGCAGCTGAAGAAACACAGATGATTCACGGAACGCAGATAAAATCAGATCAAACGCGGATGAATCAAAATGGACACGGCTCACATTCATGCAGAAAGTTTTCTCGGCCTCCCTGTCATGATTTATCAGCGTTAAATCTGCTTTGATCCATGTCGATCTGCGTGCAAATGCGTTTTCACGGCATCACACAAACAAATCCACGAAGGTGAACCGGTTCACGTCCACGAGGCCCCTGTCCGTAAGCTTTAATTCGGGAATTACGGGGAGGGCCAGGAAAGACATGGCGCTGAACGGTTCGTCGATCTTCACTCCCAGGTGCTGCGCCGCCTGATCGAGCTCCTTGATCTTTTTCGCGACAGAGTCCGCGGGTTTTTCCGACATGAGTCCGGCCACCGGAAGGGGGAGGCGCGCGAGAACTCTTCCCCGGTCTACGACGACCATCCCCCCGTGCATTTTCCGCATCTCTACGACGGCCTTGAGAATGTCAGCGTCATCCACGCCTACGGCGATGATGTTGTGGGAATCGTGCGCGATTGTCGAAGCCAGCGCTCCGGAGGCGAGCCCGAAGCCCTTGACCAGGCCGAAGCCGATGTTACCCGAAGACCGGTGGCGCTCGACCACGAGGAGTTTCAGAATATCCCGTTCGGTGTCGGAGATCACGAGGCCGCCTCGGGCCCTGACCGGAAGGACCACCTGCCTCGTCTCGATCTGGCGAGGTATAAGCTCGATCACCCTCGCCCGGTCTCCCCTGGCCTTGAGCCGCATATGGGAAACATCGAATGCCGGAATCCTGACGGTATTTGTCGCTTCCGGGTGATCGATGCGTTTAACAGGCACGCGGACCTTCCCCCCGCGGGCGACAAGCCTGCCTTTTTTAAAAACCATCTCCACGTTGAACTTCTCGAATTGGTCGATGATGACCAGGTCCGCGTCATATCCCGGCGCGACCGCTCCTTTTCCTCGAAGACCGAAATGCAGTGCCGGGTTTATCGTGGCCATGCGGACAGCGGTTACAGGATCAAGGCCAAGCCCGACCGCCCTCCGGATCATCTGATCAACGGAGCCGCGTTGCAGATCTCCTGCCTGAAGATCGTCTGTGCAAAAGCAGAAGGACCGGGAGTTTAACGGGTTGACTGCCGGCAGGAGGGCTTCCAGGTCCTTTGCAGCCGAGCCTTCCCGGATGAATACCGTCATGCCGAGTCCCACCTTCTCACGCGCTTCTTCGGCAGTAACGCATTCGTGGTCCGAGGATATCCCGGCGCCGATATAAGCCGCGAGTTCCCTGCCGGAAAGGCCGGGCGCATGGCCGTCTATGGGCCGGTCGCCGAACCGGGCAAGCTTACGGAGGACCTCATGGTCACCTGCGAGCACACCCGGGTAGTTCATCATCTCGGCCAGGCCGAGGACCCGTTCATGCCGAAGAAAGGTTGCAAGATCGGCGGTGGAGAGAGTGGCGCCGGAGGTCTCCAGCCTGCTCGTGGGAACGCATGAGGGAAGCATGAAGTAGAAATCAAGCGGCAGGGCCGCGGTTGCATCGAGAAAATACCTGATGCCCTTTTTGCCCAGGACATTGGCGATCTCGTGAGGGTCGGCCACCACGGCTGTGACGCCGCGGGGGAGTGCGGCCCTTACGAATTCGGCGGGTACGAGCAGGGAGCTTTCCAGGTGTACGTGACTATCGATGAAGCCGGGCAGGACGATTTTCGAGGATGCGTCCAGGACGGTCTTCCCGTCGTAGGGCCCGAGGCCGACGACCTTGCCCCGATGGACCGCCACATCGGCCTTTTCAATCAACCCCGGAAAAGACATTCACGACCCGGCAACCCCGGATTACGAGGTCCGCCCGTTTCAGCCCCCGCGCCGCCATAATTCTTTCTTTCAGGTCGTTGTTCATGCGTTCAGAAACTCCGAGTATGCGGTGTAAACCGCCTTTATCAGCCCATTTCTTGCAAAAGATACAACATATTGATAGAATTGTAAAGAGAGGCTGTAGAGAGGGAGGCGATGCTAATGAAAGAAGCCCTGCTCGTGATGGATATGCTGAACGACTTCGTGCTTCAAGGGGCGCCGCTCGAAGTCCCGGAAACGCGAAAAATAATTCCGGTCGTCAAAAAAGAGATCGAAAAGGCCCATGCAGCCGGGAACGCGGTCATCTATGTCTGCGACGCCCATGCGCCGGATGACAAGGAATTCTCGAAATTCGGCTGGCCCGCCCATGCCGTGAAAGGCACACGAGGGGCCAAAGTCGTGGAAGAGCTCAAACCCGGGAACGAGGACATCGTCATCCTCAAGACGGCTTATTCGAGTTTTTTCGGCACGAACCTCGATGAGATCTTGAAACGGATCGGCGTCGATGCGCTTCGTCTGACCGGGACGGTGACTCATATCTGCGTGCTGTTCACCGCCTCGGACGCGGTCCTTCGCGACTATTCCGTGACCGTCGTGGAAGACGGCGTTGCCGGCATCTCCCGGGAAGACCATGACGCCGCCCTCCGAATCATGAAGAATGTGTTGGGCGTGACAATCGTGAAATCGGGGACGCGAGAGACAGGCAGGAAGGCGGCGTAATTAATGCGGAATGGGAATGCAGATCATCATAGCGCATTCCGCGAAAGCGAATCCAGAGTTCATGACTCTGTCCCCGACAGAGTCATTCGGGGACGATAAGTTTGATAACGAGCTGTTTCATTCCGCATTCGGCAATCCGAAATCCGAATTTGAAAGGGGATCCATGTTCCTTACCGCCGATCCAAAGGATATTCTCGAAGGTAAAATCACCGATGTCTACTTCGAACGTGCGCTGGCCATCCTGAAGGCGAAGAACGTCAACCCGTGGGTAAAGGCGGAGTTTATAGCCAAGAACCTGCCGAAGAACTGGCCGTGGGCTCTGTTGACCGGAGTCGGCGAAGCCATGGAACTCATGCAGCGCCTGCCGATTAAGGTCAGGGCCATGCGCGAGGGGACGGTATTCCATGCCTACGAGCCGGTGATGGAGATTGAGGGCAGATACCAGGATTTCATGGTGTATGAGACGGCAATCCTCGGGTTCCTTTGTCAGGCTTCGGGCGTTTCTACCCGGGCCGCGCGCATGAAAAAACTCGCGGGCGATCGTCTGGTCATGAGTTTCGGGGCGCGTCGGATGCACCCCATTCTGGCGCCCATGATCGAGCGGAACGCCTACGTGGGCGGGTGCGACGGCGTGGCCGTGGTCAAGTCCGGCGAGGTGATCGGCGAAGACCCCATGGGCACAATGCCGCACGCCCTTGTTCTGTGCATGGGCTCGACAATCGAGGCCATCAAGGCCTACGACGAGGTGCTCGATCCGCGGCTCAAGCGCGTGGCGCTGATCGACACGTTCCTGGACGAGAAGTTCGAGGTGCTGAACGTGGCAGAGGCCCTCGGAGACCGGCTGTATGCGGTCCGGTTCGACACGCCCGGTTCACGGCGCGGCAACTTCTTCCGCATCCTTGAGGAAGCGCGATGGGAGCTTGAACTGCGCGGGATGGGTCACGTAAGATTTTTCGTAAGCGGAGGCATCGCCGAGGAAGATATCCCCGTTCTCAATCCCGTGGTCCACGGTTACGGAATCGGCGCCTCCATCAGCAATGCGCCGATTATTGATTTTGCCATGGACATCGTCGAGATAGACGGAAAAGCCGCGGCGAAGCGGGGCAAGTGGTCCGGGAGCAAGAGGGTTTTGGCTTGTGGACAGTGCGGTCAGCGGAGGATCGCTCCGAACGACGGACGTGAGATGAACGCATGCGCCTGCGGCGGCGTGTTCACCGACATTCTGGTCCCGGCGCTCGATACCGGGAAGCGGCTTAGCGAAGAGGATGCGCCGGCGCGAATACGCGACTATGTGATGAGTCAGGTGAAGGAGCTGGGGCTTGTAATTCGTCAATGCTGGTCATTCTGCAGAACGCGACGTCATGTCCCGATACGAATTAATCGGGAATACCAGAGGTTCTAAATGACACTACGGGTCGCCCGAATAGACAGCGCATTCAGGGACAACGAAAAAGAAAAGGAGTGAACCATGCTGAGAAAACTATTTCTAACGGCTGACGACGCAGCACTTCTGGTGCTTCGCATTACGCTCGGGGTTGTATTTTTCCCGCACGGGATGCAGAAGCTGTTAGGCTGGTTCGGCGGGTACGGGTTCGCAGGCACGATGGATATGTTCACGACGAAACTCGCGATCCCGGCTTTATTTGCATTCCTTGCAATCATGGCCGAGGGGCTTGGCTCTCTTGGACTGATCACCGGGTTTCTGACCCGTGTCGCGGCCTTTGGTATTACCGTTAATATGGTCGTTGCCGTTTACCTGCTGCACTGGCAGAACGGGTTTTTTATGAACTGGTTCGGGAACCAGAAAGGCGAAGGTTTTGAGTATCACCTGCTGGTCATTGCGATCGGAATCGTGCTCATGATCAAAGGGGGAGGAAAGTGGTCCGTGGACAAGGGGCTGGGTGACGTTCTGCGGTAACCTGGGCCGAGAGGATGCAAGATAAGCGGGGTCGTCGATTTAGACGGCCCCGTTTTTTTATTGCGCCAAGCGGAAAGCGTGGAGAAAAGATACCCGCGAATCCTTCTATTGCATTATCATGCCGATCACAACAATAGGTAGCACTACCTATTTACTTTGAAAAAAAATTTCTTATAATAATAACGACAAATATAAAGTTCAGTGTTCACGGTTCTGGGGTTATAGGCAGCCGTCCAAAACTGTCGGCACATGAATAACGCATTCTAGAGGGCTCGCTATAAAACGTGAATAAAGAACCAATGGCCGCCATCTTTCAGCTTTCGTCCGCGGCTCCTGCGCAGCAAAAGGGAATGGTACATTAACGATGACTTACAGTAAATCACGAAATCTTGCACGGCAAATCATAATAATCTATGTTTGCCTTGTAATCGGGACAAGCGCCGCGGGATGGTTATATTACAAAAACCAGGAGGAAGCCTACCGGCATGATAAACAGAATGACCTCTCCTCCATCGCTACGTTGAAAGTCAATGAAATATCGAGGTGGCGCAAGGAACGTCTGGACGACTCAATCGTCACCATGCAGAACACATTTATCATGAACGGCATCTCCCGGTGGCTCGCCGATCCCCGGCAATCAGAACTTAAACCGAAGCATCCACGACTGGCTGCTGTCTCTGAAGGACAACTACGATTACAAGGACATTATACTTCTCGCCCTAGGCTTTCAACTTAAATACGAATGAAGGTAAAATAATGATTTCACCTATTGACTACCTGCATTTACTTGATAAAATTTCAATACGTGGGCGTTACGCACAACATTGAATAACTTGAACGGTAGGCTTAAACGGTGTTGTTTTCAGCATCTATATAATTCAGATTAAATTTGGAAGGAGGGAAGCATGTTTTTGCAACTTCATGAACTAAAAAAGCCACAATAATCGTCGGTCGAAAGCGAGAAATCAGAGATACTTTAGTCGCGAATAAAAGGAGGACATCATGAAGCGAAAAAGATTTATTAAGAAATTGAGAGCCGTATTACATTTGTCGGCGGTCATCACCGTTATCGTAAGCATCATGTTGCCGGGCGGCGCCGTGTGGGCGATAAATGCTGTTCAGCCGCTCAGCAAGGTCGAGAACCCCGTGTTGAGCGACCTCCCAGGAACACCGGGGAGAGTGGTTGTAACGGGAAGTGGATTAACCGCGGCGAATACGCTTCCCCCCAATATGCACATTCCCGTGCAGCTTGCACCGTATATCAAGGACATGAACGCCGCCATCACGTTGGGGAAGGCCCTTTTCTGGGACATGCAGGTGGGAAGCGACGGGGCCACGGCCTGCGCCACGTGCCATCATAGGGCAGGCGTGGACCCGATCAAGCATGCGGAGGACGCGGACTCCATCAGGGACCAGAACGAGCTCAACCCGGGGTCTGACGGCAAATTCGATGCCGTGAGTCCGCTTACAAACGCCACGATTCTGGCTAATTCAAAATTGTCGCCGGGCGATTTCAACTTCACCGCAGGCATTTGCGTCTCGGGCGGCGGAGGATGCACCCGCGTGCCTGCACCTGCCATTCCGAACGCATTTACGTTGATCCCTGGAACGACCGGATTTGACGACGTCGTCGGATCTCAGGGCGTTGTCAAAATAGATATGGACACTGCACAGCCGAACGGCGGCATTGTAGTCGGCTCGCGTAAGGATGCGGGAAAGGCTCCGCTCACGCCGGAGGCGACGTTTGTTTCAGGCGGGGTAAACGTCCGCCAGGTGACGGGACGCAACACGCCGCCGACGATCAACGCGGTTTTCAATTTTGACAACTTCTGGGACGGAAGGGCAAACCATATATTCAACGGCAATAACCCGATCGGCGCGATGGACACCGGCGCGGCCGGCATCTGGCGCACCGCGGGGATACTGGGACTGGATGCGACCCTGGTGAACGAGAAGGTCGCTATACCGAATGCCAGTCTCGCCTCACAGTCTGTTGGTCCGCCCCTGAGCTCGGTTGAGATGTCCTACAACGGCCGCAGCTTCCCCCAGCTCGGCAAGAAGATGCTCAATCTCACCCCGCTCGGGATCCAGACGGTGAGCCCCACTGACAGCGTGCTGGGACCGCTCTCGAATTTCGCCAGCGGCGGGCGGGGCCTCAATACGACGTACACCAAGATGATCCAGGCGGCGTTCGTTGATTCCCTGTGGAACTCGGGCCAGAGCACTCCGGCCGGGTACCCCAGATGGAGGCCAATTTCTCGCTCTTCTGGGGCCTGTCCATCATGTGTTACGAGGCCACGCTCGTGTCCGACCAGACGCCGTTCGACAAGTTCCTGGGTAAGGCGGCTGCCGACCCGCTGCCTACGGTGGTCAGCGTCACGGGTTTCATCAGTGGGAACCCGGCTCCCGCTACCGGAAATGCCAATGCCGGTTTCGGCGAATTTAAGGGCAATTGCGATTCATGCCATTCCGACACCGAGATGACGACGGCATCGGTTTTCAATATCATGGGCAATATGTCGCTACGAACCGTCGTTATTAGTACCGCCGGCACAGCCACTGCTCCGGCTAAACCCGGCAAACAATCCCAACGGCGTCGACTGAATACGGCCTTCGCGAGAACAGCCGGCGCAACCGACACGGGTTTTGCCAATATCGGTGTAAGGTCTACCAATGAAGACGTGGGCAGGGGAGCGGCCTCACCCAACTTCCCGTTCCCGCTCTCACTGGCTGTGCAGGCATCGACAGGGAGTATCCCCCCTGCTATCGTGACACCGGCGGGAACCGTCCCGCAGTAGTCGCGGCGGGCGTTGCGTGAGACGACGTAATCCAGGTGAACGCTTCCTTTAAGGTCCCGAGTATCCGCAACATCGAACTGACCGGCCCCTACTTCCATAACGGCAGTGTCGATCGCCTGGGCGATGTGGTGGATCTCTACGCCACAGGCGGGTTCTTCCAAAACGCGGAACTGGCTACCCAGGTGAACGGCAAAATAGCCCCGAACAAGAACGATCTGGTGGCCTTCATGCTGCAGCTTACCGACCCGCGCGTAAAGGCTGAGACGGCGCCCTTCGACCATCCGGAGCTCATCATTCCGAACGGCGGACCGGAAGTGTCGGCATAACATGCTCAGGATTCGCGGCAAAGGACGCGGCCGGCGCCAAGGTCTCTTCCGCCCGCCGCCGTAACAGCGTGCTGCAACGGGTAACAGCACCAAGATGACCATAAGCGGCACGAAGGAAGCCGGCGCTGACGTGACCATCTCGATCAACGGCGGTCCTGCGATTACACCCGATACGGTTGGTGATACCACGTGGAGCGCCACGGTTACCGGGCTCAAGGCAGGTGCTAACACCATCGCCGTTACCGCAAACCCCATTGCGCCGCTTCCTACGGCGGTCTCGAATACGGCGAGTGCGGCCGTGAACGTGGCCTTCCCCAGCGGGGTTATATCAGGCGGAAGCTCGATCTCTGTTAATGACGCCCTCAAGTCGCTGAAGATCGCGCTCGGAATTGTTCAGCCGACAGACATCGACAAGGTGAATCGGGGACGTGGCGCCTCTAATCAACGGCCTGCCGGCTCCGGACGGCAAGTTGGACCTGGCTGACGTGGTCGTGACCTTGAGAAAAGCGGTTGGTTTGGAGAATTTCTAGGACTGACAGATTATAAAAAGGAGACTGCTATGAAAAAAAGAATATTAATAGTACTGGGAATGTTTATGACACTGTGGGCACTGACGGCCTGCGGCCATAAAAGCAGTTCTACACCTGTAGAGACGCCGCCACCGCCTGCGGCCCCGACCAGCGGATCGGTTAAACTAAGCGCCACGGGCGCGGGATCGATCGGCGGGCTTGACTTGATGATCAACCTTCCCGCGGGGGTGACGGTGACAACTGCCGACCAAACCACGGGAGAGGTTGCGGCGGGCGTTGTTTCTGCGTCCGGTGTTGCTGCGGGCGCCAATACACTGGCTGATGCGAAATTCATCCCTGAAACCGCTACAACACCCGCACAACTTCATATTGTGATGGTAAACCCGAGCGGCTTCGGCGAGGGCGAGGTCATCACGATCAAGTTCAACATTGCGCAGGACGCCACGTTCCCCACTGACAAGAGCGCGTTCTCCGCGACCGTCAACAGCGCCGTGGCCGCCGACAACAACAGCACCGCGCTCACAGGAGTCACTATTGCTGCGACTACAGTGGCGGCGGACAAATAGGTAGAAAGTAACACGCGAATAAGCCTTCCACAGAGAAGCGATGGGCGGCGCCCAAGGACAATGCCCATCGCTTTCATTTGAGAAATTGAGGACATCTGAGGCCAAAGATCAGGCGGGGTCCCGCGCTGGGGAGAACTGTCCCGAGGCGTCGACTGAAGAGCGAGAGAGAAGGTAGCGAGATGAACTGCTCTCATTTAATCGGAAAACAGATTCTTACTTGTACGGCAAGCGGCGGTGTTTATGTGCCGAGCATTTTTGAGCTCGAGCGGTACTGCCGCGACGAGAAGTTCAACGAGTGTCCGTTTCTTTATGAAGTGAATTTACGTGAAACTCATCCACTCTACAACTCAAACGGGAGAAAAACGATGACAAACGCGGGGAACAACAAAGACGCTGACGTTGAAGGAGAGGCCGGCGTGGAAGGCGCTTGCGGGTCATCACCAGCAGATCCGCAAGGCGCATCTGCGGTCCCTTTTCGCCGGCGATGCGCGGCTGGGTGAGCGGCTTGCAGCGGAAGGCGCCGGCATATATCTCGATTACTCGAAGAACCGCGTAACGGATGATACGACCCGGCTTCTTGTCCGGCTCGCGGTCGAATGCGGCCTCCGGGAGGGCATCGACGCCATGTTCAGAGGCAAACGGATCAACGTGACGGAGGACCGGGCCGTCCTGCATATCGCCCTGCGGGCGCCGAGGGGAGAGCGGATTATCGCAGACGGCGTCGATGTCGTGCCGGAGGTTCACGCAGTTTTAGACAGGATGGCGGCATTCTCCGAACAGGTTCGAAGAGGCCAGTGGCGGGGCCACAGCGGAAAACCCATCAAGAGCGTCGTGAACATCGGCATCGGAGGGTCCGATCTCGGCCCGGTCATGGCTTACGAGGCGCTGAAGCACTACAGCAAGCGGGACATGACCTTCCGTTTCGTCTCGAACGTGGACGGGACGGACTTCGCGGAGGCTGTGCGCGACCTTGATCCGGAAGAGACGCTGTTCATCGTTTCCTCGAAGACCTTCACGACCATCGAGACGATGACCAACGCCCGCTCCGCGCGGGCGTGGACGCTGAATAAGCTGCGTTCCGAAGAGGCGATAGCCCGGCACTTCGTAGCGGTCTCGACCAACGCGGAAGAGGTTTCGAAGTTCGGGATCGATACGTCGAACATGTTCGGATTCTGGAACTGGGTCGGCGGCCGCTACTCGATGGAATCCGCAATCGGGCTGTCAACCATGATCGCCATCGGACCCGAGAATTTCCACGCCATGCTCGCCGGCTTTCATGCGATGGATGAACACTTCCGCACCGCTCCGTTCGAGAGCAACCTGCCCGTTCTCATGGGGCTTCTCTCGGTCTGGAACAGTAATTTTTTCGGAGCGCAAACCACGGCGGTTTTGCCTTACGACCAATACCTCAAGCGTTTTCCCGCCTATCTCCAGCAGCTGGCCATGGAGAGCAGATCGTCGGAGATGAGATCCGGTTGCTCTTTGAAAGCGACCAGTCAGAGGACGAGATCATCTGCGACAAAGTCCTGGTTGCCATAGGACGGCGCGCCTGCGTTAAGGGGCTCGGCCTCGATGAAATCGGGGTGAAGATTGATGACAAGACAGGACTGGTCCAGGTCGACGAATGTCTTCGCACCAATGTTCCCAACGTATACGCGATCGGCGATCTGACCCCCGGCCCCCAGGTGGCGCAGAAGGCCTTTTCGGAAGGAGTCGCTGTGGCAGAAACGATAGCGGGCATACCCACGTGCGTGGATCTTAACTTTATACCGACGGTGGTATATACTATACCCGAGGTGGCCTGTCTCGGATTGAATGAGGAAGAACTCAAGGCCCGCAACATGGATTACGTCATCGGAACCCATCCCTTTGCATTTACCGGACGCGCGCGCAGCTTGGGAATGACGGAAGGTCTGGCAAAGGTCCTCGTGGACCCGAAAACCGACGATATTCTGGGCATCCACATCATCGGTCCCAATGCCATAGATATGATCGGCGAATGTTCACTCTGCATGCAGCTTAAGGCAAAGTCGTCCGACTTCGCGAGAAGCCTCCACGGGCATCCCGCCTTTGCGGAAGCCCTGCATGAGGCCTTCGTATCAGTGCATCTGAAGAAAACAACGGTAGGCGCTGCCAAGGCGGGCGCAGGCGCCGCCGCTTAAAAAACGTTCAAGGAGGTTTATTATGAAACTCGGATATATCGGCTTGGGCAAGATGGGCTTCAATATGGCTGAACTGCTTCTGGAGAAAGGGCACAGGGTAGTAGCCTACAACAGGAGCCCTGACCCGGTGAAAAGACTCGCGGAACGGGGGGCAGAGCCGGCGGACTCGATAAGGTCGCTCGTGGCGGCCCTGGAGAAGCCGAGGATTGTTTGGATCATGGTCCCCCATCAGGTCGTCGACGACATGCTGAAGGAACTCTCGCCGCTGCTCGCAAAAGGCGACACGGTCATAGACGGGGGCAATTCTCCGTACAAGGAATCGATGCGCCGCGCCAGGGAACTGGAGGCAAAGGGGATCGACTTTCTCGACGCGGGGGTGAGCGGAGGGCCGCGAGGGGCGCGCAACGGCGCGTGCATCATGGTCGGAGGCAAAGAGAATGTATTCCGGAGGCACGAACAGCTTTTCCGGGACGCAACGGTTGCGCAAGGGTATGCCTACTTCGGCTCGGCCGGGGCCGGCCATTTCGTCAAGATGGTCCACAACGGGATCGAATACGGCATGATGCAGGCCCTGGCCGAGGGCTTCGCGGTCATGAAGGCGTCGCCGTTCAATCTGGACCTCGCAAAAGTAGCCGACCTCTACAACCACCGCAGCGTGATCGAGTCGCGGCTCGTCGGCTGGCTCAAGGACGCCTATGAACAGTACAGCGCGGAACTTTCCGGCATCTCCGGCTCAGCCGCACAGAGCGGGGAAGGGCTGTGGACCGTGGAAGCGGCGAAGGAGTTCGGCGTACCCGCGCCGATCATCGAGGGCTCGCTGGAGTTTCGCCTCCAGTCGCAGAAAAATCCGAGCTATACGGGAAAGATCATCTCCGCCCTCCGGAACCAGTTCGGAGGACATGAGGCAAAGGAGAAGAAGGAACAAGCGCCGGGCGGAGAGGGACGCGGAAAAAAGGAGCGATCACCGTGAAACTAAAAGACTTGAAAACGAGAATATTTCTCGACGGCGGAGACCCCGAAGAAACCAGGTCGCTCATGCGGTTTTTAGGTTTTCTCGACGGCCAGACCACGAATCAGACGCTGATAGCCAAAAACCCCGAGGCCCGTAAACGGCTTGAGGTTGATAAAGTCGTAAGAAGTCGTTTTCACCACGGAGTCACGGAGGGCACGAAGGAAAAGTCTTTTAATATCAATAACGAATTTCTCCGTGTCTCTGCGCCTCCGTGGTAGATTTTGACTTCTTACGAGACTATCAAGGTTCATCAAAATATTTGTGTTATCTGCGTAATCTGCGTTTATCCGCGTCCAACTGCCGTTTTCAGGACAACAGAATTTGGCTCATCAGGAGATGTATTCCGACGTCGATAGCGGTCGTCGTACGAGTCGGAGCAGGATCCTCGGGGGCCGGGGGTGCGTCATGATCCAGCCAGAACAGCCCGAGGCCGAGCGGTCGAAAGAGTCCCGGCGCCCGGCATTTCATTTTAACAAATCGCTTTCGACTATCGCCGCCGTGGCGATCGCCGTTATCGGCGTATGGCTCCTTTACCGCCTGTTGCCGGTCTTCCTGGTACTGGTCATGGCGCTTTTCATCGTGAGCACGATGAATCCGGCGGTCAGCTGGTTTAAGGCCTGCGGCGTGAAAAGAGGAGCGGCCATCGCAATCCTCTTCACGTCCCTCTTGATCGTCATCAGCTTCATTTCCATCCTGACGGTCCCGGTGCTCCTGGCCCAGGCGACGGACCTGCTCAGGCAGGCCCCCACGTTGCAGGCCCGCCTCGAGGCCTATCTCAGCGGGTCCCCGTTGACGGAGCCGTTCGCGGACGCGCTTCACAACATACGCACCGACGCACTGGTGAAGACGTACGCGGCAAACGCGGTAGCCTATTCGTCCCGTATAGCCGAATTCATCGCCTACAGCGTGAGCGCGGTCTTCCTCGCCCTGTACTTCCTGATCGACCGGGACCGCCTGCGCGGCGGGCTGTACGCCGTGGTGCCCCGTTCGCAGCATCTGCGCCTTGCCCGCATCCTGATGAACCTGGATACGATCGTCGGAAGTTATCTCCGTGGTCAGATGGTCCTTTCCGTGCTCATGACCGCTTTCGTATTGGTGATCCTGACAGTCAACGGGCTGCCGAATGCACTGGCGATTGCGGTGTTTGCCGGCCTCGCGGACGTCCTGCCGTATCTCGGCGTCTTCCTCTCGACCGGCCCCGTGGTCGTCGCAGCCTCCGCCCGGGGCCCCGCCGTTTCCTTCGCCGTACTGGCGCTGATGCTCGCATACGAGGAGTTTGAGAGCCGCGTGCTCGTGCCCCGGATCTACGGCCGCGAGCTGCGTTTACCCTCATCCGTGGTGTTGCTTGCGATCCTTGCGGGAGGAGCGACAATGGGGATCGTAGGGATGATCCTCGCGCTGCCGGTAGCTGCCTCGGTGAGGATGCTCATCGATGAACTGCAGGTCGAACTGCCCGGCGAGCCGGAACACATCAGATTTTCGGAGCGAAGAAAGCAGAGGGACGAACACGCCGAACAGGAGTACCACCGGCGTGCGGGAGATATGCCTGCCGTGCAGGCCGCGGCCGTAGCCGTAGAGATATCGCGGGAACTGCGCAAGAGAGAAAAGGACGACGTTCTGAAAGAGATGCAAAAGACGGCCGCTCGTACTGATGAGTAGATCGCATGATGCCGCAGTCGCGGCGAGGGGGGCAACGTGAAACAATTTGTCATGGACACGAACGTGAACGACGCGACGATCGTGCGCTCGATGATAGAACTGGCGCATAATCTGGGGTTAAAAGTCACGGCAGAGGTCGTCGAAACCGATGGGATCTGGAAGATGCTGAAATCGTCGGGGTGCGACCTGGCCCAGGGATACCTGATGGGCAAGCCAATGCCGATCAACGGGCTTGTTCGATGGGCCAGGGAATCACGGTGGGGCCGGGAGAAGGCGTCATGACGTTTTCTCATAAGGCTTAAAAAAATCTTCTCGATTGATGCGTTCGGAAGTGATACTATCGGGTGTTGCCATGTCCCATCGCTCAAACAGAAAAATGAATCTGTACACGCTGAGTTTTTCCGGCGACATCGAGCAGGCTTTTCTCGACGATTATTACCGGAAGTCCTGAAGCAGGTTCGGATTGCCCTGACGCTGGCGCTGATCCTGTATTGCACGGCCGGCTTGAAGGACGGCTGGATAGCGCCCGAGGCGAAATCCAGCCTGGCGTTCATCCGTTATGCGATCTTTTCTCCCTTTCTCGTCGGGGTCCTTCTATTTTCCTTTTCCGGACAATTCAGAAAATACCATCAACTGTGCCTCAGCCTGGTCCTGCTCCTGGGAGGGCTGAGCGTGGTTGCCATGAACGTTGTCGCTCCCGACCGGGGAAATTACGTGTTGCCGGCCGGCATCATGCTTTTTCTCATGTCCCCCTCGTTTCTGAGGCTCCGGTTCGTGCATACCTTCGTCGCTTCCTGGCTCCTGATCGCCGGCTATGAGATTGTCGCGCTTCGTCTGCTCAATATGCCGTCCCCGCTGCTGCTCACCAATAACGTCTATCTTATTACGGCGAACCTGATCGCGTTATTAACGTCCTATCTTCTTGAACTCTACGCGCGAAAAGACTATCTGCAGCAGGGAGAGCAGCGAATCGCATCGGCCGTTTTCAACAGCACGACGGACGGAATCATTGTAACCGACGCGGCCGGCGCGATCCAGTCGGTCAACGCCGCCTTCGAGCGGATCACCGGTTACAACTCTGTTGAGGTCAAAGGAAAGACCCCGCGGATCCTTCAGTCGGGCTTGCAGGATAAGGACTTCTATGAGGGAATGTGGAAGGTATTGCTGGAGACGGGAACCTGGAAAGGCAAATTCTGGAACAAGCGAAAAAACGGCGAGCTCTATCCCCAGGAAACGACGATCAACGCGATCAAAAACGACCGCGGAGAAACCGTGCAGTACAGCGGCATTCTGAGAGACGTCACGGAACAGGAGAAACTTGAAGAGACGCTGCGCATGCTTTCTTCAACCGACGGCCTCACGGGACTGGCGAACCGCCGCTCATTTGACGAAGCGATAAGGGAGGAGTGGAGGCGCGCGCAAAGGCTCGGTTACCCGATTGCAATTATCATGGCGGACATCGATTACTTTAAGAAGTTCAACGATACATACGGCCACGTGGAGGGCGATGAATGCCTGAAAAAGGTCGGCTCTGTGCTTAAAAACGCAGTTCGCCGGGCCGGCGATCTCGCGGCCCGGTACGGAGGGGAGGAATTCGTCCTCATATTGCCCATGACAGACGCGAAGGAGGTCGCGCAGATAGCTGAGGCCATAAGAAAAAATGTCGAAGTACTGAAAATACCGCACGAGAGCAGCGATGCCGGCGAGTGCGTCACGCTGAGCATGGGCGCAGTATCCGTAACCCCGCACAGGGACATGTCCGTAAACGATTTTATCACCCTGGCCGATAAGACCCTTTATGAGGCGAAGAGATCCGGGCGAAACCGCGTGGTGGACCGCTCAGGTCCGGAGTTCAAGGTTCCCGGTTCTAGGCCGGGAGGTTCAAGGTCGGGAGACGGTTAATCAGGTTCAAGGCTGCGTAGCGATTCGCGGTTGAGGAATGGATAAGGACGATGATGAACCGGGGGCCTTCAAAGGGGCCCGGTTCTTTGTTCAGGCGATCGTTCGAGACGACGAACGACGGTTAATCGATCTTTTCCCGGTTCTTCGGCCGCTTGTTGGCTTCAAGGATCTTTTTCCTCAGCCTGATCGACTGCGGGGTCACTTCCACAAGTTCATCTTCCCTGATGAATTCGAGCGACTGTTCAAGCGACAGCTGCCGGTGGGGCACGAGACGGAGAGCTTCATCAGCGCCCGATGCGCGCATGTTCGTGAGCTTCTTTTCCTTGATCACATTCACATCCATGTCGTTTTCGCGCGAGTTCTCGCCCACGATCATGCCTTCGTAAACCGCCGTGCTTTCGTTGATGAAGAGCTCGCCGCGGGGCTGGATGTGGTAGAGGGCGTAGGTCGTGGTCTTGCCCGGCCGGTCGGCCACGAGAGCGCCGGTGACCCGCTTCGCAATCGGGCCCTGCCAGGGCTCATACCCGTCAAAAAGATGGTTCAGAAGGCCGGTGCCGCGGGTGTCCGTCAAAAACTCCGACCGGAATCCGATGAGTCCGCGCGCCGGGATGCGGAACTCGAGCCTGACGCGGCCATGGCCGTTGTTCGCCATCTTGGTCATGCGGCCTTTGCGGGCTCCAAGCTTCTGGGTGACGACGCCGATGAACTCATCGGGGCAGTCGATGACCAGGTTTTCCATGGGCTCGAAGGTCTTGCCGTCGCGGACCTTGGTTACGGTCTCGGGCTGGGATACCGAAAGTTCATAGCCTTCCCGCCGCATCATCTCGATCAGGATCGCAAGCTGAAGCTCGCCGCGTCCCAGGACCTTGAAACTGTCGGTGGCGTCGCCCTGTTCGACCTTGATCGCTACGTTGTAGAGAAGCTCTTTTTCGAGCCGTTCTTTCAAGTGGCGGGAGGTGACGAACTTGCCTTCTTTGCCCGCGAAGGGCGAGTTATTGATGGAGAAGAGCATCGAGATCGTGGGCTCGTCCACGGCAATGCGCGGCAGGGGCTTTGGATTTTCCGGATCGGTGATGGTGTCGCCGATGTTCACGCCCTCAATGCCGGCCAGGGCCACGATGTCGCCGACGGTGGCGCTCGGCGTGTCCACGCGCTTCAAGCCCTCGAATGAGAAGAGCGAGGTGATCTTGGTCTTGACGAGAGCGCCGCTCTGGGTGACCACGCCGATGGGCTCGCCCACCTTTGCGGTGCCGGCAAAGATCTTGCCGATGGCCAGGCGCCCGACATAATCGTTATAGATAATGTTCATGACCAGCAGCTGGAGCGGCGCGGCATCATCGCCTTCAGCCTCCGGGACGGTGTTCACGATCAGGTCGAAGAGCGGCTTGAGGTTCGTACCCTCATCTTCCATCTTTAACTTGGCGATGCCTTCCCGGGCGTTGGTGTACACGATGGGGAAATCGAGCTGGGCGTCGTTTGCATCGAGATCGATAAACAGGTCGTATACTTCATCCACAACTTCGGCAATACGCGCATCGGGCCGGTCGATCTTGTTGATCACGAGGATCGGCGGAAGTCCCAGCTCAAGAGCTTTTTTCAGCACGAACCGGGTCTGCGGCAGCGGGCCTTCCGAGGCATCGACGAGCAGAAGCACACCGTCCACCATCTTGAGGGTGCGCTCCACCTCGCCGCCGAAGTCGGCGTGTCCTGGTGTATCGACGATATTGATCTTAACGCCGTTGTAGTGGAGAGACGTGTTCTTGGCCATGATCGTGATGCCGCGCTCGCGCTCGAGGTCGATGTTGTCCATCACGCGCTCCTGGACGCGCTCGTTGTCGCGGAAGGTGCCGCTCTGTCTGAGGAGCGTGTCCACCAGCGTGGTCTTGCCGTGGTCGACGTGGGCGATGATGGCGATGTTGCGTAAATCCGTTCTTTTTATCATGCGTTGTTCCTAATCCTTAGTGCGGAAAGACCGCCTCGTTTCCGTGATCACGTTGCGACGTGCCGTCGAGATGAAGCATCGGAGCCCCATACTCTGACCGGTGATTTCATCGCGAACGGTCAGTATGTGTGCGGAGCTGGGTTTTATACCACTTATCAGCACGCTTTGTCAACGTAATAATACATCTATGATCATACCTTCGTATGCATGCCGCGGGGCGTTCTTGCGCTTCGCTTGACACCCTCAAGAGACGGTGCTACGTTTAAAAAGGAGAGAAAAAAGAGTCCCGGAAGGGGTTCGAAAGCGGAAAATACCGCAGAGGACGCGAAAAGCTTTTACAAAGTAGCGCGGGGTGGATGAAAAATTTGCTGTGGTCCTCCCTAACGCAGCAAATTTACGCAGTCCGCCCCCGCTCTTTCGTGGAGGCTTTTCGGCAGGCTGGCGGTTAAGGACTGCCTGAATTTCATCAAGGGGTAAACAGAAGACTTGACTCATACCACGCCGGCAGTATCAATCATCATACCCGTTTTAAATGAGGCAGCACGAATCAACGAAGCCGTCGCGCTTATCCGCGAATCAGACCCCGGCAAGGATGCGGAGATCATCATGGCCGACGGAGATCCTGCGGGAAGCACGGTCCACGCCGTATCTGACGGCTCGGTACGAAGGGTCATTTCAGAGAGGGGCCGCGCGATCCAGATGAACCGGGGCGCAGAGGCCGCCTCCGGCGAGATCCTTCTCTTTCTCCATGCCGACACCTTCCTCCCCCGGAACGCGCTCGCGCTGATACGCGAGGCCGTGAAGGACAGTCGCATCGTCGCAGGCGCGTTCGATCTCGGATTCGATACGAAACGAAAGATCTTCCGCATAACGGAAAAATACGTTTATCTCCGCACCCGCCTCACGCACGTCCCCTTTGGAGACCAGGCCATTTTCATCCGTCGGGATTACTTCAAGCAACTCGGAGGGTACCGGGAGATCCCCATCATGGAAGACGTGGACCTGATGAAAAGAATCAGAAAGAGGGGCGATCGGGTCTCTATCATCCCCGTAAAAGTGTCAACCTCCCCCCGCCGGTACGAGCAGGAAGGGGTGCTCTCTTGTACGTTCAGGAATTGGCTGCTGCAGGCGCTGTTTGCGATGGGGGTATCTCCTGAACGGCTCGCAAAACGGTATCGAACCCTCTAGCGGTATGTTCAAAAAAATCTGAAAATCATGCAGGGAGGTTAATAATGGCAAAAAGACTCGGAATATATATCTTCCCCGACGCCGAGATCATTGATTGGGCCGGACCGATGGGTGTCTTTGCCGTAGCGCGCCGCATGGATCCGGAGCTTGATGCGTTCCTGGTCGGCGCGCGGTTACAGCTTGCATCCGGCAAAGTGCTATGGTAAGGTAGTCCGGAGGGGGCCAGACGGGTTATGAAAAAGATACTGCTCGCGAACGGCCTGAAAGACCTTTTTGCGGAGAAGGGCAGCTTTCTCGATCGCGCGGACATCGCGGTATTTACGGCCGACTCGAACGAAGAGGCGCTGAAGATCCATACCAAGGAACGCGTCGATCTTATCGTCACGCAGCTCGACCTGCCCGGGGGCAGGATCGAGGAGCTGTTTAACTCCATCAGAAGCGATAAGGAACTCCGGAAAGTCTCCACCATCATCATCTGCAAAGACACCCTCGCCCACCGGGAACGAAGCAAGCAATGCCGCGCCAACGCTGTTTTTACCATACCCGTCGACACCACGCTGCTTACCATCAAGGCGCAGCAGTTTCTCCATGTCTTGCCGAGGAAACTCTACCGTGCGACGCTCGCCGTCGGCATTCAAGGCAGGTTCAAGAACAGGCCGCTCCCGTTCTGGACGGAAAATATCAGCGCCGGAGGGATGCTCATCAGATCTGAGGAGCCCCTTGCAACAGGCGACGGAATTTACTTCTCCTTCTTTCTCCCCGACGGAACGCACGTCAGCGGATATGGGGAAATAGCAAGGGTCGTTCCGCCGCCTGACGAAGGTGGTGTCTTTCACTACGGAATCAAGTTCACGAACGTCGCGCCAGCCGAAACATCAGCAATCGAAGCGCTCATTAAAAAAGCGCTCATAACAGCCTCCGCTTGAACCGGGCGTATGCTTTCGCATCAGGAGACGGTAAACCGTGAATTTCCCCCTGCTAGGGGCGAAGCACCAGGAGGGGGTCAAGCGGACTGTTTTGGATGTGGATTGGTGCGTTGTCTGTGCTACGAAACGATATGCAATCTTATAATATAGGACCGATGGCTGCAGCGTATTATTGAGTTGCACTATCAGGATTCATCACCTATATTAGAGATGTGGCGATTTCAAGCGGCATAAAATTCCGTTGCTACCCGACAACGGAGCAGGCTACTACCCTCTGGTGGATAGGTTGCCAACGGTTTATCTACAACGCCAAGGTTGCCGAGAGCGTTATTTCCGTACTTTCCGGAATCATTCGCTGTCGCTGACCGGACTACAGACGCCGATTGATCAGCAGTACTCCCAGTTTAAGGACAAAAACTCACTCCGTTTTTATACGATGTGCCGTCACAGGTGCTAGAAACGGCGCAACCAGGTTCATGGGCTCCTATAAGAGGTACCTGACGGACTGTCGGTCGCCCTGCTTATAAAAAGAAGGCGGGCGGAGCTCGTTTACATTACAGCGAGTTGTTCAGGTTCGTTCCTACTGGAGGCTCAAAACAGCGGCAGGACAAAACAATATATGAGCACCGGCTGATGCTTGGCACGAAGTCTACCGATCTGGGCGAACTTAAGTTCAAGGCTCATGATGAGTACGAGGTTCCGGCGGCTATCACCATTTCCCGGGAGTCCGGGAAATGGTATGTCTCGTTCTCCTATGAGAAGCAAGGCACAGTTATGAGCGAGCAGGAACTTCTCGAGCTTTACGGCGGCATGTCTTCAGAGAGTCTCAATACCGTTGCCCTGGGAATGGACCGAGGGGTTGTAATCCCGCTGGCAACAAGCGACGGATTTATGTATGACTTCTCCGGCATACAAAAGGAGCGTCTGTTAAAAAAGGATGCCCGGAAGAAGAGATATCAGAGGCAAATGGCGAGGCGGATCAAAGGATCCGGTCGCTTTAAGAATCAGCAGCGAAATCAGCCCGGTGCCAGGCTTATGCTGCCAACGTGAGGCATGATTTCGCGCATAAGGCCAGCCGCAAGCTCGTGGATTCACCCGCGGAGGTGTTCGTCTTCGAGGACCTCAAGGTCAAGAACATGACCAGAGCGCCAAAACCTAAGAAGTCAGCCGGCGGGACGTATATTGCGAACGGGGCAAAGGCCAAGGCCGGTCTCAACAAGTCCATACTGGAATCAGCGTGGGGCAGGGTAAAACTCTTTACCATGTACAAAGCCTCACGGCGCAATAAGCTTAATCGCCATACCGCCGCACGGCACTCACGGAGTGTTCGAAGTGTTCGCACACTCACCCGGACAATCGCCAGTCACAGGCGGTGTTCGATTGCCAGAGCTGTGGCTTTACGGAAAACGCCGATACCAATGCGTCTCTCGTTATTAAGAAGCGCGGCTGAAATGCTCGAATCTGGCGAAATCACCGTAAAGCATCGGAAACGCGCCATGCGGCTAAGGAAGAAGGAAACACTAGGCCGGGAACCGGTCGAAGTCACGCGCGGGGAGAAGCAGATAAGACAGGACTTGGGAACTACCCAGGGACTGCACGCTTCTATGATCGTGAAACCCCATGAACATGTAATTGGTCAGTGGCGGGTAGTTCATCAGCCGGGCTGCGGTCTCGAAGTCGCTGAATATATGCCGGACACATCGATCGTTATCCTTTTCGTAAAACTCCCGGTCGGGGGGCGGGTCAAGACGCGCCTGGCACGGGAACTGGACGAGGAACTCGTCCTCCGCCTGTACGAGAGCATGGTACTGGACACGATCGACATGCTGAAGAAAGGCGGCTTTCCGTTCCGCATCTGCATCGACCCTCCCGACGAGATCGAAGAGGCAAGGAAGTGGCTGGGGAGCAGACTACGCCTTCATGCCGCAGACCGGCGGCGATTTGGGAGAGCGTATGGAACAGGCCTTTGCCCGCGTCTTTTCCGAAGGTTTCCGCAAAGCGGTCCTCATCGGGAGCGACATACCCGGACTCTCTGCCGGGATCGTGCATGAGTCCCTTGCATCGCTGGTGAGGTGCGACGCGGTCATCGGCCCCGCAAACGACGGCGGTTACTACCTGATAGGGTTCACCAGGAGAGGCCTTTTATCCGGAAATATTCCGTTCCATGCCGTGGAGCACCTCTGCCGTCTTTGGGGAGACCCTGGAGAGGCTTGCGGCGGCAGCCCGCCTTGTTCATGTGCTGCCGGAATGTATCGACGCCGACACGAAGGAGGACCTGATCATGCTGCTGCGGCAACAGGAAAGCGGAATTGCTTCCTCACGCGCGTTGTCGCTGCTCATGGGGCATTTGCGCGGCATGGCGGAATAAACCACGATGTACACGAAACCCTTCGCGATCATCGCAACTCTCCTCGTCATCTTCGCGCTCGAGAGCGTCTTCCCTCACATGAAGGGCAGAAAGCAGAGGGTGAGGCACGGCGTTCCCCACGTCCTGACCGCGTTCATGAACGGGTTCCTGACGAAGCTGGTCCTTACCGGCGTAACCCTGTACGTGATCGCGTGGGCTGAAACGCAGCCGGCAGGGATCGTCAACATACTCGATCTCCCCGGTCCGGTGCGGGCCGCCCTGGTATTCGTTCTGTTTGATATCTGGATGTACCTGTGGCACATGGCGAACCACCGGAGCGCGTTCCTCTGGCGCTTCCACCGGGCCCACCACGCGGACACGGAAATGGACTCGACGACAGCTCTTCGCTTCCATCCCGGCGAGCTGGTCATTTCCTCCTTCGTGCGCCTGCCCGTCATCATCCTTATCGGGATGAGCTTTTCCGAACTCGTTTTTTTTGAGATCATGCTGAACATCTCTACCTTGTTTCATCACAGCAATATCGGCATTCCGGAGGAGTGGGACCGGCTGCTCCGCGTCGTGATCGTAACGCCGAACATGCACCGGGTCCACCACTCCGTCGAGCGGTTCGAGACGGACTCGAATTTTACAAGCCTGCTGTCTCTCTGGGACCGGCTGGCCCGGACTTTCAGGATGCGCGGGGACACTCACACGGTCGTTTTCGGCCTTCCTATGTTCAGGGAAACCTATTACCAGCGGCTCTGGGGGTTTTTGATCACGCCGTTTGCGTGAGAGGGAAGGCACTGCTACTGTGAATTTTTTTGTCATTCCCGCCCCGACGGAGTCGGGATAAACTCCAGCGGGCTTGCCCCGATTTCATCGGGGAATCCCTTTTGAATTTATTTGATAAAAGCCAATGGATACGCTTTCGCAGGTATGACAGAGACAGGGAGTGCAAGGTGACCATGTCCGGACGGAAACAACAGCTGCTCCTGCTCGTTGCTTTTATTCTCGCGGTTGTTCTTGTTCGCTTTTCTCCGCTCGGCTCGATCATCACCTTTGAAAACCTGAAACAGAACCGGGAAGCGCTCGTAGCCTTCGTGGGCGCTCATTATTTTGTTTCCGCGGCGTCCTTCATCGCCGTGTACGTCATTGCAACCGCCCTGTCCATTCCAGGCGCGGTCGTCCTGTCGCTTGCCGGCGGGTTCCTTTTTGGGACTGCGGCCGGCGTTCTCTATATCAACATAGGCGCGACAACGGGGGCGGCGTGCGCGTTCCTGTCGGCGCGGTACCTGCTGGGGAACCGGTTGCAGCAGAAGTATGGGGGACAACTCTCGAAATTCAACAGCGAGATGGACCGGAACGGCGCGAGCTATTTGCTCACGCTGCGCCTCATCCCGGTCTTCCCCTTTTTCCTGATCAATTTTCTGGCCGGCGTTACGAAGGTCCCGCTCAAGACCTTTCTTTGGACAACCGCGCTCGGGATCGTCCCCGGCACCGTTGTTTATGCCTTTGCCGGACGGCAGATCGGGTCCATCGATTCGCCGGGGGAGATCTTTTCTAAGAAGGTGATCGCCGCCTTTGTTGTGCTCGGGCTTTTCACGCTCGTTCCGGCCATCTGGAAACGCATCCGAAAGCCGCAGGCAACGTCTGAAAAATAATCAGCGCAAGGAAGGAGTAAGGTTTATGGACAAAAAGAAACAGGTAGCGGAAATCCTGAAAAGGCTCAAAAAAGAGTATGCGGGGACTCCGCAGACGGCACTCCACTATACAACCCCCTTCGAGCTCCTCGCGGCAACCATCCTGTCGGCGCAGACCACTGATGTGCAGGTGAACAGGGTGACCGAGTCGCTGTTCGCCAAGTACCGGACCATCGAGGCTTTCGCGTCGGCCGCGCCGGAGAAACTGGCCAAGGACGCGGCATCGGTCAATTTTTACCGGAACAAGGCAAAGCACATCAACAGGACGGCGCAGATGATCATGGAAAAATTCGGCGGCAAGGTCCCGCAAACCATGGAGGACCTCGTCACCCTGCCCGGCGTAGCCCGGAAGACGGCAAACATCGTGTTATCGTCCGCCTTCGGAATCAACGAGGGAATTGCCGTGGACACCCATGTCAAGCGGCTCTCTTTCCGGCTGGGGCTTACGAAACAGGAAGACCCGGTCAAAATCGAGGTTGAACTGATGGCGCTTGCGCCGCAGAAAGAATGGGGGAACCTGTCGCACCTGCTGATCTTCCACGGAAGGAAGATCTGCCAGGCCAGAAAGCCGAATCATGCCGCGTGCGTCCTGTTCGACCTCTGTCCGTCGAGGGACATCTGAGACGGCATTCCGAGAGAGGTCGCCGGGGCGACGCATATTCTGTTGTTTTCCGGGTTACGGCATCCGCATGATAAAATCTCCCGCGTTGTATCAGGCTTTGATATTCATATTCTTGTCCGTCCCCTCCCTCGCTGATCGATTGCTTTTAAAGAGAGGAACAACAGGTATGAAAAAATAGTCCGCAAGTCGGCTATCCGTGATGGCATGCAGCCGGCGCCGTTCTGTGCATGTTGGGAGCGGACGGCGAAATAAGGAGCGACGTCACCGTCAGTTCGGCGGAGAAGGCGACAAACGGTATGGCAAGCGGCGTGACGAGCAGTGTTACGGGCAGCACGGCCGGCAAAACGTTGAACGGCCTGTCGGGAGGCGTGACGGGCAGCGTCGCAAGCAAGGCAACGCACAGCCTGGCAACCGGCGCGACAGGCAGCGCTGCGCATGCCGTCACGAGCAAACCGACCGTGACGCTGTCGGCCTATGCCGAGGAAATTGCCAGGATCCTCAAGTTCGACCGGAAAGTCCTCATTATCGTGAAGGAACTGACCAACGAGCACATCCAGCGGCTGATCGGTTACGATGAAAACAACTTTCAGATCATTGCTCCGGGGATCGCGGTTTCGGTTCCCGAGGACAAGACGGACAGCGTCCTTGCCGCACTTCGGAAGAAGCTGGTTCCCCTGCACTACCTGCCTTTTGTCGTCGAGTTGAATGAAGGGCTCAAGACCGACAAAATAGGCATCATCAAGGGCACGGACCAGTACGAGATCCTCCGCATCATGCATACCGATGGCGATGAATATGAGATCTCCAACGAGGACGTGATCGACCGATTAAAAGAGTGGGAGAAAATCGCATCCTTCGACATCGTCGGTGCGGACAGTGATTGGGTGGAAATAGAGTTCAAGACGCTGCCGGCGGATTTGAAGGCCTTTGCCGAAGAAGTGGACGAATTCAGCCCCGATGCCGTCGAGCAGGAGGGGGGGAGCATTGAGGGACTGATGAAGGAGATCAGGAAGACGAACCGCCTCTTCCTCTTGTGGGATTAATGATAGACACAGGGGACTCGGGTTGACGATGACGCGGTACACGATAAAAAAAGGCAGGCGAAAATATTCGCCTGCCGTAGAACCAATTGTTGCATTTCAAAATAACATTTTTCTCCGCCTTTGAATAATGAATTAGCGGTATAGGAGAAACTACTTCGCTGCCGGGGTCTCGGCTGCCGGCGTCTCGGCGGCTTCCTTCTTCTGTGATGCTTTCAGATCGGCAGCTTCCTTCTTCTCGGCGGCCTTCTTCTCAGATGCTGCCTTCTTCTGGGCTTCTGTCTTTTTCTTGTGCCTTCTTCTTCTGGCTGTGCCTTCTTCTCTGCCGCCTTAACCTCAGCCTTTTCCTCGGTTGCCGCAGGAGCAGCTGCCTTGTCCTGTGCGAATGCAACGCCGAGGGTCAAAGCAAAAGCCATGGCCGTGAAAAGAGCAATGATCTTCTTCATGTGGTTTCACCTCCCTTCTTTATGAATTCCAGCTCGTACTTATATCAGGTTTGATCATTGTTGTCAAGAATTATCAAGGCACTTCAGTCCCTTCCCTTTTTACGATATAGCAATCCTTATAAATGAAACGTGACAATTTCTGGAAGGTCAAAAAAAAAATAAAATGAAAGGCCGTTGTGCCATTTTTGCCGAAGAAGTGTACGAATTCAGCCCTGATACCGTCGACCAAGGGGCGGGGAGCATCGAGGGACTTATGAAGGAGATTAGGAAGACGAACCGCCTCTCTCTCTTGTGGGATTAATGATAGAAACAGGGGACTCTGGCAGACGATGACGCGGTACACGATAAAAAAAGGCAGGCGAAAATATTCGCCTGCCGTAGAACCAACTGTTACATTTCAAAATAACATTTTTCCCCGCTACGAATAATGAATTAGCGGTATAGGAGAAACTACTTCCCTGCCGGAGCGGCTGCCGGAGCCATCGGGGCTGCCTCTTCCTTCTTTGATGCTTCCTTCTTTGCCTTCTTCTTTTCCTTCTTTGCCTTCTTCTTTTCCTTGTGAGTAGGCTTCTTCTCGGTCTGAGCCTTCTCAGGTGCTGCCGCCGGGGCTGCCGGGGCTGCCGGGGCTGCTGCCTTTTCCTGGGCGAAAGCGACGCCGAGGGTCAAAGCAAAAGCCATGGCCGTGAAAAGAGCAATGATCTTTTTCATGTGGTTTCACCTCCCTTCCTTTGTGGAGTTAGACAAGCGACTATATATAACAGGTTCGTTGATTGTTGTCAAGAATAATAGGGGTACAACGTTCCCTTTCTATCGATCCTGAAAGATGAGACACGGAATTTCGTGAAGGTTAAAAAGAGAAAAAAATATAAGGTTTGGACGAATGGAGATTTAATGACCTCCCTGAGACGACCGGTGGTTATGGCTGACCCCGCTTGCCGGAAACCTTGATAAATCAGTCATTTCTTGACAAACAGGAGGGATTCAGTTAGATTGAAACAACGCATCTCCGGGGGACCATCAGGAAAAAATTTATTAATGTCCTCCGCCGTGATCGCCGGAACCGCGGTTAAGGTCGTGAGGACATTTCGTAAACCTCTCTTTTTACTGCCCGTATGATCATATCACCACTCAGGCGCATAAAAGGCATCAAGGCATACGTTCTTACGGGCCTCCTCGCGCTCATCTCGCTCATTCACTATCTCGTGGGCGGCGCGCCGGCGGGCATACTGCACGGTCTTCTCGGCCATCTTTATATCGTGCCGATCATTCTCGGCGCCTACTGGTACGGGGTCAAGGGCGGGCGTGTCGGTTTCCATCGCCTCGGCGGTGCTTTTCTCACCGCACCTGTTCCTGCACTGGCATGACCCGTTTCTGGATATCTACAACTACGTCGAGCTGTTTCTCTTTCTCCTGATCGGCGGCGTCACCGGCGTGTTGAGCCAGATGGAGCGCAACCAGCGGATGCGCTATGAAGAGCGCCATGAGGCGTCTCGACGAGTCCCACCGGAAGCTGAAGGAGCAGACGGACATCCTTTT
The DNA here is from genome assembly GCA_963741205.1 of Nitrospirota bacterium. Taxonomy (GTDB): domain Bacteria; phylum Nitrospirota; class UBA9217; order UBA9217; family UBA9217; genus JAJYKN01. The sequence continues at coordinate 63,387 of CAVUHW010000034.1, forward strand.
CCAGACCGAGGAACAGCTGCGGCGCGCCGACCGTCTGTCGGCTCTCGGTGAACTGTCCGCGGGCATGGCGCATGAGATCCGGAACCCGCTGGGCTCGATCAAGGGCGCCGTCGAGATCCTGAAGGACGATTATTCGCCCGAGGAAGCCAAGTACGAGTTCATCCAGATACTGCTGAAGGAAACGGACCGGCTGAACTGTATCGTGCAGGAGTTTCTCGGGTTCGCCCGGCCCAAGCAGCCTGAATATCCAGCAGGCTGATCTGAACGAGTCCATCGAAGTCCGTGCTTACGCTCACGGCTCAGGAGGCGACGAAGGCCGGTGTGCAGGTTGAAAAACGGCTTCGATCCCGTCCATCGGGAAGCGCAGCCTCGACGCGGGACTGCTCCGACAGGCGTTCCTGAACCTGGTCCTGAATGCCATCCAGGCCATGCCGAAGGGAGGCGTCCTGACCGTCGAGAGCCGCCTCCGGAGGGGATGCTGTGGGTAACGATCACCGACACCGGGACCGGGATCACTGAAGAGAACCGAAAAAGGCTCTTCAGTCCTTTTTTCACGACCAAGAAGAACGGCACCGGGCTCGGCCTCGCGATCACCTACCGGATCATCGAGAATCACCGCGGCAGGATCAGACGTCGCGAGCGAACCGGGCAAGGGCACGACGTTCACGGTGAAGATACCGATGTGTAAATATGCTATCATAGGACGCAGAAGAACACGAAACCAGCTTGTCGGCGTCTAAATCGTGAGTTACAGCGCAACACGGTTGCCTTGGTCTCACAATATGAAGAAATCCTCCATCCTTCTCATAGACGATGACGACAGCCTGCGCAGGGTCATCGAGTTCAGCCTGATCGAAGCGGGACACACGAGTCCAGACTGCCGCGAGCGGCGAGGAAGGACTGCGGCTCTTCGAGAGAGAGGCCTTCGACGCCGTAATCACGGACATCACCATGCCCGGGATGAGCGGCATGGAGGTCCTGTCGCGAGGTCCGTGAGCGGGACCCCACATGCCGGTGATCATGATCACGGCCTACGGCACGATCGAGAACGCGGTCCAGGCCATGAGGCAGGGCGCCTTCGATTACATCACCAAGCCCTTTAACCGCGACGAGCTCCGGATGACGCTCGACAAGGCGCTCCGGATGCGGCGGCTTGAGAAGGAGAACGTAGAACTTCGCGCCGAGGTCACCGACCGCTACCGGTTCGAGAAGCATCGTCGGAAGCAGCGCCAAGATCAGGGAAGTGCTCGACCTGGCAGGGCGGGTGGCCGCGAGCGATGCGACGCTGCTGATCACGGGCGAGAGCGGGACGGGCAAGGAACTTCTCGCTAAAGGCGTCCATTTCAACAGCACGCCGGGCCGACGGCCCCTTCGTGGCAGTGAACTGCGCCGCCATCCCCGAGGCCCTGATCGAGAGCGAGCTCTTCGGGCACGTGAAAGGCGCCTTTACCGGCGCCGTCAAGGACAAGGAAGGGAAGTTCGAGCTGGCCGACGGAGGCACGCTGTTGCTGGATGAGATCGGAGACCTTCGCATCGATCTGCAGGCAAAAATCCTGCGGGTCCTCCAGGAACGGGTTGTCGACCGGGTCGGCGCCACGAAACCCATTCCCGTGGATGTGCGCGTGATCGCGTCGACGAACAGGGACATCGAACAGGCGATCAAGGAAGGAAAATTTCGCGAGGACCTGTACGACAGGATCAATGTCATCGCCTTGCGCATGCCGCCGCTTGCGGGAGCGCAGGGACGACATCCCCCTGCTCGCCAGCCATTTCCTGAAAAAGTTCAACAGGGATGCGGAAGTCGGCATTCAGCAGGAATCCCTTGCCGTGCTTTTGTCCTACGGATGGCCCGGCAACGTACGGGAGCTGGAAAGCGTCATCGAGAGGGCGTCAGTGCTGAGGCGCGGAGACGTCATCACGCCGGACGACCTGCCGGACAAGCTCAAAAGGGAGAAAACCGGCATCGAAAACATCATCCTCAACCTTCCGGACGAGGGGATCGAACTCGAAGACGCTGGAGAAGAATCTCATCATCAAGGCGCTCGAAAAACAACGGCAACAACCAGACCCGCGCTGCGGAATATCTCGGCATCACGAGGCCGACGCTGATCTACCGGATGGAGAAATACGGTCTCAAATAGAACGAAGAAAGATGCAGGATGCAGGATGAAAAAAAACTTTTCTCCGAGCGCCTTATTCGTGTATCATGTAATCATGCATCATGATAATATTTGATCTTACCAGGAGGAAGGCATGGCAAAGACAACACTCAAGATCCAGGGAATGACCTGCAATCACTGCGTGATGCGGGTTGCGAAGGCGCTCAAGGCGGTGCCCGGCGTCCAGGATGCTCAGGTAGACCTGCAGAAGGGCGAGGCGTCGGTGACCTTTGACGAAGCCAAGGCAACGCAGGAAAACATGTCCAAGGCCGTTGTCGAGGCCGGCTATAAAGTTGTGTAAACTTCGTTAGAGAACAAGTTTTCCAAATGCATAATAACGACCGCCGACAAGGTCAGCGGCTTTCTCTAACGGGGTAAATCAGAGGACGGCCTTGGTGGACCAGCCGACGAATTGGAAATCCATAATCACAAGACGATTCAGGCGTCAGCTCCCCCTGGATCTCGAACACTGCTCGCCGATCGCGCTTCGGGCCATCATCCTTGACGTACGGACCCCGGCCCTTATCCTCGACCGCATCGCGCAGGCCTATTGCGATGATGAGGAAATTCTGCGCGATCTTGTCCGCTGTCCGAATCTTGACGAGACGACGCTTGCCTTCATCGCCCTGACCGCGTCGGAGGAGATGAAGGGCTTCATTGCCGTTACGCGCGGTATAGAGGTGGTAGTCGGGGACGCTGCAGCGGCAGCCGCCGGGAAGTCCGATCCGGAAGGAAAGAAGAAAAAGCTTAACGTGCAGCAGGTCATCCAGAGAATGAGCCCTGCCCAGAAGATCAAGCTTGCATTGACAGGAGCAAAGGACGCGCGGGGCCTGCTCATCCGCGAGTCGAGCAAAATAATCGCTCTGTCGGTCCTCGCGAATCCACGGATCACCATCGGCGAGGTGGAGTTCTTCGCCAAGTCGACGAACCTGAGCGAGGATGTTATCCGCAAGATCGGGTCCAACGCCGAATGGACAAGGAAAAATACCGTCATCAGCGCACTGGTGGCCAACCCCAAGACGCCGGTCGGCATATCGCTTCCTTTTGTCAACAGACTGCCCGACCGGGAACTCGGCATCCTGGAAAGGAGCCGCAGTATTCCCGAAGCCGTGCGAACCGCGGCGAGGAACCTGCTCATCAAGAGAAAATTGGGCAAAGAATAGCCTGCCTCGCACCCATTCCCGCGAAATTCCGCAGTCCTTATTTTCTATTTCCCGTCAAGGAGAGAAAAGTTCTATGAAGCGTTTTTTATTGCTGGCAATGGCGGCGCTTGCGCTCGTCTCCGGGTGCTCGGGACCCAGGACCGTCCAGAAGACCGAAGCGATCATGGGCACGGACGTGACCGTGACCGTCGTGGCCAAATCCGAACAAGAGGGGGCGGCGGCTATCGATGCGGCAATGGCCGAGATAAGACGGTTGGACGCCATGATGTCACTGTACAAGGACACGAGCGAGATCACGCAGGTGAACCTCGCAGCGGGCAAACATCCCGTCAAGGTCTCGCCCGAGATGATCGAGGTCGTGGAGGCGGCATCGGAGGTTTCCAGGCTGTCGGGCGGAGTATTTGACGTAACGATCGGTCCACTGGTCGTCCTGTGGCAGATGCGCCTGAAAGAGGGGAAGCGTCCCTTCGGCCCAGGAGCTGAAGAAGATCCGCCCCCTGGTGAATTACCGTAATGTCGTAGTCGACCGGAACGCCTCGACAATATTTCTTAAGAAGTCCGGCATGATCATGGACTTCGGGGGGATGAAGGGTTACATTGCAGACAGGGCGGCCGATATAATCAAAAAACGCGGCATCAACAACGCCATTATTGCCCTTGCGGGCGATATCTGGGTCCTGGGTCGCCGCGACGACGGCAGCCCCTGGAGAATCGGCGTTCAGCATCCGCGGGAGCGTGATAAAACATTGGCCACCCTCAACCTGACAGACAAATATATTTCCACCTCGGGAGACTATGAACGGTTCGTTATCAGGGAACATAAGCGTTATCATCATATCATCGACCCCCGAACGGGGACGCCTTCAACGGGGGTGATTTCCGCGACCCTTATCGGAAACAAGGGGGCGCTCATCGATCCCCTTACCAAGGTCCCGTTCATCCTCGGACCCGTCGAGGGCATGAAGATCGTGAAGAAGCTGGGAGCCGAGGCGATTATCGTAGATGAAGAGGGACGGGTGTACATGACCGATGGCATTAAAAACCTGGAAGACCGGGCGGGCCGGTGACGCATTGCACAGCATTTGCCGGAGCACAAGCTCTCTGTTTACCGAGTGATGCGCCGGGAAACGATACGACGAAAGCAGAATGACTTCCCTGAAAACGCTCTCTCCCGTGAAAGTGATGTTTCTCTGTACCGGCAACTCCTGCAGGAGCCAGATGGCCGAAGGCCTTGCCCGGGAGATCGGCCGGGGCATGCTCGATCCCTACAGCGCAGGACTTATGGCGGCAGGAGTGCATCCCCGAGCGATTTCCGTTATGGAGGAAATCGGCATTGACATTTCAAAACAGAAATCAAAGCAGATCGATGAAGATCTTCTGCGCACTATGGACATCGTCGTCACACTCTGCGCCGGAGCCTATGACGCGTGCCCCCGGACCCCTCCGGACGTCCCGCGTCTGCACTGGCCAGTTAAAGATCCGGTGGGCGCCATCGGGAGCAGGGAAGAGGTCATGAAGGAATTCAGACGGGCGCGTGACGAAATCAGGGGTAAAATCGAGGAACTCGTAAGGACGATGAAACGCCGGGAAGGGACGGCAGCGCCTTGATCCAATATTAAAACAGCGTTATGATATAATTACGATATAAAAAACAGTTGCGCAAACGATGCGAGACTGGTAATATAAAAAACTTATTTTACTCGTAAACCTGAAAACGAGGTTTATACAGAAGACCGCAAGGAGGAAGCATGGTAAGTTTGACGGACAGCGCAGTGGGCAAATTCAAGGAAGTAGTCACCCAGCAAGGTAAGCTCGGGGACGGAGTCAGGATATTCGTCGTTCCGGGAGGCTGAAGCCCCTCATTGGCTATGGACATAGCCAAAGCCGCCCAGAAGGGCGATACGACCGTCGAAGTGAGCGGTCTTAAGATTTTTCTCGAGGAGAAGGCAAAGTCCATGCTCGAGAATACGAGCATCGATTTCCAGGAAAATCAGGGTTTCGTGCTCACGGGCATGCAGCCGAGCGCCTGCGGGTCCTCCTGCAGCTGCTAATAACGTTATCAAACAGACATTCTCGATGGCCGCTGTTTCCGACCGGAAACAGCGGTTTTCTTTTTTCCTACTATAAGTGTTGTCGGTCTGACACGGCGCCTGCATAATTCAAGGCAAGCAGATCGGACAACGCCCACCATTACCTTTGCTTCCGGCAATGCCCGCTTTCTTTGCTAGAATAGAGGCATGGTCCGCTCCCTTCCACCTTCTCGGAGGTCAACTTCTCTACCACCATCAACCTCAAGGGAGGCATGTCGAGGTTGTGTCGAATGAGAATTTCTTTGCCCGCACTTTGTTTCACCCTGTTACTCATAATGTTTCCATCGGCCCTTGCCGCCGAACCGGCTGACCAGGAGGTCAAGTGCCCGCCGGGAACCGGACAGTCAGAAGACAACGGCGGCATATGCAGAGATCCCGATCAAGCTCTCCCGCCTCTCACGCAGCCCGGAACGGTTGTCCTGCAGCCTCATCTCGAACCGCGGCAGAGTATCTCGCCTGGCAACGAGGATAAAACGCAAAGCCCGCCCCTAAGGAAGAATCCCAAAAACAAACAAATCATCGTCTACTTCTTCTGGGGCCGGGGATGTCCCCATTGCGAGAAGGAGAAGGTATTTCTCATTGAATTGGGGCGCAGGAATCCCTCCCTGACCGTAAGGGACTTCGAGGTCTGGTACAACAAGAAGAACGCCGCGCTGTTGTCCTCACTGCTCCAGGCCAGAGAGATGCGTCCTTCCGGCGTGCCGGTCACCTTTATCGATAAAGAGGTCTTTACGGGCTTTGCCGGGCAAACAGAGGACCGGATTGCCGCGGCCGTTCAAACGTGCCTGTCCCAAACTTGCGAAGATCCCGCCGGGATGATAGCGCAAACGGAGGCGACGGATAAGGCTCCCCAATCGCCCCAATCGGAATCGGGAATGACGGCGACGACACCGGCCAGGGAAAGGGGCGAGTCCGTAGATATCCCGCTCCTCGGCACACTCGACGCGAGGACCACTTCGCTTCCTGTTTTGACTCTCTTCATCGCGGGTCTGGACAGCTTTAATCCCTGCGCCTTCTTCGTACTCCTCACCCTTCTGGGGCTCCTAGTCCATGCCCGGTCTCGCAATAAAATGCTGCTCGTCGGGGGCGTCTTTGTTTTCTTTTCCGGGTTCATCTATTTTCTTTTCATGGCCGCCTGGCTGAACGTGTTTCTCGTCATGGGGCATGTTACGGCCATTACGACGATAGCGGGCGGTGTCTCGATCCTGATCGCCGCGGTCAATATCAAGGACTTTTTTCTCTTCAAGCAAGGGGTTTCCCTGACGATCCCGGACAGCGCGAAACCGAAGCTCTTCGACCGGATGAGAAAGCTCCTCAGGTCCACGTCGCTGTTCTCGATCCTGGCCGGAACGACGGTGTTGGCTGTTGTAGCAAATTCCTATGAACTGCTGTGCACCGCCGGTTTCCCGATGGTGTTCACGCGGATCCTGACGCTGAACGCGCTTTCGACGACGTCCTATTACCTCTACCTCGCTCTTTACAACATCATTTACATCATCCCGCTTCTTCTTATTGTCCTGGTGTTCACCATCACGCTGGGCGCCAGAAAATTATCCGAACGACAGGGGAGATTGATGAAGCTCATATCAGGCGCCATGATGCTCGGCCTGGGCGGCGTATTGATCATCGACCCGGCCCTCCTGAACAGTCTGATGGTCTCATTCGTCCTTCTGGCAGGGGCGCTCGGCGTCTCGTTTCTTCTTTCGGCGGTGATGAAGAGGTGGGGGTACTGATGAATCAGAGGACTAGTACACCGTAAATTTAATTATTGATGGTTCCAGCACCGACATTCGCCTAAAAGATTTTTCTGCGTCTTCTGCGTGTTCTGCGGTTTTAACGCATGAGGACCCTGACGAGACCGCAGAATACGCAGAATATGCAGAAGGGGAAATCCGATTGAGCTGACGGAGCGCAAAACAATTACGAATTAGTTTTATCAAGCCGCGCCGTAAAACCTCGTCCTTCAGGGCGGGGATATAAGGCGCTGGTTGCTATGCAACCAGAGAATCATGTCCTTCAATAAGTAGTGGACAAATGTTCACCTGCTTGATATATTAATCAATATGGATGATTTAACAGCAGAGTTTGAATTTCAAACGATGACTGCCGTCGGAAAAGTATCAGTGACCGACGATAGCACCGCTCTTCTGCTTGGGCTGTTAAGTTTTTCCGCAACAAAGCTTTGGAACGTTGCCGTGTGGTATACCAAGGAAGTCTGGGCATACACCGGCAAAATCCCCTCCTTTGGGGAGGTGGACGTCGCTATCAAGCAGGAACGCCCTCGCTGGTACCGAAGCCTGCACTCACAAAGCGCACAGGCTGTATTGGAAGAACTTTGGCAGTCATACAAGTCATGGTTCGCTCTCCGGAAAAAAGGCGACCTGAACGCCAAACCGCCAGGGTTCAGACGAAAAACGGATCTATCGGCGGTCACCTTCAAGCAAAACGCCGTTAAATGGAACCCGCGGACTAAAACAGTGCGTTTCAGCATCCCGAAGGACGTTTACGACAAGCAGTTCCTGTATCTCAAAATCCGGCTGCCTGAAGGCATCCGGCTCACCGAAGATAACATCCAGATTGCCCGGCTAATCCATCACAATGGTAGTTGGACGGTCCATTTCGTATACAATATCATGCTCCCCGCACTGAAAGGATCCGGGGAGACAATGGCCATTGACCTTGGCATGAAGCATCTTGCAGCCACCGCCTGCACAGATAAGATCACGGCACTTTGGTCAGGCGGCGAGTTGGCCGCTCTGGAACGGCACTTCGACAAGCAAAAGGCAAAGACCACGCAAAGCAGATCCAGGAAGTCGTGCGCTCTTAACCAAAAACGGTCACGTCAGCGTACCCACCTGCTCCACAGTTTCACCAAATCTCTTGTTCGCGATGCAGACGCTCGCGGTGTCTCCACGATCATCGTGGGGGACCTTAAGGACATCAGAGATGGTAAAGACTGGGGAGACAGCGGGAACCAGAAATTTCACAAATGGCCGTTCGATAAAGTCATCAAGATGCTCACGTATAAGGCTAGACTCGCTGGCATCCGCGTTGTGAAGATAGAGGAAAGCTACACGAGCCAGACATGCTGTAAGTGCGGCACAATTTGCAAATCTAGTCGTGTCCATCGAGGCCTCTATGTTTGTAGCCAATGCGGATCCGTAATCAATGCCGACGTGAACGGCGCAATCAACATTTTTAAAAGGTATCTCCCGGGGCAAATAAATGACTCCTGGAGTAGTGGCTGCTTGGCACAGCCCGCGGTCAACCGGTTTGCCTGGAGAAAAACCAGGCCAGTATCATCAGCCCATAAACCGGGGACGTGGCATACATTCCTGCCGCATCCGCGAACAGAATCAGCAGTGGCTCTTAAGTGAAGTAAGAGTCTGATTCGGGAATCCTCGGCCTTCAGGCCGGGGAGGATGTCAAGCCACGATCAGATAAGGTCGAAGCGATCTAGGTTCATAACCTTGTTCCAGGCTGCGACGAAGTCACGCACGAACTTTTCCTTCGCATCGTCCTGCGCATACACCTCGGCCAGGGCGCGCAGCTGCGAGTTGGAGCCGAATACAAGGTCAACTCGGGTAGCGGTCCACTTGAGCTCGCCCGTATTGCGGTCGCGCCCTTCGAACGTGTCCCTGGCATCGGAGGTGGGCTTCCACGCGGTGTCCATGTCGAGCAGGTTGACGAAGAAGTCGTTGGTCAGCTTCCCGGGCCGTTTCGTGAACACCCCATGCTGCGACTGGCCTACGTTGGCGCCCAGCACGCGCAGGCCGCCGACGAGCACCGTCATCTCGGGCGCGCTCAGGGTCAGGAGGTTCGCCTTGTCCACCAGCATTTCCTCGGCCGACGCGGTGAATGCCTTCTTCTGGTAGTTGCGGAAACCGTCGGCCTCAGGCTCCAGCACGGCGAACGATTTCACGTGGGTCTGGTCTTGCGAGGCGTCAGCGCGACCCGGGGTGAAGGGCACGTCGACAGCATGCCCGGCAGCCTTGGCCGCCGCTTCAACGGCAGCGCAGCCGGCCAGCACGATGAGGTCCGCCATGGAGACCTTCTTGCCGCCTGTCCGGGCGCCGTTGAAGGCCCGCTGGATGGTTTCGAGCACGCCCAGCACCTTGCCCAGTTGCGCCGGCTGGTTGGCTTCCCAGTCCTTTTGCGGCGCCAGGCGAATGCGCGCGCCGTTGGCGCCGCCGCGGTTGTCCGAGCCACGAAAAGTGGACGCCGAGGCCCAGGCGGTGGAGACCAGCTCCGACACCGACAGTCCCGAGGCTATGACCTTGGCCTTGAGGTCGGCAATGTCCTTGGCATCGATCAGGGGGTGATCGACGGCGGGAATCGGGTCCTGCCAGATCAGGTCTTCGGCCGGGACTTCAGGGCCGAGGTAGCGGACCTTGGGACCCATGTCGCGGTGGGTCAGCTTGAACCAGGCGCGGGCGAAAGCGTCGGCGAAAGCCTGCGGGTCCTTGTGGAAGCGGCGTGCAATCGGCTCGTAGATCGGGTCGAAGCGCAGCGACAGGTCCGCCGTCGTCATCATCGGGCGGTGCTTCTTCGACGGGTCGTGCGCATCCGGGATCATGTTCTCTTCGCGCACTTCCGCGGCCTGCCACTGCCAGGCGCCGGCGGGGCTCTTCACCAGTGTCCACTCGTGGCCGAAGAGCATGTCGAAGTACCCCATGTCCCACTTGGTAGGGTTCGGTTTCCATGCGCCTTCGATACCGCTGGTGGTGGTGTGCACGCCCTTGCCGGTGCCGAAGCTGTTCTTCCAGCCCAGGCCCATTTCTTCCAGAGGGGCGGCCTCAGGCTCGGGGCCCACCAGTTTCGGGTCGCCCGCGCCGTGCGCCTTGCCGAAGGTGTGGCCGCCGGCGACGAGCGCGACGGTCTCTTCGTCGTTCATGCCCATGCGGCCGAAGGTCTCACGCACATCTCGGCCCGAAGCCACGGGGTCGGGGTTACCGTTGGGGCCTTCGGGGTTCACATAGATCAGGCCCATCTGCACGGCAGCCAGCGGGTTCTCCAGCTTGCGGTCACCGGTGTAGCGCTTGTCGCCCAGCCATTCGGCTTCGGAACCCCAGTAGATGTCTTCCTCGGGCTGCCAGATGTCCACGCGACCGCCGCCGAAACCGAAGGTCTTGAAGCCCATGGACTCCAGCGCCACGTTGCCGGCCAGAACCATCAGGTCGGCCCATGAGATCTTGTTGCCGTATTTCCTTTTGATTGGCCAGAGCAGGCGGCGCGCCTTGTCCAGGTTGCCATTGTCGGGCCAGCTGTTGACCGGCGCAAAACGCTGGTTGCCGGTGCCGCCGCCGCCGCGTCCGTCACCGGTGCGGTAAGTGCCGACGCTGTGCCAGGCCATGCGGATGAACAGGCCGCCGTAGTGGCCCCAGTCAGCTGGCCACCAGTCCTGCGAGTCGGTCATCAGCGCGGACAGATCCTTCTTCAAGGCGGCCAGATCAAGCTTCTTGAATTCTTTGGCGTAGTTGAAATCGGGGCCCATCGGGTTGGACTGGAGGAATGCTGGTGCAGGATATCGAGCTTCAATTGGTTCGGCCACCAGTCGCGGTTCGATGTGCCTCTGCCTGCAGTGGTTCTACCGGATTTGCCCGTTACCGGGCACTTGCTGTCTTCGTTCATAATATTTACTCCTTTCGTCTAAATGGTTTGCATTGATTTTATTGATCCAACCGGCTCGTGAACGTATCGTGGTGCCGCTCCTCATCAGTGAGAATGTTCTCAAATAGAAGCCGCGCCGTCGCGGTGAATCAGCCTGCACGTTTTCGGCGGCAATCTTTACAATATCCATAATATTCGTATCTCATTGCCACGGGCTGAAAATCCGCCTTCTGCTGCACCTGGGTATAGGAATAAGGCAGCTCGCCGGGGAAGTCCTCGATCTTGCCGCACTTTTTGCAGATCAGGTTAATATGGTTCGCCACATTGACATCATATCGGTTGTCCCGGTCGTAGAATTCAAGCTCCTGAATCAACCCCTCCTTTTTCAGCATATCAAGAGTGTAATAGACCGTTGACATGCTGACCTGCGGCAGGCTTTTCCTGATTTTTTTCAATATGTCAGCGGCTCCGGGATGCGTCATGTCCTTTGACAGCAGGTTGATGATCGCGCGTCTCTGAGAGGTCAGCTTATACCCCCGATCTCTGAGCCTTTTTTGCAATACTGTTTCAATTTCCTGAGGTTTTAAGGACCGTTTCATAATATAGCATAATAGGAATGGTTCCGAATTAGGTTAATTATGGTCACTATTGTTCTCTTTGTCAAGGCATCTCACGTAGATAATATGGAAATTGATAAAAATAATCGATTACGATGAACGTCTACCTTCCTTCAGATGTTTCCGAGAATGTTAAGCGCTTGTTGAAATTCAGAATTGCTGGGGTCGCATATCTCCGATAATGTTGGCGAAATCCTCATCGTGAATGAAAAGTTTAAATCCAATTGTTTTTAATGTTCTCTTCTGTAGCTAAGTCAGCCTCGTAGGCTATTCCTCTGATAATAGTACTTATAATTGAGTTCCCATCCAGCATCTTCCTATCGCCTTAGGTGACATCCCGTTGTTTCCACAGCGCAGCATCTGCTGTGCCCGTTTGTTGGCCTGAGCGCACCCAAGAATAGCATCGTACACATAATTCGAATGCTCACGCCTGGCCCTGGCTTCACCGCCTCCGCATGATTCGACGGGATCAGAACGAGTATTTTATGCGTTCATTTCTTCTGCAGCCCCAGCTTCTTCCTGAGCGTCAGTCGGTTGATGCCGAGCAGCCGCGCGGCCTCGGACTGGTTCTCCCGGGTATGGGACAGGAGATACTCGAATACATGCCGGTCCACTTCCGCATGGACTTTTTCGTAGATGTTCTTTTCCTTCTTGTCGAGCGCTTTTTTCACATAGGGGATTACGGCTGCTGCCAGGGCGTCCGCTGCTTCGGTTACGGGTCTTGCCGCCGGATCGGCCCCCAGGTCCTTCAGTTCCTGAGTGGTCAGATAGTCAGTCTTGCACATGGCGATGGCAGACCGGATCGTGTTTTCCAACTCGCGAATGTTGCCCGGCCAGTCGTAGGCGAGGAGCCGGTCGAGGAATGCCTTGGTCACGCCCTTGATCGGTTTCTGCGCCGTATGAGCATGCCGGTAGAAAAGGCACTGGACAAGCGGAGCGATGTCCTTCTTCCTTTCCCGGAGCGGAGGAACGTGGACCTGGGCCACGCGCAAGCGGTGGTACAGGTCTTCCCGGAATTTTCCTTCCCGCACCATCGCGGCAAGGTCGCGGTTTGTCGCCGAGATCACGCGCACATTCACCTGGACCTCTTTTGTGCTGCCCACGGGATAGAATGTCTGTGTCTGGAGGAAGCGAAGGAGCTTGCCCTGGAGCTGGAGCGGCAATTCGGCGATTTCGTCAAAGAACACGCATCCTCCGTCCGCTGTCCTGGCCATTCCCTCTTTCGAAGCGACGGCCCCCGTGAAGGCGCCCCGTTCGTACCCGAAGAGCTCCGATTCAAGCAGGGTATCGGGCACGGCGGCGGAATTGATGACCACAAAGGGCTTGCCGAAGCGGGACGAGAGTTGCGCGATGGCCTCGGCAACGAGCTCTTTGCCCGTTCCCGTCTCGCCGGTGATCAACACCGGGACTTCGACCTGGGCGATGCGGGCGACCTTTTCGCACAGACTCATGACGAGGGACGAGCGGCCGATGATCACGCAGGTCGCCGCAGGAGCGATGAATGTCCTTCGAGATCGGACCACGCCGGTCATTTCCCGCATGAGCGCGTGCAGTTCCTCGAGGATGCGCGAAATCCTTTCCTTCCTGAGAGGACGGCGCATGATCTCGTAGGCCCCCCAGGTCGCCGCTTCCATGACCGGGCCTGTCCGCTCCTGGTCCGTCACCGCAAGGACGAAGGCCTTTTCTCCGTACTCTTTGATCCGGTGCACTTCGACGGAATCGATGTCGAATACGATGCAGACAAGACCGGCCAATGCCGGTGTCTTTTGCGGCCCCGCGGTGACGAGCTTGTATCCCTTCGGCAAGACGACGGACAGTTCTTTTTCCAGTCTTCCCTCGTCCCGGGTTATGAGCAGGATTCTCTCCATAGTCCATCCTTGTGTACAAAAAATATACAATATATATAAAATATAATCAATGACAATCTGCCGGCGTCGTTAATTCCCTTATTTTCCGCTTTTCTCGACTGGCATGCATGTTGCTTATAGTATAAGAAATTTATCGCATTAATGGTACTCTGCTGCCGAAGCGCGGTCGCCGGCAGAGACCAAGGAGAGGTGACGGCATGGGAGAGCTGACGGCGGCATTACCGAACATCGATGAACTGAAGCGGGTAGGCATCATCGGCCAGAAGCAGAAGGACTATTACTTGATACGCCTCAGGACCATAGGCGGCGGGATGACCAGCGAAGAACTGGGTGTCGTGTCCGGGGTCGCGGAGAAATACGGAAAAGGCCGAGTGCACCTCACCACGCGCCAGGCAGTGGAGATCCACAATATCCACGTTGACAATCTCCAGGCGGCGAGGGAAGAGCTCGAACAGAACGGGATCGTACTCGGTGTGTGCGGGCCGAGGGGGAGGGGGATCGTGGCCTGCCCTGGTGAACTGCCACCTGCACGTCGGGAATCATTGAGACCAAGGAACTCGCCGCCGAACTGGATGCGGCGTACCTGCGCATACAGGCCCCGCACAAGTGCAAGATCGGCATCTCCGGCTGCCCGAACAACTGCTCAAAGCCGGTTGAGAACGACATCGGCATCATGGGCGGCGTTCTGCCGGGATGGGACAAGGAGGCCTGCATAACCTGCAAGCTCTGCGTCAGCATCTGCCCGGCCCAGGCGATCGAGCAGCGGGAAAAGGATTTCGTGCTCGACACTGAGAAATGCATTCTCTGCGGACTGTGCATCAGGAACTGTCCGTCATCGGCATGGACGGCACGGAAGACGGGATATACGCTGTACCTCGGCGGTACCATGGGCAAGAAGCCGCGGCTCGGGACAAAAGCAAAAGTACTGATCGAGACAAAAGAGGAACTGACAGGGGACATCCGCAACGGGCCTTCGATTATTATGTCGCTCAGGGCAGGAAAAAGGAGCGCTTCGGCCACACCCTCGACAGGATCGGGGTGGACAAGGCATTTGACGAGATATTCTCGGGAGAGAAAAAGAGCGCCCCCGCAGCCGCGGAAAATGACGCAGCGTCCGCCGTAAAGAAGAATCTCCTCGACCTTCGGGGAGTTTGCTGCCCTTTGAATTTCGTGAAGGCCAAGCTTGCGATGGACAAGATAAGGGCCGGCGACACGATCGAGTTCTACCTCGATGACGGTGAACCGATCGTGAACGTAACGAGAAGTCTCAAGGATGAGGGACATCAGGTGCTGCTGGTGACCCCTCATGACGAACTACTTCAAGGTCCTGGTGGAAAAGGGCTGAATAAGTCCGTATAATCCCGTATAATTACCTTGCGGAGGGGGGGCATGGACAGGGCGGTTTCCTCAGGGAGTGAGACAGGGGCGGGCATGGGTAAAATTTACGATGATATAACGAAAACCATCGGCAAAACGCCGCTGGTCAGGATCAACAGATTGACGCGGGGGCTCAAGGCCGAGGTGATTGCCAAGCTCGAGAAATCCAACCCCCTGGCCAGCGTAAAGGACAGGGTCGGCCTGGCAATGATTGAGGCCGCGGAACAGGCCGGTCTCATCGACAAGGACTCGGTGATCATCGAGCCCACGAGCGGGAATACCGGCATTGCGCTCGCACTACGTCTGCGCGGTCAAGGGTTACCGGTTGATCCTTACCATGCCCGAAACCATGAGCATGGAACGCCGCGCGCTCCTGAGAATTTTAGGCGCAGAGCTGGTGCTGACGGAGGGAAGCAGGGGAATCAAAGGGGCGATCGAGAAAGCCGAAGAGCTGGCCAAGGAACATCGCGGGACGTTCATTCCCCAACAGTTCAAGAATGCGGCCAATGTGGATATCCATAGAAAGACGACGGCAGAAGAGATATGGAATGATACCGACGGAAGAGTAGACGTCCTCGTCGCGGGTGTGGGCACCGGCGGGACCATCACCGGCGTTACGCAGGTCATCAAAAAGAGGAAACCGTCGTTCAGGGCCATTGCCGTGGAACCGAAGGATTCGCCGGTCCTTTCAGGCGGCAAGCCGGGGCCCCACAAGATCCAGGGCATTGGGGCGGGATTCGTTCCGGATATTTTGCAACGCGAGCTTATCGACGAAGTCATGCAGGTGTCCAACGATGACGCCGGAGCCACGGCGAGAAGGGCGGCGAGGGAGGAGGGGCTCTTAGTCGGGATATCGTCCGGCGCGGCGCTCTGGGCGGCAATCGAAGTTGCGAAACGTCCCGAGTGCGAGGGAAAGCTCATCGTTGTCGTGCTTCCGGACACGGGAGAACGGTATCTGTCAACCTGGCTTTTTCAGGAATACATGCAGTAAGTTTGAAGGGAGGGCTGAAGGATCAATTTTGTCTCGCCGGCCCCGGTTTCAATTTGCCGAAGATTACTGCGCTTTTGTAAAGCCTTAGATAGGTGCGGCCCGAGAGCAGGAGGATGATAATGAGGGCGAACCTGAGCCCGTTCATGTCTTTTGCGATGAGGCCGTGATACACGAGGAAGGACACCGCGACGATGACCGTTACCACGCTGGATGCGAGAAAAAGTTTTTTTCTCTTCGCAGCGCCGTTCAAGAACTTTATTTCCTTTTCCGTTAATTTTCTATCGATGTCCATGCATTCCTCCCATGCCCGCCTTTTGTTTCAGCTCCTCCATGATATCGGGTGTGATTGTGCCGCAATGATGTTCGCTTGCGTACCGTTCTACCGCGCTTCGCACCATGGCGCGGACAAACGAGGGGACCCTCTTCAGCCGCTCCTCCGCCTCGCGGGTCCAGACGGGCTTCAACATCATAGTTGATGAATCGTCCTGCTCCTTCTCAAAGGAAGGCGGCTTTATCACTTCACCTCCGCGGGGAATGTAGCCACACCAGGGATCTTCGGCCAGATAATCCTTGTGTGCAGCGTAAGCCCTCGCCCGGCACCCGCCGCAGAGGAGGCGGTAGACGCACTCGCCGCATTTGCCTTTCAGAGCGGGTTTTCTGATTGAGTCGAAGAGATCCGAATTTTCCCATATATCTCTCGAATTCCCGGTCCCGTACATTGCCTGCTGAAAGAGGCATATAAGGGCAGGGTGTAACATCGCCTTCGGGTGTAATCCTGCAATAGGTGAGGCCGGCGAGACAGCGTCCTGTCCCCATCTTAAGGAGTGGGGATCCGGGATCCTTCTCATGCAGGATCCTTCTCATGGTGGGGGCGCACCGCGTCCGTATCTTCATGTCGTCATAGTTCCCCTGTTCTTCGACGATGACCGAAAGGACTTTTTCGTATTGCCCGGGAGAAATGTCCGTCAGTTCTTCACCCCGGCCGGTGCAGACGAGGAAAAAGGGGCTAAAAACCTGCGCCCCGAGACTGCGGGCATAGGCGATTAATGAGGGCAGCTCGTCGCAGTTCTTCCCGCTCACGACGGTATTGATCTGCACGGCCATTCCCGCTGTCCTGCAATGCCCGATTGCGGCAACGGCTTTTTCCCATGCGCCCCGGGAGGAACGGACCGCATCGTGAACTGCGGGTTCCGTGGAATCGAGGCTGATGCTTACGCCGGAAACTCCGCTTCGCCTCAACGCGCTCGCCGTCGCTTCATCAATGAGGAGTCCGTTGGAACCCAGAACGACCATCATCCCTTTGCCGGAGGCGTAAGACGACAATTCGAAGAGGTCCTCACGGAGAAGGGGCTCGCCCCCGGAGAGGATCAGCATGACCTCGGGATTGACGAGCGCAATCTGATCGATGAGCCGGACGGCCTCCTTCGTCGATAATTCGCCTGCGGAGGATGTGCCGGAAATTTCTTTTCTCGTCTTCGCGGGGAGGTAACAGTGGGTGCACTCGAGATTGCATCGTCTGGTGACGTTCCAGGATATGACGTGGAGATCGCTCATAGAAGTGATTATACCATTTAATCCCGGTACAGTCTTGATGCGAATGCCAGATGGTGCGCATCGCACTATGAAGGGGGGATCATGCCAACCTGAGAGAATTCACGTTCGGAGAATTCGAAATGTCAGGAAAGCACGGCGTGCAGATACTATTTACTAAGGTGCTGTCGAGCTGACGGGGTTTTATTCAATTCCACCAAAAACCTGTTTTTGTCTTCTTCTGCTCTTGCCAACTCATCAATTCGTTGACGCAACTGTATCAGGTCATTGATGAGTTGTTCTTTTGTTATGTCTTCAGGTACTTCCATAGTCGTCCCTCTCAAACAGCCTGTGGCTGTCACCACGGCTGACCCGTTCCTTCCGTGCTTCTAAATTAATGATGGTGTTCTGCGGGCTGCTCCTCTTTCATGCCTCCGTGATCTGCACCCGCTGCGCCTGCGTCCATGTACAGCCGTTCAACATAATGCGTGTACTCTACATAAGCTTCAACGAACGCCCGGCCCTTTTCAACGCTTTCGTCCGCATGCTTTTTTGCCTCTCTTACGCGGTTGAACCTCTCACGGATGCCGGCGTCCACGGCTTCCGACACATGTTTCATCAGATGATCAGACGACCCCAAATCGAGCGCCTTATCAGCGACCTGGATGATCGGCTCCGCCGGTCCGGACTTGAGCCCGGTGTACGGCGCGCCCTCGCCTGCCCGATGAATGCGGATAAGCGTCTCAAAGAAATAACGGTCCGCCAGTTCCCTTGCCTCCTTACCCTGCTTGCGTGCCGCAAGGGTCTTCTGGAACTGTTCCTTGATCTCGTTCTCGTCCTTCTTCTGGACCCATTTAAGCACCGGCGCAATGTCGCCCTTTTCGAGCGCCATCCTTGCCGTATTCACCACCGGCCCGTCCATAGTGTCGCAATGGGCCACTCCGTTCTGCGGAGCAAGCCAGACGCCGAGTGCAAGCACGGGTAGCATCATCAGCGTCACACGTCTCATTACGTTCTTCACGGTACACCTCCTGTTAAAGGCCCGTTTTCAACTTCAAATACTCGCCGACCAGTATAGCTGCGGGATACAGTACTTCTTCTTCCGTCTGCGCGTGCAGTTTCAGCTTCGCGGCAAAATGGACATATTCCGGCTTCCTTTCGTTCTCTGCTACCTCCATGAGCTTATGGAGTGCTGCGATCACGACCTTGTGCTCATGTAGCATGTGGTTGAGGTCTTTCTTCAGCCGGTCGGTCATGGCGATGACCGAGGGGATATCGGAAGGGATCCTGCCTTCCGACAGCATCGTCAATATTCCGAGAGGAGGCATGGCGTATGCCTCCTCCTTCGCAAAGTGCGGATGCAGGAGCTCCGCCACTGATTTTGCCGCTTCGCCGATCCTCCCGCCAGCCCTGGTAGCCGCAACAAGTTCCGCGTGAAGCTCAGCGTGTTCCTCTTTCAATGGCTTGGGAACGTTCATTTCCATTTCGTCGCACCTCTCTTCGTTGTCTCTTATTATTCGGTTAACTTAATATTAAGTTAGCATAAAACAGGGAAGCCAGATTAGATATTTTAGGGGCTTGCATAAACATGACATGCATTAATAAATTCGGAAGGTACTATTGACTGATGCAAAGAATAAGAACTCCACTGGTACAGGAAGGACAGTTGAATAAAAACTTCAAACGGAATTATTCATTTTCTTTGTGGCCCAGGCTCTACGGGCTGCACCTACTTTTCTGCAACTGCGTCCTAATGCGACAATGGTTAAATACAGGCCGTTAATTGATAATGATCCGCTTCAGTCTCGGTTGGCTGCCGTCAGCCGGAAGCGTTGGTTAGGCATTCATCTTGCGGCCACTTCTGGAGCCAATCACGGGCAGTATCCACATCCATGAATATGCCTACTGGGCCGCAAAAGTTGTGAACAACGTCGTCGAAAAAGGGGTCGATCATGTCCTTCCTTGCTAGTATTGCAATGCGAAGACCGACACGGGTCGCAGATGCAGCATCTTGACCTGCCTTATACATCTCCATGGTACCAAAATCAACCTGCAAATCCCTAGCATCAATCAATGCTTTCTTACAGTTGTGGGCTGAGCATGCATCAATAAGCGGCTGGAAGCAATTCTTCCATTTGTCGAGTAGCTCATTTGGGAACTTTCCTGATAGGCGTATATGAAGCACGCCTTCTTCGAATCGGAATTCTTCATTATATCTTGTCATATCCTTCATATCCTTTGTCCTTCGATACCTAATGCGGCAGTTAAGGTGCGCCGTCGGTTATATAATAAAACAACTTCAAGTATGCGACCAGCCCTGTTATCTTGTTCAATACACCTTCAGGAAGAAAGCGAGAGAAATAGGGGCAGAGTCAAGCATTATTGCATTCACTCCAGACTCATAACACAGGAAGGGCTTGTCGTAACCGGCAAGCCCTTCGCTATGTTCGGATCAATCCACGAGTTGTTGATAAAAATGGGTCTAGCTCGCCCCCAGCGCCTTTGCCGCTTTGTTCACGTCCTTCGTCCCGACCCAGAGGATGACAGCATAGCGGCCTCCGCCGGCCGATACGGCCTCCGTGGCCGTAATGTTGATCTTCTTCTCCGCCAGTGTTTTGAGCAGGTCTGCCACGGCGCCCTTCCGGTCATCGCCCTGTACCAGGAACCCGAACTTCTGGGGACGCGTCTTGATCTTCGCCGCCTTGGCGGCATTCTTAAAAACTGCCACGTCCTCGGGGATAATATCGAGTTGCGTCTTCCTGTCGCTTGGGAATCCCGAGAATGCCAGCAGGTTCACTCCCGCATCTGCCAAAGTCCTCAGCACCCGCGCCCCCTCACCCGGCTTGTTCGGGACCTCCATCGCAAAATACGCCACCTTCCTGACAGTATCCCATATCAGACACCTCCTTTTAAGCTATTATAGCAGCTTTAAAAGATGCGCCTTTGTCCTAGCGACCATTTATGATAAAAAGTATTTAAGAGAATACAGTGACGGCATGCATATGGGGGGAATTTGCCGTCTGCAGGGGAAAAGGTGAACGCCACAAGGATAGTCTAGGATATCAGATTCGAGGTGAAGTTGATAGTTTAAGCATCATTGCTGAGCGAGAACTTCAGGATGGATGGTTCGCTGAAGGTTACGATTGCAAATATGGTTCTCTCAAACCGAAAAGGGCCTTCCAACCCGAGGTCAGAAGGCTCTTTTACCGATGATTGTTCACAGATGATAGCTGTTATTTATTTCACAGGATCGGAAGGTTGTTGGCTGGAAGCGATTGTAGGGCGGAGCCTTTAACTAATACAGGTTGTAAATCGTCGTTACCTCGTAGCTTGTTTCGTCGGCTCACCATATTCCTCGAATATCTGCTTGCACAGCCTGATAAGTTTTCGTTTTGCCGTTTCTTCCAACTCGGGCAGTTCGTCGCCCATATGTTGATAGCATTCAATCAAATCAGCTACAGTATTTTCAAAAATGCATTTGTGCTTGTTTGAGATGAAGTTTATCGCGCTGCATTCTTCAACCACGATCCTACAAGTCTTCGGAGCTCAGCTGGCAAGTGATGTTTGCGGAGAAATGGGCTAAACGTTACTTATGATCCTTAGGCGCTTCTCAGGGGTGAGCAAAACCGACTAAATGATAAATCCGAGGTTATTAAGAACCTCGACCAGTTTTTCCTTGGTAATCGGCTTTGTTAGGTATGCATCACACTGCGAATGCAAAGCCTTCACACCGCCCTGCGGAAACTCCATCACGCTCGTCATCACAACCTTAACACGGTTTTGTGCGGCGACTTTCATTTTCCTCTCATATTCACGTAAATACCGTAAAACGTACCTGCCATCAATGCCCGGCATCAGGATATCGAGCAGTATCAGGTCAGGCATCATCTTATGCATCATCGCAATGGCTTCTTCTCCGCTGGTTGCATAACATGTATCAAACTTGTCTCCAAGCATCTCGTTGAGAATCTGAATACTGAGAGGATGATCGTCAACTATCAAAATTGTCTTTTTTTTGTGTGCGGTATCCAAGGACATTTCTTCCTTCAAATGTGATGACCCCGCCCTGCCCACGAGGACGACTGTCGTAACGTCGCCGATCAGGCCGTGGTCCTCGATGGCGAAAACCGTCTACTTTTTGATCGGGAAATCGCTTCAATGGCAACAGGAGTCCTTAAGGTTTCCTGAGCACCGCCCGCGCAGGTGCGCCTTCGCTGTTCAACACCTTGAGCGGAAGACAAATAAGTTCATAAGCCCCCGGCGCGACTCCGGAAAGATCAAGACTTTCTATGATCCATACGCCTGCTTCAAGAAGAATGCGGTGCGTTTCGCTGCCGTCTTTCCCGTATTCTCCTACGGAGAGATAGTCGATGCCCACGGCCCTAACACCCTGTCCGGCAAGAAAACGCGCAGCCTCGACGGAAATATGCACAAAGTCCTCGATGAATGAAGACGTCTTCCAGCATCGTTCAGAATTTCTGGTCTTGAACAGGATCCTTTCACCGCCGCGTATATTATGGCGCGCCAGCTCTTCGGGTTTGACGGACTCGGAATCGGATATTTCCAGCACCCGCGCAGTGCCAATCGTCGCGTCAAAGGGCATCTCAAGAAGACCCTTACCTGTCCGGATGAAATGGAGCGGCGCATCAATATGGGTCCCCGCATGGGAGCCCATTGAGATCACCGAAAGATTCATTTCGTCGCCCAGTTCCATGTCCCGGGTCCGTTCTATGAGAACGGGTCGGTCTCCAGGCCAGTGAACCATTCCGGTTTTTAATGTTAGTGAAATATCAATCCACATGGGCTGCTGTGCAGTCGCCGATTCGGTGGCCCCCTCCAGCTCGCGTATCTCCGCATCTCGCGGCGCATCAGGGCCGGCATATCCTTTCGATCTTACTAGGAAGCTGCTCGTAGACTCTACTGTCTAAGTTTAGCACGGCGTTATCGATTTCGGCTTGAACTGATGATTGTTTCTGTAAATTGAACTAAAGTCCGCGCTTTCTACCTGCTAGGGGCGAAGCGCCAGGAGGGGGTCAAGCGGACTGTTTTGGATGTGGATTGGTGCGTTGTCTGTGCTACAAACGATATGCAATCTTATAATATAGTGCCGATGGCTGCAACGTATTATTGAGTTGCACTATCAGGATTCATCACCTATATTAGAGATGTGGCGATTTCAAGCGGCATAAAATTCCGTTGCTACCCGACCACGGAGCAGGCTACTACCCTATCGGGATGGATAGGTTGCCAACGTCTTATCTACAACGCCAAGGTTGCGGAGGAGCGTTATTTCCGTACTTTCTGGAATCATTCACTGTCGATGACCGGACTACAGTCGCCGATTGATCAGCAGTACTCCCAGTTCAAGGACAAGGAACTCACTCCGTTTTTATACAATGTGCCGTCTCAGATCCTGAGGAATGGCGCAACCAGGTTCATGGGCTCCTACAGGAGATACCTGACAGGACTGGCTGGTCGCCCTGCTTATAAAAAGAAGGCTGGACGGCAGTCCGTCTGGATTACCAGCGAGCTATTCAGGTTCGTTCCTACTGGAGGCTCAAAACAGCGGCAGACAAAACAATATATGAGCACCGGCTGATGCTTGGCACAAAGTCGGTCGATCTGGGCGAACTTAAGTTCAAGGCTCACGACGAGTACGAAATTCCTGCGGCTATCACCATTACCCGGGAGTCCGGGAAATGGTATGTCTCCTTCTCCTATGAGAAGCAAGGCACAGTTTTAAGCGAGCAGGAACTTCTCGAGCTTTACGGCGGCATGTCATCAGAGAGTCTTAATACCGTTACCCTGGGAATGGACCTAGGGGTTGTAATCCCGCTGGCAACAAGCGACGGATTTATGCATGACTTCTCCGGCACACAAAAGGAGCGACTGGCAAAAAAGGATGCTCGGAAGAAGAGATATCAGAGGCAAATGGCGAGGCGGATCAAAGGATCCGGCCGATTTAGGCAATCAGTTGCGAAATCAGCCCGGTGCCAGGTGTATGCTGCCAATGTGAGGCATGATTTCGCGCATAAGGCCAGCCGCAAGCTCGTGGATTCACCCGCGGAGGTGTTCGTCTTCGAGGACCTCAAGGTCAAGAACATGACCAGAGCGCCAAAACCGAAGAAGTCGGCGGGCGGGACGTATATTGCGAACGGGTCAAAGGCCAAGGCCCCTCACAAGAACAGATTGTGTAGACCTCGGACCACACCGTTTTCATTCTATCGAGCCATCCCTGGATAGAGTTGCAACATTCTGACAGGTCTGGAAGGCGTCGCCTGGATAGATGAGAATCCTTTTAGCGCCCTGAAAAGGACTATTCCTGTTTGAAAGGCCCCCGAACCTTGCGTACGTCGGCCCAGATGTCCACGACGCCGAGGGCTATGACGAACACGATGGACGGCAGTGCGAGGATAAGAGCCATGATGAGCCCACGGATAAACGGCTTGATATGGGCCTTCAGGAGATAGTGCTCCACGATCGCGGCGCCCTGGGCGAGGTACACCACGGCGAAGATGATGGCGAGATTCCAGCCGATGAGCCGCATAGACTCCTGCGGCACCACGACGAGCGCGAGGGCCGCAATAAGGCCCCATACCCAGCTATCGGGAGCAAACCACGATGCGAAGGAAGGCCGGGCAATGGCGGGCGCGTTATCCGGTCTTCGCGCGATGATTGCGCGGGCAAGTCCATAGCAGCACGCCGCCTGCGTCACCGAGGTCGCCAGGGTAATGCTGGGGAGGAGACGCACAAGATAGTGAATGAAGGAGTCAGAGACCGCGTTGACGTAGGACGCCATTTCCGTCATGCCCAGGCCGGTATAAAATTTTGCCGCTTCGGCAAGGCTCCCCCGAAGGTATGCTTCCACCGCGGTCATAGGGTTTTTCCCGACGCGGATGAAATATAAGGAAAAAAGGAGGGCGGCCGCCGCCATGGGCAGGAGACCGCCCAGGAGTGCTATGCGCTCGGGTTTCATGTTCCTGCGCATGCCTTCGGCCGTTGCCGCGGCCATGAGGCCGAAACTGAAGAGGAAAACTGTCGCGGCCTGCCACCCACCGAGCAGGCCGGAGAGAAGGACCGACGCGAGGAGGGCGGCCGCGCCTTCACGTCTGCCGGTCCGGACGAAAACAACAATGAGCGGCACCGGCGCGAACAGGGCGAGTACCTGTCCGGCCACGGGAATAATAAAGGCCGCGGCGTAGAGCCCCACGGTCTGTATCGCGGCGAGAAAGACCGCTCTGTAGTTCATGGGCATCTCCAAAAAAAGGGGAAACCCAGGTCATAATGTGGCAACCTCGAGTTTCCCCTGAATGGTGAAATCTGTAAGGGAGGGCGCTCGGACCCGGCCCGCTTATTTCTCGCCGGAAAAGGGAATGAGCGCGATGTTCCTGCACCGCTGGACCGCAACGGTGACCTCTCTCTGGTGCCGGGCGCAGTTGCCGGAGATGCGTCTGGGCAGGATTTTGCCCCGCTCGGTGATGAAAAACCGGAGCGTCTTGACGTCCTTGTAATCGATGAAGGGCGATTTATCCACGCAGAAGCGGCATACCTTCTTGCGGACCTGGAACCTTCTCCGCTTGTCGCCGCCCGCGCGTCCGCGGTCATCTCTATCGCCTCTGCCTCGTGAATCGGGTCCTCTGTCCCCTGATCTCGGGGGACCTGACGGTCTCGATGGACCTGATGATCTTGCCTGAAACTCTGCCATAATAGTTACTCCTCTTAGGAATTGTTTATGCGCGTATGATGCTCAGCCCGGGCGTCTCAAAAGGGAATATCTCCCTCGTCCACCGGGGCCTCGGGCGCTGGTTCGGCATGGCCGTGTCCCTGGCCCTGTCCTTGCCCGCCGCCTGACGAGCGCTTCGGCATGAAGTTGACGGACTGGGCTACCACCTCGATTTTGTTCCGTTTCTGCCCGTCTTCGGTTTCCCAGCGCCGCTGCTGGAGCCTGCCGTCGATCAGGACGGAGTCTCCCTTGTTGATGTACTGGCCGCAGGATTCCGCCTGTTTTCCGAAGACGACGATGTCGATGTAGCTGACCTCTTCCTTGGTCTCGTCACCCTGTTTGTACTTGCGGTTGACCGCAATGGCAAAACTCGCCACGGCGATGCCGTTCGGGGTGTACCGGACTTCGGGATCGCGGGTCAGATTGCCCAGCAGGATTACCTTGTTGAAGCTCGTCATCGCGTTACCTCATGGGGCGGCCGGAAGGCCGCAGCCAAACTAGATGCTTGATATCGGATGCTGGATGAACGCGGCTAATGTCGCGTACGGATCAGTTTATCGAGCATCAAGCATCCACTATCCGGCTCATAGGGTTGTCCCTTGCGATCAGCTTTGCGTCTGAGCCTGACCGCCCTCTGCTGCTGCCTTGGCTAAGTCCTTTTTCTTCGGTTTCGGCGGCGCTTTGACGCGCAGTTCCTTCTCAAGCTTAACCGTGATGAACTTGATGACAGCGTCCGTCATTTTATAGGTGCGCTCGAGTTCGGCAACTGCAGCCGGGGCCGACTTGAACTGAAAGAAGGCATAGTGGCCGCGCTTCTGCTTCTTGATCTCGTAGGCCAGCTTTTTCTTGCCCCAGTCCTCGAACTTGAGCATTTCTCCGCCCTGTTTCGTGACAACATCCTGCATTTTCTTGATAACATTGGCGATCTCTTCATCGGTGATGTTGGCGTTGACGATGAAGATAGATTCGTAAATCGGCATGGAGTGTTCCCTCCTTATGGGTTATAGCCCTTCCCACTATAAAGCCTCCTTTTCCGTTGTCCTATCCCACGAGGGGAGAGGGGTGAGGGGAGTTTATTGAATGGGAAGAGCAAGGAGTAATCCCGCGTGTTGTGCCATCGGGAATCGACCTTACTCATTTTGGGAAGTAGAACATTATCATAGGCAGGTCGGAAAATCAAGCCTTTTCTCTCGTTGTTTTTGCGACTCTGCCACGATCACGACGCGCTGTTATCAAACGCGCCGTAAAACCCCGTCCTTGTCCGCGATGCAGACGCTCGTGGCGTCTCCACGATCATCGTGGGGGACCTTAAGGACATCAGAGACGGCAAAGACTGGGGAGACAGTGGGAACCAGAAGTTCCACAAATGGCCGTTCGATAGAATCATCAAGATGATCACCTACAAGGCCAGAATGAAGGGTATCCGCGTTGTTACAGAAACCGAGGAATACACAAGCCAAACCTGCTGCGTGTGTGGGGTAAGGCAAAAGTCCAATCGTGTCCATCGGGGCCTCTATGTGTGTAACAAATGCGGAGCCGTGATCAACGCTGACGTGAACGGCGCAGTAAACATCCTTACAAGGTATCTCCCGGGACAGATAAGTGCTCCCTGGAGTAGTGGCTGTTTGGCACAGCCTGCGGTCAACCGGTTTGCCTGGAGAAAAACCAGGCCAGCAGTATTAGCCCATAAACCGGGGACGTGGCACACATCCCTGCCGCAACCGCGAACGGAATCAGTAGTGGCCCTTACGGCAGTAAGAGTCTGATTCGGGAATCTCCAGCCTTCAGGCCGGGGAGGATGTCAAGAGTATTTTTTATTGACAAAACCTGCATACTGTTCTATTATCCTTTTTACTTTTAAATTGAGCGGTTAGCAGTATAATTTCTTTAAAAAAGAAAGGGTTATCAATGCCCGAGCAGTTCGGCAGGATCAAGAGACTGCCGCCCTATGTTTTTGCGATTGTCAACACGATGAAGATCGAAGCGCGCAGGCGCGGCGAGGACATCATTGATCTCGGGATGGGCAATCCTGACCAGGGTACGCCGCAGCATATTGTCGACAAGTTGATCGAGGCTGCACGGAATCCCAAGAATCACCGCTATTCCGCGTCCAAGGGCATCACCAAACTGCGCACTGCCGTCTGCGACTGGTACAAAAGGCGCTATGACGTTGATCTCGACCCCGAATCCGAGACCGTGGTTACCATCGGCTCCAAGGAGGGGCTGTCCCATCTCGCGCTTGCCACGGTCGAACCGGGCGACGTGGTGCTCACCACCACGCCGGCCTATCCCATTCATCCCTATGCCGTGATTATCGCGGGCGGCGAGGTGCGCTCCATTCCGCTTCGCAAAGACAGCGATTTCTTCTTTGACATGCAGGAGGCCTACAAGAACACCTGGCCACGGCCAAAGATGCTGATCATCAATTTCCCGAACAACCCGACCACTACGGTCGTGGACGCGGCTTTTTTCCAAAAGATCGCCGACTTTGCCCATGAAAACAATATCATCGTAGTCCACGATCTGGCCTATGCGGACCTGAACTTTGACGGCTACCGGGCGCCGAGCTTTCTCCAGGCAAAGGGCGCGAAGGATGTGGGGGTGGAGTTTTTCAGCCTCACGAAGAGTTATAATATGGCAGGCTGGCGCGTCGGCTTCTGCTGCGGCAACAAGGACGTAGTCGGCGCGCTCATCAAGATCAAGAGCTACCTGGACTACGGTATGTTTCAGCCCATCCAGATCGCGTCGATCATCGCGCTGAACGGGCCGCAGGAATGCGTGGGCGAGATAACGGACATGTACCGCTCACGGCGCGACGTGCTCATCGACGGTCTGGATAAGGCAGGTTGGAAGATCGACAAGCCCAAGGCCACCATGTTCGTTTGGGCCGAGATCCCGGAGCCGTTCAGGAAGATGGGGTCCATCGAGTTTTCAAAGCACCTGATCAAAGAGGCGAAGGTCGCGGTGTCGCCGGGCATCGGTTTCGGCGAATACGGCGACAGTCACGTACGCTTCGCGCTCATCGAGAACGAACACCGCCTCCGCCAGGCGGCGAAGGGGATCAAGCAGGCGCTGCAATAGCATAATCTATTTTCAAAATCCGTAAATCAGAAAAAATGTCAAATTTCAGTATTGATTGATTTCGATCATTCGAATTTGTCCCGTGTTTGGCGTTTCGAATTCAGGGTTTGAATAACAAGGTGGATGAAATGACATCAAAGAAATCAGTCAACGTCGGCATCATCGGTTTCGGCACCGTGGGCACGGGTACGGCGCGCATCCTTATCGAGAACGCGGACATCATCCGGCGCAGGCTGGGCGTGCCCGTCGTTCTGAAGAAGATATCGGACCTCGATATTAAGAGGGACCGGGGCATCAAACTGGGCGAGGTCAAGCTGACGACCGATGCGAAGGAAGTCATCGGAGACCCGGACATAGACGTCGTGGTCGAGCTCATCGGCGGATATAAGCCGGCCAAGGAGTTCATCCTCGAGGCGATCAGGAACAAGAAGCACGTGGTCACGGCGAACAAGGCGCTTTTAGCCGTCCACGGCGAGGAGATCTATGCCGCCGCGGAAAAATCCCGCGTGACCGTGGGGTACGAGGCCTCGGTGGCCGGCGGCATCCCGATCCTGGCGGCAGTCAGGAGCGGTCTCGCCGCCAATAACATCAAGTCCATCTACGGTATCGTAAACGGCACCTGCAATTATATCCTGACGCTCATGACCAACGCGGGCAGGAAGTTTGATGAGGTGCTTCGCGAGGCCCAGGCCAAGGGGTACGCCGAGGCGGACCCGACCTTCGATATTGAAGGCATCGACTCGGCCCACAAGCTCGCGG
Source organism: Nitrospirota bacterium (assembly GCA_963741205.1). GTDB lineage: Bacteria > Nitrospirota > UBA9217 > UBA9217 > UBA9217 > JAJYKN01. The sequence goes on from CAVUHW010000034.1 coordinate 92,355, forward strand.
TCCTCACGATGCTCGCCTACGGCACGCCGGTGAAGTTTACTGACATCTACACCGAGGGAATATCGAAGATCACGCCGCTTGATATCGATTTCGCGAGGGACCTCGGGTACAAAATCAAGCTCCTCGCCATAACCAAGATGGCGAATGGAGAAATTGAGGCGCGGGTGCATCCAACCATGCTCCCCGAAGAATATCCCATCGCAACGGTGGACGGCGTGTTCAACGCCCTTTCGGTCGTCGGCGACGCCGTCGGCTCGACCATGTTTTACGGAAGGGGAGCGGGGGACATGCCGACCGGCAGCGCCGTGGTGAGCGATATCATCGACATCGGCCGGGACGTGCTCGCAGGCTGCGCGGACCGTTCTCCGGTGACTGCGTTCCGGGATCGTTCACCGCTCAAGATACGAAAGATGGACGATATCACGTCCTGCTACTATCTCCGGTTCTCGGCCATGGATCAAGCCCGGCGTGCTGTCGCGGATCACCGGCGTTCTTGGAAAGAACAACATCAGCATCTCCTCGATGATCCAGAAGGGGCGAAAGGTCGATGAAGCGGTGCCCGTGGTGATGATGACCCATGATGCCGTGGAACGCGATGTCCGCAAGGCGCTTGACGAGATCAATAGAATGGATTGCGTGTCCGGCGCTACGGTCGTGATCAGGGTGGAAGAGGGGACAACAGGCATAAATGGGGAATGCGGAATGCGGAACGAGAGGCGGCGACCGCAGGTCTAAATTTATTCCGCATTCCAAATTCGCCATTTCAGCATTCGGAGGTTTCCATGGCCGACGAAATCAAGATAGACAAAACCCTCGACATCAAAGGCCAGGTCTGCCCGTATACCTTTGTCCGCTCCAAGCTGGCAATTGAAAAGATGAATCTCGGCGAGGTGCTCGAGATCGTCACGGACCACAAACCGGCCTCGGAAAATGTTCCCCGGAGCATGGAAAATGAGGGACAAAAGGTCCTGAAAATCGATCAGACCACTGAAAAAGAGTGGCATATCTTCGTCCGGAAGGACAAGGAAGAAGAAAAAGACCGTAAGACAGTTGTCAGCCACGGATGACCCGACAACGTCGGGACCAGTGGTTGCATCTAAGGGGTTTACCATGGAATTCACCGAAGACCAGATATTGCGCTACAGCAGGCACATCCTGCTCCCCGAGGTCGGGGGCGATGGGCAGGAAAAGATCCTGAACGCGAAGGTCGTGCTCGTCGGCGCCGGCGGGCTCGGCTCTCCGGTAGGGTACTATCTCGCCGCCGCGGGAGTCGGCACGATCGGCGTGATCGACAACGACCGCGTGGAGATATCGAACCTCCAGCGCCAGATCGCGCACAACACGAGCAGGCTCGGCGTGCTTGAAGGCGGATTCGGCGAAAGAGACCTACGAGACGCTGAACCACGACGTGAAGGTGGTAACCCATAAGGAGCGGCTCACGTCCGCGAACATCATGGGCATCATCAAGGACTACGATATCGTCGTGGACGGGAGCGACAATTTCCCGACCCGCTACCTCGTCAATGACGCCTGCGTGATGCTCAAGAAAACGCTGGTGAGCGCGGCCGTCTTCCGGTTCGAGGGCCAGGTGATGACCATCGTTCCGGGCCAGGGGCCGTGTTACCGCTGCCTGTTCGAGGTCCCGCCCCCGCCCGGCATGGTGCCGTCCTGCCAGGAAGCGGGCATCCTGGGCGTGGTGACAGGCGTGATCGGGACAATCCAGGCCACGGAAGTGATCAAGTCCATTCTCGGCATCGGCAATCTTCTCAAGGGGAAACTTCTTCTCTGGAACGCGCTCGATATGAGTTTTCGCACGGTCAAGGTGCCCCGGAACAAGGAATGCCCGGTCTGCGGGGAACACCCGACGATTACCGAACTGATCGATTACGAGTGGTTCTGTTCGATGAGCCACTAGGAAATGCGGATTGCGAATATCACCCTGCACTCGCGCTAGGCACTCGTAAACGCTGGGCGCAGGCGGATTGCAGATTTGAATCAGGGGACCGGCACGGTCTTTCCGCGGTTTCATTCCGCCATCTGAAATTCGTAATCAATGATCAATGTTGATTTTCAAGAAATCCGATATGCAGGCCATCTTCGACCATTGCATCGCGGGTCTCCCGAATGAAGCCTGCGGTATCCTTGCGGGTAACAAGGAGAGGGTGGAAAAGGTATACACGATTACGAACGCGAAACCGGGCCCGGCCTACTACGAAATGGACCCGGTGGAGCAGTTCAGGGTCATGACGGATCTTCGCCGGGCAGGCTTCGCGATGATTGGCACGTTCCATTCCCACCCAACCGGTCAGGCTTATCCGTCCAGTGTAGATATTCAGAAGGCTTACTGGACCGGGACAACGTTGCCAAACTATCCCGATGTGGTATATGTGATCGTTTCGCTCCTTGACCGCGCCGCTCCCGTCGCCAAGGGTTACTTCATCAGGAAGGAACGATCAGTGAAGTCCCGTTGTCCGTGGAATAGCCGTATCTGCCGCATGATAGAAAACTCGCCGCAGATTTCTCAGACGACGCGGAGTCTAAGCACCAGGGTTCATTCTCTGAAATCTGAACATTCATAGAAGATTCGATTCTCCCGGGAGGACTGATTCATGGCGATCAAAGTAAGAATACCGACCCCGCTGCAGAAACTCACGAACGGCAAGGCCGAGGTCGAGTGCATCGCGAAAAACATCAATGAACTGGTCGATGCGCTTGAGAAGGACTTTCCGGGCATGAAGGAGCGGCTGTCGGACGGCGGCAAGATCAGGCGGTTCATCAATATTTATGTGAACGAAGAGGATATCCGGTTCGAGAACAAGGAAGAGACCACTCTCAAGGACGGCGATAGCGTCTCTATCGTCCCGGCTATTGCAGGCGGCTGCTGAGGAAGAATCAGTTTATCGCTGATTGCTCACATCTGATAGCAGTTGCCATGAACGATGGGCCACAGGCCAAGAGCCCTGTACATCGCGAACTTTGCGGCGAGCAGGTTAAGGAGGCACCATGGCAACGAAGAGGCTCAAGCTGACCTTTCCACAGGAACTGATCAAGGAACCCGTGATTTTCATGATGGCCAGAAAATTCGACGTGATGCCGAATATCCGGCGTGCCAAGGTTACCGAAAGCGTGGGAGAGGTAATCCTGGAACTGGAAGGGGCTGAGAACAAACTTGAAGAGGGCATCGCCTTTCTCAAGGAACGGGGTATCAAGGTCGAAACAGTCGAATGGGACCCGGAGAATTCCTGAAGAACGGCGGCGATTCAAGCGGTTTTCTCCAGGGAGCCGTCATTCCCGAGGGTTTCTATCCCCGATAGGCTCGTTCGGGATGAATCTGGTTTTTTTAACTCACTATCCCTGATAAAGGCCCCGATAGAACCATTCGAGAGCAAGATTCGGGGCCTGCCGCCGGATGAAGTAAGCAGGGGATAACTATTTGGTTGCGGCTGGAGGCCGCGCTATGAAATACATCATCTTATTGGGAGACGGCATGGCCGACAGGCCGCATGAAGGACTGGGCGGCAAGACGTGCCTGCAGGCGGCAAGGACGCCGAACCTCGATCTCCTGGCATCGCAGGGGCAGGTCGGGATGGTCCACACGATCCCGCCCGGGTTTCCACCGGGCAGCGACGTGGCCAATCTTACGGTCATGGGGTATGATCCCCGGCGGTATTACAGCGGCCGGTCGCCGCTCGAGGCCGCGAGTATCGGAGTGGAACTCGGCCCCAGCGATGTCGCATTTCGGTGCAATCTCGTGACGCTGCGTATCTCGGGCGGCAAATCCGGGGGTGCGCACCACAAGGCGATCATGGAGGACTTCAGCGCCGGCCATATCTCTACCCAGGAGGCGCACCTGCTGATTGAGGAGATCGACAGCAAACTCGGCAGCGACCGGATCCGTTTTTATCCCGGCGTGAGTTACCGTCACCTCATGGTTTGGAAAGGCGGGAAGGACCGGATGGAATGCACCCCCCCGCACGATATCCAGGATAAGGATATCCAGGACTATCTCCCGCGCGGCGAAGGCGATGAGACCATCAATGCCCTCATGGAATCGTCGCTGGAGTTTCTCGCAGGCCATCCGGTGAACAGGAAGCGGCAGGAAGCCGGCAAGCGCGTGGCGAACAGCATCTGGCTCTGGGGCCAGGGAAGGCGTCCGCAAATGCCGACCTTCCGGGAGAAGTATGGTCTCGAAGGGGCCATGATCTCTGCCGTGGACCTCACGAAGGGCATCGGCATCTACGCGGGTTTCGAAGTTGTCGACGTGCCCGGCGCGACAGGATGGCTCGACACCAATTACGTGGGCAAGGCGGAGCATGCGCTTTGGGCCCTCAAGACCAAGGACATCGCTTATGTTCATGTCGAGGCGCCCGATGAGGCGGGTCATACCGGCGACCTCAAGAACAAGATCAAGGCGATAGAGGATTTTGACGAGTTCATCGTCGGCAATATTATTCACGGTATGAAGCAGTTCGATGAGTACCGTATCCTGGCTCTTCCGGATCACCCGACCCCGATAGAGATCAGGACGCATTCGAACGAACCGGTGCCCTTCGTGATCTACGATAACAGGAAAGAGCGCACGGGTGAGCCGGTGACCTACGACGAGAAAATTGCTGAACGCAAGGACGCCCTGATGTTCACCGAGGGGCATACCTTGATGGATTATTTTTTGAAGGGATAAATAATTTACCACGAAGGCACCAAGTCACCAAGTAAGTCTTAAGATTTTCCTAGTGTCTTCGTGTCTTTGTGGTGAAAACGGAGGAAGTAAGTGCTGATTGTCCAGAAATACGGCGGCACATCCGTCGGAAACCCCGAGCGGATCAAGAATGTGGCGAGGCGCGTTGTCCGAACCCGGGAAGAAGGCCATGATGTCGTGGTGGTCGTTTCGGCCATGAGCGGCGAGACCGACAAACTTATTAATCTTGCCAGCCAGGTGAGCGAGAATCCCGATCCCCGGGAGATGGACATGCTCGTCTCCACGGGAGAACGCGTGACCATCGCGCTTCTGGCCATGGCGATCCAGGCTTTGGGTTACCAGGCGCAGTCCTTCACCGGAAGGCAGGCCGGCATCATCTCCGACAGCGTCCATACCAAGGCGCGGATCGAAAAGATCACCGGCGAGCGGGTGAGGTGCGCCCTCAAGGAAGGCAAAATCGCCGTCGTGGCGGGTTTCCAGGGTATCACGGAAACGTCGGACGATGTCACGACGCTCGGGCGCGGAGGATCGGACCTTTCTGCCGTGGCGGTCGCCGCCGCGCTCAAGGCGGACCTCTGCGACATCTACACGGACGTGGACGGAGTCTATACCACGGACCCGAACATGGTGCCGCAGGCGAGGAAACTCGACAAGATATCCTATGACGAGATGCTCGAACTGGCGAGTCTCGGGGCCAAGGTGCTGCAGACTCGTTCCGTCGAGTTCGCGAAAAAATACAACGTTCCGGTGAGGGTTCTCTCGAGCTTCAACGACAATCCGGGGACCCTCGTGACCAAGGAGGATTCTGATATGGAGAAGGTAGTGGTGTCCGGCGTGGCGTACGACAAGAACCAGGTGAAGGTGACCATCCAGGGGGTGCCGGACAAGCCGGGCGTGGCTGCCAGGATATTCAACACCATTTCGGACAACAATATCGTGGTGGACATGATCATCCAGAACATCGGCGAAGGAGGCCTCACGGACATGTCGTTTACGGTCCCGAGGACGGATTCCAAGAAGATCCTGGAGGTCATGAAGAAGGTCGTGGCCGAGATCGGGGCCAAGAACGTAAATGTCAAGGAAGACATTGCGAAGATCTCGATCGTCGGAGTCGGTATGCGCTCGCACTCGGGCGTGGCCGCGAAGATGTTCTCCGCACTGGCCAAGGAAGGCATCAATATCATGATGATCAGTACGTCTGAGATCAAGATATCCTGCGTGATCGATGCTAAATACACCGAACTCGCAGTCCGGGTGCTCCACGACTCGTTCGAGATGGATAAGGCGGCGTAGGTCCGGCAAAGTGCATGGAGCAAAGCGCATAGCGTAAGATGCGAAACCCCATGCGCTTTGCGCTATGCGCCATGCCACGTATATTATGAAACCAACAGTCCAAATCTACGACACCACTCTCCGTGACGGGGCCCAGGCGGAGGACGTGAACTTCTCGGTCGAGGACAAGATCCGCATTGCGCGTAAACTCGACCAGTTCGGCGTCCACTATATCGAGGGCGGCTGGCCGGGTTCCAACCCCCGCGACGTCGAGTTCTTCAAGGAAATGCGCCGTGTCAAGCTGACGAGGGCGAGGCTTTCAGCCTTCGGGTCGACCCGCCGCGCCGGGCTCAAGGTCTCACATGATCCCAGTATGAAAGCCTTGGCTGCCTCGGGCGCGCCTGTTGCGACCATCTTCGGGAAATCATGGGACTTGCACGTGCATAAGGCGCTCAAGACAAGCCTCGAGGAAAATCTCAATATGATTTCCGACTCGGTGTCGTTCCTGAAAAAACATATGGACGAGGTCGTTTATGACGCCGAACATTTTTTCGACGGGTACAAGGCCAACCCTGATTATGCGATCCTTACCCTCCTCGCAGCGGAAAATGCCGGCGCCGACTGCCTGGTGCTGTGCGACACCAACGGAGGAGTCTTGACGCATGAAATCGAAGAAATCGTCAAGCAGGTCAAGACGCGGATCCGTACCCCATTCGGGATCCATGCTCATAACGACGCCGAACTTGCCGTAGCGAACTCGCTTGCCGCGATAAGGATGGGCGCCGTGCAGGTCCATGGCACGGTGAACGGCTACGGTGAGCGGTGCGGGAACGCCAACCTCTGCTCCATCATCCCGGCCCTGAAGCTCAAAATGGGGGTCGATTGCGTCTCCGACAATAGTCTTTCGAAGCTGCGGGACCTGTCCCGCTTCGTGGATGAACTCGCAAACCTGCCGCACCGCAAGCGGCAGCCCTATATCGGCGACAGCGCATTCGCCCATAAAGGAGGCGTGCACGTGGACGCCATTGCAAAGAGTTCCCTGACTTATGAGCACATCGCCCCGGAACTCGTGGGGAACAGACGGCGCATCCTGGTGTCCGACATGGCGGGAAAGAGCAACATCCTTCAGAAGGCGGTGGAACTGGGCATCCCGCTCACGAAGGACAGTCCCGAACTCGCCGAGATACTCAAAAAGGTCAAAGAGCTGGAGAACGAGGGATATGAATTCGAGGGCGCCGAGGGGTCGCTCGAACTCCTCATGCTCCGCGCAGGCCACAACTACGAGTCGGTGTTCACCATGTTCGACCGGATCGATTACCGCATCTTAACGGAGAAGCGAAAGGTAGATCCGCATCCGGTGAGCGAGGCGACCGTTACGGTGGAGGTCGGCGGCGACATCGAGCATACGGCCGCATGGGGCAACGGCCCTGTGAACGCGCTGGACAAGGCCCTCCGCAAGGTGCTTCCCGGATATTTCCCGGGGAGGGGGCTGGAAAACGTCCGGCTGATCGACTACAAGGTCCGGGTGCTGACCGCGTCAGAGGGAACGGCCGCCCGGGTGCGCGTGCTGATCGAATCGGGGGACGGCAAGAACAAGTGGGGCACGGTCGGTGTGTCCGAGAACGTGATCGAGGCGAGCTGGCAGGCGCTGGTGGACAGCATTGAATACAAGCTGTTGAGGACGAAGAAGAAAGTAATATGGAGCAAGGCAACCGTGTTGCCGTCTCCTGACGCCGACGCGGTCGGCTCGGTCCAAAGTGAGGCAATACTATGATCGAAGAAGAAGGCATCGTAGCCGAGATCGAAGGGAACATTGCCAAGGTGGCTATTGTTAAAAAGAGCGCCTGCGAGCAGTGCTCGGCTTCCGGCGTCTGTCATCCGGGCGACCAGGAGTATCTGGAGGCCGCGAATCCCTTGAACGCCGAGAAGGGCCAGAAGGTAAAAGTGGCTATTGCGCCTCAACTGTACCTGAAAGCGTCGATCATTCTGTACGGCATCCCCATGGTTGCTCTCATCTCGGGCGCGATTATAGCCAAGAACATAGCAGTGCACTATGTCGGTGAGGAAAATTCCGACCTCTGGGCATTCATTGCCGGCATGGCGTTCACTTTTATTTCCTTTTTGTTCATACGGTCATATAATAAGAAAGTTGAAAAGACCCACAAGTATAAACCGGTGATCGTCGAGATTCTTTCCTGAGACATGACAAACACAAAACGGTGAGGCGCAGCATGAGATTGATTAAAAAACCCGACGAAGCGAGAAGACTTGCACGGACGATCCTCTCGGACATCCTGCTGTACAACCAGGCAAAGGTGAAGGAGGGGATCGAGCAGGACAGTCTTTTCGATGTCCTGACGGAAGAGCTTGCGGAGGGCCGAAAATATTATGAAACCATGGTGGACGAAGAGCTCCGCCGCGAGAACAATTTTTTCAACGAAGCCGTTGTGGACGTCCTGATAAAGCAGGGAGGCAAAATCAAGTCGGAAATCTGGTAAGGTCATAAGATACAACATTCGGTCACTCAAAAGGAGCGTCTTATGAAAAGCACTGATGTCAAGGAAGTCCGCAACATCGCCATTCTGTCACACGGGGCGGCGGGAAAGACCTCGCTCGCCGACGCCATGGTCTATGCCGGGGGGGCCGTCGATCTCCTGGGGAGTGTCGATAACGGCACTTCGGTTTTCATGCATGAACCCGAGGAAATGGCGAGAAAGATCACCATCACCTCTTCGCTCGGCTTCGCGGACTGGAAGGACGTACGGATCAACATCATAGATACTCCGGGTTACATCAACTTTCTCGAAGAGACCAAAGGCGTCCTCCGCGCCGTCGATGGCGCCATTATCATCGTATCCGCCCTTTCCGGCGTCAAGGCCGAAACCGAGAAAATATACAAATTCGCCTGCGACTACGAGATCTCCCGCATCGCTTTCATCAGCAAGCTCGACAAAGAACGCGCCGATTTCTTCCGCGCCGTAGGCGACATGGAAAAGTATTTCTGCAAGGGCGCCCTCATCCTTCAGCTCCCCATCGGGCGGGAGGAGAGTTTCCGCGGCGTCATCGACCTCATCACGATGAAGGCGCTCTACTTCGCCCAGGACGGCAGCGGCAAAGCGGAGGAACAAGAGATCCCCGGCACCATGAAGGACGACGCGGCCGCCTATCGCAAGAAACTCGTGGAGCAGATCGCGGAAACGGAAGACAGCCTGCTCGAAAAATATCTTGATAAGGGCGATCTCTCGCAGGAGGACCTGATCGCGGGGCTCAAACACGGCACGCTGGTCGGCGGGCTCCTGCCGGTCCTCTGCGGCTCCCCCGTCAAGAACATGGGGGTCCGGCAGCTCATGGACGCGGTGGTTTCCTGCCTGCCTTCGCCGGCGGAACGGGCGGGCATCGTGGCCATCAAGGGCAAGGACCTGAAGACCGGCCAGGAGCTCGTGCGCAAGCCCAGCCCCGACGAGCCGCTCGCCGCGCTCGTGTTCAAGACCGTCATTGACCCTTTTGCCGGGAAAGCTCTCGATGGTCAGGGTCTACTCGGGGACGCTCAAGGCCGACTCAACCGCCTATAATTCCACCCGGCAGACCAGGGAAAAAATCGGCACCCTGTTTCTGGTGGAAGGCAAGAAGCAGGTGTCCGTACCGGCGCTCTCCGCGGGCCAGATCGGCGCCGTGGCAAAGCTCAAGGAGACACAGACCGGCGATACGTTGTGCGCCGAGCAGCAGCCGATCGTCATCGATTTTGCGAAATTCGCGGACCCGGTGATGTCTTACGCCGTCACTCCCAAGTCCCGGGGGGACGAGGACAAGGTGAGCATCGGCCTTCACAAGCTTCTCGAGGAAGACCCTACCCTGAAGTTCACCTATGACGATCAGACGAAGGAAATGGTGCTTTCCGGGATGGGGCAGGTCCACCTCGAAGTGACGCTCGAGAAGCTCAAAAGGAAATTCGGCGCGGACGTGACGATGAAGACCCCCAAGGTCCCCTACAAGGAAACCATCAGGACCAAGGCGAGCGCGCAGGGCAAGTACAAGAAACAGACGGGCGGCCACGGCCAGTACGGCGACGCCTGGCTCGAGATCGAGCCCCTGCCGCGAGGGACCGGATTCGAATTCGTGGATAATATCGTGGGCGGAGTGGTCCCGCGGCAGTACATTCCCGCCGTGGAAAAAGGCGTTATCGAGGCCATGCACGAGGGCATCCTCGCGGGGTATCCCGTCGTGGACATCAGGGTCTCGCTGTATGACGGCTCCTACCACGCGGTGGACTCCTCCGAAATGGCGTTCAAGGTCGCGGCAAGCATGGCCTTCAAGAAGGCTGTGGAAGCGGCCAAGCCGGTCCTGCTCGAACCGATCATGAGCGTCGAGGTCGTGGCCCCCGATGATGCGCTCGGCGCCGTGATCGGCGATCTCAACTCGCGCCGCGGCAAGGTGCAGGGCGTCGTCCCCCAGGCAAACGGCCAGGCGATCAAGGCCCTGGTGCCCATGTCCGAGATGCTTACCTACGCGCCTACGCTCAACTCCCTGACGAGCGGGCGGGCGATGTACACGATGGAATTTTACAGCTATGAAGACGTCCCGAGCCACCTGGCGCAGAAGATCACCCAGGAGCGGGCCGCGCAGCACGGCGGGGCTCACAATCAGAAGGAAAAATAATCAAAGTCATCCATCGATCAGGCGGCCTTTCTTTCGTCATTCCCGCCTGCGCCCAGCGCCTACGAGTGCGACAGCGCGAGTGCAGGGTGAATGCTTGAATCGGGAATCCAGAGATTTAAAAGACGCGCCCTGCACTCATGCTGCCGCACACCTTGTATTCGCGACGCAGCACTATAAACGTTGGGTGCGGGCTGGGTCCCCGATAGAGACATTCGGGGACGACGAACGAAAGATGCCTTAAGAGAAAGAAAAATTCATGTATAGAAAAGACACCCTTTCCAACGGGATCCGGGTCGTGTCCGAAACCCTTCCGAAATCGCGCTCCGTGTCCATCGGCGTGTGGGTGAAGGTCGGTTCGCGGCATGAAGCGCCCGAGATCGGCGGCATATCGCATTTCATCGAGCACATGTTCTTCAAGGGGACGGGCAAACGGTCAGCCAAGGACATCGCCATCGAGATGGACTCCATCGGCGGCGAAATGAATGCGTTCACCTCGCAGGAGACGACCACGTATTACGCCAAGGTCGTCGACGAGCACCTTCCCGTGGTCATCGAGATCCTTGCGGATATCCTTCTCGGCGCAAAGTTTGATCCCGCCGAGATGGAAAAGGAGCGCAAAGTCATCCTCGAAGAGATCAAGGGTGTCGAGGATACGCCCGATGACTACATCCACGAACTCTTTACGAACACAGTCTGGCCCGACAATTCCCTCGGCCGTCCCATCCTGGGGACCCGGGAGACCATCAAGGCGCTCAAACACGATGACATCGTTTCCTACATCGACAACTATTACCACCCAAAAGAGATCGTGATATCGGTCGCGGGGAATTTCGAGCATGCGCGGCTGATCGAACTCCTGGACGGGCATTTCGGAAAACTGGCGCGGAACGGCACCGCCAAAAAAGAGGCGACCCCAGCCTTCACCCGCGCCGTCAGCGTCAAGAAAAAGCAGCTCGAACAGGTTCAGCTCTGCCTTGGCTGCAAGGGGCTGTATTACACGCACGATGAGCGGTTCGTGATTTCAGCCCTCAATACGGTGCTCGGAAACAGCATGAGCTCCCGCTTGTTCCAGGAGATCCGGGAACAGAACGCCCTCGCTTATTCGATCTATTCCTACGTCACGTCTTACCGCGATACCGGGCTCCTCACGGTATATGCGGGAACAGGTCCGGCAAACGCGCTCGAGGTCGTCAGGCTCGTGGTCAAGGAAATGAAAAAGATCAAGGAGGAGGGGATCACGGCCGCGGAGGAACTCCGGGTGAAGAACCAGATCAAGGGAAGCTTGATCCTCTCGCTCGAGAGCAGCAACAGCCACATGAGCAGGCTCGCCCGGCAGGAGATCTATTTCGGTAAATACCTGTCCATGGACGATATCATCAAGGGCGTTGAAAAGGTCACCGCGGAGCATGTGCAGCGGCTTGCGCAGCAGCTCTTTACCCGCGACAACATTGCCCTCACGATCCTGGGGCCGCTCGGCAGGGCCGATGTGCCCGATTCGGCTTTGGAGATTTGAATCACGGATGAACACGAGCGCATCATTGTCAAGATCGCATGTATGCGCAGGATAGTATACCAGCAACTCTACGCTATGCGCTTTGCTCTATGCGAATATTACAGAACATGCCCCAACATCTTGTCGTCCATATAAACCGGCTGCCGAATTCCGAAGGGCTGCCGCTTCCCCATTACCAGACCGAGCACGCCGCGGGAGTCGATCTGTACGCGGCAGTGCAGGGGGACACCGTCATCGCAGCGGGGCAATGGTCGCTTATTCCCACCGGCATCTCCCTGGCGATTCCGGAAGGGTACGAAGGCCAGGTCCGGCCCCGGAGCGGGCTCGCGCTCAAACACGGCATCGGCATGCTGAACGGCCCCGGCACCATTGACGCGGACTACCGGGGAGAGATCGGGATCATCCTGTTCAATTTCAGCAACGAGCCCTTCACGGTGCGCCGCGGCGACCGCATCGCGCAGATGGTGTTCGCGAAACTCGAAAAGGCGAGGTTTGAGAGCGTGGCGTCGTTGTCCGAGACCGTGCGGGGCCCCGGGGGGTTCGGGCATACGGGGATATGATAAGACAAACACGAATAGGTTGCCGACACTGCTTTAATCATACTGGGGCAGGCTTGCGAAGAAATGCTTATCGCAATGACAGTAAGGAGTTTTTCAGTAACCCGTTATCCAGATGAGCTTGGAATTTATTCTGGCGTTTGCTGTTTATAATTTGGAATTTGATCGGAGAAAGGAACCTATGCGCCGGTTGCGAAAAATCATCATCATCACATTGCTTATGGCTGCATCAGCTAAATTTGCCTTCAGCCAGCCGCTGAACGTCACCGAAAAGATCCTCCCGAACGGACTCAAGGTGCTGCTCATGGAGGAGCACAAGGCGCCGGTGGTGACGTTCCAGATCTGGTACAAGGTCGGATCGCGCAACGAATGCCTCGGCAAGACAGGACTGTCCCACATGCTGGAACACATGATGTTCAAGGGGACGAAAAAGCATGGTCCCAAGACTTTCTCCCAGACGGTCCAGCGTAACGGCGGCAATGACAATGCTTTTACCTCCCACGATTACACGGCCTATTTTGAGAGCTTTGCGGCGGACCGTATCGGGATATCGCTTGACCTCGAGTCGGACCGCATGCAGGACCTGTTGATAGACCCCAAGGAGTTCGCCTCCGAACGCGACGTGGTGAAGGAAGAGCGCCGCATGCGGTATGAGGATGACCCGGTCAATACCCTGGAGGAGCAGATGATGACCGTTGCCTTCAGCGCCCATCCCTATCAGTGGCCCGTGATCGGGTGGATGGCGGATATCAGCAATTTCACCCGGGACGACCTGTACCACCATTACCGCACCTACTATGTGCCGAACAACGCGACGATCGTCGCGGTCGGCGATTTCAATACAAAGACGCTGTTAGCCGGGATCGAGAAATCATTCGGCTCGATACCGCGAGGCCCTGATGTGCCAAAGGTCGACGCTGTCGAGCCGAAACATCTCGGCGAGCGGCGGGTCATCGTCCATAAAGAGGCGGAATTGCCCGCGGTCTTTGCGGGGTTCAATGCGCCGACCCTGAAGCACGCAGACTCCTATTCTCTCGATGTCTTGCAGGGAATTCTTTCCTCCGGGAAAAGCTCCCGACTCTACCGCTCCCTGGTTTATGAAAAACAGATTGCCCTCTATGCAGGGGGCGATTACGACAACATATCCACGGACCCGAACCTGTTCTATGTCTACGCAGGCGTGATGCCCGGGAAAACTCCCGAAGAGGTTGAAGCTGCGCTGCTCGCGGAGATCGACAGGTTCAAGGCCGAACCGGTGACCGACGACGAACTTCTGAAGGCCAAAAACCAGATCGAGTCCACCTTCATCATGGGACGTGACTCGAACTTCAACCAGGCGATGCAGATCGGCCAGTTCGAAAGCGTCGCCAGCTGGAAACTACTCGAAACGTATGTGGACAAGATCCGGGCCGTGACGAAGGAAGACATCATGCGCGTGGCAAAGGAATATTTTTCGGGAGACAACAGGACGGTAGGGATCCTTCTACCGGTGAAGAATGTAAAATGAGGGATTGGAAAATTAAAATGACGAGGCAGAAGAAAATGAAAATCAGCAGATATCTCCTTTCCGTGGTTCTTGCGGTTGTTTTCCTGTCTCTCCCCGGCACGCCTGCCTTTTGCGCCGAGCCGCTGGGCAAACGCATCCTGCTCGAAAACGGCATGGTCCTGCTGCTCGCCGAAAAGCACGATATCCCCATGGTCACGGTGAACATGGCGATAACGGCGGGAAGCACCGCGGAACCGGCGGACAAGCCTGGCCTTGCGACGCTGACGGCGTCGCTGCTCACCCAGGGGACGGCGAAACGGTCCGCGCAGCAAATAAGCCGCGAGATCGATTTCATCGGCGGCTCACTTTCGACGTCAGGCGGCGACGATTTTGCGTCAGCGTCCCTCCGCGTGCTGAAGAAGGATATTCGGACGGGGTTCGACCTGCTCTCGGATGTGCTCATGAACCCGGCCTTCGATCAGAAGGAGATCGACCGCAAGATCAAGGAAACGCTGGCGGAGATCCGGCGTCAGCTGGAAGAGCCGGGAAACGTGGCCCGCAACGCCTTTGATAAGGCCGTCTTCGGGGCCGGCCCCTACGGCAGGACGAACGACGATGTGGCTGCCTATCTCCCAAAGCTCGCGCGCCAGGACGTCCTCGCCTTTTACGCTGCCAGCTACAGTCCGAACCATGCGATCATTTCCGTGGTGGGAGATGTCACGGAGAAGGAAATTATCTCACTGCTGAAAGAGTACTTTCAATCGTGGCGGAAGAAGGAACAACCGCTTCCCCCGTACATAGAGCCGCCGGTCATCGAGAAGACGACGGTCCGGAAGATCGATAAGCGAATCACCCAGGCCAACATAGATATGGGCAATGTAGGCATTAGCCGCGAGAACCCTGATTTTTACGCCTGCACGATCATGAACTACATCCTGGGCGGCGGGGGTTTCACCTCGCGTCTTATGGACAATATCAGGGACAATAAAGGGCTGGCCTACGACGTACACAGCGGATTTTCACCCCAGAAACAGCCCGGGGCGTTCACGATCACGATCCAGACGAAGAACGAGTCCGCAAGCGAGGTGATCGCGGAGACGCTCAAGGAGATCCGCCGGGTACAGTCGGACCTGGTTACGGAACAGGAGCTTTCCGACGCAAAGGCTTACCTAACCGGGAGTTTCCCGCTGCGCATGGACACCTCGGCCAAGATCGCAGGCATGCTGACGTCGATCGAGATCTACAACCTTGGTCTTGAGTATCCGCAGAAGTATCCGGCCCTGATCAACGCCGTAACCCGTGAAGACGTCCAGCGGGTGGCGAAAAAATATCTCCACCCCGATCAGATGGTGATCGTCGTTGTCGCTGACCAGGAAAAGGCGAAACTGAAATACTGAGAATCGGAAGACACGGATGTGAGCAGCATGGTGACAGATGTCAGTTCAAGATGATAACTGGGAACTCTTGCATATTCGTCAATCTCACATGCCTGCTTCTGTCATCTTGGTCATCCGTGGTTCTAATTATATCCTTATGTCTTCAATTATCAAAATACTCCCCGACCATATCGTGAACAAGATCGCCGCCGGCGAGGTGGTAGAGCGGCCCGCGGCCGTGGTCAAGGAACTGGTTGAAAATTCCATCGACGCGGGCGCCAGTGAGATTATCATCGAAATTGAGCAGGCCGGCAGTCGGCTCATCCGTGTTACTGACAACGGCAGTGGTATGACCAAGGTGGATGCGCAGATCGCCTTTCTCCGACATGCGACAAGCAAGATACGAAGCGACGAAGACCTCGATGCCGTAAAAACCATGGGATTCCGCGGTGAGGCTCTCTCAAGTATCGCCTCGGTGTCACAGGTCAGGCTTCTGACCGCCGTGCGCGGCTCGGCATCGGGCGTCCTCATCGAAATAGAGGCCGGAGCGGTAAAATCCACTTCCGAGGCGGCTGCGCCGGAGGGGACGTCGGTCGAGGTGGCCCATATTTTTTACAATACCCCCGCGCGTCTCAAGTTCCTGAAAAGTCCCGGCACCGAATTTTCTCATATCGTGACCGCGGTGTCACGCCTGGCCATGCCGCATCCTTCCACACGGTTCAGGCTCACCCACAACAAGAAGATCACGCTTGACCTGCCGGAGTCGACGAGCATCAAAGACCGGGCCTTTCAGATCTATGGCGGCGACCTCGCGGAAAATGTCATGACCTTTTCCGGAGGGCGGGGCGGCGTCCATATCCACGGTCTCATCGGGCGTCCGACATACAGTCGCGCGGACCGCACCTATCAGGATTTTTATGTGAATCGTCGCGCGGTGAAAAACACCTCGCTGACTCACGCATTGTACGCAGCCTATGGCGATATGCTCATGCGGGACCGCCATCCGGTCGGTTTCATTTTCATCGAGATCGATCCCGCATTCGTGGACGTCAACGTGCATCCCGCGAAGGCGGAAGTGCGCTTTCGCAACCAGTCACAGATCCATGATATAGTCCGTGAAGTCATCAGGGAGGGACTCCGTTTGCAGGGCATGCCGGTCGGCGCGGCCCCGCAGGCTCGGGTGGACGCCGCAGAACGAGTGAAGGAGGCTATGACAGAGTACCTGAATGCGCAGCCGCACGAGGTCAGAGGCCCCTTCGAAAGGAAAGCACCTCCGTTGCTCGGGCGCCGCAAGAGCGATTTCAAGGCGCAGGGGCAGCGGACGGAGGCTGATACGTCGATCCGCACGGAGACTTTCGGCGAGTTCCCGCAGCAATACGCGCTTGTCCCCGAGCACGATCTCGTCCCCATCGCCCAGATCCACGACTCCTTCATTATCGCCCAGTCGAAGGAGGGGATGGCGATCATCGATCAGCACGCCGCGCACGAACGGGTGTTGTTCGAGAAGTTGCAGGACGAGTTCGGCGCGGGCTTGATGCCTATTCAGAACCTTCTGGTGCCGGTCCAGGTGGAACTCGGCCCCGCACAAAGCGGCATTTTATCGGAGTACCTGTTCGAACTGCACAAAACAGGGTTGATCGTGGATGACTTCGGTGGCGGAACATTCATGATCAAAGCAGTGCCGTCCCTCGTGGTCGGCGCCGACTACAAGAAGCTGCTTCTCGATATCCTCGATGAAGTGAGTGCCCACGGCCTGAGCGGCGGCATGGAAAAGCTCCGGGACGATATCCTGAGCGTCATGGCCTGCCATCCCGCGATCAAAGTCCATCGTCAACTCGACCGGGAAGAGATGGAGTCGCTTCTCCACGACCTCTTCGCGTGCCGCATGCCCCACACCTGCCCGCACGGCAGACCGACGGTGGCACGGCTTCCCCTGGATGAGATCAGGAGGATGTTTAAGAGGACGTAGTTTGCGTGGGCTGGCCCCGATCTGATCGGGACGTTCTTTTCATCGTATACGATCATGTCTTCCGAAAAGCCCATCCTCATCATCGCCGGTCCCACGGCCGCCGGCAAAACTGACGCGTCGCTTCTTCTCGCCCGGCAGCTCGGCGCGGAGATCGTCTCCGCCGACTCCATGCAGATCTATCGAGGCATGGATATCGGCACCGCAAAGCCCTCGCCGGAACAGCGCAAGCTCATCTATCACCATATGATCGACATCGTGGAACCGGACCAGCCCTACAGCGTAGGCGACTATCTGCGGGACGCACGGGCCGCGATCGACGGGATTCTTTCCTCGGGCGGCGTCCCTCTCGTGGTCGGCGGGACCGGGCTTTATATCCGGGCGCTGACGCGGGGACTGTTCCACGGCCCGCCGGCGGACCTCGATCTGCGCGAACGCCTGCTCCGTCGTGAGGCAGAAGGGCAGTCCGGAACGCTCTATGCCGACCTCGTCAAGGTGGACCCGGAAGCCGCGATTAAGATCCATCCCAACGACCTGCGGCGCACGGTCAGGGCGCTCGAGGTGTACTATCTTCGGGACAGGAAACTGTCGGAGTTCCAGCGCGAACACGCGTTTGGCGACAGGCCTTACCGGTTCACGCTGCTTTTTCTCGTCAGGAGCCGTGACGAACTGTACCGCCGCATTGAAAAGCGTGTTGACCAGATGATCGACAGCGGTCTCGAAGCAGAGGTCAGGGCGCTCTTCGACCGGGGTTACCCCATGGATCTGGCGTCGATGCGGGGTCTGGGGTATAAACAGTTCATCGAATACTTTCTCGGAAGGTCGACCCGGGATGAGGCCGTTGCCCTCTTGAAGCGCGATACGAAGCGGTTTGCCAAGCGGCAATTCACGTGGTTCCGGCGTGAGCCGGAAGCGGTGTGGGTGGACATCACCGGGCTCGAACGCGCAGAGGATATTTTGGAAAAAATAAAGAAATACGTTGAAATTACAAATAAGTTAGTATAAGATGACACAAAAATATTGTGTCGCGAGCCGCCATCAGCGAGCGCTGTTCATGACGGCTTCACGGAGGGATGGATGGGCAAGTCGCAGGTGAATCTGCAGGACATTTTTTTGAACCAGATGCGCAAGGAAAAGATCCCGGTGACCATGTACCTGGTGAACGGCGCTCGGCTCACGGGGACAATCAAGGGGTTCGACAACTTCGTGATCCTGTTAAAGCAGGAAAACCAGCAGCTTGTGTACAAGCATGCCATCTCCACCATAATCCCGGAAAAACCCGTTGAACTTCTGGAAACCATCGAATCGAAAAAGTCAGAGCAGGAGCAGGCGGCGCAGGCCTGAACAATTGAGGATTCCGGAATAAAAGTCCGCGGCACAATCAGAATCATCGGCTATGCACTCTTGGAATCTGCGTCCCCTCTTTACGAAGGAATTATTCGGCATGGCAAAGCGCAGTGCAAAGTCTGAAGCAATAACCATCGGCGTCATCGGCGGCAGCGGCTTGTACGAAATAGAAGGGCTGTCGCAGGTGAAAAAAGTGAAAGTCGCTACACCCTTCGGCAGACCCTCGGACGACTTCATCATCGGAACGCTCTTCAACAAGCGGGTGGCCTTTTTGCCCCGTCACGGCCGTGGGCACCGCGTTATGCCGAGCGATATCAACTACCGTGCGAACATCTTCGGCATGAAGAAGCTCGGCGTTGAGCGGATCATCTCGGTCTCCGCCGTGGGAAGCATGAGGGAAGAGATCAGGCCCGGCGACATCGTGATCCCGGACCAGTTCTACGACCACACGAAACACCGCCGGAGCACCTTTTTCGGCGACGGCATTGTTGCCCACGTCGGCATGGCAGACCCGGTCTGCGCCGACCTCGGCAAAATCCTGTTCGATGCGGGGAAGAGGGCAGGGGCCGCGGTTCGCCGCGGCGGCACCTACTTCTGCATGGAGGGGCCGCAGTTTTCGACGCGCGCCGAGTCGCTTACCTACCGCACATGGAATGTCGACGTCATCGGGATGACGAACGCAACCGAGGCCAGGCTCGCCCGGGAGGCTGAGATCTGCTACAGCACCATTGCCCTGGCCACGGACTATGACTGCTGGCACCACAGCGAGGAAGACGTGACCGTCGAGGCAGTCCTTGCCGTGATGAAGAAAAACATCGAAACATCCAAAACCATGATCCGCGAAGCCGTCGGGATGCTCCCCCCCTTGCGGAGCTGCGCCTGTGGAGAGGCGCTCCGGAACACGATCATGACCCCGGAAAAACTGATCCCGGCGAAGACGAGGAAGGACCTCGCGCCGATCATCGGGAAGTACATGCAGAAAAAGTGACGGGATTTTTAACCACGGATTAACACGGTTCAAGGCGAATACAAACCATCAAGCGTTCCTTTTTTTCATCCGTGTTCATCCGTGGTTAAAAATATTTCGTTTGGAGGGTTTTTTGTGAGTTTGCTCGTTGTCGGTACGGTTGCGCTTGATTCGGTAAAAACACCTTTCGGAACTGTCGATAACGCCCTCGGCGGTTCAGCCACGTATTTTTCCACTTCTGCCAGTTATTTCACCGATGTCAGGCTCGTAGCCGTCATCGGCGAAGACTTCCCCAAGGAACATATACAATTTCTCAAGAGCAAGGACATCGACACGCGCGGACTCGAGGTTCAGAAAGGTGAGACCTTCCGTTGGAAAGGCGAGTACGGCTATGATTTGAACGAGGCTCACACCCTCGCCACGCACCTGAATGTTCTTGCGACGTTCAAACCGACGATTGTCGAACGACTACCGGGACTCTGACGTCGTATTTCTTGCGAACGTGGACCCCGAGATCCAGTTCGATGTGCTGAAGCAGGTCAAGAAACCCAAGCTGGTGGCCTGCGACACGATGAACTACTGGATCGAAAGCAAGCTCGATGCGCTCAAACGCACGCTGGGGGAAGTGGACCTCTTGACCATCAACGAAGCGGAGATCCGGCAGCTTGCCGGCGAGTCGAGCCTGGTGAAGGCTGCCAAGCGCGTCCAGGCCATGGGGCCGAAGACGATCGTGGTCAAGCAGGGGAGCTACGGGGCGCTCATGTTCAACGGCCACAGCGTGTTCAGCGCCCCTGCGTATCCGCTCGAATCGGTATTCGACCCGACAGGCGCCGGCGATACCTTCGCGGGCGGCTTTATGGGGTTCCTGGCGAGCACGATGAATTTTACAGAAGACAGCATGCGGAAGGCCGTCATCTTCGGCAGCGTCATGGCCTCTCTGAACGTGGAGGCATTCAGCCTCGACCGTCTCAGGAGCCTCGATTACCGGGAAATTGAAGGCAGGTACCGCGAGTTCAAGAAACTCACGCATTTTGAAGATATATAAGGGAACAACAAATATCCGATTATCGAATGAATCATGAAAATTCCAAACGTTTTGGCATTGGGTTTCGAGATTTGAATATTTGATGGAACTTGTGATTTGCATTGATTAGATATGTTTACTCTTGATCAAGTCATAACGGGCCCGAAACTCAGCGAGAAAAACCTCGTAAAGGTCTTTTTTTCCATGAACAATCATCCGGTGGCAACGCCTGAAATGATGCTTGAGGAAGCGCGCAGTTACGTTTTGTTTTGCGGAGAGTCTGATGGAAAGGTTTCCGCGTATATCGGGATTTATTTCCTTCTGACAGGCCGCAGACTGTTTTATGCCCATTCATCCAATCCCTTCCCCTCGGGAGAAATGAGCTCTGTTGAAGATGAGGCGTTGTGTTTTGTGGAAGGGCTCGGCGCGCTCATCGATCAGATAGACATCGCGAATCTGTCCGCGAAAGAGAAGAGCCGCTGGATAGAGGAACAGGATATTTTCTCCCTTCAGGCCCGCCCCGAGAAGTCTCCCGAAACACCGGCCCCGGAACCGGCGGAAACGGAAGCTGTGCGGAAGGAGCCGGAGGAATTACAACCGTCTCCCGCAGTCCCGGAAGCCGCACCGCGACCGCAGAGGCCGCCTGTGCAAGCGGCGCCGCAAGCGGAAGCGGAGCGTCCCGCCGCAGAAGCCGCGCCGGCAGCGCTGCAAGCGCAACCAATACTACAAACGCAAACAGCGCCTCAACCGGTATTGCAAGCGCAACCACAGCAAGTCCCGGAAACGCAAGCAGCGCCTCAGCCAGTGCCGCAAGCGCAACCGGCGCCACAGGCGCAGCCGGCGCAGGAGGCACTCCAGGCGGACGCGTTTCCGCAAGCTGCCCTGACAGCGCCGGAACCGCCAGCTCCAACGGTAGAGGAGGCGCTGACCGAGCGAGAGGATGAGTCAACATCCAGGCCCTCCGCGCCTCAACCGGCTGTCGTGCAGGAAGAGGCATTTGAGGATCATGCAGTCCCTGTCCCTGCAGACGTTTCCGAACCCAAGGATTCGCCGCAGGCGCCGCAGACTGAAGAAGGGCTGCCCCCGCAGGACAGCCCCGTTCCCGCGGCGGACAGATCGCACCAAAAGCCGCCGGCCCGCGCTTCCGGATCCAAGGCGCCCTCATTCGGTGCATCCTCGACGGGCAAGCAGGACATCATGCGAAAAGCAATGAAAGCAGCCATCGTCAGGCCGTCGAAACCAGCAATAAAAAAAGAGGCAGAGGCCGGCACCGGCGTCGTACGCAGGGACCGGGAGGCCCTTGCGCGTCTGCTCACATCGTTTTGAAAGAGGTATGACAATGAGAACCCTGGCAGTAATCATGCTCCTGGCTCTTACCGGGTGTGCTTCGACCGGCAACACCATCGATAAATCAAAAATGGCGGAAGGCTATTCCCAGAAGGGGCAAGCCTATTTTCTGGATAAAAATTACGAGCTCGCCGCGGTTGAATTCAACCGTTCCATTCAGACAGACAGCTCGAACAAGTTGTCCTACTATTATCTCGGGGTGATTAGTGATTTACAGGGCAAATCGGAAGATGCAATAAAATATTATAAGAAAGCCATCAGCCTGGATAGTGATTTTTCGGAGGCTTACAACGCTCTCGGCGCGGTCTATTCAAAACAAAAGAAATGGAACGATGCAATTAAAAATTATAATAAAGCGCTGGAAAACAAGCTCTATACCACTCCCCATGTCCCGTATCTGAACATGGGGCGCGTCTATATGGCGCAGAAGGATTACACCAAGGCCGTTGAGGCCTATCGTGATGCAAAGAGGTACGTCAGTCTCGATGTTATCAGCTACGAACTGGGCCAGGCGCTCTTTGAGGCGGGCAGGACCAAAGAGGCGATCGAGGAGTTCCAGGAGGGAGTCAACCTTGCGCCGCAAAACGCGAGCATGCGCTACGCGCTGGCGCTGGCGTTCTTGAAGGAAGGCAACAAGAAGTCCGCCGTGGAAGAGTTCAAGAAAGCCGCCGAACTTGCCCCCAAGAGCGAACTCGCCCAAAAGGCCAATGATTATCTGAGAATTCTGAGGTGATGGATGGGGACATTAGGACGATATCTGCACGATGCACGGGTAGCGCGGGGAATTGATTTGCGCGAAGCCGCTCAGCAGACCCGTATCAGCTTACAGTACCTCAGGGCTCTTGAAGAGGAAGATTTCAAAAAGCTGCCCGGCGATGTGTTCGTCAAGGGGTTTCTCAAGAACTACGGAAAGTATTTGCGCCTCGACGAAGCGGAGCTCATGAAACAATACAGCGAGTTGTTACAAAAGCCCTCTCCCGTCGGCGTCGCGAGTCAGGACAAACAAGCGGCCGAAGCGGAAAAGCCTAGCCGGTCCTCGAAAATCCCGATTGAACCCTTTATCTGGGGCGCCGGTATCGTCATCATCCTCATTGTCTTTCTGCTCATCGCGCTGCCGGCTCGTCACCCAAAGGAAACCCGCAAGGCGGCGGAATCGCCCCCTGCCCCTGCGGCCGGTCCCGAACTCTTTTCCGCCGCCGTACCGAGCACGCCGGAGAAGCTTTATCTTGAGGTGTTCGCCCTCGACAACACCTGGGTTCTGGTCCGAACCGATGCGAGTCCGCAAAAGAAGGCGATTCTGAAAAAAGGCGAGAGTCTCATCTGGAGCGCGGACCAGCGTTTTCTGTTGAGCTATGGCAGCGCAGGGGCCGTCAGACTGCTGCTCAACGGGCAGGAACTTACCGTAGACGAACCGAAAAACGCCGTCGTAAGGGACCTGACCGTCACAGCGGCGGGTATCGTAAACCGCAAGACCCCGGGGGAAAAGCCAAAGACGGTGAATCCCAAGCGCCAACACACAGAGGCGGTGCTGACGCAGCCGTCTCCTTCCGCGGTATCGCAACAGACCACATCGGTCCGTGCCCCCCAACGGCCGCAGTCGCCACCCCCGTTGCCTCCAGCGCCTGGGAAAATGCCGAAGAGGCCAGCGCAATAACTCTCTCTATCACCGCCCGCCTCTCTTGTCGCCGCTTTTTTTGCGGGGATTCCGCTCGCTCCCAAGCCTGTGCGATAGGCGAAGCCGGCTGATTCTATCCGGCGTCTCCCGTAATCTCCATTCTCCGGACATGAGTACCTCTCCAATAGATCCTTGCGCAGGTTGGACACCGCAGAAACGCGTCGTGGGTTTCAAACACATGATTCGGCACGAGGTCCCTCACGTCCTGCTGAGGAGCGGGGACAAGCGGCACATTGCAGAGAGAACATCGCGTGAGGGGAGCAGTCTTTCCGGGAAAAGCCGTCAGGACCTCGTCAACCTGTTTCCTGACGAGGTCGTTTTTGAGGAAGAGGTTGTTTTTTGCGAGGGGTCGGGCCGCCAGGGCGGTGTCCCGCGTAAGGATCACGCGGTCCTGCTGGAGAGACAGCCTGATGATCTCATTGTCATCCAGCCCCGGGTCGTAGAGCACGTCCCATCCAAGAAGCCGCAGCCGCTTCGCAAGCCTGCCCAGCATGACATCGGCGATGAATTTCATAAACTGAAAAACTTTTAGCCACAGAGATCACAGAGAACACAGAGAAAAGCAGGTCTGCCGGTTTAAAACCAAAATCCTTTTTTGTTTACTTCTCTGTGCCCTCTGTGTCCTATCTTTACGAACCTTCACTTGTGGCAAAATTATTCGAATCTTCTCAGCCGCAGCGAATTCGACACCACGCTCACGGAGCTGAAGGCCATGGCGGCCGAGGCGAACATGGGGTTCAGCAGAATCTTGAAGAAGGGGTAGAGCGCTCCCGCGGCAACGGGAATGCCGATGATATTGTAGAAAAAGGCCCAGAAAAGGTTCATCCTGATGGTCTTCATCGTCCTGCGGGAGAGCCTCATCGCCGCCGCGACCATGCGGAGGTCGTCCTTGATCAGCGTAACGTCCGACGCCTCTATGGCCACATCGGTGCCCGTGCCGATGGCGATTCCCACATCGGCCTGGGTCAGCGCAGGCGCATCGTTGATGCCGTCGCCCACCATGGCCACGACCCTGCCTTCGGCCTGGAGTTTCTTCACGATTTCCATCTTGTCCTGCGGAAGGACCTCTGACAGCACGCGGGAGATCCCGAGCTCTTTGGCTATGGCCTGCGCAGTGCGGCGGTTGTCTCCGGTGAGCATGACTACTTCGAGCCCGAGTGCCCGCAGTTCCTTCACCGCCTCCTTGGAGTGCTCCTTCGGCGTGTCGGCCACCGCGATGATGCCGGCCGCGCTGCTCCCGATCGCCACGAACATGGGCGTCTTGCCATCTGACGAGAGTTCTTCGGCAGGCGGTGTGGAACGCCCCGAAATCGATCTTCCGGTCGTTCATCAGGCGCTCATTCCCGAGGATGATCTCTTTGCCGTGAAGCATTGCCCTGACGCCGTGACCGGGAAGGGCCTCGAACTCGTCGGCTTGTTCGAGAATAATGCCCTTCGCTATGGCGGCGCGCACGATCGCCTCGCCGAGCGGATGCTCGGAGCCCTTTTCCGCGGCGCCGGCGTAGATCAGGATCGTCCGTTCGCTCAGACCATCCCGGATCACATCGGTGACCTCGGGTTTCCCGCGGGTGAGCGTTCCGGTCTTGTCAAGGACGATGGTGTCGATCTTCTGCGCCCGCTCCAGGCTTTCCGCGTTCTTGAACAGGATGCCTTGTTCCGCGCCCTTGCCGGTCCCGACCATGATGGCCGTGGGCGTTGCGAGGCCCATGGCGCAGGGGCAGGCGATGATCAGAACGGCGATGAAGTTGACGAGCGCGAAGGTAAATTTCGTCTCCGCCGGACCGAAGACATACCATATCGCGAACGTGATGACCCCGATGCTGATGACGACGGGCACGAAGATGCTCGAGATGTAGTCCGCGAGCCGCTGGATGGGGGCCTTGGACCCCTGGGCCTCCTGGACCATGCGGATGATCTGGGCGAGCATGGTGTCCTTGCCGACCTTGGTGGCCTCGAAGGTGAATGCCCCGGTCTTGTTGATCGTGGCCCCGATGACCGTGTCCCCGATCTTCTTGTCCACGGGCAGGCTCTCGCCGGTGAGCATGGATTCGTCGATCGATGAATAGCCGTTCCTGATGACGCCGTCCACGGGTATCTTTTCCCCGGGCCGGACCACGATGAGGTCGCCCGTTTCCACCTCTTCGATGGGGATGTCCTGCTCCGCGCCTTCCCGTATCACGCGTGCCGTTCGCGGCTGGAGGCCCATGAGCTTCTTGATGGCCTCGCCCGCCCGCGTCTTGGCCCGGGCCTCGAGATATTTCCCGAAGAGGATCAGGGTGATGATGATCGCCGAGGTGTCAAAGTACGCGCCGCCGTGGCTGCCGTAATGCCCCAGGAGCGACGGGAAGAAGGTGACGACCGTACTGTACCCGTAGGCCGCGGACGTGCCGACCACCACGAGGGTGTTCATGTTCGTGCTGCCGTGCTTGATCGAGGCCCAGGCATTCTGGTAGAAGTGACGGCCCGCCCAGAACTGGACCGGCGTCGTAAGAAGGAACAGGATGAACCACATGGTCCGGCGGGGGACGACGGCGATAACGGGGACCATGTCCTGCAAACTGCCGATAAGAATAAGGGCCGAGAGGACCGCGCTGGTTATGAGCTTGTTCCGAAGCTCCCGGAGCTCCCGTTCCCGCGCTTCCTTCTCGATGTCGAGGGCCGAGCGGCCTTCAGCCTGCTGAAGGACCCGGAACCCCGATTTCTCGATGGTCCTTCTGATGTCCCTGAGGCCGATCTGGCCGGGGATGTATTCCAGCTCGACGGTCTCGGCCCCGGCGTTCACCGCGACGTTCAGCACGCCGTCGATCGAGGACACGATGCCTTCCAGCTCCCGCACCCGCGAGGCATCAAGATCGATGATCGGGATGGAGACCTTTTCCGTGACCGCCTGATAGCCGAGTTCTTTGATGCTGGAGATGAATTTGTCCAGTCCCACCGCGGCGGGATCGAATTCGACAACGGCCTTCTCGTTGGCGTAATTCACGTTTGCGCTCTTCACGCCCACGAGCTTCGAGATGTCCTTCTGGATCGCAGCGGCACAGTTTACGCAGGTCATGCCTTTGACCGGGATGACGGCTTTCTTGGTGTCCATAGGCGTATTGTACCACGAAGGGTTGAAGGTGAAAAGAAGGAAACAATTGGAGAGGCCGGGGAACAAACAGCGTTTCACGCCGGAGAATAAAGGCAACCTACGGGACTAATTTGCCGTTTAGAGGTAAACTTGTCACCAAAGGGTGGTTCCAATGACCCCTGTCCGGACCGTCGTAACCTCTACAGAAAGGAGACCTCTATGCGATCATTTATGCGCTTATTTTCCCTGATACTGGTAATCGGCCTTGCGCTTCCGGGATGCAGTGGCGATGAAGATAAAACCAACGCCGAAACGATCAACGTAAGTATTCACTTCCGCACGCATAACCTTGCCCGCAACGGATCTGTACAACTCTCCGTGGAAAAGGAAGCCGCCGATGGGACTGTCAAGGGTGAGGCAGACCTGTCAGGGAGCGCCGACGCATTCGGCGATTATATCCCGACCATGTATGTCAATTATAATCTCAACGACCGCAACGACAAAATCAATATTCACCAAAACTACACACTCTCCCCATACCTTGGCGGAACGATCGGCAAGGTACTTCGGTACTTACCTACGATGACCTGGAACCGTATAACGGGAGGTCCCTGACACTGGATCTGGAATACCAGGATCCCACGGTGCAGAACCTATGGCAGGCGTGGTATGATCAACGTGACCTCATGACCTACTGCTTCGACCTGCCCTATTATTATCTGCTGGGTCACGCACCCCCGGTCGATGAAAATGAGGCTGTCACGCGGCAGAAGGTCGCAGATGCTCTAAGTCAGCAAGGGTACACGCGCAGCCTGGCAGGCCAGCTTACTTCCAGCCTTTATGTTCAGGACGGCGACATCATTCTATTTGGCACTACTGCGGAACCCGATCCGGTTACAGCGCCGCATTTTGCGGTCGTTGCCGATGGAAAGATCTGGGGCGTCTTCCACTGGACCCAGGGCGGCGACTTCGACGGTCCGCGCGATCCGGGGTTCTTCCTCAACCGGCCCCCGATCGAAAATCCCTACACGGGAGCGGTTACGGATCCTCTCGTTCCGTTTCTGTATTATGCGATTTACAGCAAACAATAGTTGAGTTGGAAAGGGTTTGGGGCAGCGGAAAATAATGCGTTGTTCATCACGCGCAAACGGCAGAGAAAAAATATGAAAGATACCTTGAAACCTGGGATTGAATCAGAGTTTACATTTCGTATCGTTGAATCGAAGACCGTTCCTGCTCTGTATCCTGAATCGACGGAATTTCAGGAAATGCCGAGGGTATTCGCAACGGGTTTCATGGTGGGGTTTCTCGAGTGGGCTTGCATCAAGGCCATCAACCCTTATCTCGACTGGCCTCGCGAACAGACGGTCGGCACGCATATCGACGTAAGTCATACGGCTGCGACGCCGGCAGGCTTTGAAGTGACCGCGAAAGTAAAGCTCGTAGAGGTCGACGGACGGCGGCTGTTGTTCGAGGTAGAGGCGCGCGACGAAGTAGAGCTGATCTCAAAGGGAAAACACGAACGGTATATCATCGCGAAAGATAAATTTGATTCGAAAATGAATGAGAAAATCGCGAAGAAGCGCGCTTAAGCAGAACATCACCTCTAGCTGATTATCCGGGCAGTTCCTCAAAATGCTGTAAGTTAAATTCCCCCTTACATTAACTTAACTCCACGCAGAATTAAGCCCGTCGCAATTTCACTTCTTCCGGTAGAAGGGGAGTTCTACTGTCTTTGCCGCAATCTCTTTGTCCCGGATCTCGATCTCTATTTCCTGGCCCGGCTGGGCGTAGCGGCTGAAGACATAGCCCAGGCCGATGCCTTTGCGCAGGTGTAGCGACTGTCCGCCGCTCGTCACCATGCCGATCTCCCGGTTTTCCGAGTAGATGCTGCCGCCGCTCTTGGGTACGCCCTTGTCCAGCAAGACAAAGCCCGCTAATTTTTGCTTCGGTCCTTCGTCCTTGATTTTCAGCAGGGCGTCCTTGCCGATGAAGTCCTTCTTAAAATCGACGAACGATGCAAGGCCCGCTTCGATGGGCGTTCGGGTCTCGTCGATGTCATTTCCGTACATCACGAAGCCCATTTCAAGGCGCAAAATGTCCCTTGCCGCGAAACCGCAGGGCAGGATGCCGGCATCGCTTCCCGCGTTCAGGAGCGCGTCCCACAACTCTTGGGCGCGATCCGCGGGTACGATGATCTCATAGCCGTGCTCGCCGGTATAGCCGCTCCGGGACACGAGCGCTGCAATGTCCGCAAGCTTCAGCTCCCGGACCATTCTGGACTTGAGCTTCTTAAAGTGACGGCCCGCGGCGTTTTCGAGGATACGTGATGAGTGAGGTCCCTGAAGCGCCAGGTGGGCGGTCGCCTGAGTCCTGTCGACGATCTGAACGTCTGCGGCTGCATGCTGATTGAGCCAGTTCACGACCTTGTCGGTGTTGATGGCGTTCGTGGAAATCAGGTAGCGAACGCCTGTCGTTTCCGCCCCGGGCAGCCGGAAGAAGAAGGCGTCATCAAGGACGCCCCCGGCTTGATTGCAGAGGAACCCGTACTGAGACGAGCCTTCCGACATCTTCAACACGTTGCGGGTAACGGTCTCCTGGAGCAGCGCCGCAGCGCCCGTGCCGGACACTTCGATCCTGCCGAGATAGCTGATGTCGAACAGGCCGGCGGCCGAGCGCACAGCGCGATATTCGTCCTGCACATCGGAGAACTGGAGCGGGATCTGCCATCCCTGGAAGTCCATCATCCTGGCTTTGCTCAGTTCATGTTTCGGGTGGAGAACGGTTTGTTTCATGAAACCCTCTAAGTCATCTATCTATTTCCGGTCATCCCTGGATGGCTCCCTCGGGGACCAATATGTTCGCCGTCAAGTGAGAAACCGTATTCCTGCTTAACCTTTCGGGAATGACACGATTCTCGCGCGTTGTCCGCTATTTTATTCTGAATTTATCAGGATCGGTCGAGACGTCGGCAAGCTTGTGGATGTCCTTCGGATGGAACGCTCCCTTTTCGGTAATGATGGCGGTGATGTAACGGGCCGGCGTAACGTCAAACGCAGGGTTCGCCGTCTTCACCCCGTCGGGAGCGATCTGGACCTTGCCGAACACATGGGTGATCTCGCGCGAATCGCGCTCTTCGATGGGGATCTCGGCGCCTGATTCCAGGCTGAAATCGATCGTCGACAGAGGGGCCGCCACATAGAAGGGAATGCCGTGCTCCTTGCAGAGGACCGCGAGGCCGTAGGTGCCGATCTTGTTCGCGACGTCACCATTTCTCGCAATGCGGTCGGCGCCTACGATGGCAAGGTCTACCATATCGTGGAACATGAAGTAACCAGCCATGTTGTCGGTAATGAGCGTGCAGGGGATCTTCTCCTGCATGAGCTCCCACGCAGTCAGGCGCGCGCCCTGGAGCACGGGACGGGTCTCGTCGACGTACACGTGGATCTTTTTCCCGGCTTCAACCGCGGCCCGCATTACGCCTTCCGCCGTCCCGTAGCCGGCGGTGGCGATGGAGCCGGCGTTGCAGTGGGTGATGAGGTTGTCGTCATCAGCGATAAATGCCGCTCCATAGGCCCCCATCTTTTTGTTCGTCGCGATGTCTTCCTCGATCATGCGCTGGGATTCGTCAACCAGCATTTCTCTGATTGAGTTGAGGTCTTTATCTTTATTGGCCTGCACGAATGTCTTTATCCGTTCGATGGCCCAGAAAAGGTTGACCGCCGTCGGCCTCGTCGCGGCCATGTGCGCGCAGATTTCCTCGAACTTCGGCCAGAATTCATCGAAACTGCCGGCCGTGATCTGCCGGGCGCCCAGAGCAAGGCCCATGGCCGCTGAAACGCCGATTGCCGGCGCGCCCCTCACCCACAGTTCTTTAATGCCCCTGGCAACGGTCTGGTAGTCTTTGCAGTCATTGTAAACGATCTCCAGTGGGAGTTTCGTCTGGTCCAGCATGCGTACGATGCCGTCTTTCCATTCCACGGTGGGGATCATGCACGGTCTCCTTTTTTACTGATGATACAGGTCGTTGCGGTTACAACTTAATATAAAGGAAGAGCCGGTGATTGTCAAAATAAATGTGCAGTTTCTGCGGAGCGGCCCGGCTTATGAATATGCGGAAGCATCTCATCGAAAGAAGAGTGGGAAAACAGGGTGAAAGCGACGAAAGGCATGATGATGAACAGCCCAACAGGCCGAAAGGTAAGGGCGGTCGTTGTTGCCGGCTTTTTCAGATTGCCGGAGAAGTTTATCGGAATTGCTGGACCGCAAGGGTCCCGCTCCGGCCGTCGACGACGCCGGGAAGGAGATCGCATACGGGAATGGTCTCGGGCTGCTTCAGCAGATCAACCGCCCACTCGTCCAGTCTGGCCGTGCGGACCTGGCGTGGTCCGAGAAGCTGCAGGAATGCGCGAAAGAGCGAAAGCTTTTTCATCCCTTCGATCTCCGCGTGGATCGTAAGCACGTTCAGCGCATTCGGTTCCAGCCGTGACACATAATATTCGGGCAGGCCTTCCTCGGGATACTCGGGCCGTCCGAGCAGTTCATCAAGCGTCGGAAGCGTGGTCGGGACCTGCAGGGTCTTGAACGTGACACCGTCTACTCGGGGAAAGAACGGATAAGTCCCGCGGCTGTCGCTTCCATAGAGAAGTCCGGCATCATCATAGGCCGCCAGACTGAAGCCATTAGCCTGCCATCCCGCCGAGCCCGCTGTCTTTGCAGCGGATCCGAATATCCGCTCGAACTCTTTCCGCGCCTTGCCGAATTCCTCGTACACTTCATCTCTGCCCATCTTTGCAAGGCCGTCCTGCCAGCGAATGTGGTCGTAGCAGTGGATGCCCGCTTCATGGCCTTTGTCCCGCGCCAGCCTCATCACCCCTTCGTTCCTGCGGCCCACATGCGGGCCCGGCAGGAGAACGCCGTTCAAGAGCGTGCGGATGCCGTAGGTTGAGACGACGCTGGTGCGGCTTACCTTGCCGAGGAAACCCGGCCGGAAGATGCGTTTGATCGCCCGGCCCGTATTGTCCGGGCCGAGGGAGAAGAGGAAGGTCGACCTTGATGTCGAACTCATCGAAGAGGGCAAGGAGGTTGGGCACGCCGATGCGCGTGCCCCGGTCGGTGTCGACGTCTACTTTGATGGCGAGAAGGGGTGAGGTCATGAGATGAGTCTCAGGATTCAGGAGTGCATGATTCATATGCATGATATGCAATGTTTCTACTCCGTGCATCCTGAATCCGGTATCGTGATATCCGTTTCCTATACGTCCAATTCCTTCGACGGCCGACCCAGGTGGTAATCGAGCGTCTTCCGGAGCGCGGTTTGGAAGTCCGTCTTCGGCTTCCAGCCAAGATGCTTTTTCGCATTCCTGATGGAAGGCACGCGCGTAAGGATGTCCTGGTACCCTTCGCCGTAATACTTTTTTGACTGGACGTTCACGAGCTTCACCCTGTTCGCAAGCTGCGCGTATTTCGGATAGGTCTTGATCAGGGCGATCAGCGTCTCCGCCAGCTCGCGGATTGACATGTCGTTTGAGGGATTCCCGATATTAAAAATGCGTCCGTCGGCCGCGTTGTCTTTATTCTCGATGATGCGGATGAGCGCGTCAATGCCGTCGTCGATGTAGGTGAAGCTCCTGCGCTGGGCCCCGCCGTCCACGAGCTGGATGTTCTTGCCGCGCAAGATGTTGCCGATGAACTGGGTAAGTACTCGCGAGCTGCCTTCCTTGGGCTCCAGAATATTGTCGAGCTTCGGCCCGATCCAGTTGAAGGGGCGGAAGAGCGTGTACTTGAGCCCGTCCTTCATGCCGTACCCGTGGATAACGCGGTCCATGAGCTGCTTGGAACAGGAATAGATCCAGCGCTGCTTGTTGATCGGACCGAGCACGAGGTTCGAAGTCTCCTCGTCAAATTCCCCGTCCGCGCACATCCCGTAGACTTCCGAGGTGGACGGGAAGAGGACCCGCTTTTTGTAGCGCACGCACTTCCTGACGATGTCGAGGTTGGCCTCGAAATCGAGCTCGAACACGCGGATCGGGTCAGTGACGTAGGTAGCCGGCGTGGCAATGGCCACGAGGGGGATCACCACATCGCATTTCTTGACATGATACTCGATGTATTCTTTATTAATCGTGATGTCGCCCTCAACGAAATGAAAACGTTCGTGCCCCAGGCACTGGTCCAGCTTGTCCGCAGCCATGTCCATGCCGTAGACTTCCCAGTCCTTGTTCTTCAGGATGTATTCGGTCAGACTGTTTCCGATGAAGCCGTTCACGCCGAGGATCAGGATCTTGAGACTCATGATGTTCTCCGTTTTTTTGGACCAAGGCAACCGCGTTGCCGTGCCTTCCGTCCCGCCATCTGGGGACTCGGTCCATATTAAGTCAAAAGCCGTCATTCCCGCTTGTCGGGAATCATGTTGCCACATAACAACTGAAAAGAGACTGGATTCCCGGACAAGCGCGGGAATGACGTCGAAGGAGAAAACGCTTAGGAATTTCCCAGCATCTGTCCGATCTTCAGTTCCCGCGATTCATCCTCGTCTTCCCACTCCCAATTCACGATCTCCAGATTGCCGCTCCCCGCGGCCACGATGAGCGGATCCGTTGAGAGCACCTGTCCCGGAGCGCCGCCTTTGCCGGGAACGGGCTTCGCCCACCAGATAAACAGTTTCTTTCCATCCGCGAACGGTGAACGCTCCGGGATAGGGATTGGTGACGGCACGGACGAGATTATAGATCTGATCGGCGCTTTGTGTCCAGTCAATACGGCCGTCCTCGGGTTTTCTACCGCCGAAGGTGGTCGCCTGCGACTCGTCCTGACTGCGCCGGGGGGCCGTCCCCGCTGTCAGGGAATCGAGCTGTCTTTCGAGCACAAGGCGGGCGGCCTTGACGCATTTCCCGAACACGTCACGGGCCGTGTCTTCAGGACCGATGGGCACACGCTCCTGGTCCACGATGTCGCCGGCATCAGCGCGCTTTACCATGTGATGAAGCGTCACGCCGGTCTCTTTTTCTCCCTGCAGCACCGCCCAGTTGATCGGCACGCGGCCCCGGTATTTGGGGAGGAGCGAGCCGTGCATATTGAACGCGCCCAGGCGAGGGATCTGCAGGATTTCCTCCCTGATCATGCTCCGGAAGTAGAAGGAAAAGATCAGGTCAGGCCCCCACGAGCGTATTCGATCGATCCAGTCCGGCGTATTCACGCTCTCGGGCGAATGAACGGGGATGCCGTACTTCTCCGCGAGGCCGGCCACTGACCGGAACCAGATCTCTTCGTCCGGATTGTCCTTGTGGGTGATGACGGCGAGGACGTACTCATCGTTCTGAATGAGGGCGTCCAGGCATTCATACCCCATGTCATGGTACGCAAATACGAGAATAGCGGGTTTAGTCATTGATGTTTTCGTAGACCTCACGGATCACGAACCGCGGTCTTCTCCTCACTTCCTTATAGATTCGGCCGATGTATTCGCCGATGATGCCCAGTCCCATGATTCCGACGCCCACGAGAAAATAGAGTATCGCGAAGAGGGTGAACACCCCTTCGGCCTCGGGACCGACCACAAGCCGCCGGATGAACAGGTATGCTACGAACAGCGTCGCGAGGATCGACACGACCATGCCGAAGACCGTGAAGACCTGGAGAGGCACCACGGAGAATCCGGTCATGAGGTCGAAGTTCAGCCTGACCAGGTCGTAGAGCCGGTACTTGGACTCGCCCGCCTGACGAGCCGCATGCTCTACTTCCACTTCCGCAGGACTTGCCGCGAAGCTGTAGGCAAGGGCCGGGATAAAGGTCGAGGTCTCACCGCTCGCGACGATGCTTTCCACGATGTTCTTCCGGTAGGCCCGGAGCATGCAGCCCTGGTCCTTCATGCGGATGTTGGTGATCTTCGCCCGGATGCCGTTGATGACCTTCGAGGCGTATTTCCGGAAGAAGGTGTCCTGCCGTTTCCTGCGGTAACCGCCGACCACATCGTGGCCCTCTTCAACGGCCGTGAGCAGTTTGGGGATTTCCTCAGGCGGGTTTTGGAGATCGGCGTCCAGGGTCACGATCACCTCGCCGCGCGCCCGTTCGAAAGCAGCCATGATGGCCATGTGCTGGCCGAAGTTCCCGTTGAAGTCGATGACGCGCACCTGCTTCGGGCGGCGCATGTGAAATTCGCGCAGCATCGCGCCGGAACGGTCCCGGCTTCCGTCATTGGTAAACAGGATCTCGAAGGGCTTGCCCGTCTGGTCCATCACAGAGGTCAGGCGGGTGAAGAGGGCCTCGAGATTCTCCTGTTCGTTGTAGACCGGGATGACGACGCTTATGTAAGGTTTCGCCATGGTCATTTCCTCCCGAACAGATCGGCCATTGCAGCGACCACCCGGTCCTGGTCCGCGTCGGTCATCGCGGGGAAGAGCGGCAGACTCACGATGCGGTCGGAAATGGCCTCCGCGTTCGGGAAATCGCCGCGCTTGAAGCCGAACTGTTCGCGGTAATAGGGGTAGAGGTGTACGGCGCGGTAGTGAAGGCCCGTTCCGATGCCGCGCTCCTTCATGCCCTGCATGAAGGCGTCGCGGTCCATCTTCGCCGCTTCCGGATTGATGAGCGGCGTGTAGAGGTGCCAGGCATGGAGGTGACTGTATGCCGGGGTCGCGGTCAGGGTCCACTGGGGCCATTCCCGAAGCAGCCGGTGATACCGGGCGGCAATTTCGGTCCTCCGCCTGATAAACCCGTCCAAGGCTTTGAGCTGGTGCAGGCCCAGGGCGGCCTGGATGTCCATCATGTTGTATTTATATCCCGGGGCGATGATCTCGTAATGCTGGCTCCCTTTTTTACCGAACCGGTTCCATGCCTCGCGGTCCATGCCGTGAAAACGGAGCAGCGCGACATCGGAGGCGAGCTTCTCGTCCCGCGCAGCAACGCACCCGCCTTCGCCGGTGGTCATGTTCTTGTTGGGGTGGAAGCTGAAGACCTGGATGTCTCCGAAGCTGCCGATGCGCCTTCCCTTGTATTCCGTTCCGATGGCATGGGCGGCATCTTCGATGACCCTGAGGTTGTGTCTTTTCGCGATATCATAGAGCGGGTCGAGGTCAACAGGAAGGCCCGCGAAGTGCACCGGCATGATGGCGCGGGTGCGTTTCGTGACAGCCTTCTCGATCCTGGTCACATCCATATTATACGTACCGGGCTCGACATCGACGCAGACAGGTTTCCCGCCGGCAAGCACGATGGTGTTCAGCGTGGCCGCAAAGGTCATGGGCGTGGTGATCACCTCGTCACCGGGCTTGAGCTTTAAGCGCCGTGAGCACGAGGTGCAGCCCCGCGGTCGCGGACGTCAGGGCGAGCACATGCGGCGCTCCGAGATAGGCCTTCAGGTCCTCCTCGAACTGCTTGACGCGGGGGCCGGTGGTGATCCAGCCGGACTTGAGGCAAGCCACTACCTCGTCGATGGCCTCCTGGCTTATGGAAGGCCGGGAGAAGGGGAGAAATTCTTCATTTGGGATTATTTGACATGGTTATCCTTTATAAACAATCGCAGCTGCTAAGGCATTTAAAGTTCGTCGTCCCCGAATGACCCTATCGGAGACCCAGCATCTTCAAAGTCTCTGGATTCCCGATTAAAGCATTCGGGACTGACGTGAAAAATGAGTCCTGCGCGCATTCGGGAATGACGTATGACCTTTCGAAGATTGATCAGCTCTTCGTCACGAAATACACTCCCACGCAGATGATCAAGATCCCCGTGATGCGCATCAGCGAGAGGTTCTCCTGGAACAGGTAGTAACCGGCCACGGCATTCACTATGTACCCCACGGAGAGCAGGGGGTAGGCGTAGCTTACTTCAACCCGTGACAGGACCAGAAGCCAGACCGCTACGCTCACTACATAGCAGGTAAGGCCGCCGAGGATGAAGATGTTTCCCGCGACCTGGACCGTGATCGGGATGATATTGGCCCAGACGAACTCGAAGTGGCCGATGCGGCGCATGCCTTCCTTCAGGAAGAGCTGGGCCGCCGCGTTCAGCATCACGCCCAACAGAATCAGGGGAAGGTAGCTCATCATTTGACCTCTCTATTGACCAGCAGAATATTCCGCCGGCTCCGCGCGACCGGGTAGAGCGGGAGATGGTTGTCCGACCGGAGCAGGGCATCATAGGTCCCGAGCTCCGTCAGCAGGTAAATCGTCGCCGGTCCTTGCCAGCGCCGCCAGAACGTCGCCCCGTCGGTCATCCACTGGCGGGTGTCCTCCACCTGTGTACCGAAGTCGAGTTCGCCCCCCCAGTCCACCACGGTGATGCGCCTCTCGAGGTACACCGGCAGGTCCTGATAATACTCCTGATAGCTTGCCACCTCGTCGCCCGGTTTGAGAAGGGGCTTGAGCGTCTGCGCCAGGCCTTTTACGGACTTGAAATCGACGCGGGGCGCAGCTGCGTTCATGACGGCAAGAAAGACCGCCGCTGCCGCAACGATTGCGATAAAGGCCGGTTGAAAGCCCCGGTAACGCGCCAGGGCCCAGGCGATCGCGGCCCCCGCGGCGAGGATGAACGCGATGGCGTAGATGAAGGGGCCGAGGGCCGCCGTCAGTTCCTGGGGAACTACGAAGGGAGCTGCGATAAACGCCCCTGCCAGCAGGAGCGACGAGGCAAGGTAAACATGATAACCCGCCCTGACCCCGGGAAAATCCCGGCTCTCCCAGGCGTCGGAAAGATAACGGCCGATCAGGAGCGCAAGGGGCGGGAATACCGGCAGGATATAGGGCACCAACTTCGAACTGGAGACAGAGAAAAAGAAAAATACCAGCCCTGCCCAGAGGATGAGAAAGAGCGCGTCGCGATGTTCATGCCGTTCCTTCCAGGAAGCAGGCAGGCTGTGCCTGACCGCCTGGACAAGAAAGGCGCTCCAGGGAAACAGGCCCAGGAGCACGACGGGTATAAAGAACCACACCGGCTGATACCGGCTGTGCATTTTCGTCAGATAGCGGAGAAAATGCTCCCGGATAAAGTAAAAATTGAAAAACTCCGGGTTGGCCCGTTGGACCAGGATATGCCACGGCGCGGCGATGAGCAGGAAAAGCGCAATCCCTGCGGGCAGCTCCATGTTCAGAAGCATGCGCCATTCTCCCAGCAGGATGATCCACGCACCGATGACCATGCCGGGAATGAGAATGCCGATGAGGCCCTTGGTCAGGACCGCGAGGGCGGCAAAGCCGTAGAAGCTCCACAGGGAGAGCCTGCGCTTCCAGCCCGGCGCCTCGCGCACGCCGACGAGGAAGGCGAGCAGCGACGCGCTCAGCAGGACCGAGACGGGCATATCGAGAATGATCGCCCGGCCGAGGCCGTAATACAAGAGGCTGGTTGCCAGGACGGAGGCGGCAATGAGCCCGCTCCGGCGCCCGAAGAGGCGCGAACCCGCCCAGGCGACCGCCAGACAGCCGAAGGTCGCGAAGATCACCGGCCAGAGGCGCAGCGTGAATTCATCAAGCCCGAAGAGCCTGATGGAAAAGGCTTCGAGCCAGTAGAACAGGACCGGTTTCTCGAAGTACTTAACGCCGTTTAAACGCGGGGTGACGTAATTGCCGGTTGCCGCCATCTCCCGCGGGATCTCGACATAGCGCCCTTCGTCAGGCACGGAGAGCGGGCGGTTCCCGAGCATGAAGCAGAAGAAGACGCCGATCAGGACGGTCAGTGCAAGCATTTCTCGCGGGGCAGATCGGCCGGTTTGTCTGGAATCGGAATTCATGATAGTCTTTCCGCGGCTAAGGTCCGGGAACATGTCTGAGCGAAAAATCCGTCGATATTTTCCGCTCACTTCTAGTCGCAACAGTGCCGCGGTATTCACGCCAGGCCGAAGGCCCGAAAAAAAGAAGATTGTACATCGCGGCGGTGCGGTTTGTCAAACGATTTGTGTCCGGGCTCAAAGGCTTATTGGCCGTTTATCGCTCTCTCTGTACGGCCCGCTGCAATTTCGGCCAGGGTGCCGGGCCCCTTTGCGGTTTTCATGCTGCCCCGGGAAGTTCAAATTTATGATATAGTTTTGTCGAAAAAGGTTTTGTTTCAGGACAAAACGAGAGTCGGGAGAAAACCATGAACGATGTCATTGAAGCCATTAAAAAAAGACGCTCCGTCAGGGCATATGAGG
Source organism: Nitrospirota bacterium (assembly GCA_963741205.1). GTDB lineage: Bacteria > Nitrospirota > UBA9217 > UBA9217 > UBA9217 > JAJYKN01. Next base: position 131,432 of record CAVUHW010000034.1, read on the forward strand.
CGAAGCAGATACCCCGCGACCTCCTGAACGCCGTCATCGAGGCGGGGAACGAAGCGCCGTCGGCGATGAACAGCCAACCCTGGAGATTCGTTGTCGTAGAGGATCAAGACGCGAAAAAAAAGCTGCTTGCCGCCGCCCTGCCGAAGGCAAAAAAGATCACCGAACAGGTGAAGGACATTGATCCGGAACGGTATGAAGCGATCAAGAAGCGTTACGCCGAAATGCCGGACCCCGTGTACTACTCCGCTCCCACGATCGTGTTCGTAATCGGAAACGGCATGTATGCCGGACATTCCTGCCCGCTGGCCTGCGAGAACATGATGCTCGCGGCCCATTCCCTGGGGTTGGGAAGCTGCTGGGTCGGCTTCGGCTCAATGGTGACTGATGATCCGGAGGTGCGAAGACTTCTTGAATTGCATGATGGAGACTCCCTCTATGGACCGATCCTTCTCGGATACCCGAAGGCACATCTCCCGCGGCCCCCCAAGAAGGACCCGAGGGTGAAGTGGGTATGATCATTCCTTGAGGTGCCGGCAGATGAACGGAAAAAATACTTCTGAAAGAGGGCCATTATGCGAGTCAAACTTTATTTCCTCTCCGCTTTAGCTGTCGTCGCGTTGTCCTCGTCATTGAGCCGCGCCGATAATAGTGGCTTCGAGATTTCAAACATCCAGATGAGCCCTGCCACGGAAAGCTGCATCGCCTGCCATATCCTTTTTACGCCCGGGATCGTTCATGACTGGATGTCGAGCAGGCACTCGAAAACGAGCCCGGCCTTTGCCTTAAAAAAGCCGGCACTGGAGAGGCGGATTTCGGCAGATACGGTATCCGAAGAACTCTCCGGATATGCAGTGGGATGCTTTGAGTGTCACAGCCGGAATCCCAGAAAGCATAAGGACAATTTCGATCACATGGGGCACAAAATCAATGTCGTGGTAAGCCCCGAAGACTGCAAGACCTGTCATCCCGTGGAAGTCGAGCAGTTTGCCGGCAGCAAGAAGGCACACGCGGTAAAAAACCTGATGGCGAACCCGATCTACCACGCAATGGTGAAAGAGATTACCGGCGTTAAAAAACTGGTGAAAGGCAGCATCGTGACGGAAAAACCATCGGATAAAACGCTGCACGAGAGCTGCCTCGGATGTCACGGGACGAAGGTGGAAGTGAAGGGAATGAAGAACTTGGCCGTCCAGATGGGCGAGATCACGGTGCCGAACCTTACGAACTGGCCGAATCAGGGCGTGGGCAGGGAAAATCCGGATGGAAGCACAGGCGCCTGCACGGCCTGCCACCCGAGACACGGTTTCCTGATCGAGGTAGCCCGGCAGCCTTATACATGCGCACAATGTCATCTCGAACCCGATGTACCCGCCTGGGACGTATACAAAGAAAGCAAGCACGGTAACCTTTTTTTCTCGATGAACAGGGAATGGGACCTGACCCTGGTGCCGTGGACCGTGGGCAAGGATTTCAAGGCGCCCACCTGCGCGGCATGCCACAACAGCCTCCTTGTCTCTCCTTCCGGCGCTCTGATAGCGGAGCGCACGCATGACTTCGGCTCGCGGCTCTGGGTCAGGCTCTTCGGCCTTATTTACAGCCATGCCCAGCCTCGATCCGGAAATACCAGCGTGATCAGGAACAAGGACGGGCTGCCGCTTCCGACGACGTTTATGGGAGCACCTGCTGCTGAATTTCTGATCGACAGGGAGGAACAGGATAGGAGGATGCGCGGCATGAAGTCCCTGTGCAACGGATGCCACGGCATGGACTGGATCAACGGGCATTTCGCAAAGTTTGAGAGCACAATCGCCGAGACCGATGCGATGACGCGGACGGCGACGGACCTCATGACCTCCGCATGGGACCGGGGCGTCGAAGACCGGAACAACCCCTTCGACGAGCCGGTCGAGCAGCGGTGGATGAAGCAATGGCTGTTCTACGCGAACTCCGTGCGCTACGCTTCGGCCATGACCGGAGCGCCTGATTATACTGCCTTCAAGAATGGCTGGTGGGAGATGACGAGCAATCTCGCGGACATGAAGGAGATGATCGATCTCAAGGCAACAATGAAAAAGACAGGGCCGCCCCATTGATGTTTAAGATTCTGAATGAAAATATTTCTGAACGTTGAACGTTGATCTTTGCACGGTCATTCGATCTTCTGATCCTCTCATCGGACCAGAGCAGCGACATTTAATTTTGTCGACATCCACGTAGCCAGGCATGCATGTCTCGTCGTCCGATCCAAATTCCATGAAGGTCCGGCCCTGGCAATGTCGGGGAAATCTGGAATTATAGTCCCCCCCTTGAAGTCAAAACTGAGTTATAATTGATTTATCTGCACAAAATTAAGTTAATCCCGCTGAAAACCAGAGAAGATCAAAGCCATCACGATTATATTTCAGAGGAATATCGCACCGGGGACCACGGTCCGTGACAAACGGCGCGTCAAAATCAGCCTGGATCATTCGCGGAGGCTTTCATCATGCCGGAGATAGAGTTTGAAGGACGAAAAATAGCTATAGATCAAGACGGTTTTCTGGTCAGCCTCGAAGACTGGACGGAATCAGTTGCACGCATTCTTGCTATTCGGGAAGGCATCGATGAGCTGTCGGAGGACCAGCTCGACATTTTGAAGTTTCATGAGGACCTATTACCGCAAACATCAGTTCTTCCCGATCGTGCGTTATGTGTGCAAGAATGTCCATCAGCCCGTTAATTGCGTTACGGAAAAATTTATCGATCCGGTCAAGGCCTGGAAGATTGCCGGCCTGCCGAACCCCGGAGAGGAAGTTAACATGTTCAGATCCTGGGAGCCGCTCGGGTATTAAAGAACGTCGTGTTGAGGAAAAGGGGGAAAGTTATGCTCGTACGGAGCGACTTTTTTGCGCTGATCGTTTTAGCGGGTTTCGTATGGGGATGCAGCAGCCCCAACAGCAACGCCCCGGTCTTCGATTCATCCGGGAAGCACGCCGCCAATTGGATTGTTGATCACCGGGCGTCTTATGTGGGCAACCCGAGTTCGTGCCAGGAGTGTCACGGCAGCGACCTCAAGGGAGGGATATCGCAGGTCAGTTGTTTCAGTTCAGATTTCAACGGACAAAACTGCCATGCCAGCGGACCTTCCATCGATCCATCCGGGAAGCACCCCGCGAATTGGATCGTCGATCACCGGGCGGCTTTCGTGAGCAACCGGAGACGTGTGCTATGAGTGTCACGGCAGCGATCTGCAGGGGGGGATCTCGCAGGTGAGTTGTTTCAGCCCGGAGTTTAATGGTCAGGCATGCCATGCCAACGGACCCTGCCGGACACCCCGCTGGGTGGAGAGACCCCGCCCTGCACGGCGCTGATGCCAAATCGCAGCCCGGGGCCGAGAGCGGCTTTACCAGTTGCCAGAGCTGTCACGGGGCCGACTTTAACGGCGGCTTAACTGGAGTGAGCTGTTTTACCGCAGGCAGGGCCACCGGCCCGTGCCACGTGACGAACGGCATCCCTGTGGGAGCGCCCCATTCACCCATTCCCTGGAGGACCTATCCGGCTCCGACCCACACTGATACCGTTGATGATGCGGACGGGTTAAACGCCGCAGTCTGCGCCCTTTGCCATACGCAGGGGGCCAACCTGAGGACCCCGATCATCACCACCTACAACACCGGGTAAACCCGGCTGTTTCAACAGCACTCTCTGCCATGGCCAGATGGGCCATCCGGCCGGCTGGGCGGATCCGAACAACCACGGCCAGGCAGCCAAGTCCAACCTGACGTACTGCCAGCAGTGCCATTCGGACAACCCCTTCGGAGGGCCGGGGAGCAACCCGCGTTTCAATGTTCAGCTCGGCAGGCTCGTTGATGCCGCCCTTGGGAATACCGGATGTGAGGTCTGCCATGCGCCGTTGGCGGCCCATCCCCGGATCATTCAGATCCCCGTCTCCTTCGGCACGATAACAACGCTCAATCCCATCGGCACCCCGTGGTATCTCCACTGCAAGGCCAGCCCCTCCGGCTTTGACGCCTGCAACCGCTGCCACGGCGCGAACCTGGACGGCGTCGGGGGTGTGACGGGGGCCACAGGCTGCACGTTCTGCCACCGGAGCGGACTGCCGACCACCTTGAAGAACTGCACCTCCTGTCATGTGTCGCCGCCCAACGGAGCTGTCTATCCCAACAAGGCGTCCGCCCACGCGAAACACAGCACCCTCAATGTGGCGGACATCTGCGGCCAATGCCACAACGGACTCGGCTCGGTCACCCTCGACCATTTTTCACGAGCGAAGAACCATACGACGAGCGTACAGGCGGGGGCGGTCCTGTTCGGCGCGTTCGCGCAAACCAACGGGGTGAGCCCCGTCTTACAACGAGACGACCCAGCAGTGCACCAATACCTACTGTCACGGCGCAACGCTCTCCGGAGGCGCGAACAAGTCGCCCATCTGGAGCGACGCGAACTATCTGACGGCGGCAGGCTGCGGCACCTGCCACGGCTTCCCGCCGCCCAATGCCGCCCATGCCGGTTTCACGTCGAGCACGGTCTGCAAAAATTGCCACACGCATGTCAATGCCACCAACACTGGCTTCGACGATCCCACGAAGCACGTGAACGGCGCAATCGACGTCACGGGCGGAGCGTGCCGCATGCCTTCCCGAATCCCGGCTCGGTCCACGCAACGGCAGCCGGGACAGCCCCCTTCTCCGGCTGCGTCACATCAGCGGTTGCCATACGAACGGCATCGCCAACAGGGGTGTATCCCGTTGCCGCGGGCACGCCGCCTGATTGCCGGGCATGCCACATCAAGCTCGCTCCCGGCAACAGTTGCGGATCGTGCCACGGCATCGCCAGTACCAACGCGCTGACAGCCGGACGGCCGAACGGCTCTTCATTCCCGGATGTTGCGGGGCGCCATGCGTAGGTCAGACCATAGCTTTGCCTGCACACTTCTGTCACGGATCAAACGGCACAGGCAATGACACCCATGGCCCGAGCAACAGGACCGCCCATGGACGATGCCAATGTCGTCATCCAGTTCACCGGAGAAGCGGCTGGCATGACCTATACCCGCAACGTACTTGGAAACGGTCATGGCACCTGCAGCGGAAGCTGCCATAATAAAACTCACAGCGGATTAACGTGGTAAGGCTGCCGGCCGATCAGAAGAGAGGAGCGCACTCAATTGTTTAAGCACTTATAAAATCAAGCTCACTGATTGAACTGGACTGTATGGAGTCAAACATCAGGATAGAATGGAGGACGCGCACCATCCTCGGCGCATCATGTTGACTCATTATGCAGGAAATAACGCTGCGGAACTCGATCAAGAACACAACAACTAAAAATTTTTATTTCACGAGAAGTAAGTCACATGATTTTAGCGGTTTGAGTGCGGGAAACAAGATGCTCTCGATTTGACAGCCTCCCTCCCGGTTGCTATCATTAAAACCAAAATCCCGACCAATTTATTTTTTTTGGAGGTGTCGTCATGAAAAGCACGAGAGTACTTTTAGTGGGTCCTTGTTTGTGCGTTGTTACTGATCAGTGCGGCAGCGATACTGTATTCCTGCAGCGGTGGCGGAGGCGGCGGGGAGGAGCGCGAACTCAGGCACGGTTGCGGTCTACGCCACCGGAGATACTACCCTGAATTCGCTGGTTACCTCGACAACGGGAACAGGCGACACCGCCCTGAATACGGATTTGACTTCCACGGCCACCGGAACGAACCTCGATACAGGCGGCACCTCGACGGCCGAGGATAACGGGAACAACGGCAATTCCCTTACCTCGCGGATGACGGTAACGATCACGAGCATCGAGCTTGTCAACAAAGGCACCGGAACGAGCTGTCCAGTGCTCACCCCGAAGATCCGATATCCCTGAGCATCGCGGATCTTTCGAACATAATGCATCTTATCACCGAGGCAGATTGTCCCGCAACGTCTTACAACAGGATCCACATCGAATTCGGGAAAAATTTTCTTGTGGAGGACAAAGAGGGGAATGAGTCATTCTGCTCCCTAACGTCCTATAAAGGGCAGGGCAACCAACCCAACGTCCTCCAGTGCAACGGAGAGGTATGTACCCTGGACATCAACGGCGCGGTGAATGTCCTGGCGAATCAGAAAAACAACGTGTCCCTGAACTTCAACCTGAAAGAGTTCATGGTGAAAGGGTTCGGAAATCCGGAGACGTGCACGGTGACCGTAAAGACGTCGCCAATCTGCGGATCGCAGGGGTCGCAGGGAGAGATTCAAGGCCAGCCCGAAAGCATCACGGGGCTGGTTTCGCACCTGTCTTCTTCAACTTCAACGCAGACCTTCGATTTGACGAAGGGCCACAAGACGTTCACCGTCCTGTATTCAGAAATTACATCGAGTCAGCAGCCCGGCATCTATGACCTGCTGAAGACGCGCGCAGGACGAAGGGCTCCTGGTGAATGTCCTCTCATCCAGTCTTGAGCACGAAGAGCGGCATCATCACGCGTCCGCCGTCTTTATGAAAGTCGAAGGCGTTGTTTCGAATCTCGATGCCGCGAAAGGAACCTGCACGATCACCTACAGGGCGGCGGGACGATCGACATTGTTTATCAGGACTCCGCCAATGACGGCATGCTCAAGGACGGCGCCTGGGTCCCAGTCAGGATCACGGGGTACGACGGTCGATCGATACATCGCATCCTGGGTCGGGACGGGGAGCGAGGGAAGCGGCACCGATAATTGACATGCGCAGGGGGGCAAACGTTCTCATCAACACCTCGTTTGCCCCCCTGCGGAATATTCCGGATACGGCTCTGGTACCGGTTTTCACTTGCATTTTGCCTCTCGCAGTCCTGTGCGGCAATGATCTCATGGCCTCCATCCTCATCAAGAGTTTCGGCGTCTGGCTCCTTATTCTCCTTGCCGCCATTGGCAACGGCGTTTTTCGCGACCTCGTCATGACCCCGAAACTGGGCGACCCAGTGGCACGGGCAATCAGCTGCTTCACGCTGTCACTCCTCATCGTACTCATCACATGGGTTTTTATCACCAGGCTTGGCATCTTCCGTCAAAAGCCAGTTATGGTCTGTGGGCTGGTTCTGGCTCGCGCTTACCCTTGCCTTCGAGTTCCTCTTCGGGCATTATGTCGGCGGCAAATCGTGGATGGCTCTCCTCGAGGACTACAATATCGTGGAAGGCAGGCTTTGGGTCCTGGTGCTCGTGACAACCTTATTAGCACCTCCATTGGCCGGGCGATTGAGAAAGATCGAATGAGAAGGCGTGAAGCCCGCCCTTCCGCAAAGCTTTCACGGACCATGCTATAATAAGCATGCGACAACACTTGAGACACCTTCGAGGAAAGACGTCATGCGATACGCAAGGTATGTGATTGTAGTGCTCCTCCTGGTCCTATCCGCCTCATACCAGGCCTATGGTCAGGAGGCTAGGCAATCCGGGAAGCCGGCAGATCCGGCGCCTACGGAAAAGCTTTTCACGGCGACCATTGGGCCTGACGGCATTCAACACGTCGAGATCGTGGGCGGCGAGTATTACTTCGAACCGAATCATATCGTCGTGAAGGTCAATACCCCCGTCGAGCTGAAGGTGAAGAAAGCGGGCTTCGTGCCACATAAAATCATCGTCAAGGCGCCGGAAGCGGGCATCGATTTCAAGGTCGACCTCGTCAGTGATTGGAAGACCATTTCCTTTACGCCCACGAAGACCGGAACATATGAAATGATATGCGACAGGAAACTCCTCTGGTTCAAGAGTCATAAGGACCGCGGGATGGTAGGCACTATCGAGGTGGTAGAGTAGGACGTATGCAATATCCCTTAATCGGCAGACAGTTGTTGTTGAATCTCAGGCTGGTGCACGCCTTCTATAACAGCTGCATCATGCTGTTTTTTTTCTACCACGGCTGGCTCGGATTCACGATCAGGCGCGCGCGAAGGGCAAAGGCCCCGCTTCCGTTCTTGTCGATCAAGCGGCACCGGAAGACGGGACCGGTCGTTGCCGCCTTGGGCATTACCGGATTTTTCATAGGTTTCACACTCGTTATGCTCCATACGGGGAAGGTACTCGAATATCCTCCTCATTTTTTCACAGGCCTCATTATCGTCATGCTGCTCATGACGACGTGGACGATCTCCCGGAAGATCAAGGGTCCCGATTCTCCCTACCGCACTCCTCATTTTGCCGTGGGCATAGCCATTCTGTGTTTCTACGTCGTCGAAGCGATCCTCGGTCTCGGGGTATTGTTCTAACAGTGCGTGCGTCCATCGGCCTCTTCACAACGCAGCCTTGTAAACACTGCCTTCGGTGCCCTCCCGGGGCGTGCGTCTTCCCGCAATCTATCCGCATTAACAATTGACTTCCCCCTCGCACCTTGCTAATATGTTACGATGTTTCAATTTCTTGCGAGGAACCCCTCCCTGGGGATCGAGATAACCGCTTCGGCGGTGCGGCTGGCGGCGGTAACCGTCAGGGGTTCGGGCATCTCCGTGGAGTATCACGAAGTACGGCGGACCTGCCGTCAGGGACGGTATGCGGGGGCTACGCTTCGCCGAACATCCGCGATGCAAGCGGTCTTGCCGACGTTCTGCGGGATTGTCTCTCCGGCGCTCCCCGCCCTTACCGCCGGGCGGCGCTTGCTCTGCCCGACGGTGTATTTCGCGTCCAGACGCTCGAGTTCGACGAACTGCCGGCAAAGCCGGCGGACCGGGAGCGGCTGATCCGATGGCGGCTCGAAAAGGCCGCGGCCTTTGACCTGTCCGACACCGTCCTGCGTTACCAGGTCCTGAAGCGCCAGGGAAGCGGTTATACGGTGCTTGCCTGCGTGGCCAAGCAGTCCGTGATCGCGCAGTATGAAGTCGCTGCTCATGGAACTGGGACTCGAGCCCTGGAGCGTGGGGATATCGTCCTTTCATGTCCTGAACCTCTATTCACCCGTCATCAGGAAAAAATCCCCGGTCTTTGCCATCGCCCACCTGATGGAAGATTCCTTCACGACCATCGTCACGGAGGCGGAGGGAACAAGGTTTTACCGGTACAAGGAAGTGAAGCGGGCCGGCGCCGTCGAGCTCAAGGCCAGGTTCATGCGCGAGATCGAGGATTCGCTCCATTTTTATTCGCACATGGACCGCACGCAGACATCGGAGGTGCAGCATCTCTATCTCAGCGGCGAATCGGCCCTGCTGTACGACCTCTGCGAAGGGCTCAGCACCGTCCACCTCGCTCAACGTCGAGGTCCTTTCGCCCGCCGACGTCATCACCCAGACCGGCCAGGGGGGGACCGCCTCGGCCTGGCTCGTGGTCATGGCGGCGGCGCTCGGCGCCGGGAGCGCATTATGATATCGATCAATTTTGCGAGCAGGAACTACCGGCTGTCGACTCGCGTTCGTTCAGGCGCTCGCCGCCGGGAGCGTCATTCTCGCGTTCATTGCGGCCGTGATGATTGGAAAGGCGGCCTCCCTTCGCGCGGACATTTCCTCGATGCAGAAGAAGCTGAAGGAGGCGGAGGCGGCCGACGCAGCAGGTGAAGCCCGCGCTCATGGAGCGTGAACGTCTGGTGAAAGACCTGAACGCCATGTCGGGCCTCATGGATGCGCGAAAGTTTTCCTGGACGCGGCTCCTCTCGAGCATCGAGTCCGTCGTCCCGGTGGGCGTGGCCCTTCAGAAAGTCCAATACAGCCCCCAGGACCACTCGCTGGCCATGGACGGCACGGCGCAGTCCCCGGAGTCGCTCCGCAACCTGGTGGTGGGGCTCGAAAAATCGTCTTCGTTCACGGACCCGTTTCTCAAACACCAGACACTGGAAAAGGGGAGTATTTCATTCAATGTGGTTGCAGTTTATCATGAACATAAAGACGCCGGCATGGTTCAAAGGAAAAAGATAAAAGGCTCCGCACGGCGGCGCTCGTCTTTCGCGGTCTTTCTCGTCGCTTGATCTGTTCCTGTACGGCGTTTTCGTCGCGCCTTCCGTCGCGTGGCTCGCCACATGGGAGGCCAAGTACGGAGAGCTGAGAAGGCGGCATGCCGAGGCGATCCTGTTCAAGAACCAGAAATCCTCGTTCGCCGGGATCATGGCCGGGATCCCCGCGCAGAAAGACATGCCGCTCCTGGTCAAGGACCTGGTGCAGACGGCCCGGCGGCTGAACCTGTCCGTGTCGTCGGTCAAATACGACATCCCCAAACGGGCAAGCGGCGAGCTCGCCATGCTGACCTTCTCCTTTCCGGCTGAGGGGAGGTACGCCGATCTCAAGCGGTTCGTCTACGAAGTGGAGACGTCGGACCGGCTCGTCGGCATACAGGAGATGAAGATGGATTCGGACCAGGGCAAGGTGAAGATGGAAATGAAGCTCCTGACCTATATCAAGGGGCAGTGAGCGCCATGATGAAACTGGGGCCGGAACAAGAGAAAAAGGCGCTTGCCGTGCTGTCCGCGGTCCTTGCGCTCCTGATCGTCTACCGCGTCGCGACGTCGGAGAAGCCGAAGACGGCGCCGCTGGCTTACCCCCGCGGCTCCGTCGCGCGGTCCCCGGTGCGGGAGGGGCTGCTGGCCGCTTCTCCGGCGCCGATCCCCTGAACGTGATCCTCGTCAAGCGGCAGGAGAAGTTCCCGGGTGTTTCGCGCGACATTTTCAGGATGGAAAATCCCGGCGCCCAGGCCGAAACCGCAGCCGGCAGCCGGTCGTTCTACGCCTCCGCCGCCTCCTCCTGCGCCGCCGGAGCAGACGCCGCTGAAGCGGATCGCCGCGGAGGCCGCGCGGGCGGACCTTTCGAAGTTCCGTTTTCTGGGATACCTGACCAGCAAGGACAATACCTTGTTCCTGTCGAAGGACGGGGAGCTCTTTATCGTGAAGAGCGGGGACAAGCTGCTCGCGAGTTACCAGGTGAAGGAGGCGGGCAAGGACTATGTGGTCCTGCTCGACACGGCTACGCACGTCGAGGTGCGCGTAGAACTATCGGGCGGCGAACCGCAGCCGGCATCGCCGGCAGCCCGGTATGCCGCCGCGGTACCGATGAAGGACGGAGTTTGAGGGATGAGGCACGAAGGACGAGAGATGAGGGACGAAGGACGCGAAAGCTTTTTCGTCTATCGTCCTAGCGAGCAAACGAACGATCGTCCATCGTCCGTCGTGCAGTTCCGTCGTCCTTCGTTTCAACAAGGGAGGAAGTAGATGATGAAAAGGATCGTGCACCAGCTCATGGCAGTCATGCTGTCTGCGGTGCTTCTGAGCTGCGCGGGCTCCCAGGCGTTCCAGCGGGGCGAGAAGTACGCCCAGCACGGCGAGTGGGACCTTGCGGTGAAGGAATACCGCGAGGCCAACAAGCGCGACCCCCACAACATCGAGTACCGTTCCGCGCTGCTCCGGGCGGAGGAAACCGCGGCGAACGAACACTACAAAAAGGCCCGCAACTTCCTGAAGGAACGCAAGCTCGACCAGGCCATCGTCGAACTCCAGCAGGCCATCTACCTGAACCCCACCAACGCGGCGATCCAGAGCGCGCTCAGGTCGGTCCTTGACATGAAACAGGCCGAGGAGCACTACCGCGCGTCGCTCACCTTCGTGGAGCTCAACCGGCTCGGCGAGGCCATCAACGAACTGATGCAGGCCGTCAATCTGGACCCCGAGAACGTCAAGTACCAGGACGCCCTGGACAAGCTCCAGAAGAAGAAGACCGAGATCGAGCCGGAAGACGCACTCTCGCTGGTTTCGGACAAGCCCATAACGCTCAACTTCAAGAACACGAACATCAAGGACGTTTTCGAGTTCCTCGCCAAGCTCTCCGGCATCAACATCCTTTTCGACGAGGAGGTGAAGGCCCAGCCCGTGACCGTCTTCGTCAAGGACGTGTCGTTCCAGTACGCGCTGAACCTGCTCCTCTCCACGAACAAGCTCTTCATGAAGAAGATCAGCGCGGACACCATCATCATCATCCCCAAGAGCAAGGCCAAGACCGACCAGTACCAGGACCTGATGGTCAAGACCTTCTATATCAACAATGCGAAGTCGAAGGAAATCGTCAACCTGGTCCGCTCCATGCTCGACGTCAAGCGGGTGTATGTGAACGAAATGCTGAACTCCATCACCATCCGCGAAACGCCGGAAAAGATGAAGCTGGTCGAGAAGATCATCGCGGCGAACGACCTCAAGGAGGCGGAGGTCATCCTCGATGTCGAGATCCTCGAGATCTCGCGGACGAACGCGCTGAAGTACGGCTGGAATTTCCAGCCCGGCCTGTACCGCAACCGCATCGATTCAGCCGACGACCACCTCCACCACCGTGAACGCTAACGCCGGGCATTGCCCTGAGCGAACTCAGGAACCTGACGAGCAACAACGTCATTCATATCGCTCCCGAGCCTGGTGCGTGACCCTCATCAAGCAGGATTCGGACGCCCAGACCCTGGCAAATCCCCGGGTGCGCGTTCTGAACAATAAACAGGCAAAATTCCATATCGGAGACAAAATACCGGTCCAGACCTCGACCATCCAGTCCACGGTGGTCGGCCAGGTAACGTCGAATTTTGAGTATAAAGACGTCGGCATCAAGCTCAACATCGAGCCGACCATCCACCTCAATAACACGGTGACGCTCAAGCTCGCATGGAAATCAGCACCCTGGGAGACCAGCTGGACTTGGGCAACGGCCAGAAGCCGTTCAGGTTTGGCACGAGGAACACGGAAACACTCATCAACCTCCGCGACGGAGAGACGGTAATCATCGGCGGCCTGATCAAGGACGAGGAGCGCAAGACACGGAACAAGATACCCCTCCTCGGAGACATCCCGATCCTGGGCAAGCTCTTCTCCGCGGCCGACGACGGAACGATCAAGACCGACATCCTCATGTCGATTACGCCAAACATCGTCCGGAACATGGAACTGCCGGACAAGGACACGCAGGCTTTCTGGTCCGGCACCGAAGAAAACTTCGACACGAAACCGCTCTTCGTTACAGCCGGCAAAAGCACGAAGGCTGCGGAAAAACCGCTCGACAAGACGGCGGTTCTGGAATCGATGGCAAAGCGGGAAGCGGCGCCGTCCCGGCAGGCGCAGAAGCGGCAAAGCAGCCGCCGGCGCCGACGACCGCGGCGGCCGCGCAGCCGGCCGCGGAAGGTACGTCCGTACTTCTGGAATTGAAGCCTCCCGAAAACGCTGTCACAGGTCGGACAGGAATCGCGGTTCGATATCTCTGCGGGAAGCGTCAAAGACCTTTACGGAGTGATCATGACGCTCAGCTATGATCCCAAGATCGTGGAATTCAAGACCGCCGGCGAAGGGACGCTCCTCAAAAAGGACGGTCAGCAGACTTCGTTCCTGTTCTCGAACAATATCAAGGCGGGGACCGTGGACATCTACATGACCCGCATCGGCGACGTGGGCGGGGTGGGCGGCTCCGGGAGCTCTGTGCACGGTTGTGTTCCAGGGCAAGTCGGGCGGGACGAGCGAACTGGCCCTGAAGAGCGTCAAGCTCACGAATTTCAATCGCGAGCAGATCAAGACGGACGCCAGGGGCGCCAAGGTGGTTGTGAAGTAATTCACATGCGGAATTCCCCCGATAAAATCGTTCGAGGGCAGGCTCCATTCGGAATGCGGAATAGTGGTGTGAAGCGGGATCACGCTCGATCGAACTGCTCGTGGTGATCTCCATCGTGGCAATCCTGGCCACGGCGGCGATGCCGCTGTCGCGCATGACAATGCAGAGAACGAAGGAGATCGAGCTCAGGAACGACCTCAGGACCCTGCGGACGGCAATCGACGCGTTCAAAAAGGATTGCGAAAACAAAAAACTCTCGACCTTTGAAGGCTACTGCAAGACCGAGCAGAACAACTACCCCGACACTCTTGAACAGTTGACGGAGCCGCTGAAGATGAGCGGCGCGGTGGACAAGACCGTCAAGTATCTCCGCAGGATCCCGCGGGACCCAATGACGGCGCCGGAGTCGGCCGACAAACCGAACAACTGGGGACTTCGCTCCTACAGCGATCCGCCGGATTCCACGCAGTGGGGCGGGGGCAATGTGTACGACGTCTATTCGAAGAGCGATAAGATAGGCCTTGACGGATCGAAGTACAGCACGTGGTAGAACAGTGATTACAATGCGGAATGCGGAATGAATAAACAGTATGCATAGCGGCTGAGGTTGATAGAATGGTATGGCAGGTGGCAGAGAACAAGAGCGAGGAGATACTGCGAAATAGAGAACGGGTCCGGAATCAGAAGACCGAGCGAATTCCGAAGGTCTTTCACTCCGCATATCCGCAATCCGCAATCCGCAATCGAAAGGCTTTACCCTCATCGAACTCATGATCGTGATCTCGATCATGGGAATCCTCATCGCGATCGCCGCGCCGAACCTCAAAGTGTCCATTATCAGGGCGCGCGAGGCCGTGCTCAGGGAAGACCTGTTCCAGATGCGCGAAGCCATCGACCAGTACTATGCTGACAACGGCAAATTCCCCCCGACGCTCAAGGACCTGATCAATGCCCAGGATCGGACGAGAAGCTACCTGCGCGACATCCCCAAAGACCCCTTTACGGGCGCAGACGACTGGATCACAGTGGCGCCGGAAGGAACGGACGCGGAAGGCGGCGTCTTCGACGTGCACAGCGCGAGCCCGCTTCTTGGCCGTGGACGGCACTGCGTACAATACCTGGTGATTGTTCCCCACGCCCTACTTCGTCGCAAAAAACGAACGTTTCCCGGGGATGACCATCAGCTCCGGTTTGTGAAGTATATTATTTATCATGGTAACCCGGCCACCCGGTTTTTTCTCCCCTGTTGCGTAAACTGACCAAAATTATAGATATCCTTCAGTGGCATAGTAATTGAAATGTGCTTTGCTTATAAAAAGAAGGCAGGACGGCAGTCTGTCTGGATTACTAGCGAGCTATTCAGGTTCGTTCCTACTGGAGGCTCAAAACAGCGGCAAGACAAAACTATATATGAGCACCGGCTGATGCTTGGCACAAAGTCGGTCGATCTGGGCGAACTTAAGTTCAAAGCTCATGATGAGTACGAGGTTCCGGCGGCTATCACCATTTCCCGGGAGTCCGAGAAATGGTATGTCTCCTTCTCCTATGAGAAGCAAGGCGCGGTTTTAAGCGAGCAGGAACTTCTCGAGCTTTACGGCGGCATGTCAACAGAGAGTCTTAATACCGTTACCTTGGGAATGGACCGAGGGGTTGATAATCCCGCTGGCAACGAGCGACGGATTTATGTATGACTTCTCCGGCATACAAAAGGAGCGTCTGGCAAAAAAGGATGCCGGAAGAAGAGATATCAGAGCAAATGGCAAGCGGATCAGTGACCGCCCGCATAAGCAAGCTGCAGCGAAATCAGCCGGTGCCAGGCTTATGCTGCCAATGTGAGGCATGATTTCGCGCATAAGGCCAGCCGCAGCTCGCGGATTCACCCGCGGAGGTGTTCGTCTTCGAGGACCGCAAGGTCAAGAACATGACCAGAGTGCCAAAACCTAGGAAGTCAGCCGGCGGGACATCCTATAATGCCCCTGTCAAGTACAAGTTCAGCACACTGATCTTTCAACACGATGGCAAACGGCACTTAAGCAGGGCGTAGTTCGCCATATAACCCGCGATGGGCATTCGTGCTTTTCTTCGACGATTCTCTCACTGAAGCGAACTTGCTCTCTCAGCGTTATATTATCCGGCGTGCCGTTGCCGCCAAGCATCCCTTATCCAGATTCCAAGTTCTATGAGAGGCCCTGCATTGTCCCGCACGAGGTCATTTGCCTCAACGTATTGTCTCGGGCTCTCTACGTCGAAATATAATTTTCAGGGCTTCTTGCTCGGAAAACGCACGAGCAGGAAGCCCGTATTTGAGTCCTCTCGATCTAGCCTATGCCTTGCTATCCCCCTGGTTGAGGTATTTGGGGTCGTACGGCTCCTTCTTTTTCATCAGGGTCCAGGCAATGATCAGAAGCTTCGCTGCAAGTTTCACCCGCATCTTGGTGCCGATCCCTTTCTCCCGCTCCCGTCCCCGGATCTTGTTCGTGTGGTAAATGATAAACTCTTTGTTGTTGAGCGAGCAGATGATCGCCGCCGGATATAGTGCATAGCGAAGATCGCCTTTCCCATGTTTGGAGATCACGGCGTGGCGCTCTGTGACGTCTTCCCGCTTCGGCTCGCGCATAGGTCGAAGCCGGCCATCTTCAAGACCTGTTTGCCGGCCGTAAAGCGCTTGGGGTCTCCAATGGCGGCGAGGACCTTGGCTGACACATCCGGACCAAACCCCGGGATCGTGAGAAGGAACGAGTACTCCGGAAACTTCAGGCAGATGTCCACGATCTTGTCTTCAAGGTTCTTCATCGTCTCTCGGACGCGATGGAGAGCCGCCACCATGATCTGTGCCTCCACGGACACTGCTTCTCCGACGATACAGCCTATGGACTGCTTGGCAGCCCGCCATATCTGCGTAAGCCGACCTGCTGAGGCAAACTCACCTTGCCGGGCGAGACGGTCCGGCAGAATTCATCGTACTCCATGACCGAGATCAGCGAAGGGTCCAGACAGCGGCTTACCACGTTCAGACTCGCCACTGACCCGAAGTGCTGGTCCATCTCCGGGAAGTACTGGGCCAAAAGCTGATTGCGGATGCGGACCCGAAGGCCGTGCTCCTCCTTCTTGAGCCGTTTCTTTAAGGACAACAGGCCCCGCAGGGACCGAAGATCCTCTCCCGGGCAGTCGTAGTACAGGCATTTCCCTTGGGCTATCAGGTCGGCGACATTGGCGGAATCCTTCGTGTCGTGCTTATCCCACCGGCCGTCCAGAAGCTCCCGGTTCTTTGACGTGGCCGCCGCAGATACCAGAACCACCAAGTGCCCCCCCTTGATAAGATACTCTCCCAAGGGCTTGTGGTAGTTGGCCGTGGGCTCCAAGCCGAAGACCACCTTCCGGTGGCCGTGCTGCACCTTGAGGGCGTCCGTCTGGATCAAAAGCTTCTGAAAGCCCTCATAGGTATTGTCAAAGAACATTCCTTTGTGCAGCGTCTTGCCGGCGGCCGTGCCGAAGAAAGCGTTGTGCCGTTCCTTGGCGATGTCCAGGCCGATAATCAAATACTCCGTTGAACCTCGAATCTCCTTTTGGAATCGACAAAACTGCTCGCGTCTGCTATCATTGAAATCATTCACAGAAACCTCCTGCCTCAAGAATTTAGTTCCCGCATGAACTTATTCTTAGCAGGAGGTTTCTATTTTGGATAGATTGAAAAAGAACTTCCTCTATGATTTACTGGGGAAGATCAACCTCATGCTCTATCCATATATAACGTATATCCCGAACGGATCAAAGGCCAAGGCCGGTCTCAACAAGTCCATAATTGAAGTGATGCGGAATATCGCGTGGCGACGGATGCTATTAAACCTCTTCCTATCGAGAGTGTCTCATTCCATTGACGGACTCCGCATATCGGAGAGGGGCGGAGATTATCCATTTCGGGAGGGAATCATATGATGTTCAGAAGGCATCTTGCCTGGGTTTTGGTTTTACTGGCTGTAGCAGCGTTGCAGGCGTGCGGAAATAACTCGAGTTCATCGGAAAGCGGGACAACTTCTCAGACAGGCGTCGTAGCAATAAAACTTACGGACGCGCCGGGAGATTTCGATCATGTGTATATTACGGTGAAGGACATCTGGTTCCATACGAGCGACGCGGCCGATCCGCGTACGGGAGCCTGGCTCAAGTATCCGCTCACGCAACCCGTCATCGTTGATCTCCTGGCTCTCTCGAGCGGGAACATGCAGTCCCTCTGGAACAACATCCAGCTCCCGGCAGGCACGTACCGGCAGATCAGACTGTTTTTGGAACCTACCAATCCGACCGCCGTCAACCCCGCCCCGACAGGCCACACGTATTTCAACGAGGTTGTCATCGGTTCAACGACCTCTCCCCTGTATATACCGGACGCCGACCACGGCATCATGCTGACCGGCGCGTTCGGCGTGACGGCCGGAGGCACGCTCAATCTTGCCATTGACCTCGACGCCGGCCACGACATCGTGGAATTCCACGAAGGAACGGACTTCGTCTTAAAACCGAGGCTCAACTACTTCGACCTTGACCATGTGGGCGCCATTATCGGCAAGCTCTCCACCGGCGGATCACTAACGGCCCCCCGTTTCGTGATCAAGGCCGAGCGTCTCTCCACGGAGAAGGAAATGGAAGACGCCGGCGCGGTGAGCCCTTTCCATGTGGTGAGACGCTGGACTGTTCCCAGGGCCGACGGTACGTTTATTCTCTATCCCGTATCGACGCTGGTCACCAGCACGTGGGATGTCGTGATCCGGGGCTTGAACACGGAGACCATGATCATTAAAGGGGTGCCGGTCACAAAAGGCACGACCACGGCGAACGGCACGGACCTCGCCGTCATCAGCACGACTCCGACGAGTACCAATGACTACGCGGTCGACGGAACGATCCAGTCGCCCACGGGCGCATGGGTGCAGTTCTACCAAACCCTTCCGGGGGCCGGGGAGTACCCCTATGAGATCCGGTTCCGCCATTTCAATCCGCTCACGGGAGGTTTCAGGAACTTCCCATTGAACAACGATCAGATCCAGGTGGCGAATTTCGTGAGCAGCGGGGCAACACTTACGTTCACGCCGGAGACCCCTGCCGGCGGCGCCGGCAATTATGGCGCCGTGGCCGACGCAATTCTGTTCAAACACAGCGACCCCATACCGGTCACTTCATCGACGACGACCGTCGCGTTCACAACGCCGCTTCAGGTGGTGTCTCCCTATAAGGGAAACAGCGTGACCGGCACGATCACCATGAACAATCCGTTAAGGATGAACAATAAGATGGACAGGGGCCGGCTCTTCGCGGTGCACGGCGGAATGATCGTCAATGCCGTCGATGTCAGCAGTCAGATGACGGGGACGACCACCAATGCATACAGCATCGATCTGCCCGGCGGCGATGCGGCAACACCGCTTCCCGGCGCCTTCTACGGGATCGATGCGGTCGGTTGGTCCTCGACGAGCCCCCTGTTCAAGGCGATAGCGATTCCTCAGATCGTGGATGTCCGCACAGGGAACGATATTGCCACGGTGGATATGCTGCCGCTCTGGTAGACGGAGCTCGTTCTCCTCGAAAAGGCCTTCCCGCTCCCGGAAGGCCTTTTTCTTTACGCGCGGACGACGGCGTCTTCATTCCTCGCAGGAAAAAAAGCTTGCAACCTCCCGGCAAAATCAGTAATATTACAAACGTGAAAAAAATCAGGGTTTTTTTTAAAAAATATTTTATCACCGGCCTGCTCGTCCTCCTGCCGATCTGGGCTACGTACTATGTTCTGACCGCGCTTCTAGGCGTGATCGACGGCATCCTGGCAGACCTTCCCGCGCAGTTTTTCGGACACCGGATTCCCGGCATGGGCATCATCACCCTGATCCTCTTCGTAGTGTTCGTCGGCATGCTCTCCGCCAACTATCTCGGAAGCCGGATCGTCAAGACGAGCGACGAGCTGTTGCAGAGGGTCCCGCTCGTGCGCGGCGTTTACTTCACCGTCAAGCAGGTCATGGAGACCTTCTCCATGAAGCACCAGTTTCACGGCGTGGCCCTGGTCGAGTATCCGCGGAAGGGCTGTTACAGCGTCGGTTTCATGACCGGCGAGATGCAGGGAAGCACTGTCGGCATGTCCGGCAAGTTCGTGACGGTCTTCGTTCCTACTACGCCGAATCCTACGGCGGGGTTCCTCCTCATTCTGCCCGAGGCGGAGGTGTCCAAGCTCGGTATATCGGTGGAAGAGGGGATGAAATTCATCATATCGCTGGGCCTGGTTCCCTTAAGCGAGTTCCAGGCGAACAAATTGAAACAAACGGCGCAGGAGGTGCGGTAAGTGAGACCGACGGTCGTTATTCTCGCGGCCGGTCTCGGCACGCGGATGAAATCCGGGATTGCCAAGGCCCTCCATCCGCTCGCGGGAATGCCGCTCATCCGTCACGTCCTGAACACCGTGGCGGACCTCGACCCTGAGAAGACCATCCTCGTTCTGGGGCACCAGGCTGACAAAGTGAGGAACGCGGTCGGCAATTACGGCGTCGAGATCGTGCTTCAGGCCGAACAGCTCGGTACGGGACACGCTGTTCTGCAGGCGAGAGAGGCTTTCTCCGGCGCGTCCGGTCCGGTCATGATCCTGTGCGCCGATACGCCGCTTCTTACGGGCGAAACACTCAGGGCGGTCATGGAACTCCACCGGAAGTCCCGCGCCGCGGTTACGCTCATCACCGCCCGAGCTTGCGAACCCCTTCGGGTACGGGAGGGTCGTGCGCGCCGGGGCCGGGGTATCGCGCGTGGTGGAAGAGAAAGACGCGACCGCCGCGCAGAAGAAAATCAAAGAGGTGAACGCGGGGATTTACTGTTTTGACCCGAAGTTTCTGCTTGCATCCCTTGACCTGCTCGGCAAAGACAATGCGCAAGGCGAGTACTACCTGCCCGACATGATCGAACTCGCAAAAAAGAAAAAACGGACCGTGGCCGCGCTGGTGTGCGGCGATCCGGAAGAGGTCATGGGCGTGAATTCACGCAACGACCTCTCACGGGCCGAAGCGGTCATACGCCGGCGGACCAACGGGCGCTGGATGGCCGAGGGTGTGACCATGTTTGACCCTGAAACCACCTTTGTGGGAACCGAGGTTTCGCTGGGTCGCGATGTTGTACTTTATCCCAACGTCCGGATCGAAGGAAAATCGAAGCTCGGCGACGCCTGCGTGATCTATCCCGGCTCGCGGATCATAGACAGCATAATCGCGGGCACCGTGACCGTGAAGGACTGCTCGGTCATCGAGGAAAGCGACATTGCGGCCGGTGCGACGGTCGGGCCCTTCGCGCACCTGCGGCCGGGCTCGGTCATCGGCGAAAGGGCGAAGATCGGGAACTTTGTCGAGGTAAAGAAATCGGAGATCGGAGCGGGGAGCAAGGCCAACCACCTCTCCTATATCGGTGACGCAACGATCGGCAGGGACGTGAATATCGGCGCCGGTGTCATTACCTGCAATTACGACGGATACGAAAAGCACCGCACCGTGATCGAGGACGGCGTGTTCGTGGGCAGCGATGCGCAGCTCGTTGCACCCGTTACGATCGGCAAGGGCGCGCTTGTCGCCGCGGGCGCCACGATCACCCGCAATGTCCCGGCGGATGCCCTTGCCATCAGCCGCGTGCCGCAGGTAATCCGCGAGGGGTTCGCGAGCCGCCGGAGAAGATTGAAGCAGAAAAGCAAAAAATAATTGGAACAATTGTACAAATTGCGAAAATTAGGCATCAATGTGCAG
Source organism: Nitrospirota bacterium (assembly GCA_963741205.1). Lineage (GTDB taxonomy): Bacteria > Nitrospirota > UBA9217 > UBA9217 > UBA9217 > JAJYKN01. The sequence goes on from CAVUHW010000034.1 coordinate 152,702, forward strand.
CGAACATTGAAGGAAGTTGGAATTGCCATTTCCAATTTGAAATAGTTGCAAATTTACAATTTCCAATTTGAAATGGAGCGTAGCGACTTATGTGCGGCATTATCGGTTATATCGGAAAAGATCCTGCGGTCCCGATCCTGATCGAGGGACTCAAGAAGCTCGAGTACCGCGGGTACGACTCGGCCGGCGTGGCGGTGTTCCAGGAGGGCAGGCTTGAGGTCCGGCGGGCCGTCGGCAAGCTCCAGAACCTCGAGACGTTGCTTCGCGGTGAAACGCTCGGTGGAACGTGTGGTGTGGGACACGTTCGCTGGGCCACGCACGGCAGGCCGTCGGAAGAAAACGCCCATCCGCACCGCGCCGGCACGATCGTCGTGGTCCATAACGGCATCATTGAAAACTATACAACGCTCAAGAAAGAGCTTGCAGGCAGGGGACGCGTGTTCCTGTCCGAAACGGACACGGAAGTGATCGCACACCTGATCGACAGCATGGGACAGAAGGGCCTGGCGCTGGAAGACGCGGTTCGTGAAGCAGCACGCCATCTTGAAGGCGCATACGCCATCGCGGTCATCGACGAGCGCAATCCCGAGATGGTGGTGGGAGCGCGCAAGGGCAGCCCCCTCGTGGTCGGCCTCGGAGAGGGCGAATTTTTTCTGGCTTCCGACATCCCTGCCATCCTGCACCGCACGCGAGACGTCCTGTTTCTGAATGACGATGAGATGGCCATCCTCACCAAGGAGGGGGTCAGGCTGACCGACCTCAAGGGGACCGAGCTTACGCGGGAGATCACGCGGGTCATGTGGAACCCGGTCATGGCGGAGAAGGGCGGCTACCGCCACTTCATGCTGAAGGAGATCTACGAGCAGCCGCGCGCCATCATGGACACGATCCGTGGCAGAATTTCCCAGGAGACCGGGGCCGTTCATCTTGAAGAGATAGGTCTCACGCAGGACCGGGTCCGCGCGGTGAAGAAGATATTCATCGTCGCCTGCGGCACGTCGTGGCATGCCGGGCTGGTGGGCAAGTACATGATTGAAGAACTCGCGGCCATTCCCACCGAGGTCGACATCGCGTCGGAATTTCGTTATCGGTGTCCACTCGTCTGCACCGATGATCTGTTCATCGCCATTACCCAGTCCGGTGAGACCGCGGACACGCTCGCTGCCATGCGCGAGGCCAAGAGGAAGGGCGCCACGGTCATCGCGCTCTGCAACGTGGTGGGATCGACAGCCGCACGCGAGGCCGACGGCGTGATATACACCCATGCAGGTCCGGAGATCGGCGTGGCATCGACCAAGGCCTTTACGGCCCAGCTTACCGCGCTCTATCTCTTCAGCCTCTTCTTCGGCAGCCATCGCGGGACGCTTGCCGCGGACGGGGTGAAAAAGCGGCTCGCCGACCTCGTGCATATTCCCGCTCTGGTCGAACGCTGTCTGGAGGCAAACGACAGCATCGAGCAGGTGGCAAAAAAATATTTCAAGGCGCAAGATTTTCTCTATCTCGGCAGGGGACCGAACTTCCCCGTGGCCCTCGAAGGCGCGCTCAAGCTGAAGGAAATATCCTATATTCACGCCGAGGGCTATCCCGCGGGCGAGATGAAGCACGGCCCGATCGCGCTTATCGACGAGAACATGCCCGTCGTGGTCATTGCCGGAAAGAACGGCGTCTACGACAAGATCCTGGCGAACATCGAGGAGGTCAAGGCACGGGGCGGGATCGTCATCGCGCTCGTGACGGAAGGCGACTCGGAAATTATAAAACGGGTGGACCACGCGATCCCGGTGCCGGCGACGAACCATCTGCTCATGCCCATCCTCATGGCCGTCCCGCTCCAGCTGCTTGCATACCACATTGCGGTCCTCCTGGGGGCGGATGTAGACCAGCCCCGGAACCTGGCCAAGAGCGTGACGGTGGAATAACAATTTACGTTCTTCAGGGAATAAAGAGATAGCAAAAGCCACGCTTTAACGAAAGAATGGTTGACGAAGCTTCCTTATCTCGATATGAACAAAGAAATTCATCTTGCTGCGGCATCACTGTACCGCTCACAACGGGCAAAGGGAATAACAGTACATCCGCATACACCTCGATAGCAGCACTTGCGACCCTCAATAACATTCCGCTTTATACTAAAGACGATCACTTCCACATTATCGCAAAACATACTAAACTCGATCTCTATTCAAAAAACATCAATTAAATCGACAAGCATTTACAGGCATGATCAAAGACTTGAAGAAGTCCATAGCGCATTCCACCCTTGCTAGGGCGAAGGATCGGGAGTGAAAAGGGACTGTTGAATTTGTTCCGGAAAATGAGCCAAATTGATTGCCCTTCAGTATTTAGTGTTGTATTCTCTGTCGATTCTTCGTTGTAGTAGAACATTCCCTCGATATACTCTCGGACTGCTTCAAGTGATATCAAAATACTATTGAAATGATATCATCTTTATGATAAAGTAATAATCTGGTTAATGGGCTATAGATGACAAGGAGGCTGATTATGTCACGTACAGTAATAGACATTCAAGATGATCTTCTGCGAAAAGCGCAGAAGATGACGGGTATTAGCAAGAAAGTGGATATCGTCAACTATGCTCTTAAGCGACTTCTCGAACAAAAGGAGTTTGAACAGGTTCTGGAGTTGAGGGGGAAGGTGAAATGGGAAGGCAACCTTGATGAGATGAGAAAGGACCGTCGTGGTTCTCATTGACACTTCCATATGGATTGATTTTTTCCAGAATCCGGTATCACCGCAAGCCGCAGAGCTAGAAGACCTCATCAGGGAGCATAATCGGGCTGTTCTCTGCGGTATTATTCTCCAAGAGGTTCTCCAGGGAATAAGAGATAACAAAAGCCACGCTGTAACGAAAGAACGGTTGACGAAGCTTCCTTATCTCGATATGAGCAAAGAAATTCATCTTGCTGCGGCATCACTGTACCGCTCACTGCGGGCAAAGGGAATAACAGTACCATCCGCATACACCTCGATAGCAGCACTTGCGATTCTCAATAATATTCCGCTTTATACTAAAGACGATCATTTCCACATTATCGCAAAACATACTAAACTCGATCTTTATTCAAAAAACATCAATTAAATCGACTAACACTTACAGGTATGATCTTTGAACAAAGTGTTGAAAAACGAGAGGCGGGATAGGAGTATATTCCTCTCGCAAAATCTGAGGGTCAGGTCCATACACATCGCCCACTTGACGATATTCGCACGGCTGTCGGTATGCAAGTGCACTTATTCCAGAGGTTTGGAAAACACGTAATCGGAGTCTTTGGCCGCCATGTGGCAGGCGAAACAGGCGGTCTTTTCGTCCTTCTTTATGAACCTCCCGTCAGGGGAGAAGACAGCAAATATCCAGCCGCCTGTTTCTTTCGCAGACAGGTCCTTCCTCATATAGGAATAGCGCAGCATCTTCCCCTCGGTCATGCCGACTATAGGAGATGTCACGACCTCGTACACCTTGCCCACGATGATCGTGCCCTCGGGGTAGGGGGCCCCCGTCTTGAACGCCGCCAGCCCTTTTTTGTTCATATAGTAATGGAAAAACCCGAAGAGCGGGCTGTTCTTATCGGGGATGACGAGGGAACCGGTGTATGCATACGAATCCAAGTCCCTGGGCAGCGCTTCCTCGCCGGCCCACACGGTGATCGCCGACGCCAAAATAGACAATACTATGACAACACTTGCCATCTTTTTCATGCTGTTCCTCCCGGTCGTGATGATGTTTATTAAGAGTTTACCCTATAAAATTGGAAAAGCAACCTTGGACTGTGGTGTGTAGGAACATCTGAGGGGCCAGGTCCGTACTGTTGGACTGGTATTTAAAACCGGCGTAAGACCATCGAATGCTTGAATATGAATTGCCCGCCTCTATAGTGCAGGCTAAAGACTGGGGCTACGCTCGCGGAGACCTCCTGCCTGAAGCATGACATCCTCCAAAACTAATCTTGCAATTTACGTGGTTGTTCTGTAAAATACGCAATCTGCAAGGGCTATTTTGATATTCCATGGACTATTTTGAACAATTAAATCCCCCCCAGCGCGAAGCCGTGCTGTACGGCGACGGTCCGCTTTTGATCCTTGCGGGCGCGGGCAGCGGGAAGACCCGCGTGATCACCTGCAGGATCGCGCACCTGATACGCGAGCGGGGGGTCGACCCCGGCAACGTTCTGGCGGTGACCTTTACGAACAAGGCCGCGAATGAAATGAGGGAGCGGCTCGAGCGGATGCTCGATATGTCCCTCGGACGCGGCATCGGGTACGGCGGGCTCTGGATCAGTACGTTCCACTCGGCCTGCGTCAGGATACTCAGGCAGCATATCGACAAGCTCGGATACAAGCGCTCGTTCGTGATCTACGACGAGACGGACCGCTCGTCGCTTGTGAAGGCCTGCGTTGCGGACCTGCGGATCGACGCCGAACGGTACCAGCCCCGGGCGATTGCGGCGAAAATCAGCGCGCTCAAGAACAACCTGACCGGCGCCGAAGAGTTCGTGAAAACGAGCTCCCCCTTCGGTTTCGATGAGGCGGTCGGCCGCGTCTATTCCCTGTACGAGGAGAAGCTCAGGGAATCGGACGGGCTCGATTTCGACGATCTGCTGATGCTCACGGTGCGGCTCTTCGAGCGGCATCAGGACGTGCTCGCGTATTATCAGGGCATGTTCCACCACATTTTGATCGACGAGTATCAGGATACGAACCGCGCCCAGTACCGGCTCGTGCGGCTTCTTACGATGAAGAGGCAGAACCTCTGCGTCGTGGGAGACGACGACCAGAGCATCTACAAATTCCGCGGGGCGGACATCTCGAACATCCTGAACTTTGAAAAGGACTATCCCGCGGCCAAAGTCATCAAGCTTGAGCAGAACTACCGTTCGACGCAAAACATCCTGGGTGCCGCGGGGGCGGTGGTCGCGCGAAACCTCGGAAGAAAACCCAAGGAACTCTGGACCGAAAGACGCGGCGGCGACAAGATCGCGTGCTACAAGGCCGTTGATGAGAAAGATGAGGCGCGCTACATCTCCCGGTGCATCCAGAAGGAAGTGGACGAGGGCAGGAGCCTCAGGCAGATCGCGGTGCTCTATCGCACCAACGCACAGTCCCGCGCGCTGGAAGACGCGCTCCGGAACTGGGGAACGCCGTACCGCATCTTCGGAGGCCTGCGGTTCTATGACCGCAAGGAGATCAAGGACGTCATCGCGTATCTCCGGGTGCTGCAGAACCCTTCGGATATCGTGAGCCTGCGCAGGATCATCAACGTGCCGGCGCGCGGCATCGGCGACACGACAATCGACAAACTGGAGACGGCAGCGGCCCGGGCCGGCGCCGGACTCTATCAGATCGCGATGAATCCGGAGAATGCCGACATCGCGACCGGCGCCAGAAAAAAACTCCGGGACTTCACGGGCATGATGGAGCGGCTGCGGGCCGATCTCGGGAAAACCGAAATCACCGAGCTGGTCCGCCGCGTGATCCATGAATCAGGATACGGACAAGCGCTTGAGCAGGAAAAGAACGTGGAAGCCCGGATCCGGCTCGAAAATCTGAACGAGCTTCTGACCGCAACCGAGGATTTTCAGGAACAGAACCGGGACGCATCGCTGGCCGCGTTTTTGGACCAGGTTGCGCTCATTACGGACTCGGAGCAGCAGATCTCGGCTGAAGGCAGGAGGGGCAGCTCCGACACGGTTACGTTAATGACGCTTCATAACGCCAAGGGGCTCGAGTTCTCGGTGGTCTTCATGGCCGGTATGGAGGAAGGCCTCTTCCCGCATTCCCGGTCCGCGGAGAGCGAGGAAGAACTCGAAGAGGAGCGCAGGCTCTGCTACGTGGGCATTACGCGGGCCAAGGAACGGCTCGTCATCACCCACGCGGCTGAACGCCGGCTTTATGGATACCCCCAGGCGAACCTTGTCTCCCGGTTCGTGCAGGAGATCCCGGATGAGGCGATGGAGCACGTCGGGGCGGATCGAGCGACGGCGTATTCCTTTCAGGACCGGGCAACCTGGGAAAGGACGACATTCGGCGCGGACCGGAAAGGGATACCGGAACTTCACAGCGCAGCCCCTCAGACGGCGAAGTCCGGTCCCGCTGACCGGTACTATAAGGGCGCCGTGGTGCGCCATGCGAAGTTCGGACTCGGCACCGTGCAGCGTTCCGAAGGGTCGGGTGATGACCGCAAACTCAGCGTAAGTTTTCCGGGTCACGGCGTCAAGACGCTCGCGGTGAAGTATGCAAACCTGGAAGTGATTTAAAGCCAGGAATCAGTAATCAGGAAACGAGAATAACGAATGAAAATCACGAGACAGGAAGTAGAACATGTTGCGAAGCTCGCCAGGCTGGAACTGTCGGACCAGGAAAAGGAAAAGCTGACCGATCAGCTCTCGAACATCCTCACCTATGTTGAAAAGCTGAACGAGCTCGACACCAAAGGAGTGGAACCCACCGCCCACGTGCTGGACATCAACAACGTCATGCGGAGCGACGTGCCGGAGGAGAGCCTGACGCAGGAACGCGCCCTGGCCAATGCCCCGGAAAAGGCCGCGGGTCATTACAAAGTGCCGAAGATCATAGAATAAGGCAGATATGGACCGGCCGATTCCGGCATGATCGGCGTGAATCCAGGAAGTATAATCTCAACCGATCATGAACCTGGATCCCGATAGCAGCATCGGAATGACGAAACAGTTCCAGCATCCAAAAAAGGATAATTCATGTTTAGACTGATGCTGCGATCGAAAATACACCGCGCGACCGTGACGGACGCGAACCTCGAGTACGAGGGAAGCCTGACCGTCGATCCCGTGCTCCTTGAGGCGGCGAGCATTCTGCCCTATGAGCAGGTTCATGTGTCGAACCTGAACAACGGAGAGCGGTTCGAGACCTACGTCATTCCCGGCAAACGCGGTTCGGGCGAAATGGTGCTGAACGGTCCCACCGCACGGCGGGGCGTCAAGTCGGACAAGATCATCGTTTTCTGCTACGAATATTTCAATGAAGAAGAGCTCAAGACCTTTAAGCCCAAGATAGTTCTCGTGGATGAAAACAACCGGGTGAAGGAGAAATAATGGAGTTCTCTCAGTTGACGATTCATGAACTGCATGACATGCTGAAAAAGGGCGAGACCACGTCGGAAGCCGTAACCGAGTCGGTCCTCGGCAGAATCAGGGCCGTGGACGGGAAGGTCAAGGCGTATATCACCGTGACGGAGGACATCGCCCGGGCGCAGGCGAAAGAAGCTGACAGGCGGATCAGGGCCGGAGATACATCGTCGCCGCTTCTCGGGATCCCGATCGCGGTCAAAGATAACATGTGTATCGAGGGAATCAAGACCACCTGCGCTTCGAAGATACTCGCAAACTTTGTGCCTCCCTATGACGCGACCGTTGTGCAGAAACCTGAAAAAGGCCGGCTATGTGCTCTGCGGCAAGCCGAACATGGATGAATTCGCCATGGGGTCCTCTACGGAAAACTCGGGATTCTTCATCACGAAAAATCCCTGGGACCTTGAACGGATCCCCGGGGGCTCGAGCGGCGGTTCGGCGGCGGCGGTGGCAGCGGGAGAATGCATCGGCTCGTTGGGTTCGGACACGGGAGGATCGATCCGGCAGCCGGCGGCATGCTGCGGCGTCGTCGGCTTGAAACCGACCTACGGAAGGGTATCGCGGTTCGGCCTCGTAGCGTTCGCGTCATCGCTGGACCAGATAGGCCCGATCACCAAGGACGTGACCGATTCGGCGCTCCTCATGAACGTCATAGCCGGCCACGATGCGAAGGATTCCACCTCGGCAAACATTCCTGCCCCTGATTTTACGAAGGCCCTCAAGAAAGACGTAAAAGGAATGAAGATCGGCCTGCCCGAAGGAGTATTTCATCGAGGGGATGGATCCGGAGGTGGAGAAAGCTGTCAGGGATGCAGTGAAAACGCTTGAGGGGCTCGGTGCAACGGTCGTGGAAGTCTCGCTTCCCCACACGGACTATGCCGTCGCTACGTACTATATCCTCGCCACTTCCGAGGCGAGCTCGAACCTTGCCCGTTACGACGGCATCAAGTACGGGTTCCGCGCCGAAGGGGCGAAGGACCTCCTGGACCTCTATATGAAATCGCGCAGCCAGGGTTTCGGTCCGGAGGTAAAACGCAGGATCATGCTCGGGACGTATGCGCTGTCCGCTGGTTACTACGACGCCTATTATAAAAAAGGGCAGCAGGCCAGGACGCTGATCAAGCGGGATTTTGACGAGGCCTTCAAAAAGGTCGATGTCATTGCCACGCCGACGGCGCCGACCGCCGCTTTCAAGATCGGGGAGAAATCCTCCGACCCGCTCCAGATGTACCTTTCGGACATTTTTACGATCAGCGTGAACCTCGCAGGTATCCCGGGCATGTCGCTTCCCTGCGGGTTTACGAAAACGAATCTCCCTATCGGTTTGCAGCTCCTCGGCAAGCACTTCGACGAGGAACGCGATCCTTCATGCGGCCTTTGCCTACGAGCAGGCGACGGAGTGGCACACGAGAAGGGCGAAGCTGTAATATGGAGCGAGCCATCCGTGATGGCGTGAATCACGGCAGCACGGTTGCCGTGGTCAAAAATACGAAGAGGGAAGTCAACCATGAAATACGAGGCAGTCATCGGGCTTGAGGTGCATGCCCAGCTCCAGACCAACACGAAGATCTTCTGCGGGTGCGAGACGCGTTTCGGCGAAGAGGCGAACACGCGCACCTGCCCGGTCTGCATCGGTATGCCGGGCGTGCTGCCGGTGCTGAACAAAAAGGCAATTGAATACATCATCAAGACCGGGGTCGCCACGCATTGTTCGATTAGTCCCTACAGCCGGTTCGCGCGGAAAAACTATTTCTATCCCGACCTTCCCAAGGGCTACCAGATATCGCAGTATGAACTGCCGGTCTGCGAACACGGGTATGTTGAAATCGTGGCCGACGGGAAGATCAAGCGCGTCGGCATCACGCGGATCCATCTTGAGGAGGACGCGGGCAAGAACCTGCACCAGGCCGAAAGCGGGGCCAGTCTCGTGGACCTGAACCGCGCCGGGACGCCGCTCATGGAGATCGTGTCCGAGCCGGACATTCGGACCCCGGAAGAAGCGTCGGAATATCTGAAAAAGCTCCGCTCCATCCTTCGCTATATCGAGGTGTCCGACGCCGATATGGAAAAGGGGAACTTCCGCTGCGACGCCAATGTCTCGATTCGGCCGATTGGATCCAGTGAGTTCGGCACGCGGGCCGAGATCAAGAACGTGAATTCCTTCAAGTTCGTGCAGAAGGCGATCGAGTACGAGATCAAGCGCCAGGCGCAGGTCCTCGACGACGGAGGCAAGGTCCTCCAGGAGACCCGCCTCTTCGACTCGGCCAAGGGCGTCACCTTCTCCATGCGGAGCAAGGAAGAGGCCCACGACTACCGCTATTTCCCCGAACCGGACCTCGTGCCGGTCGTCGTTTCGAAAGAGACGGTCGAGAACATCGGCAGGACTATTCCCGAACTTCCCGACGCCAAGCGGGAGCGGTTCGTGAAGGAGTATGCCTTGCCTGAATATGATGCGGATACGCTGACGCTGACAAGGGCAACGGCCGCCTACTATGAGGAAACGGCAGGGGCGTCAACCAAGCTGTCGATCAATGTCTCCGATTATCCCAAGGTGGTCTCGAATTGGATGATGGGTGAGTTGACGCGTCTTTTAAACGCTGAGGGAAAAGGAGATTGAGGATTGTCCGATAAAACCGGACAGGCTGGCCGGCATGATCAAGATGATCAGTGACGGCGTGATCAGCACCAAGATCGCGAAGACCGTGCTTCGAGGAGATGTACAAGTCCGGTAAGGACGCTGAAACGGTCGTCAGGGAAAAGGGGCTGGTCCAGGTTTCGGACACCGGCGAGATCGAAAAGATCATAGATGAGGTGATCAAGGCGAACCCGGCACAACACGCCGATTATAAAACCGGCAAAGAGAAACTCTTCGGGTTCTTCGTGGGCCAGGTGATGAAGGCGAGCAAGGGGAAGGCGAACCCGGAGCTTGTGAACCAGCTGCTCAAGAAGAAATTAAGTGAATAACATGAAGCACTGCGGATTTCCCTTCAACCTACCCTCTCCCCTCAGGGGAGAGGACAAGAGGAGAGGGGTGGTTTCATTCCGCAATCGGCAATCCGCAATCCGAAATTAAACGAGGGGGAATCACCATGATTGAATGGATTCGAAAGCACATGGGCTGGATGATGTGGATCATCGTGGGGCTGGTGACGGTCACGTTCCTTTTTTTCGGGATCTATCCGTCGTCACAGGGCAAGGGGGCCGTGGCCAAGGTCGGCGATACGGTTATCACGTCGGAAGAGCTGAACATGGCCTACCGGAACCTGTATGAAAATTACCGGGAAATTTTAAAAGGCCAGCTTAATGAGTCCTTCACGAAGGGCCTCAGAAATCAGGCGCTGCAGGAATTGATCGTGAACCGCTTGCTCCTCGACGAGGCCGAACGCGAAGGGCTCAGGGTCAGCGATGAGGAACTGCAGGCGTCCATCATGAGGATGCCCGCCTTCATGCAGAACGGAAGATTCAACAAGCAGATCTATGAGCGTACCCTCGACCGAATCAATATGACGCCAGCGGTGTTCGAAAACGGTCAGCGCGAGTATCTGCTGCGTCAGAAGCTGGAACACCTCGTGAAAGACAGCGTGGTCGTGGGAGACGCCGAGCTCAGCTCCGCCTATATGCGGAAAAATCCCAACGCGAAACCGGGGGATTTTGAGAAGAATAAGGAAGGCTTCAGACAGACGTATCTCGCGGAGAAACAGCGCGACGCCCTGACTGCGTTTATCCGGAACATTCAGACCCGGATTCCGGTAAAGATCGAGGACAAGGCGCTGGCGTCATAACACTTTTCATGCTTCAGAGTCCGCGGTCAACCTTACCGAACGTCAGGCGGCCAGTTCCGCGAAAAGATGGATGAGGCTCTTGCAGCCTTTTTCCCAGTCCGCGATGAGAAGACTTTCATTCTCAGAATGGGCCGCTGAATAAGGATCGCCGACGCCGAAGAGCAAGGCCGGCACGCCGCCAAGAGCGCCGGTGATGGTCTGCACGAAAGGGATCGATCCCCCCGCTCCCGCTACCACCGGTTTATTCCCGTAACCCTTTTCGAGGGCGCGCATCGCGGCCTCAAATACCGGTCCTTCTGTTTCCATCTTCCACCACGGCGAGGGTGTTTCCGGTTGAACGGTCACCTGCACGCCCCAGGGCGCATGTTTCTTCAGGTGGTCCGTGAGCAGCGCGAGCGTTTCGGACGGGTCCATATCGGGGACGATGCGGACGCCGATCCGCGCCCATGCCGAATCATTGATGATGTTTGCGGCCTGTTTGCGGCTGCTCGCTTCGATGGCATTGACGGCAATGGACGGACGGTGCCACATCTTTTGATAGACCGTTCCCTCGCCGCCGATCACCCGGACACCGTCAAGAAGTTTCACCTGTCTCCGGTACAGGGATTCGTTGAAGGGCAGCGCATCGAGAGCTGCCTGGTCTTTCGGGGACAACGTCCTCACCCTGTCGAGGAGACCGGGAACGGCGGGCCTGCCCTCGTCATCCACGAGGCCGGAGATCATCTTCGCCAGGGCGATGACCGGATCGGGCAGGGGGCCGCCCCAGGTGCCCGAATGGACGCTCGACGCGAGCGAGCGCACTTCGACATTGACCGTTACGATGCCGCGGAGCGACGCGGTGAGCGTGGGAACGCCGCTGTAGAAGTTTTCACTGTCGGCGATGAGCACCGCGTCCGCGGAAAGGAGGTCGAGGTTCCGCTTCAGGATTTCGTTGAGGTTCGTTGAACCCACTTCCTCTTCTCCCTCGATCAGGACCTTCACATTGACCGGAAGAGAGCGCGCAGCCTTGAGGTAGGACCGTACTGCGACGGCGTGCATCACCACTCCCGCCTTGTCGTCCGAGGCCCCGCGGCCGTAGAGCCTTCCGTTCCGCTCGGCGGGTTCGAAAGGCGGTGTGGTCCAGAGCTCTTCCCTGCCGATGGGCTGGACATCGCAATGCGCATACAGCAGGATGGTGGGTTTCCCCGGCGCCCCGGTCCACTGGCCGAATACGGAAGGGTGGCCCTTGCCCGTTTCAAGGAGGTGTACGTCGTCCAAGCCGCTTTCCCGGAGGAGAGCAGCAACGGCCTCGGCGCACTGCCGCACCGGTTTGGGATCAAATCCCGGAAAACTGATGCTCGGGATGGCGATGAGCTTCTTAAGGTCGCTCAGAAAATCCGGCCTGTTATTGTTGTAGTATTCCAGCGCCGAACGTGCGGTATCTCCAGCCATGGTGGGCCTCCTTCTTTGCATAAGCAAAAAATTGATTCATTCCAATTCTAGTTGAATCCATCTGCAAAATCAACATCACCGCATCAATCCCCGGTCCGTTCGAAGATAGCAAACCACCTTCCTTAAGTAAAATCAGCAACATCTCATGCTACAATATTTGTATTCGCTTGTTAACGGAAATGAATCGACGGCCATAGAGCCATATGAAGAGATACGCTGCATTGGGACAGGGATGGGAACTGTCTGAAGCCTGAGGAGGTCTGCATGGGGAACCTGGTCTTTGAGAAAACATCTTCTGCATTTACGATCCTGAACCCGTTTAATAACTTTGCTCCCGAAGAACATCGCGTGGAGGTGAGAAAGGACCCGCTCCTCGGAGATACGAGCGTCCACAATCCCTTTCTGAAGGACAAGGCCCGCGTATTTTTCGGTGAGAACGACCCGGGATTGATAAAAAAGCTTGCGGAAGAAAGCGCCGGGAACTGCATTTTCTGCGGCCAGAATGTTGCCAGCAAGACCGCCCGCTATCCTTCCGACCTTGTGTCCGAAGGACGGATCCGGAGAGGCGATGCAGTCCTGTTTTCCAACCTATTTTCCGTCGGGGCATATCACCCCGTGATCGCGCTCGGCGCCCACTTCTTGAAACTCTCGGAATTCAGTCCCCGCATCATTGCCGACGGTTTCGGTGCGGCGCAGGAGTTTTTGCGGCGCGTGTACGGGAGGGACGAGTCCGCGGTCTTTTCGGCGGTCTGCCAGAACTATCTCCTTCCGGCGGGCGCAAGCCTCGTGCATCCCCATCTGCAGATGCTGGTGACTCCTATGGCGTATTCTTATCATGCGCGGATGCTGGACGCCGCGCGGAAGTACCATGAAAAGCACGGCTCATCCTATTACGACGACCTGGTAAGTGAAGAGAAGAGAATCGGCGAACGCTACGTTGTCCGACAAAACCGCTGGCATTGGCTTGCCGCCTTTTCCCCTCTGGGTAGCAATGAAATCACGGCAATCCACGACAGTGATACCGACCTGGACAGACTTTCGCAGGCGGATCTCGAAGACCTTGCCTACGGCATCTCAAGGGTCCTTTTTTTGTACGAACGTCTCGGACATATGAGTTTCAACTATACGCTTTATTCAGTACGGCAAACCGTCCGGGACAAAGGTCACCGATGCCTGTTCAAGATCATCAGCCGCCAGAACCTCTATCCCAACTACCGCAATGACGATTACTTTCTTCAAAAGATGCTGCAGACGGAATTGATCTTCAATCTGCCGGAGGAGCTTGCCGGGCGGTTGAGAGAAATATTCTGAAATAATACTTTTCCCGATTGCACCAGCTTCATTCTCATGAAGGATCGGGAGATGGGTTCTTTGAACAGGCCCCCTCAAGCGTCCCAGCTCAGGTAATGGTTTTCGCAATAATTAATGTAAAACGTATTCTTTGGATGATTTATATGTAAATTATCCCAATAGAGGAGCGTATTTTAATCATTATGATTCTCCTTTGCTTTCGTAGACTTTATTTTTTGCAGTCTGTGTTTATATATATCATAGGCAATGGCGCAAAGAATTATAAGAGCAATCGTTGACGCAAAAAATGGATTATTATTAACGAAAAACGATATACCTGAGGTGATGGGCTTGATTGATTTAAAAAACCATCCACGGCCTAGAAATAGCACTAACAGGATGGCTGCGATAATAATTATTGTAATTGCACTGATGGTAAAAATGCTCAAGATTGCGCGTGTCGAATCATTGGAAAGCACAAGAATTAGCAGGAGCAGAACGACTATATAAAGCATACACATTCTCTCTTTCTAGGTAGCTAAACCATTATGCAGTGTCAATCAGTATAATGCTGTGAACATCTATTGTAAAGGCCTCTTGGCAATAGGGGGAAAGACCCTATAACAAGGACTAGACTGAAAAGGGGTGGGACAAGACGAAGATAGGGGGATGGCGAGAGATACCGATCAATAACACGCTCAGGGAGACGCTGAATAAACTCTCTCGCAATTATACCGGTGAGAAGGAAGATAGGCAGCTTGTCCGTATGTGTTCCATGATCCGAAGACGTTCAATCCTTATGGCTCGGGAAGCACAGGTTCAATACTGCCGTCAAGAATGCCGGGATCAGATATTTACACTTCCACGACCTGAGACACACCTTTGCGAGTCTCGCTATGATGTCAGGCAAGATCGACATAGTGACGCTCTCGAAAATCCTGGGTCACAAGATCCTCAAGCAGACCATGAAGTACGCCCACCTTGCACCGGCACACTTACAGAAAGCAGTTTTTGTAATGGACGACGTGTACCGCGTGTCAACTGACACAAAACTGGCACAGTCAAATGAAAAAGGGTCAGTCAATAATGACCAACCCTTTGAAAACTTGGTGGAGCTGAGGGGGAAATCTCCTGCGCTTCGCTCCACGAGGGGACTGGTCCCCTCGTGTGCTCCCCTAAATCATGAGGGAAATCCTTTCCCTCACACTCCCTTGGTTCGATCCCCCTCATGAAAATAAAAAAGGCCGGTCATGAATGACCAGCCTTTGTTTATTTTGGTGGAGCTGAGGGGGATCGAACCCCTGACCCCAAGACTGCCAGCCTTGTGCTCTCCCAGCTGAGCTACAGCCCCGAAAACTATCGTAAAACAGGAGCTTAATGTAACATCACGAACTGTCGTTGTCAAGAAAAAAGACAGGTTTCGTGCGTTCATGTACAGCCTTTCCTGGAGTAGACACAGTCGCAATGAAGCAATCACGAGACACAAAGGGGCAGGAACGGATGAACATCTGAGTGAGAGGGAAAATATTTCATGTGCTCCATCGGTTTCTATTCTAGTAGCAGCAGATGATGTTGTAAAGGTATTTGTGTATCTTCATGATGGGCCTTGCAGAAAATCTATTTTGCAAAATAATGAATTTATGCTATAAAACCATGACCCGGGAAAGAGAACACGGATCGACCGGTCAGGAGGATTATGATGAAAGTCATCGCATTCAACGGTAGCGCCCGCAAAGAGGGGAACACGGCCATCCTCTTGAACCTGGTGCTCGGCGAACTCAAGGCGGAGGGCATCGGGACCGAGCTGTATTCGCTCGCCGGAAAGCCGGTCCAGGGCTGCATTGCCTGCATGAAGTGTTTTGAAAAGAAAGACCGGCGCTGCGCCGTGGAAAAGGACGTCATCAATGAATGCATCGAGAAAATGGCCGAGGCCGACGGTATCCTGCTCGGATCGCCGACCTACTTTGCCGACGTGTCCGCGAGCATGAAGGCGCTGATCGAGCGGTGCGGCATGGTGGGAAAGGCGAACAACGACCTGTACAAGCGCAAGGTCGGGGCGGCCGTCGTGGCGGTCAGGCGCGCGGGCGGCATCCACGTCTTCAATTCGCTCAATTATTTTTTCTCCATCAATGAGATGATCATTCCGGGATCGAGCTACTGGAACCTCGGAATCGGCCGCCAGCCAGGCGAGGTGAACAGCGACGCGGAAGGCGTGCAGACCATGAAGGACCTTGGCAAGAATATGGCGTGGCTGATGAAGAAACTGCATGGATGACCGGCAGGCGGGTCGGCATCATTCCACCTTGAACTCGCGCTGAAAGAGTTGACTTTGACCGATAAATAGGGTTTAATAGGGGTGATCGCGTTTTATTTTCTTGACCCGATATCGTAACGCATTTCAGGAAAGCGTTCTCAATAGTGTCGGAAAGCGACGTCGCGAGGCTTCCTGGAACGCGTATTTCCGGCAGACCCGGTGAAGGGGGGAAATATTACAATGAAGCGAACACTCTTGTTCATGATTGTCATTCTTATGGTGGCCGGCGCCGCCATGGGTCAGACGGGCGTCAAAAAGAAGAGGCAGCTCCCGTCTGATTACGGCAAGGTCGTCCTGAATAATTATTCGGAAAAAGCGGGCCTCGCCCCGGTCGTGTTCGATCATTGGCTTCATCGGTCGAGATTCACCTGCAGGCTCTGCCACGTGGACATCGCGTTTGGCATGAAGGCGGGCACCACGGGCATCACCGCCGCGGACAACATGAGCGGCGTCTACTGCGGGGCCTGCCATAACGGCAAGAACACGTTCGAAGGCAAGAAGATCTTTGAAGCGTGCTCAAAAACGCATCCGAAGGAAGACACCAAAAGATGCGAACGGTGCCACTCGCTGGGGAAAAACGTTAAGCGGGAGTACGATTTCGCAAAGTTTACGGAACGGTTTCCAAAAGAGCGTTTCGGCAACGGGATAAACTGGGAAAAGGCCGAGGAAGACGGGATCATCAAACTCATGGACTTCCTGGAGGGAGTATCAGTCCGCAGAAAAAGTCTCGCTTCTCCGAAAGACCTGGCCGTCAAGCCCAAGCAGGCGGAGATGCCCGAAATCATTTTCTCCCACACGAAGCACGCCGTCTGGAACGGATGCGAACTTTGTCACCCGGATATCTTCGGTATTAAAACAGGGGCGACCAAATATTCTATGACTGAGATTTTCGAAGGCCGGTACTGCGGCGCCTGCCATGACAAAGTAGCCTTTCCCAATCTCGATTGTCAGAGATGTCATACCAAACCCGTTTAGGCTGTGTTAAGGCGGGATGTCGGGAAGCAATGACTATGTCTGCTTTCCCGGTTTTAGAGAAAGGAGCCGTCGTGAACAATAACTTGTTTCGTTCAGTCGTTATCTTCGTTGCCATCTTTGCATCTGCCGCACTCCTGATGTCCGGGAACGCGCCGTCTTTGTCGCCGGGATCGGCGTATGCGCAAGATGACTGGCGGAAGGAATTTGACGACGTCTGCGCGAGAACCCAGGACGCCGATGCGTTCAGCACCGAGGAGCTGAAGGAAATTATCGACCGGTGCGATGCGTTAAAACCCCGCATCGAAAAAATTGAGGAGTCGCAGCGCAAGGTGGCGCTGAAAAGGCTCAAGATGTGCAGGGACCTGTATGTCTTTGTACTGCAGGCAAAGGAGAACCATTGACCGATGCGGAACATCGTACTCTTGACGCTGCTGGCCTTCTTGTTTCTGGTACGCGCCGTTCCGTCGGCGGCATGGGTCATGCCGGCGCCGCAGGACTACGGCCTGGTGATCATTGACAACTTTTCCGGTAAGGCCGGGCTTGCGCCGGTGCGTTTCGATCACTGGCTCCACCGGGCGATCTACACCTGCAGGCTTTGCCATGTCGACATCGGTTTCGCGATGGAGGCGAACGGAACAAAGATCACGGCCGATGCGAACAGCAAGGGATTTTACTGCGGGGCATGCCACGACGGAACGCGGATCTATAACGACAAGAAGATCTTCGCCTCCTGCACGGCGGGCCCGGCAAAACCCGGAGAGGCAGAAACGTGCATACGATGCCATTTCGTCGGTAAAAAAGACGGAGAAAAACAAGAGTACGACTACGCGACGTTCACGGCGAAATTTCCTAAACGAAACTTCGGGAAACTCATTGACTGGGAAAAAGCCGAGTCCGAGCGGCTTATTCAGCCCGTTGATTTCCTCGAAGGAGTGTCCTTCCAGCGGCGTGCGCTCAAGGCACAGAAAGATTTTTCCATCACGTCAAAGAGCACGTGGATGCCGGACATTATCTTCTCCCATAAGAAGCATGTTATTTGGAACGGCTGCGAGGTATGCCACCCCGATATTTTCCCCAGCGTCAAGAAAGGGGCGGTCAAATATACCATGCTTGAAATAGTCAGGGGGCCAGTACTGCGGCGTCTGCCACAACCGCGTCGCCTTTCCCTTGGATGACTGCGACCGGTGCCATAGAAACCCCGTCGTGAAGTAGCTTTCCTGTCGCAGAGACTTCCGCGGCAAAAAGTGCTTGACTTCATCGCGGCAGTTAGAGTATTGTAACATGCGTTACGGCAATTCTCTTTAAGTCTGGTCCTGTGAGGCCAGGAAGGGTTTAGGATGAAAAACTTAACAGCGGAAACACGCTTATCATGTTTACACGGACCTTCTTTCCGAAATTACGGGAAGAAGGTTTTTTTGCGTCTTTCGCAGGCAAATGCTCGGTGAATACAGGAGTTTATGAAATGAGTATCAAAGAAAAGGCCCTGATCCTGGACAAGGCCGGAATCGACAGGGCGCTCACCAGGATCGCGCACGAAATTCTGGAAAAGAACAAGGGAGCGAAAGACATCGTGCTTGTCGGCATCCAGCGGGGCGGCGTACACCTGGCAAAGCGCATTGCTGCACGGATCAGGGAGATAGAAGGCGCGGAGCCGCCGATGGGCAGCCTTGACATTACCATGTACCGGGACGACCTGGCGACGCGCAAGTCCCAGGCCGCGCCGCAGGCCACGGACATCGTTTTCGATATCCAGGAGAAGATCATGGTGCTCGTGGACGATGTCCTCTTTACCGGCAGGACCATACGGGCGGCGCTGAACAGCATCATGGATTACGGCAGGCCGCGCAGCATCCAGCTCGCGGTCCTCGTGGACCGCGGACACCGGGAGCTCCCGATCCGCGCCGATTATGTCGGTAAAAACCTTCCGACCTCGGCAAAAGAAAAGGTGGAAGTGATGCTTGCCGAGGACGGCAGGGAAGAGAAGGTTGTTATCCTGGGAGAGTGAATCGAAGAGGAATACGCATTGATGCAGAAGCGCAATAGAGCATACGGCATGCAGCAAGGAAAGTGCATGAACGTAACGCTATGCGCTTAGCGCCATGCTCTTCTGCGAGTTAGGTACAATCATGGCTTTAGCCTCCAAAGACCTGCTCGGCATAAAAGATATGACTGCCGATGAGATCACGCTCATCCTCGATACGGCGGCGACATTCAAGGACGTTTCGGAGCGGGACATCAAGAAGGTGCCGACGCTCCGCGGCAAGACCGTGATCAACCTGTTTTATGAAGCGAGCACGCGGACGCGGACGTCGTTCGAACTTGCGGGCAAGCGGTTATCCGCCGACGTGATCAACATCTCGACCTCAACCAGCAGCGCGACAAAAGGCGAAACGCTGCTCGATACAGCCAGGAATATTGAAGCCATGAAAAGCGATATGATCATCGTCCGCCACTCCTGTTCGGGCGCTCCGGAGTACCTTGCCACGAAAGCTCAAGAGCTCGGTGATCAACGCGGGTGACGGTTTCCACGAGCACCCGACCCAGGCGCTCCTCGATATGTTCACGATCCGCGAAAAGCTCGGCAGGATAGAAGGGCTCAAAGTCGCGATCATCGGGGACATCCTGCACAGCCGCGTGGCCCGGTCGAACATCCACGGGCTAACGACCATGGGCGCGAAGGTGCGCGTCTGCGGACCGCCGACCATGATCCCGCCGGGCATCGAATGCATGGGCGCAGAGGTCACGTACGACATGGACGCGGCAGTCGAGGGCGCCGATGTGGTCATGATGCTCCGGCTTCAGCTCGAGCGGCAGGCGGCCGGGCTCTTCCCGGGCGTCCGGGAGTACGCGAGTCTGTACGGGCTGAGCCGGGCACGCGTGGCGAAGGCCGCGGACCATGCGCTCGTGATGCATCCGGGACCGATGAATAGAGGAGTTGAAATATCGTCCGACGTAGCCGACAGCACTCCGGTCATCCTCGATCAGGTCACGAACGGCGTGGCGGTCAGGATGGCGGTGATGTTCCTGCTGGCGGGGGGAACGAAGGCTGAGGCGTGAAAGTTCGAATGCGGAATGCGGATTGCGCAATGAATACGCAAAGCGCATAGAGCATAGAGGTTAATCGCTTTGCGCTATGCACCATGCCCTATGAGCGGCGGGCTGAGTGGGATGCACTATGAATATTCTCATTAAAAACGGTCACGTGATCGATCCGGCGAACAAGGTTGACGGCAAGATCGACATCCTCGTATCCGGCGGGAAGATAGCCGAGCTCGGAAAGCCGGGCACGATCTCAGGCGATGGCGCCGAGATTATCGACGCCTCGGGGAAAATCATTGTTCCCGGCCTCATCGATATGCACGTGCATCTGCGCGAGCCCGGCTTTGAATATAAAGAGACGATTGCAACCGGAGCGGCCGCTGCAAAGGCGGGCGGGTTCACCGCGGTCTGCTGCATGCCGAACACGCAGCCGGTTAACGATAACCGGTCGGTCACCGAATTCATCCTCGCCCAGGCCTCGAAAGCGGAAGCACTGGTATACCCTATCGGCGCCATCACCAAGGGGTCCATGGGCGAGGAACTATCCGAGATCGGCGAACTGTACGCCGCGGGATGTCGCGCGATTTCCGACGACGGCAAGCCTGTCACGAACTCGGCCGTCATGCGCCGTGCGCTGGAATACGCGAAGATATTCGATATGCTCATTATCTCCCACTGCGAGGACGGCGCGCTCGCGGCAAAGGGCGTGATGAACGAAGGTGTCGTCTCGACTGAACTGGGGCTTCGGGGCATCCCCCGGGCCGCGGAGGACGTGATGACGGCGCGGGACATCTTTCTCGCCGAACTGACGGGCGGGAGGCTGCATATCGCCCATGTGAGCACGGCAGGCTCAGTCAGGCTTGTCCGAGACGCGAAGTCCCGCGGGGTACGGGTCACGGCGGAGACCTGCCCGCACTACTTTTCTTTGACCGAAGAGGCCGTACGGGGTTACAATACCATGGCGAAAATGAACCCCCCGCTTAGGACCGCGGAA
Organism: Nitrospirota bacterium; assembly: GCA_963741205.1. Lineage (GTDB taxonomy): Bacteria > Nitrospirota > UBA9217 > UBA9217 > UBA9217 > JAJYKN01. Next base: position 173,648 of record CAVUHW010000034.1, read on the forward strand.
GACGTGGACGCGGTAAAAGAAGGCCTGCGGGACGGGACAATCGATGTGATCGCCACGGACCATGCGCCCCATGCCCTTGATGAAAAGTCAGGCGAGTTCGACTATGCGCCCTTCGGGATCGTCGGACTGGAAACCGCCCTGGGCCTTACGTTCAAGCTCGTGGAGGAAGGTGTGCTGACGTTTGCCGAAGCGATCCGGAAAATGAGCATCAATCCGGCATCGATCCTCAAAATAAGCAAGGGCATGCTCTCCGAAGGATCGGATGCGGACATCACGATCGTTGATCCGGATGCCGAATGGGTTGTGGATGCGTCTCAATTCAAGTCAAAATCGAAGAACACGCCGTTCCATGGATGGAAGCTCAAAGGGAGAGCGGTGAGGACGATCGTGGGGGGGCGGCTTTAGTGCGGATTCCGGATTTCGGAGTGCGGAGTACTAAATTTGTTGTCATTGTTTCCCTCGTCCTGTTACTGGCGTCGGCTGCCTTCGCCGCTCAGGACCAGCAGATCCAGCAGAAGCTTGCGGCGCTCGGAAATATCCAGGGAAAGTTCAGCTTCATTGTCATCGGCGACAACCGGTCGGGCGATGAGGTCTACAAAAAGCTTGTTTCCATGATCGCGGAACGAAAACCGGACCTCGTCGTAAACACCGGCGACATGATCAAGACCCCGGGCAACAAACAGGAATGGGAAAAATTCTGGGAAATGTCGAAGCCCGTCACGGCGCCGTACTTCCTGACCGTCGGAAACCACGACGCATATGCGAAGGTGCCGCAGAGCGAGAAGATATACAAGCAGGAGGTCGACCTTCCCGGAAACGAACTGTATTACTCGTTCACAGTGGGAAACTCGCTTTTTATCGTTCTCGACTCTTATATTGCGGGCGAGGAAAGAAAGATCGCCGGCGAACAACTTGCATTGGCTTGAAGGGGTTCTCGCAAATTCCAACCGGAAGCACAACTTTGTCTTTCTTCATCATCCCCTCTATACCGATCCGGCGAAGGGCCATCACGCAAACGACAGCCTCGACAAGTATCCGGAAAGCCGGGACGAGCTTGGAGACGCTCCTGGCGAAGTCGCAAGGTGGATGCGGTGTTCGCCGGCCATGAACATTATTATCAAAAAACGACCGTTGACGGCATCCTGCACATCATCACCGGCGGCGGCGGGGCCCCGATGTATGACCGGGAAGAGGATGGCGGATTCAATCACTTTGTCAGGGTGACGGTGGACGGGGACCGGGTGAGCGGGGAAGTCATAGATATAAACGGAAAGGTAAGGGACAGGTTTTGAACGCGATTGCGGACCACCCCTCACCCAGCCCTCTCCCCTGAGAGGAGAGGGTGAACAAACGCTTCCTCTCCCCTTGGGAGAGGATCGAGGTGAGGGGGAGTCATCGAATGGGAGAGATGGCTGATATGAAAAAAGCGGTTCTTGCATTGGCTGACGGATTGGTGTTCGAAGGGGATTCCTTCGGGGCCGAGGGAGAGACTTCCGGCGAGATCGTATTCAATACGAGCATGACGGGGTACCAGGAGATCCTGACGGACCCTTCCTACAAAGGCCAGATCGTCACCATGACCTACCCCCAGATCGGCAATTACGGCGTGAACGACGAGGACGTGGAGTCAGGCAGACCTTATGTCGAGGGGTTCATCGTCAAGGAATATCTCGATATCCCGAGCAACTGGCGCATGAAAAAAACACTCCATCAGTATCTGGCGGAACACGGCATCGTCGGGCATCCAGGGGATCGATACCCGGGCGCTTACCCGTCACCTTCGCGATTTCGGCGCACAGCCGGGAGTGATCTCGACCAAAGACATCGAAACCGGAGAGCCTGGTGGCCAAGGCGCAAGCCCTCCCGAAGATGAGCGGCCTCGATCTTGCGAAGGACGTGACCTGCAAAGAGCCCTACCACTGGGACCAGGGAGACTGGGACATTGCCTGCGGCTACGGGTAGAAGCCTTCGTCCCGCTACAAGGTCGTGGCCTATGATTACGGCATCAAGCGAAACATCCTCCGGCTCCTGACCCAGGCATGCTGCGATGTGACCGTCGTGCCCGCGACCATGCCGGCCGAAGAGGTCCTCAAGATGAACCCCGACGGAGTGTTCCTGTCGAACGGGCCCGGGGACCCCGAGCCGGTGACCTATGCCAGTAGAGAACATCAGGAAGATCCTGGGCAAGAAGCCCGTCTTCGGGATCTGCCTCGGCCAGCAGCTCCTGGGCCTGGCGCTCGGCGGGAGGACCTACAAACTCAAATTCGGCCATCACGGCGGGAACCAGCCGATCATGGACCTGACAACACGCAAGGTCGAGATCGCTGCTGAAAACCACGGGTTTGCCGTGGACATGGAGACCGTGAAGGACCAGGTCGTCTTGACCCACGTTAACCTGAACGACAACACCTGCGAGGGGTTCCAGCACAAGACCCTGCCGGCGTTTTCGGTGCAGTACCATCCCGAGGCGTCGCCCGGACCGCACGACAGCAGGTATTTGTTCCAGCGCTTCATCGATATGATGGAGAAACATAAGACATTAACCACGGAGACACTAAGATAAATACAATGAGGTTAGACCCATCCCCCTCTCAATCTCGCCCTTGAAGGGGCAGTGAAATTTTCCGTCCCCTTCAAGGGATGGTAAGGGTGAGGATGGGTATTGAGCGGTTTTACATGGTTTCAACGCTTTCAAACACAGAATTACAGAATCGCATCGACGCGGCCTATAAACTGCTCGAATCCTGCCGCGTCTGCCCCCGCGAGTGCGGGGTGAACCGCTTGCAAAACGACAAGCTCGGTTTCTGCAGGTCCGGCCTGAACCCGATCGTATCGAGCGCGAGTCCCCATCACGGCGAAGAGCCGCCGCTCTCGGGAACGAAAGGCTCCGGCACGATCTTCTTCACCAACTGCAATCTGCGGTGCGTGTACTGCCAGAACTATCCGATCAGTCAGACTCGGGAACGGCGCGGAGCGGACCCCGGCGGAGCTTGCCTGCCAGATGCTCTGGCTGCAGGAACAGGGATGCCACAATCTGAACCTCGTGACCCCGACGCATTTTATGCCTCAGATACTGAAGGCGCTCGGCATCGCGCGGGAGCGCAGCTTCAACCTGCCCATCGTGTATAACACGAGCGGATACGAATCACTCGAGGCGCTCCGATTGCTCGACGGGATCGTGGACATCTATATGCCGGACATGCGGTACTCGGAGGGCGGTATCGCCCGCCGGTACTCCGCGGCACCCGATTATCCTGATGCAAACCGTGCGGCGATCAAGGAAATGTACCGGCAGGTCGGCAACCTGGTTGTCGATAAACACGGCATTGCGAAGCGCGGTCTTATCATCCGCCACCTTGTCCTGCCCAACGGCCTGTCGGGCACTGAGAGTATTATGAAGTTCCTGGCTGAAGAGATTTCGAAAGATGTTTACATCAGCCTCATGTCCCAGTACTTCCCGGCATACAAAGCGACTGACGATGAAAGAATTGTCGCGCAGGGTCACGGCAGAGGAGTATGAAGAGGCGTGCCGGATCATGCAGAAGTACGGGTTCGAAAACGGATGGGTGCAGGAGCTACGACAGCTGACGCCGATTGCAAATTGTAAATTGAAATTGAATTGCATATTGTAAAGTTGAGGAAGGGATAGATGCCGAAACGGACAGACATTAAAAAAATCCTCATCATCGGCGCGGGGCCGATCGTGATCGGACAGGCCTGCGAGTTCGACTACTCGGGCGTGCAGGCGTGCAAGGTGCTCAAGGAGGAAGGGTACGAGATCGTGCTGGTCAACTCGAACCCGGCCACGATCATGACGGACCCGGAGATGGCGCACCGGACCTACATCGAGCCGATCACTCCGGCGGTGGTCGAAAAGATCATCGAACGGGAACGGCCCGACGCGCTGCTTCCGACCATGGGCGGCCAGACGGCCCTGAACACGGCCGTGGCGCTCGCGGAGTCGGGCGTTCTGGAAAAATACAAGGTCGAGCTGATCGGTGCGAAGCTGCCTGCCATCAAAAAGGCGGAAGACCGCGAGCTGTTCAAAAAGGCGATGGAAGCAATCGGCCTCGATGTGCCGAAGAGCGGTTTTGCCACGAGCAGGGAGCAGGCCTATGAGATCCTTGAAAAGGTCGGTTTTCCCGCGATCCTGCGCCCGGCCTTCACCCTGGGCGGCACCGGCGGCGGCATCGCCTATAATAAGGAAGAATTCACAGACCTGATCATGCGCGGTCTCGATGCGAGCCCGGTCCACCAGGTGCTGATCGAGGAGTCAATGGTCGGCTGGAAAGAGTATGAACTCGAGGTGATGCGGGACGGGAAAGACAACGTCGTGATCGTCTGTTCCATCGAAAATCTCGACCCCATGGGCATCCACACCGGCGACAGCATCACCGTGGCGCCGGCGCAGACCCTGACCGACAAGGAATACCAGATCATGCGCGACGCCTCGCTCAAAATCATCCGCGAGATCGGCGTGGATACCGGAGGGTCGAACATCCAGTTCGCCGTCGATCCCGCGAACGGCAGGATGATCGTGATCGAGATGAACCCCCGCGTGTCGCGCAGTTCCGCGCTCGCGTCCAAGGCCACGGGGTTTCCCATCGCGAAGTTCGCGGCCAAACTCGCCGTCGGGTATACCCTGGACGAGATTACGAACGACATCACGAAGGCCACGCCGGCGTGCTTCGAGCCGACCATCGATTACGTGGTTGTGAAATTCCCGCGCTTCGCCTTCGAAAAGTTTCCGCAGGCGGACGCGACCTTGACGACGCAGATGAAGTCCGTGGGTGAGGCCATGTCCATCGGCAGGACCTTTAAGGAGGCGCTCCAGAAGGCGCTTCGCTCCCTGGAGATCGACCGTTATGGGTTAGAGTCCCGCCGTGACCGCGACGGAGACGCAGAGCGCAGAGGCGACGACGATATCCGACAGAGGATCAGCGTGCCGAACTGGGAGCGCATCTGGTACATAGCGGACGGGTTCCGCGCGGGAATGAGCGTTGAGGAAATTTTCACGCTTTCGAAGATCGACCCCTGGTATCTGCACCAGGTCAAGCAGATCGTCGACATGGAGAAGGACCTGAAGGAGCAGGGGACCCGCGTCCTGGACACTGCTTCCTCCGGGATCGATCATCCTCTCCGGCGCGCGAAGGAATACGGTTTTTCGGACCGCCGGATCGCGAGGCTGCTCACGACCACGGAAGACGCGGTGCGCAAGGCCCGATACGGGCTCGGCATCACGCCTGTCTTCAAGATGGTGGACACCTGCGCCGCGGAGTTCGAGGCCCACACGCCGTATCTCTATTCGACGTATGAAAAACCCTTCTATAAAATCGGGAGTCAGGAGTCAGGAGCCAGGAACTGGAAGGCGGAGTGCGAGGCGAACCCGACGGACCGAAAAAAAATCGTGATCCTGGGCGGCGGGCCGAACCGGATCGGGCAGGGCATCGAGTTCGATTACTGCTGCGTCCATGCCGCCTTTGCCCTCAAGGAAGACGACTTTGAGACGATCATGGTAAACTGCAACCCGGAGACGGTCAGCACGGATTACGATACCTCGGACAGGCTTTATTTTGAACCCTTGACACTGGAAGACGTTTTACATATTATACACCGGGAAAAGCCTGTGGGCGTAATCGTGCAGTTCGGAGGTCAGACGCCGCTCAAGCTCGCGGTGCCTCTTGAGAAAGAGGGCGTGCGCATCCTCGGGACGACGCCCGACAGCATCGACCGGGCCGAAGACCGGAAGCGTTTCAAGGAACTGCTGGACAAACTCGGGCTGCTCCAGGCCGAGAGCGGTACGGCGGTCTCCTGCGATGAAGCGGTGGAGGTCGCGAACCGCATCGGTTACCCGGTCATGGTCCGGCCGTCTTATGTACTCGGCGGCAGGGCCATGGAGATCATCTACGACGAGGAGAGCGTCCGGAGCTACATGTCCAGGGCGGTCAAGGCCTCGCCGGAGCGGCCGGTGCTCGTTGACAAATATCTGGAGGACGCTATCGAGATCGACGTGGACGCGATTTCGGATGGAGCGGCGGTGGTCGTAGCGGGCATCATGGAGCACATCGAAGAGGCTGGAGTGCACTCCGGAGATTCGGCATGTTCGCTGCCGCCGTTCTCGCTCTCGCCGGATGTCATCAGGGAAATCGACCATCAGGCCCGGGCGCTCGCCCTGGAACTCGGCGTGATCGGTCTCATGAACATCCAGTTCGCAGTCAAGGAGGGCCGGATCTACGTGCTTGAGGTGAACCCCCGGGCGTCCCGGACCGTCCCCTTCGTGAGCAAGGCCATCGGCGTACCGCTCGCCAAGCTCGCCGCCCGCGTCATGGCGGGCAAGACGCTCGCGGAGCTCGGCTTTACCAAAGAGATCGTCATCAAGCATATCGCGGTCAAGGAAGCCGTGTTTCCCTTTGCGAAGTTTCCGGGCGTGGACACACTCCTGGGCCCGGAGATGAAGTCGACGGGCGAGGTCATGGGCATCGATACGGACTTCGGCATGTCGTTCGCCAAGTCCCAGATAGCGGCCGGCAATCCCATGCCGGTGTCGGGCCGCGTCTTTTTGAGCGTCAAGGACAAGGACAAGCCGGGCCTGCTCGAAGTGGCGCAGGGACTGGAAAAAACGGGGTTCACCATCGTCGCGACCCGGGGCACGGCAGAGTACCTCAAGAAACGGGGCATCGCTGTCGAGACCGTGAACAAGGTGACCGAGGGCCGTCCGCACATCGTGGACCAGATCACCGACATGCAGATCGATTTTGTCATCAACACGGTCCACGGCGCCCAGGCGCAAAAGGATTCCTATTCGATCCGGCGAACGACCCTGATCAAGGGGATTCCCTATTTTACGACGATCTCTGCCGCGAAGGCGGCGGTACGGGGCATTTCGGCAATCAAAACACGACCACTTCAGGTCAAGACCATTCAGGAGTACCACGCATCATGACGCAGAAAATACCCATGACCAAAGAAGGCTACGAAAAGCTCAAAGCCGAGCTCGACCGCATCGTGAAGGTGGAACGGGCGAAGAACATCAAGGACATCGAGGAGGCCCGGGCCCACGGCGACCTTTCGGAGAACGCGGAATATCACGCGGCCAAGGAGCGGCAGGGCCATCTCGACGCCAAGAAGCGCGAGTTGGAGCATAAGCTTGCCCACGCCCAGATCATCGATATTTCCAAGCTCTCGAATGAAAAGGTGGTCTTCGGAGCCACGGTGACTCTTTCGGACACTGATTCCGGCGATAGGAAAAAATATATGCTCGTAGGCCAGGAAGAGGCGGACTTGAAAAAGGGGAAAATATCGATCCAGTCGCCCGTTGGCAAGGCGCTCATCGGCCACAAGGTGGGCGATGTCGTGACGATCAAGACACCGGCCAAAACCGTGGAATATGAAATCCAGGAGATCCAGATTGCCTTTGAATAGGCTTCACCGGGCAGCCATTCTGAGCAACAAACCCGCGGGAAGGGGTTACCATCGCCTCGTGCTTAGGGCGCCGGAAGTCGCGGCCGCGGCAATCCCCGGCCAGTTCGTGATGCTCAGGGTGTCCGAGAACAGAGACCCCCTCCTCGCCCGTCCCTTCGGAATATCTTCTCTTCCCTCCCGGTCATCCATCGAACTCATTTACCGCGTAGTCGGCCGCGGGACCTTGCTTTTGACCGGCATGGAAGCGGGGCATTCGCTGGGCCTCCTCGGCCCGATCGGCAACGGTTTCCCGGTGCCGGAACCGGGTGCGGCGCCGGTGCTCATTGCCGGCGGGAGCGGGTTCCCGCCGCTCTACTTCTTCTCCCTGCGCCATGGAACGTCGGCGCACGTTTTCCTCGGGGCCAGAAACCGGGAATGCCTGCCGCCATCAGGCATTGTGAAGAGTTTCCGGGAAGCCGCGGCCGGGGTGCACATCTCCACGGAAGACGGAAGCGCGGGGAAAAAAGGTATGACCACGGACCTCCTGAATGCGTTCCTTGCCCGGAGGGAACAAAAAACGCGGCTTGTCGTCTACGCCTGCGGTCCCCACGCGATGCTCGCGGCGGTAAGCAAGAGCGCGGCTGACCATGCCGTACCCTGCTTTGTATCCCTGGAAGAGCGCATGGCTTGCGGACTCGGAGCGTGCATGGGCTGCTCTGTGGGCATGAAGGCGGGAGGATACAAGCGCGTCTGCAAAGAGGGGCCGGTGTTCGATTCGAGGGAGATCGAGTGGAGCGAGCAGATACGCATAGCGATTCCCCGTAAAAAATAAGAAACGTGAATGAGACAAGCAAGCTTCGCGGTAAACGTTCTTCGATTCGGTTTTCGTTTATTATGGAAAAGACAAAAATAATAAAAAAAACCGACCTCTCCGTCGACTTCGCCGGTATCGGCTGAAGAACCCGGTGCTCACCGCGTCCGGCACGTTCGGATACGGTGAGGAGTACGCCGAGTTCGTCGACTTGAACAGGCTTGGCGGCGTGATCGTGAAGGGCGTGTCCCTGAAGCCGATGAAGGGTAATCCTCCCCCGCGCATCTGGGAAACTCCGTCCGGCATGCTCAATGCCATCGGCCTTGAAAATCCCGGCGTAGAGGTATTCTTAAAGGAAAAACTGCCCTACCTCAGAAAGTTCGATACCGCCGTCATCGTGAATGTGTTCGGGTACAGTCTCGAGGACTATGTCGGCGTTGTCGAACGGCTTGACGGCGCTTCGGGCATCGCCGGCCTCGAAGTGAATATATCATGCCCCAACGTGAAGGCGGGGGGGATCGTTTTCGGGACGAACCAAAAGTCGGCGTTCGAACTCCTGTCGGCCGTGCGAAAAGCCACGAAGCTTCCCGTTATCGCAAAGCTGTCGCCGAACGTGACGGATATCACCGAATTCGCCCGGACCGCCCGGGATGCCGGGTGTGACGGACTATCGCTCATCAATACACTCCTCGGCATGGCGATCGACGTGCGTTGCAGGAGGCCGCGGCTCGCAAACTGCACGGGGGGCTCTCCGGCCCGGCGATCAGACCGGTAGCCGTCCGCATGGTCTGGCAGGCGGCAAAGGCGGTGAAGCTTCCGATCATCGGCATGGGGGGGATCGTGACGGGCGAGGACGCGCTGGAGTTCATCCTCGCGGGCGCGTCGGCCGTGGCCGTCGGCACGGCGAATTTCATGGACCCGCGCGCAACGCTCGGGGTGCTTGACGGCATGGAGGCCATCCTGGCTGAGCAGGGGACCGCGAGGCTCGCCGATCTTATCGGGAAGGTGGACGCCGGATGAAGATCGTTTCCAGCCTCATGAGCAAGATCATCATCGCGGTCTCCGCTATCCTGGCGGTAACGATCGGCCTGGGCACGTGGATCAACATCGGGTATCAACGGGCGCAGATGGAAGACTCGCTCGAAGACAATGTCCTGATCATTTCGAACACTATCGAAAGCAGCCTGGCCAACGCCATGGTGGACGGGAAGAGCAAGGAGGTGCAGCACATCCTGGAGGCCGTCGGCGGATACCACAACCTCCGGGAAGTGAAGATCTTCAGTCCGAACGGCGTCATTTTGAAATCCTCAAAAAGCTGGATGATCGGGAGGCAAGTGGACTCCCAAACGCAAAAATGGTTTCTTGCCGGAACAGTTCAGTAAACCGATCAAGCGCAGGGAAGAAGGCATCTTATCGGTGCTTGTCCCCATCGAGAACGACGAGCGCTGTTTTCATTGCCACGGTTCCAAGATAAAGCTGAACGGCATACTGGCGGTCGACGTGTCCATGGCGCAGACCCAGGCGAAGGTGCGGGAACTCAGCAAGACCATGTTCCTCTGGGCACTGGAAGTCACCGCGATCCTGGCAGTGTCTCTCTCCCTTTTACTGACGCACCTGGTCACGAACCCCATCCAGAAACTGATCGGCACCATGGAGCGCGCCGAGCGGGGGCTTGAAGCCCGTGCTAATATAAGGAGTTCGGACGACATCGGAAGGCTGGGCCAGGCCTTCAATTCCCTCCTTTCCAAACTGGAACGCGCCCGCGGCGAGGTGGAACGCTATCACTATGAACAGATGAAGCGGGCCGACCGGCTCGCATCCATCGGCGAAATGGCGGCCGGCATCGCCCATGAAATCAAGAATCCGCTCGCCGGCATCGCGGGGGTGATCCAGGTCATCAAGAACGAACATGCCCTGGGCGACCAGAAACGGGTTATCCTCGATGAAGTCCTCTCGCAGGTGGAGCGCATGGACAAGGCGGTACGGAACCTCCTTTCCTTTGCGAGGCCTCCGGAACCGAAGATGACGTCCGCCGACATCAATGAACTCATCGGCAAACTCCTCGATTTTCTCGCGCCGCAGTTCGCCAAAAACTCGATCAAGACCGAACGAAAACTGGCGCCGGGGCTGCCGAGGGTGACGCTCGACCCGGACCTGATCCAGCAGGCGTTCATTAACATCGCCCTGAACGCGATCCAGGCGATGCCTGGGGGCGGCACAATGTTCATCGAAACAAGGGCGGCAAAACAGAACGGTCAAGACAAGGACTCCATCGAGATCGTCTTCACCGACTCCGGAAAGGGCATCCTGCCGGAAGATCTGAGCAGGATATTCAGCCCCTTTTTTACAACACGGCTGCAGGGCACGGGGCTGGGCCTGTCGATTACCCAACGGATCATCGAACAGCATGGCGGGGAAATCAGCGTGACGAGCACCCCCGGCAAAGGAACGACCTTTACCATCACCTTCCCCTATCCGCAGAAAGACGCTTCAGAGCAAAATGCGAGGGACCCATGGCAGCTATGATCTCCGCAAAAAAAACGTATTGATGCATTCGATTGTTGATGGATTTAAAGGAGGCAGCTCCCGTAAATCTATTTTTATTCGGCACCTCTTTTTATCGGGTCAGCGATTCTTGTTCACGGCGGCCGAGACAGAAGGCCCTCGTTAGGCAACACTGTTCATCGCGAAGCAAATTTAATCATGAATAACCTGACCCTTATGATTTTCCCGGGGCACAGGGGGAGGGGTTATGGAACGACAGGACGGCACAGGCAGCGAAGCGCTTCTCGACTGTATAGTCATCGGGGCGGGCCCGGGAGGCCTGCAGGCCTGCATCCACCTCGGCCGCTACAACTTCCGCGTCGTGCTGTTCCACACTCCCGGGGGGCGGACCGGCTATGCAAAACACATCGAGAACTATCTCGGCCTTCGTGCCGTCTCAGGCCCGGACCTCCTGAAAATCGGTCTCGAGCAGGCGGAGAGTTTCGGCATCACCATCGAGCGCGCCAAGGTGGAGCGCCTCACGGCCCGGGAGGGGCACTTCGAGGTGCAGGCCGCGGGGAAGACCTATCGCTCCCGTTTCGTCATCGCTGCCTCAGGGGCCCGGGAGGCCCTCGCCCCCTTCAAGAACCTTTCGCGTTTTTTCGGCATCTCCTACTTCACCTGCATGATCTGCGACGGCTATCGCACAACCGGCAAGAAGCTGCTCGTCATTGACCGCACTATCAACGGGGTGCGCCTCAGCGTCGGCATGAAGCAGATGTTCACCAGCGATGTGACCTTTCTCGCCCACGGCTTCTCCCTGGCCCCGGTGTACAGGGCGCTCCTCGAGGAGGAGGGGATCGGCCTGGTCGAGGGGCGGCCGGAAGAGCTTCTCGGCGAGAAAAACCTTGAGGGGGTGCGGCTCGCTGATGGTCGCGTCATCCCCTGCGAGGTCATCTTGGGGTGGGGCGGGATATCCCTCAACGATGAGTACCTCGAGGGCCTCCCCCTGGAACGCGACGCCGAGGGATTCAAGATCATGACCAAGGGCGCGAGCGAGTCGAGCATCCCCGGCCTCTTCGTCCTCGGGCGCACTCCGCCACGGCCACTCCCAAGCGATCATCTCTGCCGGCCAGGGTGCCGAGGCAGCGATCGAAATCAGCACAAGGATCGTTGAACTCTAGAAGAAGATCTTTTGAAAATACAACGTACGGAACCGGCAAAAGCGATACGTCATTGCCGGACGAAGTTCTACCTGCCGATTTCCACTTCACGATCGTCCCTCTTCAATTTCTTGCTTTTTCGGTGCTTCTGACATAGAATCAAATCAGGGCCGCCTTGGTCCCCTCAAATTCCTCATGGACGACGAACTCCTGAAGCAATTTCTCAATTATCTTACCGTTGAAAAGGGACTGGCGGAAAACACCGTCGAATCCTACGAACGGGACCTGCGCAAATACCAGGAGAGGATGAAGACCAAGAATCCGGACGATATCACGGAGTCTGACATTGTCTCCTTTCTCAGCCGCCTGTCCGGGGAGGGAATGTCCGCGCCGTCCGTGTCGCGAAGCCTGTCCGCGATCAGGGGGTTCCATAAATATCTCCTGACCGACGGCCTCGCGACTGTGGACCCGACGGTGAATCTCGAAACTCCCCGCGGATGGAAACGGCTGCCGAAAGCGCTTTCCCGGAGGGACGTCGATGCGCTGCTTGAAGGTCCCGACCCCATGACGCCGGTCGGTCTCCGGGACAAGGCCATGCTTGAACTCTTGTACGCCACCGGGCTCCGCGTAAGCGAACTGGTGGGCCTCAAACTTGGAGATCTGAATCTCGAACGGGGCTTTCTCGTCGTCATCGGCAAGGGGTCTAAAGAGCGTGCGGTGCCCATGGGAGAGGCGGCCATGGCCGTTATCCAGGAGTATCTGGACCGCGCGCGCCATACGCTGCTCGGGGGCTCCGAGTCGAATCACCTCTTCATCAGCTCGAAGCGCCGGGGTATCACCCGGCAGATGTTCTGGGCACGGATAAAGTTTTACGCCCGAAAGACCGGAATCTCCGGCTCGGTCTCGCCGCACACCCTGCGCCATTCCTTTGCGACGCACCTCCTGGACAATGGCGCCGACCTTCGCGCTGTCCAGGCCATGCTCGGCCACTCGGACATCTCCACGACGCAGATCTACACCCAGGTGTCCCGGGAGCGGCTCCGGCAGATCCATGAGAAGTACCATCCGAGACGGTAGGACAAAGCGCATGGCGCAGAGCGCAAAGCGTCAGAGCGGAAATCGCATAGTGCATAGAGCAAAGCGCATAGCGAAGAAACTTGTCATCTGCCTCTGCATCATGCCCTCTGCGCTATGCTCTCTGCGTGTTTAATATTATGGAAATCATCACCAGTCATACGAACGCCGATTTCGACGCCCTCGCCTCCATGGTCGCGGCGAAGAAGCTCTATCCCGACGCGAAGCTGGTGTTCCCGGGTTCGCAGGAAAAGAGCATGCGGGACTTTTTCCTCGAGTCCATGTTCTACGCCCTGGAGGTGGAACGGCTCAAAAACATCGACGTGGACAGCATTGCCCGGCTCATCATCGTGGACAACCGGAATCCCGCCCGGCTCGGCAAACTAGCCGCGGCCCTGCAGCGGCCCGGCGTCTCGGTGCACATCTACGACCATCATCCGGCGGCGGCGGGAGACGTCCGCGGGGAAAAGGAAATCATAGAAGAGATCGGCGCAACGACCACGATCATGGTAGAGCTCTTGAAGGAACGGGGGATCCCGATCAGCCCGATCGAGGCGACGGTCTTCGCCCTGGGCATCTACGAGGAAACGGGCTCCCTCACCTTCGTCTCGACGACCGTGCGCGACATCGAGGCCGCGGCATACCTCCTGAAGCAGGGCGCCATGCTCAATATCGTCGCCGATTTCGTTTCCCGGGAGCTGACGGCCGAACAGGTCGCGATCCTCAGCAGCCTCATCGAATCCGCGAAAAGCTACGACATCAACGGAGTGCGCGTGGTGATCTCTTCCCTGGCGATCCCGCACTTCGTGCCGGACCTCGCCAACCTGGCGCATAAGATCAGGGACATGGAGGGTCTGGACGTGCTCTTCCTTGTGGTCCAGATCGCCGACAAGACCCATGTGATCGCACGGTGCAGGATCCCCGAGGTGAACGCAGGACTCGTGATGGAGGAACTGGGCGGGGGCGGGCACGCCACGGCCGCGTCGGCGGTGGTCAGGGACATGACCTACCTCCAGGCGCGAGAGCGTCTCATCGACGTATTGAGGCGTCATATCAAGCCGGGCCCCGTGGCCCGCGAGCTTATGACCTCGCCGGTCAAGACCATTGCCTCGGGCAGCTCTATCGAGGATGCGGGCGAAGCCATGACCCGGTTCAGCGTGAACGTGCTGCCGGTCCTGCGCGGAGACGCCTACGAGGGCATCATCACGCGCGAGGTCGTGCAGAAGGCCCTCTTCCACGGCCTGGGCAAGCAGAACGTGGAGGAGTTCATGACCACCGGCGGGGCGATCGCCGATCCGGACATGCCCATGGCCCAGGTGGAGCGGGTCATGATCGAGGAGCACCAGCGCTTCGTTCCCGTGATCGACCGGGAGGGGAAGCTTGCGGGGGCGATCACCCGGACCGACCTCTTGCGCTCGCTCCATGAGGAGCGGCTTGCGGAGGTCCCCGAGTTTGACGAGGCGGCGCCCCGTTCCGTCAGGACCGTTAAGGGACTGATCGAGGAGCGGGTGCCGCAGGAAGTGCGCGAAGCGCTCCATCTCGTCGGCGAGGTCGCGGATAAAAGCGGTTTCCCGGTCTATCTCGTGGGGGGGATCGTCCGCGACCTCTTTCTGCGTGTTACGAACACTGGACATCGACATCGTGGTAGAAGGGGACGGCATCACCTTCGCGGGGATGCTGGTCAAGAAGGCCGGCGGCCGCATGAAGACGCACCTGAAATTCGGCACTGCCGTGGTCGTGCTGCCCTCTGGCTTGAAGCTCGACATAGCCACGGCCAGGCTCGAGTACTACGAATCTCCCGCTGCCCTGCCCACGGTGGAGCTTTCGTCCATCAAGAAGGACCTCTATCGCCGGGACTTCACGATCAACACGCTTGCCGTACGCCTGAACAGGAGACGGTACGGCGAACTCATCGATTTTTTCGCGGGCTTGCGGGACATCAAGGACAAGACCATCCGGGTCCTGCACAGCCTCTCGTTCGTCGAGGACCCCACCCGGGTGCTGCGTGCGATCCGCTTCGAACAGCGCTTCGGTTTCCGTCTCAGCAAACACACGCAAAACCTGATCCAGTCGGCGGTGAACATGAAGCTCTTCAACCGCCTGACCGGAGAGCGGATCTATACGGAGCTCGTTCTCATGTTCTCCGAGGCGGAGCCGCAGAAGATGCTCAGGCGGATGAAAGACTTCGAGCTCCTGAAATTCATCCACCCAGCGCTGAAAGGCTCCGGAGACCTCGATCGTCTCTTCGGGTCCATCTCCGATACGCTCACCTGGTTTAAGCTGCTCTACCTGGACCTCAAGGCGGAAAAATGGTTCGTCTATTTTCTCGGCCTCCTGGACCGGATGAAGGACGCGTCCGCGGCCGAAGCGCTCGAACGGCTGGCCGTCCCGCTGCGCATCAGGCAGCGGGTTCAGCAGGCGCGCACGCGCGCTCGTGACGTCCTCTATCTGTTCTACAAGGAACAGCAGCTTCCCCAGAGCCGTATCTACGATCTTCTCGCCCCTCTCGATACCGAGGCGATCCTCCTCATGATGGCGAAGGCCAGGCAGGAGCGGGCCAAGAAATACATCTCTCTGTACCTCACGCACCTGAGAAACGTCAAGATCACGCTTACGGGCGACGACCTCAAGAAACTCGGCATCCCGCCGGGGCCGCGGTACCGGAAGATCCTCACGGAACTGCTCGACGCCAAACTCGATGGCGTGGTCAGGACCCACGATGACGAGATCGAGTTCGTGAAAAGGGCGGCGAAAAAATAATTCGCCGGAACGCGGGCGAATCTGGCGTGTTCCCGGGAAGAAAGTATACTTTCAGGAGGAGAAAGCGCGATGTCGAAGTCGTGTGTATTGGTACTTCTTTGTGCGATCATGCTGTTTATCTGCCGTCCCCCCGCATATGCGGACACGGCAACGGCCATCTCCGAGGTCTACCTTGACAACGGCCTGCCGGTCTGGGAGCAGCCGGTGCAGGCAGGCCTGTACGGGATCCTCGGCGCAGGGTATTTCAGAGGCACCCGGATCACCGGCGATCCGCGCCTCAGGACGGTTTTTCTACCAGTCGTTCTGCTGGCCTGGGAGAACAAGGCGTTCTGGAGCATAACAGGGGGCGGCGTGTGGCTGTACCACTCCAGACACCAGCCGTTCAAGCTCGGGATAGGCTTGAAAGTTCACCCGGGGTACGACCCCGACGGCGATCCGAACCTCATCGGCATGCAACAGCGGTACACCTCGATCGATGGCTCCGTGAACGCCCTCTGGGAAACATGGCTTGTCAATATCGGCGCATCGTATTACCATGATATCAGCCACGTGACCCGACGGTGAATCCGGCACGATCAGGCTTTCGCACCATATCCAGATAACGCCGAAACTCACGGTCACGCCCCGTGCCGGCCTTGAATACGAGGACGCCAGGCTCGTGGGCTATTACTACGGCGTGCAGCCGTCCGAAGCCCTTCCGGACCGTCCCGCCTACAGCGGTCATCATACGGTGAATTACGGCATTGGCGCTATAGCCGTCTACCGTCTCAGCCGGTCGTGGTCTCTCGTGGGGGGCTTCTTCGCGAACCACCTGAGCAACGGCATTTCGGACAGCCCCATCGTGTTGCAGCGGCACACGAAGGTGGCGTTCTTGAGCGCTGGCTGGACGTTCTAGGGTCCCAAAAGATTCTTTCCTTTTGATGTCATTCCGGGCTTGACCCGGAATCCATTTTTATCCAATGGATTCCCGCTTTCGCGGGAATGACAGCCTGGGAGCGAGTGTAAAGAAGTGTCAGGGACATTACACTAACAGTTTCCCGTTGACGAACAGCGAAAAATTAGGCATAGTAGCCCCATGATCTTCGTGAGCCTCTTCGGCGGCGTCCTGCTCCTCCTCTACGGCATAAAGCTCCTGAACGACGGCCTGCAGAACGCTGCCGGGTCGAAGATCCGCTCCCTGCTCCGCTCGCTCACGAGCAACCGGCTTTCAGCGGTGGGCGGCGGGGCATTCATCACCGGCCTCATCCAGTCCTCGAGCGCGACATCGGTCATGCTCGTCGGGTTCGTCTCCGCCGGACTCATGAGCTTCCGCCAGACGCTCGCCGTGATCCTCGGCGCCGACATCGGCGCCACCGTCACGGTGCAGCTCATCGCCTTTCACATTTACGACTACGCCCTCCTCCTGATCGGGATCGGGCTCTGCTTCATGCTCTTCGCCCGGAAGATGCAATTCCGGAACGTGGGACAGGGGGTGCTCGGTTTCGGCTTCGTGTTCCTCTCCCTCAGGATCATGACCGACGCCATGACGCCGCTCCAGGGAAACGAGCTGTTCCGGGAGGTGTTTGTCGCGCTCACCGGCACGCCTTTCGCGGGCATCGCGCTTTCGGCCGGCGTCACCGCGCTCATCCACTCAAGCGCGGCGACCATGGGCATTGCGCTCGTCCTCGCCAAGAGCGGCCTGATCCCGCTTCATACCGCCCTGTACATCATTCTCGGCGCGAACATCGGCACCTGCGCCACCGCCTTCCTCGCGGGTATGCGTTCTCCGACCGAGGCGCAGCGGGTGGCCTGGGCGCACCTGCTTTTTAAAGTCTTCGGGGTCATCCTGTTTCTGCCCTTTCTCGGCCCCTTTGAACAGCTCGTCACCGCAACGACCCCGGACCTTTCGCGCCAGATCGCGAACGCCCATACCCTGTTCAACGTGATAATCGCCCTCCTGTTCCTGCCGTTCACCGGGTTGTTCTCGAAACTGATCATGTGGCTGGTGCCGGAGAAGGCGGAAGAGAAGAAGTTCGGACCCATGTACCTGGACGACCACGTTCTCGGCACGCCCGCCTTGGCGCTCGGGCAGGCCACGCGCGAGGCGCTCCGTGAATCGGACATCGTCCGGGAGATGCTCGCAGAAGTCGTCCATGCCTTTCAAACAGACGACCAGTCCTCCATTGATTCGAGATTAAGAACAAGGACAACCTGATCGACGTGCTGGACCGCCAGATCCGGCTTTACATAACCCGGCTGTCGTCCTCGCATCTTACCGAATCCCAGTCCCGCCGCGCGATGACCGTCCTTGAGATCGCCCGAAACCTCGAAAGCATCGGGGACATCATCGACAGGAACATCATGCCCCTGGCGATGAAGCGGATCACCAAGGGGTTCACCTTTTCCCAGGAGGGGATGGATGAAATCGAAGCGTTCCACAAAAGGGTCCTCGATAATTTCGATACGGCCATTTCCGCTTTTGCGGGAAACGACCGCGACCTCGCCGACCGGGTTCTGCGGAACAAGGAAGAGCTCGGCATCATGGAACGCGAACTCATTCAGGCCCACCTGGACCGGCTCCGCAGGGGATTCCGGGAATCCATCGAGACGAGCCACATCCATCTGGACGTCATCGGCAACCTGGCGCGCATCAATTCCCTCATCACGCACATCATCTATCCGATCGTGGAGGAGAAGCGGGCAAGGGGACGAGAGGACGTGGGGATAGAGGAGCGGTGAGGCAAGGTACAAGTAGCCAGTAGCGAGTTGCAAGGAATGGAAGCATCACAAGCGTCTTACCCTTGCCCCATGACCCTTGCTACTTGACTCTATCTTTTTGGAGGTTACTATGATCAAACAGCTCAGGGTGAAGACGAATTCCAGGACGGAGCTGGTGGACATCACGCAGGGAGTTCAGCGTCTCGTGGCTGAGAGCGGCGTTCGCTCGGGCGTCTGCTACGTCTATGTGCCGCATACGACCGCCGGCGGTCACAATCAACGAGAACTCGGACCCGAACGTGGGGCGCGACATCCTGAAGGAATTGAACAAGGTCATCCCCTTCGATGATGCTTACGGCCATACCGAAGGGAATTCGGCGGCCCACATCAAGTCGAGCATCATCGGGGTGTCCAGAGACAGTGATCGTGGAAGAAGGCCGGCTCGCGCTCGGCACCTGGCAGGCTATATTTTTTTGCGAGTTCGACGGTCCCCGCGACCGAAGGGTGATGGTGAAGGTGATGAAGGACTGACAGAAAGATACATGCGTTCGAGTAAGGGGTGTTATCATACGTTCGAGACTATCGATAAGAGTATCTTTCATGAAGATTCGTATCAAGCGTGTTCGCGATTTATATCGCCGTTCTGATTATCATGCCGTTTCTCTGCAATGCCGGCTATTCAGGAACGACGGAACAGAACACGTATTTGCGCCATGTTCAAAACGGAATGAGCAGTATGAAGAGCGGCGATTATCAGTCGGCGCGGGACTCCTTCGAAGAGGCGCTCCGTTATGACGATGCCGGTGTGGAAGCGCACCTCGGACTCGGCATGGTGTATTATCATCAGGGGGACGACCGGTATGCGGAACGGGAACTGAAGCGGGTCCTGGAGCTTGATCCCAGGATCGTTCCGGCCTATGAAGTACTGGGCGAGATCTCTTACCGCAAAGACGACCTCGAGACAGCGATTTCGTACTGGGAGAAGACCGTGGAACTGGACCCGTCTCCGCAATATATCGAGATAGGCTTGCCCGCGTCAGAAAGGAACAGAAGACGGAAAAGGATTTCAACCATGATGTCACGGTCATTTTCTCACGAAGTACGAAGGCAGGGAGAGGATCGAGACCGGCAGGATCATTCTCAGAATCCTCGAGGACGCATATGGAGAGGTCGGCCGCGCCCTGTCTTACTATCCCGACCGCGAGATACAGGTCGTACTGTATTCCGGTGAACAATTCAAGGAAGTGACCGACGCGCCGGGGTGGAGCGCAGGCGTCTACGACGGGAAGATCCGGATTCCCGTCGGCGGCATCGAGCAGGAGACGCCGGGGCTCCGGAAGATCCTCTACCATGAATATACCCATGCTGTCGTACGCGCCATCACTCCCCGCTGTCCATCCTGGCTGAACGAAGGGCTGGCCCAGTATTTTGAGGGGAGGGACATCGATTCCCGGCAGCGGGCTGCTCTCAAGCGGATCACCCAGGAGGGAAAGCTGCCGCCCCTCTCGAAAATGGAAGGATCGTTCACCGGCTTGGGCGCCGACCAGGCTGCATTCACCTACCTGGTCAGCCTCTCGGCGGTGCGGTATATGATAGATTCATTCGGGCTGTATCGCGTAAAGTACGTACTTGAGGAACTGGCTGCGGGAGCGGACGTGAACAAAGCGCTCACCACCGGCCTTGCGCTGTCCTCCGATGAGTTCGAACGCGGTTGGAAAAGGGCGCTGGAATAGATGGTACGCAAGTAGCAAAGTAGCATGTAGTCAAGGTTTTGATTCCCTTGCCCTTGCTGACTTGACACCTGCCCCCCCTTCAGTATCAACCCGTGACAGCTTTTGGTTGCAGTCATGGGCCGCGCCATGTTATTATCCCGCCATGAACGTACCCGCCGCTGAGCAGCTCAGGCTTTCCGATTTCGATTACGACCTTCCCGAAGAACGCATCGCGCAGGAGCCTGCTCCGGAGCGCGACCGATCACGCCTCATGGTCATGGACCGCGCGTCGGGCGCCGTCCAGCACCGGATCTTTTCGGACATCGACGCCTATCTGAGGCCCGGAGACCTGCTGGTCATGAACAATACGAAGGTATTTCCGTGCAGACTTGCGGCGACAAAACAGGGCGGCGGCAAGGCCGAGATATTTCTCCTCGCCGAGCGGGAGCTCAATTGCTGGCATGCGCTGGTGAAAGGCGGCCCGGGTGCGGGGAAAAGGCTTTCTCTTGCAGCGGGAGGGGAGGCTGAGGTTGTTCAAGAGCATGCCGACGGGTCCAGGATGGTCCGTTTTTACGGCGTTCAGTGATATTCGAGAACTTCTGAACGAGATCGGCAGCGTCCCGCTCCCTCCCTATATCAAGCGGCCTCCTTCAGCGCTCGGACCGGGAACGCTATCAGACCGTATATGCATCGCAGGAAGGCGCTGTAGCGGCGCCGACCGCGGGCCTCCACTTCACGAAGGCGCTGCTGGCGAGACTGGCGGCGAAGCGGGTTAGGCATGCCGCTGTAACGCTTCACGTGGGGCCGGGCACGTTCCAGCCCGTCCGCTCCGAGACCATCTCAGAACACAAAATGCTGCCGGAACGGTTTGCGATCTCCGAGGCAGCAGCAGGAGACATCAACCGCGCGAGATCGGAAGGCAGAAGGGTGATAGCCGTCGGAACGACGAGCATGCGAACGATTGAAACCGCGGCGCAAACGAGCGGGGTTGTCGCCCCTGGCGAAGGGACATCCGAGCTGTTCATCTATCCGGGCTACCGGTTTCGGGTGACCGACGGAATCATCACCAATTTCCATTTACCGAAGTCGACGCTTCTCATGCTGGTGTCCGCTTTTGCGGGCAGGGAGCGGGTGCTTGAGGCCTACCGGACTGCAGTAGCGGAGCAATACCGGTTCTACAG
This sequence comes from Nitrospirota bacterium, assembly GCA_963741205.1. Classification (GTDB taxonomy): domain Bacteria; phylum Nitrospirota; class UBA9217; order UBA9217; family UBA9217; genus JAJYKN01. The sequence continues at coordinate 194,931 of CAVUHW010000034.1, forward strand.
CTACGGGGACGCGATGCTGATTGTGTAGCATGATTGGAAATTGGAAACAGCGGATTAGAAATAAAGACACTAAACGTTTAAAATGCCACCACGCCGCTGCAGACTCGCGAAAGCGGATATCCATTGCTTTATCTAGCGTCTCGAATTCAGAATGGATTCCCGCTTTCGCGGGAATGACAAATAAGTAGGCCGTAGTATTAGAAAATGGCGGAAGAACGGAGCATGTTTTGAACAACGAACGCGGCGGCATCATATCCAAGCTGTTCATCATCCCGGCAGTTGTTGCCCTCGTGGCCGGGGTATTCATTATCGGATACTACCTGGGACGACATCAGGGCAAGTCAGAAGTCTCCGGTGAAGGCCTAACGCCGCTCCCCGAGATCGTAGCCAAGAACCCACCCAAGCCGGAGGAATACACTTTTTACAAGACGCTGACCGAGAAGGAAGACAAGACGGTTTCGATCGATCTCCGTCCCAAGTCCGCGACCACGCAAGGGACGGCAGAGAAGAAGCAGGCGGACAATCCGCAGAAGGAAACAGTTCTCCAGACGCCGAAAGTGAAGGAGACATCGATCAGGAGCGAGAAGAAAACCACTGCCCCGGAGCCGGCCAAGGCGAACGCCGTCAGAAAAGCTCCCGCGCAGGAGAAGAAAGAGGTCCCGGCCAAACAGGCGGCGTCCTCAAAACTGCGCTACACGGTTCAGCTATCGTCGCATCAGGAAAAACAGACGGCAGACCTTGAAATGAAAAAAATGAAGCATCAGGGGTTCGCGGCATTCATCGTTGCATACGGAAGTCTCGGGCAAGGGCACATGGTACCGCGTGCGGCTCGGCAGTTTCACGAACAAGGCGGCGGCGGAGAAACTTCAGAAAGAGGTCCGCGCGAAAGCGGGGGTCTCACCGATTGTGGTGATGGAGCAAATGTAAGGCAAGTAAGAAGTAAGAAGTGAAGGAGAGAAGAAGAAAAGAAGACAGGCTGGAAGTCCGGCTTTCATACTCCATCCCGCCACTTTACTTCTTAATTCTTACTTCGTTATTTTTAATGCACCGTCTGTTCGGTCACCATCTGGACCACGAGGGGTGTCATTCCGGCACGCTCACCGTCTATGAGCATTTCTATCCAGTACGTGCCGGGGACTTTGAATGTTGTATTGTACCGGACCGAGATATCACGGTGCCGCTGCGTTTCATTAAAGAGGGAAAGCTTCGATTCGGATTCCGAGAGCACCTGTTCCTGGTCGGACGCGAGGAGCCTGATCCTGACCGAGAATTCGCCCCTGCCCCCCGTCCATTCGTTCACAACCGCAAAACGATGATGCAGGCAGGGAACGTGGTCGCATAGATGCTCTCGAACAGCCCCATGAGGCTGAATTTGCCGCCCATTTCCTGACGAACATCATCGCAAATGAGAGTGTAGCTTAACCTCGGTTTGATCTTCGTACCGGCCATGGACGCACCTTATCACACCTTTCCGCTGCCAGTCAATCTGTTTTTTCTTGACAAAAATTTCAATCAACGTAATCTTATCCGCATCTTATGGCCGCAAATGACCTCATAAAACTGCTTGAAAGCCTTCATCCGCTCGAAAGCAAGGTGCTCCTCTGTTTCAATCAGGGCGATGCCTTGTCCGCATCCGATATCCTGAAATTCTCCGGTCTCGACGAGTCGCGCCTGGACATGGCCTCGGGCTGGCTTCAGACGAAGGGCCTGCTCGAGGTCAAAGACGAGTCGGTCACATCCCTGGTCAGCCTCACGGAAACCGGCAGGGAATACCTCGAAAAAGGCACTCCGGAGATGCGGATCATCAATGCGCTCCGGGAGGGAAAGCAGTTTACGGTGAAGGACGTGATCCAGTCCTGGGGCATGGACCCGACTGAAGTGAGTTCCGCGACGGTGCGCTCAAGGCGAGCGGAGTAATCAGAATCGTTCAGGGAGGCATGCTTGAGCTCAATCCTGAGGCTGATTCCGGTACATATGAATTATGTCGGAAGGTCATCAAGATGTTGCTGCAAGGGCCGTCGCTCGACCTATCGGGACTTCCTGCAGAAGAACAGGACGTTATTCAAGCCAATTTTCACAAACGTGGAAAGTCGAAAGGCATTTTCCGGATCACGGAAAAAAAGAACCGATCCTATAGGCTTACAGCCGACGGGCAAGGAACTTCTCCGCTTGATCAATGAGCGCGGCGCGGTTGCTGAAGAGGCGTCAGCGCTCACGACTGAGATGCTGAAGACAGGGACGTGGAAGAACAAGAAGTTCCGCGCCTATAATATCGCCCTTAACCCTCCGCGCCAGGGCATCGGCAGGAAACATCCTTATAAGGAATTTCTCGACTTCGTGAAGTACAAGTTCATCGGCATGGGGTTCGAGGAGATGCGCGGGCCCCTTGTCGAGAATGAGTTCTGGGACATGGACGCCCTGTTCATGCCGCAGTTCCACCCGGCCAGGAACATCCATGACGTGTACTTCGTGAAGGAGCCCACGGGCTGCAAAGAGATCGAGCAGCCTTTTGCCAGGCAGGTTGCGGCGGCGCACAAGGACGGCGGGAAAACGGGTTCCACGGGCTGGCGGTATCAATTCGACCTCGAGCGCGCAAAACGGCTGATCCTCCGGAGCCAGGGCACGGCCGTGTCGGCGCGGACCCTGGCATCGGGCCCCAAGATACCGGGAAAATATTTTTCGATCGCCCGCTGCTTCCGCTATGACGCGGTGGACGCCACGCATGCCCCCGATTTTTACCAGGTCGAGGGCATCGTGCTCGGTGACGGATATCAACTTCAAGACGCTGCTCGGGCTTTTAAAGCTCTTCGGCCAGGAGATCGCCAAGGCAGGGGAGTTCCAGTTCAGGCCCGCATACTTCCCGTTCACCGAACCGTCGGTGGAACTTCATGTAAAACATCCCGAGCTCGGGTGGATGGAACTCGGCGGGGCGGGGATCTTCAGACCCGAGGTGACGAAGCCGCTCGGCGTGGACGTGCCGGTCATTGCCTGGGGCCTGGGACTCGACCGCATGGCCATGGTGGCCCTGGGGATCCAGGATATTCGCGATTTGTTTTCGAGGGATTTGGATTTTATCAGGACGAAAAAAATACAACTGGGATAATCCATAGCGGCCTCTGGCCGCAACCTGTAAAATAAGCCGTCATTCCGGCAAGGTTCCAGCCGGAATCCAGGGCCTTTGCTTTTTGCATGCGATTGGTAAAACTGGATTCCCGATAGAATCATTCGGGAATGACGAAATAAATGCCGCTGTACTTATCCGGCTTTAGACTCTGACTCTGTACTTTACTTATGCCTACCATCGACATAAAAAAACGCGACCTCGACGGCCTTATCGGCAAGAAGCTCTCCCTTGACGTCCTTGAGAAGAAGCTGATGCTCGCGAAGGCGGAGCTCAAGGAGTACAACGCCGAGACCGACGATCTCAAGGTGGAACTGTCGGACAGCAACCGGCCGGACCTCTGGTCGGCCGAGGGCGTCGCGCGCCAGATACGGACGGCCCTGTCCGGCAGTCCGGAACCGTATACGTTCTTCCAGCACGGGAGAAAGGCCACGCGGGAGATCACGGTGGCAGAGGGAGATGAAGTCCGTGCGGCCCTACATCGCCGCCTGCACCGCGACCGGCATTCGCATGAACGACGACGTCCTGGCGCAGATGATCCAGAGCCAGGACAAGCTCGCGGAGATCTTCGGCAGAAAGAGGACCACGGTATCGATCGGCATCTACGAGCTCGACCGCATCGTTTTCCCGGTTGCGTACCGGCTGGCGGAGCCATCGTCGGTGTCTTTCATGCCTCTCGGGATGGAAGAAAAGCTTACGCTCAGCTGAGATCCTCGAACGCCATCCCAAGGGCATCGCCTACGGCGGCATCGTAAAGCCCTTTCCCCGGTATCCGGTCCTGACCGACAGCCTGGGTCGCGTGCTCTCATTCCCGCCGATCATCAACAGCAGGGAAATCGGCGAAGTAAAACCGCAGACGAGGAATGTGCTGGTCGAGGTGACGGGGACGGACCTGCGAATGACGGCGCTTACCTTGAACATCCTCGCAACGAGCTTTTATGACCGCGGCGCCGAGATAGAACCCGTGCTCGTGTCCTATCCCTATGCTACGGAATTCGGGAAGACGTGTTGCGTTCCCCGTGGATACGACGGGGAAATTCAGGATACCGCTCGCGAAATTCTCCGCCGGACTGGGAGAGGACGTGGCGCTTGCGGAGGTGAAGAAATATCTCGCGTCCTACGGCCATGCGGTCGCGGCAACGCGCGGGATGATCACCGTCAGCGTCCCGCCCTACCGGGACGATATCATGCATCCCATGGACCTCGTCGAGGATTTTGCGATCAGCAGGGGGTACGAATCGTTCGAGCCGGTCATGCCGCGGCAGTCTACGGTGGGTTCCCTTTCACGCCTGGAACTTCTCTCGGACAACGTCCGCGGCGCCATGGTCGGCGCCGGCTTCCAGGAGATCATGTCCAACATCCTCTGCTCACGGGAGGAACTCGCCTACGCCATGCCGGAAGGGGAGAGACTGGTCGAGGTCGACAACGTCATGTCGCTCGCCTATTCCGTGCTCCGGAACCGGGTCATCCCGTCGCTTTTGACCGTGGAGACGGCGAGCTCGAAGGCCTTCTATCCCCATCGCATTTTTGAAGTGGGAGAAGTCGCCCTGTTTGATGAGGGCGAAAACATGGGGTCGCGCACGGAACTGAACCTCGGCGCGCTCATTGCGCATCCCGGCGCGAACTTTTCGGAAATGCATTCAACGCTCGACATCCTGCTCTACTATCTCGGCGTGGACTATCAACTGGTTCCCGCCGCGCACCCGCTCTTTATGCAGGGCCGCTGCGGGGCGATCATCGCGTCCGGCACGGAGCTTGGGCCATATCGGCGAGGTCCGTCCCGAGGCGCTCGAACGAACGCAGATCACCATGCCCTGCGCGGCCTTCGAAATATCGCTGAACGCCGTTATGCGTCTCCTGGGACACGCGGAGCAACAGGAAATTCCAAAATAATATTAACTTCAAATCTGCTACAAATTAGTTTGTCATCCCCGAATGCCTCTATCGGGGGTCCATTGTTCAATGATAAAAATGGATTCCCGCTCAGAAGCGTTGCGGGAATGACATATTTTTATTATATTGTTATTATTTCTTTGGCGCTTGTTATTGATGCTTTTCTAACGAGGCCCCTGCTACTTCGACGTCCCTTGCGCTGTCTTGTCGATCTACTTCGAAATCAAATCCAACTCGATGCGGCGGTTCTTCATCCTTCCTTTTTCGGTGTCCTTTGACGCAACAGGCCTGTATTCGGAATAACCGCAGTCGCTCAAAAGGCCGGTATTGATCCCCTTGTCCTGCAGATACCGCGCCACGGTCGTGGCGCGGGCAGCAGAGAGTTCCCAGTTTGTCGGAGACTTTTCCCTGATACGGTACCCGATGGGCACGTTGTCAGTGTGAACCGCAGCCCGGACCTGCTTGTCCGTGACCTTTACGATGATTTCCGCGACACGGTCGAGGACTTTTTTACCTTTTTTGTTAATTTCCGCGCTCCCGGAATCGAAGAGGATTCTCTCGAGAAAGGTGACGGACAATTTGTCCATGCGCTGGGTGATGGTGATTTCTTCCCATCTGATCTCCGGCTTCATTTCACCCATGAGGCTGTCATAGGTCTTCTTCATCTCCACGATAGACCTTTCCTTTAACGCGGACTCTTTGTCCTGGCCGACGGCGGCTATCTGCTTCTTGAGCGATACAATCTCGGTATTTTTCGCGTTAACTTCCTTTTCTTTATCAGACAACCTTACCCGGAGTTCACTGATGTTCATGCTCAGTTCATCCTTCTTCGCTTTCAGCAGCTTGTCCAGGTCCGTGTTGTCATCCTGGAGCGCCTTGTTCTGCTTTTTCAGCTCTTCGAGCTCTGTTTGAAGTCCGGCCGCCTCCGCCTGGGATGCGGCTTTTTCGGACTCCGTCTGTTTCAGCTTCTCTTCCAGCGATGAGACGTTACCTTTGAGCCCATCGATGTCAGCAAGCCGGGCGTTGTACTCCTTGGTCGTCACGCATCCGAACAGAGTACCAGTGATAATGACTGAAATTATTCCCCTGAATATAGCCATGAAAAGACTTCTCCTTTGAGGTTGAAGTTCCGAAATTAACTCGCCTGCTCCCGGATAATGCGGAGAAAGCTGTTGATGCGGGCTTCGTATCGCGCCTGAGAGCTGTCCGCCTCCGGCGATGCTGCTATTATAACAATTATTGCCACGCCTGTCAGGAGTGATGCAGATCACTTTATCCGTTGTGACAAAAAATAAGTATCATGATATAATAATCCACATTGATTTGATGATGGAATAAGGCATGAAAGGAGGTGAACACAATGCGGACAAAATCTTTCTTCAAACTGCTTTCGCTCTATCTGGCAATCGCGATGGTCCTTCTTACCCTTCCTGCGCAGGGCTGGGCCATGTTCCTTCCTGCCGGCCAGGACGCTTCGCTGAGACAGGCGGACATGTTGACCATCCAAAAAACGCTCGAAACATCAGTGGTCAAGCAGCGGCTCAGGGATTTGGGGCTGTCCCCGGACGAGGCCCTGGCCCGGATCGGCAGTCTATCGGATACTCAGGTTCACCAGTTCGCCGGGAACCTGGACTCGCTTCAGGCCGGGGCTGACGGAGTTGACCTCTTGATCTTTCTCGTCATAGTGGCGATCCTCGTCGTCGTGATTCTCCAATTGACAGGGCACAAAGTCATTGTTAGGTAAAAGTATAAACAGCTTTTTGTCATTCCCGCAACGCTTCTGAGCGGGAATCCATTTATATCACGTCAAAATGGATCCCCGATAGAGCCATTCGGGGATGACAAACTATAGTATACGAATTTAGGTAGCTGTTTTTTTAAGACCTGAATGATAGCACCAAAGGAGACCGATATCATGAAGCCCATACTAACGTCCTTTTATACAAAGCCACTGGTTGCCTATCTGATCGTGGCGTTGATCGCTCTCTCGACCTTCGCGGGACCGGCCGAGGCCATGTTTATGCCTGTCGCGCCTCATCAAGACGCGGGTGAGACAACAGCGTCGGCAGTCAGGACGGGAGACCTGGCAAAGATCCAGACAGCGCTCGAATCCAAAGTGCTCCGGCAAAAGCTTATGGACTACGGGCTATCACCCGATGAGACAATGTCCCGTGTGAGCAAGCTCTCCGACGAACAGATCCATCAGCTTGCCGCGCACACGGATTCCATCCAGGCGGGCGGCGAGGGAGGCTTTATTATCGGCCTGTTGATTCTTGTTCTTTTGGTCATTCTTCTTGTCTTCTTGATTCAGGGCCGAATCGAGATACGCAGCAAATGACGGCTGTTCGCAAGCAAGTAGCCGCGGACATGATCCTGTGTGGCCGCGGCCTTTTTTTGTGCGCCGCGATCTTGGCACTCGTGCCCGCTTTTATTTCGGGGTGCGCCGGCAAAGACTTTGCGGCTATTCGGCCCGGCATAGAAGCCCGGGGCGCCTACATCGAAGGGGTCCCTTTTTATCGCCAGACCGAATCCACCTGCGGCCCGGCCGCGCTTGCGGGCGTATTCTCATTCTGGGGCCGTCCCTTACCCATAGAGCAGATCACCGCCGGCGTCTACCTTCCGAAACTCCGCGGCACATTGCCGATGGACATGGAAAATTTTGCGCGGGAACAAGGATTCGAAACCTCGTCTTCGCAGGGAACCTTGGAGGAACTGAAGGTATATCTTCGAAAAGGTATGCCGGTCATTTGCCTCCTCGACCTCGGGTTCGGCTTGTTTCGTCAGCCGCACTACATTACCGCTATAGGTTTTGACGACGTGAATGCCGTAATCATCGCACATGACGGATTGAAAGCCAACAGCCTGCTTCAGTATGATACCTTTCAAAAACAATGGCTCCGTGCAGGCCGATGGATGCTTGTCATCAAACCGAAAGACGCCGAGACTAAGCATGAGTCATAGTTACTCCCTTCCGCACTCTCAAAACCGCTGATCTTCTCTTCATTCGTCGTGATGATCTTTCTTTTCGGCTGCTCGCTACCCAGGATCGTTGTCCTCAACGATCCACTCTCCGCTGAGGAGCACGATAAACTCGGCGCCATCTACGAATCTCAGGGGAAGTTCGAGCTTGCCGCACAGCAGTACCGGGAGGCACTCGGGAAAGATCCGAAGTATGTATCTTCACTCCTTCATCTGGGAGATCTCTCATTCCGGACTAAAAATTATAGAGAGGCCGAGGCCTCTTACAAAAAGGCCATTAAGCTGCAGCCGGATAACGGAGACATCTATAATAATCTCTGCTGGGTCTACCTGGAGCAAAATACCGGGATAGAGAAAGCCGAGGAACTCATTACAAAGGCCTTGACGATAACCCCAGAACATCGCGCATATTATCTCGACACCATGGGAGTGGTTTTTCTGAAGCAGGGAAGAATTGCGGAGTCCATAGCTGCGCTGAATGAGTCGATAGAACTGCTGCCGAAAGACAATGCCGCTTTGTTGGCCGAAGCATACGACCATCTGGCGGAAGCATACCGAACGGCGGGGGATTCGGCAAAAGCCGCAGAGGCTGAAAAGTCGGCTGCAAAATATCGTGAACAACAATGACACGATGGACTATACGCCTGCGCTTGATATCCCACGCATCAATTCAAACAGTCATCTACCGGCTGTCTCGAATAATCGTTGTAATGCCAACTTGACAAGAATCGAGTCTACTGCTCGACTACATTCGAATAATAAATTAATATATTAATATTAATGAAATCGTTTGTATTTGGACTGATGAATCAAGCTCAATCATTAAAATTGAAAGGAGTAAAATGATGATAAAAATACCCAGAAAATTAAGGTTGTTAACTGTTGTCATTTTATTATTGTTCGTTGTATCTCTAGCAGGTTGTGCATCGCAGTACACCACCGTTGCGCTTCGGCCTCCAGAAAAATACGAACAAATTAGGCCATGCGAGTGGATCAGCTACGGGCTCTCTTGGGTTATTAGCAACATTATACTATTTTATTCCACTGGGTCTTAATGAACGTGCTGGAATTGCCTATGAGCGCGCTTTGCAAAGTGTCACCTGGACGGCAACATGCACTCATAAATGTAACGGCGGATATGAGCCGAATCGTATGCCGGATTAGGTTGGGTCACTCTTGGGACAACAGCCCGCACCGTTACTATTTCCGGTGATGCAATAAGGGAGCGTGCCAAAATGAAATCCTCATATAGGGATAGACTTTTAATGGCAGCCATAATTATCACTATATTATTTGTTGGTTGTGCAAGGCCAGCCAATAAGAGTTGGATTTGAGTGATCAAAGAATGGATTCCATTGATTTTACGAGAGGACGACACATTTCAGCTGAGGCCACGTGGTTTCCAATTGACCGGCCTGATTATTCATCCCAATAAGCGTCAATGATCGCCAAGCTGAGTAGCCTTATGAAAGATTGAAGGGTCAGGCCTGAACACCGATTATATCACAGATGTCAAAATCAAAGAATCCTGAGACCTATGCTGTTGTAGGTACAATTTATGACAACTACGCTGAGAGGCCATGGCATACCCCCGAATTCCACAGAGAAATTAGCGTCGTTGGATCTTTGCATTTGACGATTTTACGTAATATTTTATTACAGCCGCTCGTTTTTGCCCGCGGCTTATAATTTGCATGGTGACTTCTCATTTGCGCCTCGGTATCGTCGGCGGTCACGCCTAGGCGTACTTCAAGGGTGCACAGCACCATGCCCTTCGTATGATCCGAACCCCGTTGTCTAACAGGTCGATTGAGATGTAATCGGTGGCCTTGTTCTGAAAACTCCGGTTAAAGCCCTTCATGCCTTCTTCAACGCCAGCTTTGATATCTTTCATGACTGTTTAATGGAGAGGTCTTCATCGCAGCATCCGATATTCGTTCCATTTAATTGACAAACCATGCATTTTCCTGTATCTTGAGGTGGTTTTTCAGGGATGGCTGGCGCCGCAACGAGGGGCGAAAAGACCTCGCTGGTAAATATCGTGTGAGGCGCGAGGTCCAGGGACGAACGGAGTGCAAGCGTGATCCCTTTACGAGATATCAACCCGACGGAACGCTTTGCAGTCGTTACCTTCGTCCTGATCGCACTGAACGTCGTGGTCTTCATTTATGAATTGACGCTCGGGACCAGGTCAAGCGCTTTGTTTCTTGGGTCATTCGCCCTCGTTCCTGCGAGGCTGTTCAGTCCGGAACCTGCGGCCGCCGGCACTGTTCCCGCCGCTGCAACGCTTGTCACGTCGATGTTCCTGCATGGCGGTTTTCTCCACATCGCAGGCAATATGCTCTATCTCTGGATCTTCGGTAACAACGTCGAGGATTCGATGGGAAGGGTGCGGTACATTCTGTTCTACGCGCTCTGCGGTTGTGCCGCCGCCTACGCCCATGCTCTTGCAAACCGGTATTCAGTGACGCCCATGATAGGAGCCAGCGGCGCTGTTTCGGGGGTATTGGGCGCCTACTTGCTCCTCTATCCCCGGGCACGGGTCATGACGCTTGTATTTTTAGGATTTTTCGTGAGGACCGTGGAGATCCCGGCCATGATCGTTTTGGGCTTCTGGTTCGCGCTCCAGTTCCTGAACGCCCTGTTCGAGAGCGGCGCCGGCGGCGTTGCGTGGTACGCGCACGTCGCGGGTTTCGTATCGGGCATGCTCTTGATCGGGCTCTTTAAGCGCAGGGACGTATCGTTCGGGGGAGGGGGGAGATTTCGATATCCATGATCGTTTCGTGTGATTGCGGGGCAAAACTGAAAATCGATGACGCGAAGATCGCCGGCAGGAAGGTGAAGATCAGGTGTCCGCGGTGCGGCAATGTGATACCGCTGCAACAGGCCCAGCCGGCGGCACCCGCGCCGGTTAAGGGAAAAACACCGCCTCTGTCCGCCTCCGAGGCCCCGCTCGTTTTGATCGCTCATGACAGCGATGTTATCAGAACCATGGTCTCCGACGTTTTGACCGACGAAGGCTTCCGCGTTGAGACTGCCTCCGACGGCGTCGAAGCGCTCAGAAAGGCGACCGAGCTCGGACCCAGCGGTCTGGTGCTCGACGTCGGATTGCCGGGCATCTATGGTTTCGAACTCTGCGAACGGTTAAAAGGAGACCCCTCAACCGACTCCATAAAGATCGTCCTCCTTTCGTCCGTTTACGACATGAGGCGCTACAAGCGTACGCCGGCCAGCCTCTACGGCGCCGATGATTATATCGAGAAACACCATATCCCGGACTTCCTCGCAGTCAAGCTGCGCAAGCTCATTTTCCCGGAAGCAGCTGCCTGTGCGGCGCCCCCCGGCGCGGCTTCGCCGCACAACGCACTTCCGGAAATGTCCCGTCCGCCGGCGCGGGAATTCGAGTCGTCGCTTCTCAGCCGGGAGCCGCAGCCGCCCGTTGAACGGGCGGTCCCCGGCCAGCCGCCGCAGCCTTCCACGGGCTTTCGGACGCAGCAGGCGGACGGCTCCGATACGACGGCCATTCTTCCGGAATCGATCAGCCTCGAGGCATCCATATTTCAAAAAGAAGAATGCGATATTCCCCGGGTCCGTGAAGAAGACCCGAAGGCGGTGGAAAAGGCGCGGCGCTTCGCCCGGATCATCGTGTCCGATGTCGCGCTCTACAATCAAGAAGCGGTCATTGAGGGAATCAGGAACGGGAACTTTTACGAGCTGCTCAAGACCGACATACAGGAAGGACGGGAGTTATACGAGAAGCGGGTCCCGGCTGTAATCAGGGCGAAAAAGGACTATTATCAGGAGGCATTCGATAATTTTATTGCCATGGCAAGACGCAGAAATCGCCCGTGAACTATGTCTGCCAAGGGTGATAAAAGTCGACATTCGTCTGCTTTTCGGTCATCACCCCCACCCCCGGTTTAATCATTCGGGGACAGGCTCTAAAATTCGGATTTCGTTGACATGCGGTATCAGTTCTAGTATATTATACAAACTCGTCGGGGCGTAGCGCAGCCTGGTAGCGCACTTGGTTCGGGACCAAGGGGTCGGAGGTTCAAATCCTCTCGCCCCGACCATATTTTCCCAGACTCCTGCATGACGCGGAGTGGGAAGGGGCATCTCCCCTGGTAGCGTAGCAGTATGCGGGAAACGGCAGGTATTTATCAGTCTGGTTGAACAAGCGGACAACGGGGACGGACCGACCACCCGTCGTGATCGGCAAACCGGGACTTCGGTTCGACCTTTAGTTTTTCCCTGCCCAACGAGGTGTGCATGAGTGAGAGGGAGCGGTCCGTTGATGACCTGATGGGCGCCGGGCCCTACGGGGGCGGGACCGATGAGAACAATGAGGAAAAAGAAGAAAAGGTAAGCACTGCCGAGGACTCTTCTGAAGGCGCGTCCGATTCCGGAAGCGCCGCGAGCCAGAAGGGCCTCGATGCCATCAAGTATTACCTCAAGGAAATCCGGAAAACCCCCCTTCTTACCTTTGATCAGGAACAGGAACTTGCGAAACGCATCGCGCAAGGCGATCAGGAAGCCCGCGCGAAGATGATCGAGGCGAACCTGCGCCTCGTTGTCGCCATCGGCAAAAAATATATCAACCGCGGTCTGCAGTTCTCCGACATCATCGAAGAAGGCAACCTCGGCCTGATCCGGGCCGTGGAAAAATTTCAGTACCAGCGCGGCTTCAAGTTCAGCACCTACGCGTCGTGGTGGATCAAACAGGCCATCGAGCGGGCGATCGTCAACCAGACGAGGACCATCCGGCTTCCCGTCCACATCGCCGAGATCGTCAACTCGTACCTGCGCGCCTCGCGCCAGCTCACGCAGAGTCTGGGGCGGGAGCCTTCAGATCGAAGAAATCGCCAAGAAGATGAAGGTAACCGTGGAGAAGGTGAGGAGCATTTCGCAGGTGGTCCGCGAAACATACTCGCTGGACATGCTGATCGGAGACCAGGAAGAGGACACCCTAAAGGACATCCTCCAGGACAACAACGCCCTGTCCCCGGCCAGTTTCTCCGATGAAATTCGCCGTCGGGAGCACATCGACGAATGGCTCCAGCAGCTCTCGGTGAGCGAGCGAAAAGTCATCGAGATGAGGTTCGGGTTGATCGACGGAGAACCCAGGACCCTCGATAATATCGGCAAAGAATTCGGGATCACGCGCGAGCGCGTACGGCAGATCGAGACCCAGGCCCTGAACAAGCTCAGGGCCATCACCAAACGGAAGAAGATCGATCTGGAGGGAATGCTGTAAAAATATTGGATTTAGGTCCAGTTGAGTCGAATTTTGATTTTCATTCCGCAATCCGCAATCAAAAATCCGCAATTGACAGGCCCCTGTAGCTCAGGTGGATAGAGCAGCGGTTTCCTAAACCGCGTGCCGGGTGTTCGAGTCACCCCAGGGGCACCATATAATCAATGAGTTAAGGCCTATTCACGATTGAATAGGCCTTTTTTTCGGCCAGTAATGTGGCAGAAACTGCCGAGATATCAATAAAATTGCATTCAAATTCTGTATAATATCAATAATATAAAGCATGAGGAACGCGGTTGTAAGACCGCAGGCCGGGTATTAGAATCAACCTGGTGCATCGATAGCGTCTATCTTCTTTCACCTCCAATCGCCAGCCCTCAATAAACTCTTGACATCCGTCATACAATGTCATACGATAAAGATGTGATAATCTTTGATGCATCTACACTCATTCTCCTTGCGCGTATTGGCCTTCTTGATCTGTTTCTTGCGAGTTTTGAAGGAACGATTATCATACCCGAAAAAGTCAGATCAGAGGTAATAAGATTGGACAAAGAGGATGCCGAATCGATTAACAGATGCATCGAAAACAAAAAGATCGACATTGTGAAGGTGAAGAGTGCAGCTCTTGTGAAAAAGCTTATGGAGGATTTCAGCATTGATGTCGGTGAAGCAGAGGCAATAACATTGGCTAGTGAGGAAAAAGCCGGTGTCGTAGCGACCGATGATAGAAATGCAATTCGTGCGTGCAAGTTATTAAAACTGGAATTTGTTACGGCCGTTTCTTTTTTAGTGCGAGCCGTGGAAAAAGGGATGATATCAAGAGATGAAGGCATCATTAAGCTGGATAAGCTGCAATCGATCGGTAGATACAGCAGACAGATCGTGGATGATGCTGCGCGGCAGATACGGGGAGGGTAGAAGAATGGCGACAAAAACATTGAGCATACGTATTGATGACAAGGATTATAAGTTTCTTTCTTCTCTGGCCAAGGAAGAGCAGGGCGATATGTCAACAGCCGTTCGCGAACTTGTTGATCTCGGAAGGATCATGCTTGCCGTTGAAAAGTACAAGAGTTCCGACGCATCCCTTGAAAAGGCGGCGCGATTGGCTGGGGTATCGCTTTCAAAAATGATGGATATTCTTGCGGAGTACGGTGTGGAAGCAAAGTTAGAATACGAAGATTATCTTAAGGGCCTAAGGACCATCAGAAAGATTTGGGTATGAGGCTGTGGAAACCTATTAAGGCCTCTTAATTATCTGCCCCGGGGAAAAGGGAAGGTGGACAAGAGGCGAAACGTGGATAACCGACTTGACTCATTTTCATTGGACTCGGAGGGCCGGGAGGATGAAGGGCCCGTATGGAAACGTTATCGCTGTCGAAATATTTGAAGTTGTAAATCGACGAAAACCTTTTGGTCATCATCGGTTTGTTCGAGCTTCGACCCGGTTGCAAAATATCCCTAAAACATAGATATTCGAGCTATATCCTCGATCTGTGATGGATCGATAGACAGCCGAGCGTTTA
>CAVUHW010000035.1:0-7969 GCA_963741205.1 Nitrospirota bacterium
CAAGCTTAGCACTTGTGACGGCACATCGTAGAGAAATGGGGTGAGATCCTTGTCCTTGAACTGGGCATATTGCTGGTCGATCGGCGGCTGTAGTCCGGTTAGCGACAGTAAGTGGTTTCGGAATGTTCGGAAATAGCGCTCCTCGGAAACCTTAGCGTTGTAGATAAACCGTTGGCAACCCATCCATCCCGAGAGGGTAGTAGCCTGCTCCGTTGTCGGGTAGCAACGGAATTTTATGCCGCTTGAAAACGCCATATTTCTAATATAGGTGATGACGCATGAAAGTGCAACTCAATAATACGCTGCAGCCATCGGTACTATATTATAAGATTGCATATCGTTTCGTAGCACAGACAACGCACCAATCCACGCCCAAATCAGTCCGCTTGACCCCCTCCTGGCGCTTCGCCCCTAGCAGGGGGAATGCGCGGACTTTAGTTTCACCGTTCCGCGGTGGCCTCTCGTGTCGTGGAAGGATTTCTCGGCGGACAAAAAGGTGAACCCGCGGAAGCTCCCTATGAACGGCTTACGGACCGCGAGAAAGAGGTCTTGAAGCTGATCGCTGAAGGGTATACCCATAAGGAAATCGCCGATATCCTTAATATTTCCGTGCGAACCACTGTGGCCCATCAGGAAAATATCTGCGCGAAACTCGGACTCCATTCCCGCTTTGATATCATCAAATTCGCCATCAAACAGGATATTGTTAAAATAGACCGGACACAAGACTAAACCCGACCTGCATTTCTTCGGGAAATAGCACCCGAGCTTGCCGTATGATTTCGCGGTTGGAGTCATAAACCGTCGCGACCCCGGACACACGACGCTCACACGGGGTTGTCTCCCTTGTCTCTCCCCAGCTCACAAGCCCCCCATAATCGCACCATGGTATTTTGGCTGCATGCACGTGTGTTCCCTGCTCCTGACCGAACTAGCCCAGACGCTCGGCAGGATCGAACTATCCAAACCGGGAGGGACAATCAGTTGATCGTCCTCAGCTTGGGCGAAAGCGACACTCCCGGATCGCCAGAGAGAAGAAAGCCGATTATCTCAAGGACGTGGGCAGGTCCTTCCCCGAATGCGCATAGGAGTTCCTCATCATCAACAAGGCGAGTATCGGGAAAATCACGGACTTTTTCGGGTTCAGGCTTGAGATCGTCGACGCCGAAATTTGTCGTCACGTCACGCTTGTTATCGTCGCCCCAATGGCCGGCCTCGGCGCGATTTTAGGCGCTAACGGCTGGATGATTGCCGGATGAACAACTCCTAAGTGCGGTGCCGCAACCACCATGTACTTTGAGTACGTAGAAGTGTTTTATAAACGCAACAAGAAACATTCTGCATTGGGATACAAAAGTCCGGAACAGTGTGAAAAAAGCCTGAAAAAAACTTAACCTGGTGTCCACTTTTTCGGAGTAAGATCACATTGAAACAGTTACCTAATGTATTTTGATTTGGTATCATAAACTCATGATGTGTTACACCGAGGAACGGATAACGTGAGGGAACACTCGTCATATGGTGCGAGGAGGCCATCTTGGTACATCCTGTTCTGATCATCGAAGACGACAAGAAGATTGCGCGGGTAGTAAAGATCTATCTGGAGGGGGACGGCTACCGGGTGATTTGTGCCGATTGCGGCCGTGCAGCCGTGGAGGCTGCTCGCAAGGAGCCGCCGCTTCTGGCGATCCTGGATCTCATGCTGCCAGACATGAGCGGAGAAGAGGTGTACCAGGAACTGAAGGCAATCGCGGAAGTACCAGTTATCATAGTTACTGCCAAATCATCGGAGGAAGAACGGATAGCCGGCTTTGCCCTGGGGGCGGACGACTACGTGGTCAAGCCCTTCAGTCCGCGGGAGCTCCTGTACCGCGTCAAGGCAGTCCTGAAACGGTCCGGAAAAAAGGACTTGGCAGGTGGCGGGTCCGCCAGTTTCAACAAGGGGGCCCTTGCAATGGACGCGCTCCGGTATGAGGTAAAGAAAAACGGCGTCCTTTTGAACCTCACGCCCACGGAATTCAAGATCCTTTTCACCATGGCATCCCATCCGGAGCGGGTCATGACGAGGGATGTGTTGGTGGAGAAGGCCCTGGGCTATCAATTTGAAGGCTACGAACGGAGCATCGACGCTCATATCAAGAACATCCGTCAGAAGGTCGAGGACGACCCCCACAACCCCTCTTTCATCCTCACTATCTACGGGGTCGGCTACAAGTTCATCGGAAAGCGGGATGATTAAAAGCCTTTTTATAAAGTTCCTCGTTCTCCTGGTTGCTGTCTCTGCGATCGCGCTGTCGGCGGCGCTCGTCCTGCGGGTGCTGATGATCCGGGATTTCCGGCAATACCTAGAGGGTGATCGCGAGGACCGCGTGTACTGGATAACGGCCCATCTCGAGCAAACCTATGATAAATACGATCGATGGGATCGGGAAAGTTTGAGTGAAGACGCGCTCTGGGCAAAGATGCTCGGTTTCGACGTGAGGATCCTCGATCAGGACGACAGAGTCGTCATGGACACGGAGAAAGCCCTCTCGACGCTTTCACCGCTCACGCGGAACCGGATACTGGCTGCTTCAGAAACCGCGTCTCCGGACCCGTCTCAATCCTACCTCCCCTATCCGCTTTTTCTGGCCGGAAAGGAGATCGGTCGCCTTGAGATCCGGTTCCTGAAGCCTCAAAAAGAATCGATCTACATCGAACGGTCGAACACCTTCCTGCTGTTCTCCTTCTTTGCTCTAGGAGGACTTGCACTGGTCCTCAGCGTCATCGCCTCTCAAAAACTCACGCGTCCTATCACCCGGCTTTCGAAGGCGGCCGCCGCAATTCGGAATGGGGACCTGAAGGCACGAGTCCCGGTGGCGAGCAAAGATGAGCTTTCCCGTCTCGCGGAAAGCTTTAACGCCCTGGCGCATTCGTTGGAGACCCAGGAGGCTCTCCGGAAGAAGCTCCTCTCGAACGTAGCACATGAGCTGAGGACTCCTCTCAGCATCATACGCGGCGAACTTGAAGGCATGATTGACGGGCTTATTCAGTCCGGGAGGGGGCAGCTTCAGTCCCTGCTTGAAGAGACAGGCAGGCTCAGCAAGATGCTCGACGGCGTGGAGGAACTCGCCCGGGCACAGGCAAGCATACTGACTCTTCGAAAACAGCCAGTCCCGCTCAAGTCGTTTCTCGACAATATCATCAACCGGGCGAAGAGGTCTGTTCATGAAAAGAATGTCCAGTTAAACCTGGAATGCGACGAAAGACTGGCCGCCTTTGCCGATCCGGACCGGTTAAGTCAGATAGTGATCAACCTTCTCGACAACGCCATCAAGGCCGTAAAAAATGAGGGGGTAATCGCCATCCGGGCAAAAGAAACCGATCGCGAGGTCGTTATAGAAGTCCGGGACACGGGCGTCGGCATAAAGCCTGATGACCTTCCCTTCATCTTCGAACGTTTCTATAGGGCTTCGGAAGGCGGCCTGGGTCTCGGACTTGCCATCGTGAAGGAACTCGTGGAGGCGCACGGTGGTCGGATAGAGGCAAAGAGCGAATACGGAAAGGGTTCCGTCTTTACATTCTCCCTGCCATCGCCTAACTGATAACCTTCACAATTCTTCATAATTTCTTCGCTGTCCCTTCACAATTGTCTGGTACATTTGAATTGACAAGAACAGAAGGGAGGTGAAAAGACATGAAGAAGGGCATGGGAATGATGATGGCGGCTGTCATGGTGCTTACGCTTGCGGGAGTGGCATTCGCCCAGCGGAATGGCCCCCGCATGGGCTACGGGCCGGGATATTATCAAGGCGCGGACACGGAAACCCTGAAGAAATTCCAGAAGGAGACGCTTAGTCTGCGCGACGAGCTCGCAACCAAGAAGACCGACCTGCGGGCCGAGTACAACAAGCCGGAGCCCGACACGGCCCGCATCGCTTCGCTCAGGCAGGACATCAGCGGCCTCCAGTCGAAAATCCAGGCGATCGCGGAAAAGCACGGTCTGCCGGCATGGGGACCCGGCCGGGGCGGCGGAATGATGGCAGGCAGGGGAATGGGCCGCGGGATGATGAGAGTAGACTGTCCCTGCAACAGGTTCTGACGACATCAAGAGCAAGTCGTAGAGGGAGGGGACAAAGGGTCCCCTCCGGATTTTCATTATGATCATGCGAAGATTCATACTGGCGGCGTTGATACTATCGGCGGGAATATTTTTCGTTTCCTCGGAGTCTTCCGCCCAACCCAGCGGGTGCTGGCGCGAACAGCGCCCTTACGGCGGCTACTATCGCGGGCCGCGTTGGGGATGGTATGGGGCGAGAACTCAGGTCAAAACCGCAAGCGACGCGAGAACTCTTCTCAGTCGGTATTTCGATGGCCAGGACCTCGTCATCGGCGAAATCACCGAGAGGAAATGGCATTTTGAAGCAGCGATCAAGGACAACAAAGGCAATCTCGTTGACCGCGTACTGTTGGACAAGCGCACGGGCAGGATTCGATCGATTTATTAGGAACTATGATGAACCGGTGCAGGACTTCATTCCCGGAACCGAGTAACCATTTGAGCCATGAGAACCAGCCTACTTGACAGGGCCGAATCTGGCTAAAGCGTATCTTATGAGTATCAATAATACCAACGAGAAGGGACTCTCATGAGGTAGGAGTGGACAGTAATGAAGAGAATCTCCGTTGTTCTGATCATTGCATTCATGACCTCGCTCTTCACACAACAGGTCGTCATCTATTCTGTTGACGACAATGAAAAGCAGGCTTACCTTATGACGCTGAATGTCTGTGCAGGTTCCCCCGACGCGTTCTCGCAAAACATGAACACACCTTATTTAAGTGAGCGTGTAATCCTGTTTGAGCCGCATGTTTGCGCCAACTGGTATCTGATGCCTGCAGCCGTGCAATACGATTCTTTGCCTGCCTCTGAAAAGGACCACCCGCCTCGATTTCACGTTTAAGAACCTTAAGCTGTGCGGACCAGAAAGCTGTGGATGTTGATATGCAACCGAGAAGACATCCGGGTTTCTGAAGAGTGCTCTCTTATCGGCTATTCTTCTTTGGGATATTCATTCGAACCGGAAGCTGAGTTGAGAGAATTTCGCGCAAGTGATTGCACGTGAGAAGTTCCGAATAGTGCAAACAATCCATTAGCGCAGGAGGTGTCACATGTCTATAAATAAAGTACCGGCTTCCATCATATCAATGTTGCCGGGGGTTGGGACTCGCATGAAAACCATCACAAAGGTGGCAATTGTTGCTGGAATGGTAGTGGCTTTTTTAGCAGCAGGATTGGCATATGCTGATCACCATGCAGTCAAGGTCGCAAAGAAGGAGGGCATCGGTAGCTATCTCACTGATATCAACGGTATGACACTCTATTATTTCAAGAAGGACTCCGCCGGAAAGAGCGCGTGCGAAGGGCCCTGCGTCGAGAACTGGCCTCTGTACTACCGGGAGACGGTTGCGCCCAAAGACGGACTGGCAGCCAGCGACTTTGGAACGATTACCCGTGCAGACGGCAAGAAACAGACGACATACAAAGGCATGCCGCTTTATTATTTCGCCAAGGATAAGAAACCGGGCGATACCCTGGGGCAGGGTGTAAAAGACGCATGGTATGTCGTGAATCCCTAACAGACGTGCAAGGAGGATTCGACCCACGCAATAGATCATGGTACATGAGCATTCTGTGGACATCCGGCCAAAAGGAGGAAATATTGAGAAAGGCGCATATTATAAACATCGTAGGATTGTCATCGCGCTGGCTCTGCTCGCAACCCCTGACGGGGCGTTCGCACAGCGCGGGCAAGGCGGACGCGGGAGCGGCGGCTGGGGCATGGGTTCGCAATATCAGCGCATGTACAACCCTGCAACAGTGGAAACCCTCTCGGGTACCGTAGAATCAGTGGACAAGGTGACGCCCATGAAGGGAATGCATTATGGCATTCACCTCACGCTCAAGACGGACAAAGAGACCGTTGACGTCCATCTTGGCCCGGAATGGTTCATCGAGCGACAAGATGCGAAGATTGAGAAGGGCGATACGATCGAGGTGAAAGGCTCGCGGGTGACCGTAGCGGGCAAGCCCGCGATCATCGCTGCGGAAGTAAAGAAGGGCGACAGCACGCTCTTGCTCAGGGATACAAACGGCATTCCCGCATGGGCAGGCTGGAGAAAGTAAGGGAAAGACAGAAAGCAGATGACATCAGAGCTTTTTACGAGCCCTGCTTCAGGCCGGAGAGCAGGGCTTTCATGACAACAATATCCCGGAATGAGTATTCTGGGAACATTCAAGGAGAAAGCATGAAACGAGCGCATGTCGTATACTTGGCAGTGGCGGTCTGTCTCATTTTCGGCGGGTTGCTAGCGGCCCAGACAAAGGGAGACATAGAACTTTACAAAGACTGCAAGCATTGCGGAATGAACAGAGGCATGTTTGACTTTTCGCGCATGCTGATCGAGTATGAGGATGGAACGAGTGCCGCCGTATGCAGTGTTCATTGCGCGGCAGTCGATCTTGCGAACAACATCGACAAGGCCCCGAAGTCGATCAAAGTGGGTGATTTCAACACCAAGCAACTCATCGATGCGGAAAAAGCCTTCTGGGTCGTCGGAGGCAACAAGCCCGGTGTAATGTCCAAACGGGGCAAGTGGGCCTTCGAGAAAAAGGATGACGCCGATAGCTTCATTAAGACCAACCAGGGGAAGGCCGCGTCTTTCGAAGAGGTCATGAAGATGGCCTATGAGGATATGTACGAAGACACGAAGATGATCCGGGAAAAAAGAAAGATGAAGCGGCTGAAGATGATGGAACAAAAAAGCTGATTCGATTCGTCAAAGAGGCGGAACCCCGCATAAAAAAGGGCGGTTCACTTTTTTTGTCGATTCATTCTGATCGCTGCCGCACCGGGATAGGAGACGGCCACTCCCCTTCAAAAGGAGGCGTCAGATGTCCCGTGTGCGGCATAGCCTTTCCATTGTTAGAGGCGATCGGAGCCATATGAAAGCATTGCTTATCGTTTGCTTCGCTCTAATGGCCCTCTCCGCAGGACCAGCCTTCGGTCATGTCCCCGAGGCCGCGACGGCCGATATCGGGCTGGAAGAAAAGCTGGGACAAACGATAGCTGTTGACACCGTATTTGCTGATGAGAATGGAAACCATGTGAATCTCAAGGACCTTATCGACAAACCGACCATTATCGCTCCGGTGCATCTTGGCTGCATGCACGAGTGCCCCCTGCTCCTGACCGGCCTGGCCCAGGTGCTTGGCAAGATCGAACTGGCCAAACCTGGGAGAGATTATCAAGTAATCACCCTCAGCTTTGACGAAAACGACACACCTCGGATCGCCAGAGGGAAGAAGGCCGATTATCTCAAGGCCGTAGGCAGGCCCTTCCCCGAAGGCGCGTGGAAGTTCCTCACCGGTGACAAGGCGAATATCGGGAAATTCACCGGCTCCATCGGATTCAAGTTTCAGCGCAACGGCGCCGAGTTTTCCCATCCCGTCACGCTTGTTGTCATCGCTCCCGGCGGAAAGATCATACGCTACCTTAACGGCGTCACGTTTCTGCCATTTGAGATAACCATGGCCCTGGAAGAGGCCGCGGAAGGCAGAGTCGGATCAACGACGTGTAAGATCCTAATGCACTATTTCAGCTATGATTCCTTTAAGAAAACGTATGCGTTCAATATCCTGATGATAACCATGGCCGTCATGGTCCTGTTCGTGGGATTTTTTTTGACGTGGCTTCTGGTCAAACGGGAAAAAAGCACTGGAAGGAGAAACTCGTAATCGTCCTGCAAGGCGAGACGTTCAGTACAATAAGAGGGTTGCGGCTGCGGTGACCTATATGGCCGCTTCAGAGCTATGGCTATATTCACGCAAACTGCAATGTTACAGGAAGATCGACGCGCTGATAATTACGGCATGAAGTGCGCAGATCCGCGATTTGTGTTTGGCGTAAAGTACAGGATGGATGGCTCG
>CAVUHW010000036.1:0-58096 GCA_963741205.1 Nitrospirota bacterium
CCCCGTACTGGACTCGAACGAGCAAGCCTTGAACGAAGAGTACCAGATAAAGTACGCAAATTCGTGATTTGTAACAGGCGTGAACTACAGACCTTATGATTAAAATGGCAAGTCTGACTTAAGGTATATTTTCGTTAGGAAGACCAAAATACACCGAAAGGAGACTTGCCATGATTAACATTAGCAAACTCGATTTCAGCGGTCAACATATTTATGTCGGCTTGGACGTTCATAAGAAAAGTTGGAGTGTATGCATCTTGACTCAACAGTTTGAACATAAGACCTTCACGCAGCCACCAGATCCATTGGTCCTGGCCAACTACCTGAATCGGATATGGGCGTTGGACCATCTCCATTCCCATATCCATGCTCTTCTCCCTCAATGCAATACTGAACATATATGTCCAGGACAACACTGTGATCCCCGTAAGACCGAGCACAACTATGGTACGATCCCGTTTCTGCAGCGACTCTTTCAACGGTTTCTCATTCATCTTCACACGCTCCCGTTAGTCGCTGTGATACTCAAAGGTCGTTGACAGGGCATTCTTACCGCGGTGATCGAATTTCATCGTACTGTCATCGAACCAATCTTCCTCGGCAATTGCTGCGATACCGTGAATATTCGGAATACGGCACAGCTTCGGCCCCACATCAAGCTTCAGCGCGCCAACAGCCAGCCCCAATTTCCCAACAACAGACATCCGATGTCGCCATCCTTCGCTTTTCATCTCAATAGCCGCGCGTTCTACACTTTGCACATCCCATAGCGCGTGGAATATCTTTCCGAGATGTCCGCCATCCGCTGCCGTGAAAATTTGTCTCAGCGCATCAAATTGATCGGTTGTTGCACGATCGTCAATGTAAAAACGGCACTTCCATTGGTTTTCGCGCATATGACCGTCACAGTGCACGACCATTATTACGTTTAAACCATCGAGCGTTATATCACGGTACTGTCCCTGTTTTACGTGCCACGCACAATTACCTTCACAGAAGCCATAGGTTGGCGCTTGCCCTGTCCAGCATGGACAAATCGACTCGCAGTTACACGCTTCAAAATATAGAAACCGGTAACTTTCCACTGTATTTTTTCTTATTTATTTTTCGTCCTCCAGTATTTTCCCGGAAGCTCACTACTTCAGGCACTTTACTTTTTTGTTTCTCAAGACGCTCATACGCACCTCTTCATCGCCGCGCCTTACTTATAGAAAAGTCACACGTCTCCCTCAAGGGCGAAAGCTGAAGGTTGCGTTTGCCGCTGGCCGATCCATGATTTTGGTTTCACGGCTAACCGGATACTCGACCGTCACGGACTGACTCATCGGCGGACCGCTCATTACTGGATCAGGGTAAAATAACGTTGAGTTTCTTGGCCGTGCCTTCCCATAACCACGACCGAATAACCACTTTCACTATTTGCTGGGATTATTACAGTGAAAAATAAAACGTCGCTCCCTTGTCCACTTCTGCCTCTGCCCAGATGCGTCCGCCATGATGATCGATGATTCGCTGAACTGTCGAAAGACCAATGCCCAAGCCCGGAAATTCATTTTCTGAATGGAGTCGTTGAACGGGGCGAACAGCCGATCCGCGTATTCCATGTTGAAACCGGCTCCATTGTCCTTGACGTAATAGACAGCTTTCCCATTGCTCTGCGTAACACCGAACTCAATTCTCGCATCGGGCCGTTTTGAGCTGAACTTCCACGCGTTACTGACGAGGTTTTCTATTACTATCTTAAGCAGCACCGGATCTCCTTCTGCGTACACATCTTCGGCGATCACAAACTCCACGCGTCGTTCAGGCTGGTTTTTTGCGAACTCGGCCGCCGCTGTTTTTGCCTGCGTGCTGAGAGACACTTTCGAGCGGCTCAATGGGTCGAAAGTGAGGCGCGACACGCTGAGTAATGCGTTGATAAGCTCAATCATTCGCACCGCGCCATGTTGTACCCGGTGGATGTAATCCCTGCCCAATTCATCCAACTTTTCAGAGTAATCTTCAGACAATATGCGAATGAACCCATCAATGGACCTTAGAGGCGCCCTGAGATCATGAGCTACGGCGTAGGCGAACTGCTCTAGCGATCTGTTGGAGCGCTCAAGTTCTGCTTTTGTCTCAAGCAATATCTTCTCAGCGTTCTTGCGCTCGGTGACGTCCCGGATTACGGCCAGCACGACGATATCATTCGTCATGTGCAAAGGCCCAAGAGAGATATCCACCGGAAATTCGGTACCGTCTTTTTTTCTGCCGAATAATTCCAGCCCGGTGCCCATGGGACGAACGTGCGGATCAGACATAAATCCCCTGCGGTGCTCCCGATGTTTTTCCCGAAAGCGTTCCGGCATAAGAATGTCATGCTCTGCTTCAAGCAGGTCTTCCCGCGCGTAACCAAACAGCCGTTCAACCTGTTTATTGGCCTGGACGATACGGCCTTCACGATTGACAACAATGATTGCGTCGGGAGCGAATTCGAAAAGGCCCTCAAACATCGATTTGGTTTTGTGGAGTTCCTCCACATACCTCTTTTTGTCCTCTTCTATAGTTTCCAGCTCATTGATTCTCTGACGTAATTTGATCAGGTCATTAATGAGCTGTTCTTTTGTTATGTCTTCCGGTATGTCCATAGGCTCCTGCCCAAATACAACGAAAGTCCTACCGGTCCGCAGTTACAATATCTCGACGGATGGTTGTATGACATCAGGAATGTTAATGTATGCTCTCTCACTGCCTAATCTGCGCTAATCAGGTCCTAATTCCTAATTGAAGGATAACACATTTGGCATGATTAGATTGACGTAAGGGTCCTCAGTGCCACATTAGATCCCTGATCCTTCCGGCGAGCGTCCCAATACGCTTCGTTCCCGGTCCAGGCTCTAATTGAGATCTGTCGTAGTAATTCTTTTTAGTTGAAATAGTGATTGTTTCGAAGGTCTGAAGCTCCACCGATTTAGTGAGGAAGGGAGAATGTTAAGAAGGATGTTTCTTATCAAGTTATCTGAGCTAGGTTGATTTATCAGATGCAAGTCAATCTAGTAGCAATGTCCTCAAGTCAGCCGTCTGCCGATGAGGTCAATCAATCTCTCGGTACGACTGAGACACCAGATTTTCTAATTATAACGGTTGACTCTGGATTGTTTTTTAATTGGCTAGCTATATCAAGTCTCTCAAGTGTCTCGGCAAGTTCTTTTATATCACTATCATCAATATATGACGCTAAAATAGAAAGTAATAACACCGAGTCTTTTGTAACGATTCGAAATTTGTGTCCATATCGATCGAAATCGATTTCATCATCATGTCTTGCGTATGGGAAGCGGTAATTAAGATAGTCACGAATAACTTGCATCTTATTAAGCGCCATTTTTCTCTCCTTTCTATTCGCGCGGCATCTCAAACATCATCTACTTGCACCTTTCCCAGTGAACCAAGCCTGACCGCAGCGGCTTCGAGGCATGGCGCGATAAGCTCATATTTATCTGATGTTATTTACGTTCCTTTTTTGAGTCCACAGTATTTTTAATACGGTATTTTAGTTTGGAACGAAAATCAGTTTAAAGTTGGATAGTTTCCGTAATGCACGTTTTGGGTGAAGTACTTCTCAATTTGTCTCTTTAATTATAAATCAGGACAGTTTTAGTATAAATAGGCAAAAATACCTAATTTAACACGACCGACGAGATCCACAAAAGCGATGGGCGGGGAAAAGGACTGAAGCAATCGGAAAACTTATAAGGAAATCGTTAAACTCAATGGCATGAAATTCTCAACCATCGTCACTTCCAGGTCATCCACGATCTCTTGGGCCATGATGTCGGGATTGGGGTGGTCGTCGGAGGCTTCAATGGATTGGTCTTTGTCTTTGGGCAAGAAGATGTTGAGGCTAGTCTTGCCCCAAGCCTGCCCGGCAAACTTATGCTTCAAATAAAGCTTGACTTTTATGAGCGTAAATACTATAATTATTGTGAAAGACTAAATAATTAAGTTATTGCAATGCGCCTTGCGTGGCGAACTTCTTCGCATTGGAACAGGAGGTTACTTATGAATATATTAACTTTGATAATTTATCTTTTTGCAGTCAGTGTAATATTCTACGCGTTGCTCAGAGCTCAAGTCTGAATAAAAAGATCCCGGGAGGCATTGTCAAGGAATGTTGGCGTCTCCTTTATTACCTGATAGGTGTTATGGCGGTAGGTTATCTCACGCTACCGCTGTTTCCGAGATTGCCAGAATCATCGCGTGATATAGTTGTCGCCATCATATATCTGCTAGGGGCCGTGTTTGTTGTCAATGTCACCAATCTGTTGTACAAAATCGCAAGAGAGGTAGGTTTGTGACCAGCAAGACAACACCGAGCCGATAGTAGAGGTCCTCCCTGAATGTGCCCGCGCCTATTTCCTTTAGCAGGTTCTTGCTCGTTGACGTGATTATCCGCGTGTTCAAAAACAATCACATCCGACCACACCGCTCTCTGGGTTACCGACCCCCGGCCCCAGAGGCAATTCTAACCAAAAATACGACTCTCCAACTGGTACAATAGCTGGGGCTGACAGCTTAACCCTGGGTTGACAAGCGATTTGTTTGCACTTGACCGCAACATAAAGTTAGGGTAGGATTGAAATCGATTCAGCATCGATACACGTTCGGGAAAAGGGGGTTATATGGCGCCAGGAATTTTGGTTTTCATCGAAAACAAAGAGGAAAAATCTTTTTTCGACAATTTACTGAAAACCGATGCTTTCCCTTTTTTTGAGACCCATATTTCCCTCGAAGCGATAAATATTCTTCAGGAGAACGATATCGGTTTGATCATAGCAGGTAGTGTCATGGCAGGGATCAGGGGTGAGCAGTTCAAGTTGATCGCCGAGAAGATACGGCCCGGCGTCAATACCGTTCTGATCGGTCCCCTCTCCCGGGAGAAAAACGGATTTCTCATCGCCACTGAGGAATTTAAGAACCTCATCCACAGTTCCGTTAAAACCGAGCATACGCTCCGGAGAGAACTGGGGGATGCAAAACAGCTCGTATTCGCGCTCGCCGACCGATTGCTGCAGATATTCGGTGTCAATGACCGGTATTTTTTCAACAACGACCATCTCGTCGCTGATCTTTCCTATAAACTGGCCATGAAGATGGGACTCGAAGAAAATCTGGTGAATTCCATTCGCTTGGCGGCGCTGCTCCGTGATCTGGGAAAAGTCGGGATTAAGCTTCAACTCCTCGAGGGAAACGTCAGGCTGAAACAGAGCGAATTGACTCCTATCAAGGAGCACCCGCTCCATACGGTCCAGCTGTTACGACAGATTCAGTTTCCCTGGAATCTGGAATTCATCATCAGCCAGCATCATGAGCACTATGATGGAAGCGGCTATCCCCACGGCTACTCCGGGAGGCAGATATGCATCGGGGCGCGCATTATCAGCGTCGCAGACGCCTTTTATGCAATGACGACGGACCGCCCCTATCGTAACGCGTTGGCTCAAGTCTGGGCGGTGGAGGAAATAAGAAAGAACGCGGGAGGCCAATTCGATCCTGAGGTTGTTGAGGTCCTTCTTTCCGTCCTCAAGGAAGAACCGGCCATCAAAACCTCGGATAAGAATGTTTTGATCTTCCAAAGGGAAAATCATATCGCGGCACTGATCAAGTTGAGCACGATTGCCGACGAAATGCAGATCTTCCACACGTCCAGCGCCATTGACGCCATCTTATACATCAGGCAAAAGAAACCCGTCCTCGTCATCACCGATATCGAGGCGCTCGAGCCTGAAACGACTTCCCGGTTTTCCCATATCGTCATCCAGACGGCGAAAGCGCAGGAGCGGAAAGTGCTGATCGTTACTCCCGACAAAAACTATCCGCGGATCATCGGGGGTGACGTCGACTACATTTCACAACCCATCGACATTCCAGCATTGACAAAAAAGATCCATGAACTTACCAGCAAGGGACTTCAGCCGGCATCCCCGGAGGCAAAACGAGAAGGGCTTACGGGCAAGATAGAGGAATTCAGCCTTCCCGATATTATCCAGATCCTGAGCTTAGGCCTGAAGACGGCCAAGGTGGAGGTTGACGGATACGGGGGAAACGGCGTGCTGTATATTCAGAGCGGGAAAATCGTACATGCCACTGTGGGAAAACTCCGCGGTCCCCAGGCATTCCTGGAACTCGTGCGCTGGAAGAAAGGACAATTCTGCATCAAGCACAGCCAGATAACGGACGACATCAATGTGACCACGGACACCAGTAACCTTCTGTTCGAAGCCGCTAAACATGTGGATCGGGAGTTGACCGCGTAGTTTCGCGCGTCAGCGATATATTTTTCGAGGAGTCTTTAGCAATAATTGACCAGTCGGCGATCAACAAGGAGAGTTTTGTGGTTGCCGCTGACCGGGTCAGCAAAAGGATCGCCTTGTTTTTCGGGCGGCGGCAATCTTATGCTTCCAGGGCCGGCAAGATCAAAGGCATAGTTCCATATCATCGTCATCGGCTTTCTTTTGTTTCTTCCCCTTTCCCCCGGATTCAACTTTGATAGTCTCAAAAAATAATATTTTCGCCATATAGGAAACTTTCCGTAAGTACCGGACCGCAGCATCACAATTTCCTTATTCCGTTCCTGCAGAACGCTTCTTTCAGCTCAATTCTTTTTTTGATGATCCCCAGGTTATATTGATATTTGTCGCTCTCAAAGCTCCATGATGACGGATGCCATAGATGGAAAACGATTGCAAGACCTCTCATGGACCGAACCTGCTTTCCCTGGTTCAAAACCCTGATACCCAGGTCATTGTCCTCCAGTGAGCCGTCCAGAAAGTCCTCGTCGCAACCGTTGATTGCCAGGAAAAGCTCCTTGTAAAGGCTGAAATTGCAGCCCCAGACACCGTCATCGGTTATCCTGTCGCGATGCATCAGCCTGCGTATCAGCGGGTTCTTGATCTGAAATGCTTCTTCAACCTTTCGCGACTGGCCTTTCATTGCGTCAAGAAGCAGCCTCACACCCGGTGCATTCAGCACCGTGCCTTGCTCCAACAGCCGCTCAGTCAGTTGTCTGCCGATATCGACTCGTTTTCCGCTCAGGATGGCTGCCGGGTCGCTTCGTTCGGCATGTGCGCGGATATAATGGCGATGGGCCATGCAATCGCCGTCAATGAAGACAAGGTATTCGCCTTGAGATTGCCGCACTGCTTCATTCAGGATCCTCGGTTTTCTGAAGCCGATGTCCTCCTGCCACACATGCGTTATGGGAAAAGCATCCGCGAGGGACTTCTGCATCTCCCGTATCAGATCGCGCGTTTCATTCGTGCTCCCGTCATCCGCGATAATCACCTCCGACGGCAACATGCTTTGCTGAGCCAGGCTCAATAAACAGAGCTTAAGGGCCTTGGGCCGGTTGTATGTCGGAACAATCGCTGATATTTTCATGGAATGATTCGGGCTTCTTTGATTATTATTCGTTATGCATTGTGCAATGCATACCGCTCCGCATGGTACGAACTCCTGACCAGCGGTCCGGCGGCCACATGGCGGAACCCGAGGGACAAGGCCCGTTCGCGGAATTCCTGAAATTCGTCGGGATGGTAATATTTTTCAACGGGCAGATTGTTCTTCCCCGGCCTGAGATATTGGCCGAGCGTCAGAATTGAACATCCCTTCTCTCGGAGATCTTCCAGGACTTGCATAAGCTCGTCGACGCTCTCGCCCAAGCCGAGCATGATGCCGGACTTGGTGAGTGCGCCGCGCTTCGCGGCCCGGTCCAGCAATTCGATTGATCGCCGGTAATCGGCCCGCGGCCGCACGCGCGCGTACAGAGACGGGACCGTTTCCAGATTATGATTCAGGACGTACGGTCCTTCCTCAAGGACTGTATTCAGGGAAGACCCGGAACCTTGAAAATCCGGTATCAATACCTCCACCCTGCAGTCCGGCATCATTGAACGTATCGCCCGTATCGTTTGCGCGAAGAACGCTGCGCCGCCATCCGCAAGGTCGTCCCTGGTCACCGAGGTGACGACCGCGTAAGAAAGCTGGAGCGATTTTACGGCGTCCGCCACGCGAGAGGGTTCCCCGGCATCCGTCCCCGAGGGAACTCCTTTCGGGACATTGCAGAACCCGCACCGGCGCGTGCACACGTTTCCGAGTATCAGGAACGTCGCAGTCCCGGCATTCCAGCACTCCATACGGTTCGGGCAGGCCGCGCTGCGACAGACCGTGTGGAGATCATTGTTCTCGACGAGGTTCTGCACTTTCGCCGAGGTCTCGCTCGCAGTCAGCCGGATCTTGAACCAGGGAGGAAGACGTGTGGTTATTGGATGAGGAGACATATTTGTTATGAAGAACGGCACCACGTGCCTGCACTCGCAATGTCCTAGGTCCTGTATTTGCGGCTGGCACGTATAAACGCTGGGTGCAGGAGCGGTAGCCTTCGGTCCAAGCAGTTCGCTTGACGAGAACTCAGTCACTGCTCTTGTCCATCAGTGCATTTTTGATCACCTGGTCGATCGTGTCCACGAAGATGAATTGCATCTCCTTGCGAAGATCTTCAGGCACGTCATCGAGGTCATTCTTGTTTTTTTCCGGGAGGATCACGGCCTTGATCCCCGCCCGCTTGGCCGCGAGCACCTTTTCCTTCACTCCTCCGATGGGCATCACCTTGCCGCGAAGCGTTATCTCGCCGGTCATGGCGAGATCATGCCTGGCCAGTTTGCCGGTCAGCATGGAAACGATGGCCGTGGTCATGGTGACTCCGGCCGACGGCCCGTCCTTCGGGATCGCGCCTGCCGGAACGTGGATGTGGATGTCGGTCTTTTCGTAAAAATCCTTGTTGATCCCAAAGGCCTCCGCCTGGGACCGGACATAGGAAAGCGCAGCCTGCGCGGATTCCTTCATCACGTCGCCGAGCTGCCCTGTAAGGGTCAACTGTTTGTTGCCCGGCATTTGTGTTGCCTCTACGAAGAGGATGTCCCCTCCCGTCGGCGTCCAGGCCAGCCCGGTCACCACCCCCGGCCGGTCGATCATGATCGCCGTCTCCGCGAAGAACCTCGGATTACCCAGGTATTCGTGAAGGTCTTCGGCCTTTACGGTTATCGGCGTCGGCTTGCCTTCCGCCACGGCCTTCGCCACCTTGCGGCAGACATTCGCGATCTCCCGCTCGACGTTCCTGACGCCGGCCTCGCGCGTGTAGTCCTTGATGATGCCTCGGAGGGCGTCCTCCTCGATAACGATCTCCTCGAGTTTGAGCGCGTTGGCCCTGATCTCCTTGGGGATGAGATACTTCTGCGCTATTTTCAGCTTTTCATGCTCGGTGTAGCCGGGCAGATGAAGCACCTCCATGCGGTCAAGAAGGGGCGGCGGGATGGTCTCGAGCTGGTTCGCCGTCGTGATGAACATCACCTTCGAGAGGTCGAAGGGGACATCGAGATAATTGTCCCGGAAGTCCTTGTTCTGCTCCGGATCGAGCACTTCGAGCAGGGCCGACGAAGGGTCGCCGCGCCAGTCCGCCCCGATCTTGTCCACCTCGTCGAGCATGATCACGGGGTCCCTGGTCTCGACGCGCTTCAAGGCCTGGATGATGCGCCCGGGCATCGCGCCGATATAGGTGCGCCGGTGGCCGCGGATCTCCGCCTCGTCGTGCAGTCCGCCCAGGGATTGACGCATGAATTTTCTGCCCAGGGCGCGGGCGATGGACTGTCCCAGCGAGGTCTTCCCCACTCCGGGGGGGCCGACGAAACACAGAATCGGCTCGCGCGTCCTGACCCCTTCCTGCGGACCGCGCTCCTCGCCCAGTTTTCTTACGGACAAATATTCGAGGATGCGGTTCTTCACCTTTTCCAGATCGTAATGGTCTTCGTCCAGAGTCTCCTTGGCCTTCACGATATCGATGGCCGTGGCCGTCGTCTTGTTCCACGGAAGGATCGTCATCCACTCAAGGTAGGTGCGGATAACGGAATACTCGGGCGATGACCCGGAGAGTTTTTCCATACGGCCGAGTTCGCGCTTGGCCTCCTTCTCCGCCTCGGCAGGCAGCTTTGCCTCTTCGATCTTCTCCCGCAGGTTCTTGATCTCGGAGCCTTCGTCGGCTTCCTCGCCGAGCTCTTTGCGGATCGCTGAAAGCTGCTGACGGAGCAGGTACTCCCTCTCTGCTTTCTGCATTTGGTCCCGGGCCTGGCCCTGGATTTTCCGCCCCAGTTCGAGCACCTCGACTTCCCGGTTCAGGTACTGCATCAGCTTGGTCAACTTGTCGATGACCAGGTCGGTCTCGAGGATGTCCTCCCGCTGCGGCAGGTCCAGCCTGATGTTCGTCGCGATCAGATAGGCGAGCTGGCGCGGGTCTTCGATATTCACCGCAGCCGAGGAAAGCTCCTCGGGCATGTTCGGGGTGAGCGTCACCATCTTCTGGAACAGTTCCGAAGCGCCCCGCATGAGCGCCTCGAGTTCGACCGAAGGTTGGGACT
Source organism: Nitrospirota bacterium (assembly GCA_963741205.1). Classification (GTDB taxonomy): domain Bacteria; phylum Nitrospirota; class UBA9217; order UBA9217; family UBA9217; genus JAJYKN01. Next base: position 10,449 of record CAVUHW010000036.1, read on the forward strand.
TGTCCGGCAGCGACTTGACGCGGGCCTTGATATAAGGCTCGGTTTGCGCAAATTCCGTGATGGTTATCCGCTCGATGCCCTGGACCAGGACCCGAAGCGTGCCGTCCGGCACCTTGATCATCTGCAGGATCCTCGCCATGGTCCCCACGGTGTAGACATCCGAAATTCCCATGACTTCGGCGTCCACCTTTTTCTGGGCGGTCAGTCCGAGGATCTTGTCGCCAACGGTCACATCGTTGATCAGCTTTATCGATTTTTCCTTGCCGATGACCAGGGGGTAGACGGTCAACGGATAGACGACCGTGTCCTTAAGCGGCAAGAGCGGCAGTTCGGCGGGCACGGCTGGCATCTTTTCTATGTTGCTCTCCTGAATAGTCTCCATGGATTCGCTCCCGGTCTCTTTCTTTTTGAATTTACTTAAGATATCGTATAGCTTCAAAATACTTTCCTTCAGCGTTTTGCACATCATTCACTCTCAGGAGGGCGGAACGTAAGAACAGGTACTCGCAGCTTGCTGCGGAAAAGTTTACGCGAGCTTGCTGAGCGTGATCTTTAAGAGACCATGCTTGTATTCCGCCTTCACTGTTTCGTGATCGATGGGAGCGTGCAGCGCGATTTCGGACCGGAAATCGCCATACTTAATCCCCAACTGATGACAGGCGTTCATGTCCGCAAGGACGGGCTGCTTTCTCGTCCCTTCCACCACCAGGAGGTCGCTGAACAGTGTGACCGACAAATCATCTTCGGACACTCCCGCCACTTCGACGACGACGATGATCTTGTCCAGCGTTTCATAGATATCGGTGGGAGGATGCCAGACGATGGTAGAGTGGAGCGGCCAGGTGCCGAAGGCGTCCCAGATGCTCTGGAATGCCGCATCAGGACGCGTCCGTCCTGAATATTTATAGGCAATGTACCGATAGCGCACGTTCCCTGCCTCCTTTCGAAAACCGGAAATTTATTCACATACTCTGTCGCGTTTATTGATTATAGCGTGTTTTAGCGCGAAAGAAAATTAAAAAAACCCGTGAAGCTGTATCGCCGCTTTGATGAACTTTTCCCGCCCTTCATTCGCCTCTCAAACGTACGACATTCCACGTGGAATTCCTCGCGGACCGTCACTCCTATTCTACCATTTACCGCATCACGAAGATCAATAAATACGTGAAAGGAGAAACCGGCAGGAACCCGGCGATTGTGGCGTCTGCATTCTCAGGCCCCTGGGATGATGAATTTTTAAGCGGAATGGCAACGCGTTGCTCAGAACGTGCAGAGGATACGCTAAGCGACCAGAAACAATGAAGCAAAGAGCACTTTTTATCTGATCCATCTCCACGAAAAAAAAGGGAGACAGGAACGGATCCCGTCTCCCACAGTAGAGGATGATCAATTAATGCTGCTTGCCCGGCTCGTGGAACACCGGCAGATACGTGACCGCAAGCCGGTAGAGCAGGACCATGAGCGATACAAGGCCGATCGTGACCAGGATCTCCGTGATTGTCGGGAAGTAGTTCGCTTTCGGCCCGGCCTGGGCGAAGAAGTTCACGTTGAACCGGTTCATTACCGTTCCGGCAATAACACAGGACGAGGCCAGCAGCAACCCGTTTGCCGACTGCCGTACCGACTTCATCGCATACAGCGACGATCGGGATGACTGCGCCGATCGCGATCTCGAGGGTGAAGAACAGACTCGCCTTCCCGCTCGAGAAGACGGCTGAAAGGTTTCCCCGATAGGCCATGTCGCCGAACTTCGCGGCGAGATAGACCGCGAGGGCGATCAGTACGCCCCTTCCGAGGCCTTCAAGGATGTCCATCTCCGGCTCATGCTTGAACGCACGGGCGCTCAGGATCGTTTCAAACGACACCATGGCAAGTCCGAGCGCGATGGCCGATAGATAGAACAGGTACGGAAGGTTCGGCGTATACCACAGCACCGGGACCTTGTGCGGCATGATCAGGAAGAAGCCGCCCAGGGACGACTGGTGCAGAAACGAGAGCACGATGCCCGCGATGACCAGCGGAAACGTAAAGAACTTGAGTACCTTCAGCAGCCCGTGGAGTTGAAAGCGCTCCAGGAACGCGGGAGCAAATTCAAGCGCCAGCACGGTCGTGTAAAGCGTGATGCACCAGACCACTTCGAACATGACGGAATGGGGATTCCACATGAAGATGGGATGCCAGAAACTGAGCGGTTTCCCGATGTCGATAACCAGCCCGACGATGACGACCAGGTAGCCGATGAAAGCCGTAAGGATGGCCGGCCGCGCGATCGATTTGTATTTTTTCATGTTGAAGATGTAGACCGCCGCGGTAATGCTGAAGCCGCCGGCGGCCAGCGCCACGCCGGACAGAACGTCCACGGCGACCCAGAGGCCCCAGGGAACGTTGTCAGACAGGTTCGTCGATGCGCCGAGCCCGACGAAGAGTCGATACAATGCCGCTGCGACGCCGATCACAACCAGCGCCACGAGCGTCTTGAAGCCGGCAGCAGGTGCCGGTATGGCTGAGGATGTCGCGTTCGCTGCCATGGCTATTTCTCCTTTCCTTCGGAAGATTCCGACGACCCGCGGTTGCGGAAAGCGGCGATGAGCCCAAGCCCTACCACCAGCGCCCCGACCTTAAACGGGATCTCGGAGAGCATGTTCCAGGTGAGCTTCGGAAGCTTCACGGCCGGGATCTTCGTGTTGAACCCAAGCTGCTCGAAGGGTATGGCGGAGAGGTATATCCATGATGTACCGCCTGCCTCTTCCTTGCCGTAAATGTGATCAACATACTTGCCGGGATTCTCCTTGAGCCGTTTCTCCGCCTCTTTCAAAATCTCGTCAACCTGCCCGAATTGCATGACCTGCGTCGGGCAGACCTTGATGCAGGCGGGTGTCTTTCCCGCGGCCAGGCGGTCGGAGCAGAACGTACATTTCCTGATCCACGGCGATGTGGACCGCCACTCGTATTTCGGGATGTTGAAGGGGCAGGCTATCATGCAGTACCGGCAGCCGATGCAGCTTTTTAAAGTTGTAGATTACTGCTCCTTCAGGCGTCTGGCTGAATGCGCCGACCGGACAGGCGGACAGGCAGGCCGGGTCCTTGCAGTGCATGCACTGACTCTTGATGAAGGACCAGACCGGCAGGTCGTTCTTCTCCTGCTCGATAAATGCGATGCGGGTATAGGTGTCGGAATTGAGCTGCGGCGGATTGGTGAAGGTGCCGTCCAGGACCGTCTTGCCCGCCGAACGGTCGTTCCATGACTTGCAGGCCACCTGGCAGCCGCGACAGCCGATGCAGCGTGTCAAGTCTACCAGCACGCCTTTTAATTTTTCATTATTCGTCGCCATGACTGCCTCCTATGCTTTCTGGACATTGACCATAAAGGCCTTGGATTCGGGGATCATCGTGTTGGCGTCGCCGATGAATCGGCGTGAGAAGATTGGCGCTGTCTCCCGCTTTCGGATCTCCGGGATACTGCCATCCGAAACACCAGGGCATGCCGACCTGATGCACGGTCTGGCCGCCGATCTTGAAGGGTTTGAAGCGGCCGGTGACCACGGCCACGGCGCGGAGCTCGCCGCGGGCGGATGATCACCTTCAGCGCGATCGCCGTTCTTGATGCCTTTTTCCGCGGCAAGTTCTCTGCTCATCTCCACGAATTGCTGAGGCTGCATCTCGAGAAGCCAGGGAGAGTGGCGCGTCATAACGCCGGTCTGCCAGTGCTCGGTCACGCGATAGGTCGTCGCCACAAAGGGATACCGGACGTCGCAGGAGATAGAACTGCGCAATATCAATACCGACCTCCTTCTGGATCTTGAGGCTGACAGCCGGATTGATCCGCTGCTTGGACAAAAGATTTTCCTCGAGCGGGCATTCGAGCGATTCATAGTGCTCGGGGAACGGCCCGTCATTCAGGCCGGGCGCGAAGATGGCGCCCTTCCCTTCGGGCATCATGATAAAGGGATATTTGCCTGTGTCCTTTGCCATGGGCGGCGCCGGGCCGTCAGGCACATCGCCTACCCACATGCCGGGCTTTTTGGTTGCGGGATCTTCCTTGTTCGGGTCCCATTTGAGAAGCGGTCGTTTCGGGTCCCAGGGATTTCCGTTCAGGATCCACCGAGGCGCGGTTGTAGATGATGCGACGGTTCACGGGCCAGCACCAGGCCCACTCGGAGTAGAGACCGAGCCCAGTTGGGTCGTTCTTGCCGCGGCGGGCCATCATATTGATGACCTTGCCATCTTTCTGCGTGTAGCTCTGGGTGTAGAGCCAGTTCCCGCAGGAGGTGGTCCCGTCTGCCTGGAGATGAGCAAAGGTCGCGCAGAGCTCGCCCTTCTTTCCGAGCAGTTTGGGCGGGTTCGCTTTCTTGTCGTAGACGTCCTCGAGATAGTATCCGTTGATCTCCTTGGCCACTTTGTGAATGTCCACTTCTTTACCGTAGTTCCAGGTGAGTGTTCAGGATCGGGCGCCGGGAACTTGCCGCCTTCTTTCCGGTAGAGTTCCCTTACCCGCAGGAAGAGCTCGTTCATGATGTCCGCGTCAGGCCTGGACTGGCCAAGATGATCAATCGCCTTATATCGCCACTGTGCCCACCGGCCCGAGTTAGTAGAGGCTGCCCTCTTTCTCTATCGATGATACACAGGGCAGGAAGAAAACCTCGGTCTGAATTTCCTTTGTCTTTATGCCGGGGCCCCGCCAGAACGAGGCTGTCTCATTATCGAAGAGATTGACGGTCACCATCCATTTCAGTTTTCCAAAGGCGTCGCGTACATACTTGGCAGCAGGCGTCGAACAGGCCGGGTTCTGGCCCCACGCAAAGAACCCCTCCATCTTGCCCTGCCACATCTTGTAGAACAGATTGAGCCATGACGCGTTCATGCCCTCGTCGAGCTTCGGCAGCCAGGAATAGCCGAAATCGTTCTCTTTCGTGGCAGCGTTGCCGTAAATGGCCTTTAGATAGCTCACGATGTACTTGTTGCGATTCGAAAGCCAGTTGACGCTCTTCGGGTCTTTGGTCTTCGGCGTATATTTCTCGATGTAAGCATTCAGGTCAACGATTGATGCAGAGGGCGTGGCATTATAACCCGGCAGGGTGTGGAACAGGAGCCCGTGATCAGTGGATCCCTGGACATTTCCCTCCCCGCGGAGGGCGTTGATACCACCGCCTGCGGTGCCAATGTTCCCGAGCAGGAGCTGGATGATGCACATGGTGCGTATGTTCTGGGTGCCGATGGTGTGCTGCGTCCATCCCATGGCATAGAGCGAGGTGCAAGCCCTGTTCGGCTTGCCTGTTGAGCCGAAGAGATTATAGACCTCCACGAGTTTTTCCTGCGGCGTGCCGGTGATGCTCGATACCTTCTCGAGAGTATAGCGGGAATATTGTTTTTTCAGAAGCTGGAGCACGCAGTGCGGGTTCTGAAGCGTGGGGTCTTTCTTCGGCAACGCCATTCTCATCCATCTGATAGGACCAGGTCTTCTTATCGTATTTCCGGGTCTTTCTCGTCATATCCCGAGAACAGGCCGGCAAGATCGCCCGGCCCCTTGAAATCGGGATTCACGAGGAAACTTGCGTTTGTGTAATCGACTACATAATCTTTGAAGTAGAGGTTGATTCTCCAGGATGTACTTGATCATGCCTCCCAGGAACGCGATGTCCGTGCCCGAGCGCAGGGCGCGTAGACGTCTGCCTTTGTCGCGGTCTGCGTGAAGCGGGGGTCCACCACGATAAGCTTGGCGCCCCGCTCCTTTGCCCGCATGATCCACTTCATGGAGATGGGATGATTCGAGGCAGGATTCGCTCCCATTACGAGGATGACATCAGCATTCTTCAGATCGATCCAGTGATTCGTCATTGCACCGCGTCCGAACGACTCTCCCAGAGCCGGCTACAGTCGCGGAGTGTCAGATGCGCGCCTGGTGTTCTATATATACCAGGCCCAAGGACCGCATCATCTTCTGGAGCAGGTAGCACTCCTCGTTGTCCAAGGCAGCGCTGCCCACATGGGCGATGGCGTCGGTCCGGTTGACCGACGAAATCCTTCTCAACCTCCTTCTCCGTCCCGTCGGGCTGCTTCTCCTTGACCTTGGACTTGGAGGTGAGCTTGAATGTACGGTCGCGCGTGTCCTTCACCTTCCTTGCGATCTGGTCAAGCGCCCAGTCCCACTCTACTTCCTTCCACGCGTCCGTGCCCGGCGCCCGGTAGAGCGGCTTCTGGACGCGCAGGTCGTTATTCACGAGCTCCATGATGGAAGCGCCCTTTGGGACAGAGTGTGCCTTCATTGATCGGATGTTCGGGATCACCCTCGGCATTCACCACTTTTCCGTCCTTCGTGTAGACGATGATGCCGCACCCTACAGAGCAGTAGGGGCAAACTGTCTTGGTCTCTGTCGCGCCGTCGATCTTGAGCGTCTGTTCTTTGGCGTCAGCAGAAGCCGGGGCGCCGAGAGTACCAAGAAGCAGACTACTTCCGGAGATCTTGAAAAAGTCACGCCTTGTTACACTCATAAAGCTCTCCCTCCTTACCATGATTTGAACAATTTATTATTGAAAAAAGTGATAGATATTGATCCGCATGTCGTCGTAAAACATTACTAAAAGTAACATAGCACGAGCCAGTATAGTTTTGCAAGAAGATTTTACAAAACCATACCGTACGCAGAAGAGGAAGGATACACTTCGAGAGAAAACGGCCTTCAATCACATCGCTGCATCCGCCGCCGTATGCTATAGAAAAGGATGAACCTTCGGATGGGAGATGTGTAAAAAATAATATGACCGGCAATAACAGCGTTTTACTCTGTAATCATCGTGAGGGCCAGGGTGTGTAAATTGAAAAAAAAGCCCGCTTTCAAAGTATACCATATAATGAAAGCGGGCCTTTTATTATTCGTCGTCTTATTATTCGCCGTCCGAAGCTTGCCCCGGCTCAAGGGCCTGTGGTTTCGCTTATCTTCCCCTTGCCAACTCGTTCAGTCTCTTCACCCGCTCCGCAATGGGGGGATGGGTGCTGAAGAGTTTGAGCAGGCCGCCGCCAGTAAGCGGGTTCACGATGAACATATGCGCCGTTGCCGGCTTGGCGTCTGCCATGGGAATGATCTGGGACCCCTTCTCCAGCTTGAGGAGCGCGTTGGCGAGTCCGGAAGGACTTCCCGCGATTCCGGCGCCGCCCTTGTCCGCTTCAAATTCACGGGTACGGGAAATGGCCATTTGCACGAGCATTGCCGCGATGGGCGCCACGATCATCATGACCAGCGCCACGATCGGGCTGCCGCCTTCATCATCGTCACGCCTGCCGCCGAAGATCATGGACCACTGCGCCATCTGGGCAAGCATGCTGATCGCGCCCGCCATCGTGGCCACGATCGTGCCGGTGAGCATGTCGCGGTGCTTGATATGGGCAAGCTCGTGGGCGATCACTCCGGCGAGTTCGTCGCGGGACAGGAGTCTCGTGATTCCCTGCGTAACGGCAACAACCGCGTGCTCCGGGTTCCTGCCTGTGGCGAACGCATTCGGCGTCTCCTCGGGGATGATATACACCTTGGGCATGGGCATGCCGGCCTTCTGGACAAGTGTGCGGACGATGGCATGGAGCTCCGGCGCCTGGGCTTCCGTCACCGGCTGTGCATGATACATTCTGAGCACGAGCTTGTCGCTGAACCAGTACATACCCACGTTCATAATCGCGGCGAACATCACGGCCATGACCATGCCGCTTCTACCCCCGAGGGCGCCTCCGATCGCGACGAACAACACCATCATAAAGGTCATTAAACCGACTGTTTTTACCGTATTCATTTACCCCTTTACCTCCATCATGCTGCTGTTTTCTTATCATGGTACATTACCACAGTCGTTTTACTCCGTCAAGCGATACTGGTTTGGATCATGCGCAGCCTGTTGAAATAGCAGGGCAAATATATTTTGCTGGCTTTACTTCTGGGCGGCGTCTCTCGAATTTGACGTAATCCGGGCGGGATGAAAAAAATTATGGGTCTGTTAGTTAGTGGGAAATCAAGCGGGTGAGACAACGGCTGCCTTCCCGATCCGGCATGGCGAGCCTTGTCGCGTCATTTCTACACAGACATCACCTGTCGGATGCCTTAGTCTCTTCCGGTTTTTCCTATGAAGACGGAACATTTTGAATGGGTAAGGATGTTCCGTGATACGCTGCCAAGAAATCCCCTGATTCCCCTCAAACCTCTGTCGCCCAAAGCTATTAAATCAGCCCTCGTTTCCTCCCCTGTTTTCAGTATTTCCTGCGAGGGGTCTCCCATCTTTGAAAGCGTCTGCACGTTCTTAAACCTTTTTTTCAGTGCCTCACCGGCCTCTTCCAGAATATGTTGAGATTCAGCATACTCGGCGGCCCTTGCGTCCGCCACCGAGTCCTTGATGCGTTCATTGACTTCCAACACAAACCGTTCAGGGATGTCGGAAAAGCCCGACGATATGACATTCAGTATCGTTACCTCGATGTCATCCGGAAACGGAATGGAGCAGAGGAAATCTCCGGCGGCCCGGGAACTGTCTGAACCGTCGGCGGCAAAAAGAATATTAATCTTCTCGGAATTTTTCTTTACGCCCGGTTTTACCACGAGCACCGGCCTTGGTGATTTGATCGTAACCAGCCTCGTAACGCTGCCGAGAAAAACCGACGCAACCCCTTTTATACCTCTTGCGCCCATTGCTATGAGATCCACGCCGGATGAAGCAGCAGCATCGACGATGCGTTGGTCGGGCATGTCTCGGCCTGGTGAAATTTCATCGATCTCAACGCTAATGCCTGCCTGGACCGGTTTTAGCAGTTCCACCGCGGCATCGAGGATCCGGGGCGCTAGTTCTTTCTTAATTGCCTTGAGAGTTGTAGAATGGAATTTTTCGTCGTATTGAAAAGGTACTGCATGCATGGCATGAAAAACAACGATGGAGTCGGCGGGTGACCAATTCATTACGGCCAGAAATCGAGCGGCACTTTCCGAGTATTCAGAACCGTCTGTTGCAAGCAATACCTTCATTTGAACACCATGAAAGCAACGCGACGCAACTTTATCCGTTTATTCTTCATGGCTAATTATCGTCTACGCTCATTCAAACACAAATACTTGGTAATGTAAATAATACTTAATGTGTATTTTGGACAAGGAACGGAAACCCAGCATTCTATGCACCCCCCCGGCTTACGGATCACTCTTTCCTCCATGTTGCATGCATCATGTTGCTATTATTCACCTTGATATGGCCCCGCAAGTGTGCGATGGAAGAATACTTTTCTGTTGACAAGGGTATACCACTTTGTTATATTTGCAAGGCTTGAATGGGCAAAAAGCGATTCACAAGCGGGTGTAGCTCAGTTGGTAGAGCGCGACCTTGCCAAGGTTGAGGTCACGGGTTCGAGTCCCGCCACCCGCTCCATAGTTTTCATGAGAAAGTTAAAAGGTAAAAGTTCCGGCATCACGCATACAACTTTTAGCTTTTAACTTTTTTGTTTTTCAGGGCGGCGTAGCCAAGTGGCTAAGGCAGAGGTCTGCAAAACCTTCATTCATCGGTTCAAATCCGATCGCCGCCTCCAACTTAATTAAGTCGTTCGACCACAGATAAACACAGATTAACACAGATTGACACCGTATAAGGGACGATAAGCCTTCTTGGTTCTGATTTTTCGCTCTTATTCTGAGTCTCCTCTTTATCTGTGTGCATCCGTATTCATCTGTGGTTTCTTATTTGTGGGTCCTACTCTATGCATCATGCCGATTTCGTCCACCTTCACCTTCACACCGAATACAGCCTCCTAGACGGCGCGATCGGCCTCGACAAACTCATCAAAAAAGCAATCGACCTCAAGATGCCCGCGGTTGCGGTCACGGACCACGGCAATCTATTCTCCGCTCTCGACTTCTATCTGAAGGCCTCCAAGGCCGGGATCAAGCCCATCATCGGGTGCGAAATCTACGTGGCGCCGGGCTCCCGATTCGATAAAAGCGCGCCCGCGGGCCAGAATGAGGAGGCTTCGTATCACCTTATTCTCCTTGCGCGGAACAGGCAGGGCTATAAAAACCTCGTCAAGCTCGTTACCGCCGCATACCTCGAGGGCTTCTACTACAAACCCAGGATAGACAAGGACCTCCTCCGGACGCACAGCGAAGGACTCATCGGCCTGTCGGCCTGCCTGGGCGGAGAGGTCCCTTCCCTTCTGATCCAGGGCAGGTACGAGGACGCAAAGAGGACCGCCCTCGAATATGAACAGATACTGGGCAAGGAAAACTTTTACCTCGAGCTCCAGGACAACGGCATCCCCGAGCAGGAAGTAGTGAACCGGGAGCTCATCAAACTGACGAGGGACACGGGCATCCCCGTCGTCGCCACAAACGACTGTCATTACCTGGACATGGAGGACCACAAGGCGCATGACGCGCTCCTCTGCATCCAGACCGGCAAGGTCGTCAAGGACGCGAACCGGCTGAGATTCTCTTCCGAGACCTTTTACATGAAAACCCCGGAAGAAATGAAGAAGGCCTTCTCCTTCATCCCCGAGGCTGTAACGAACACCGTCAAGATCGCCGAACGGTGCAATCTCGACCTTGAGCTCGGCAAATACCATCTCCCCCACTTCCCCGTGCCCGACGGCTACACCAGGGAATCGTTCATGACGGAACTGGCGCGAAAAGGGCCTCGAAGAGCGGTTTGCCGAGATCGAGGCCGTCCGCGGGCCCGGCAGCATCGACCGGGCAAAATACCGGGAGCGTCTCGAGTTCGAGATCCAGATGATCGACAAGATGGGCTTTGCCGGATATTTTCTCATCGTCTCGGACTTTATCCGCTATGCAAAGGAGCACAGTATTCCGGTCGGCCCGGGCCGAGGCTCCGCGGCCGGGAGCCTGGTCGCCTACTCGCTCCGCATCACCGACCTCGATCCCATCCCCTACAACCTCCTGTTCGAGCGGTTTCTGAACCCCGAACGCATCAGCATGCCGGATATCGACGTGGACTTCTGTCAGGACCGGCGCGACGAGGTCATCCGGTACGTGACCGAAAAGTACGGTCAGGACCACGTGACCCAGATCATCACCTACGGCACCATGCTGGCCAAGGGAGTGATCCGTGACGTCGGCCGGGTCCTCGACATCCCCTATTCCGAAGTCGACAAGGTTGCCAAGCTGGTCCCGAACACGCTGGGCATCACGCTCGAAAAGGCCATGGAGCAGGAACCCAGGCTCAGGGAGATCGCCAAGAAGGAGCCCCGCATGGCGGAACTCATGGAGATAGCCCGGGCGCTCGAAGGACAGGTGCGCCACGCCTCAAAGCACGCCGCCGGCGTCGTCATTTCCCAGGAGCCCCTCACCGAGTACGTACCGCTCTTCAAGACCCCCAAGGACGAGATAACGACGCAGTTCGATATGAAAGGCGTTGAGAAGATCGGCCTCGTGAAATTCGACTTCCTCGGACTCCGGAACCTCACGGTCATCCAGAAGGCCGAGAACATGATCAATCAGCGCCTTCAGAAGGCCCCCCTTGCCTGCACGGATCCTTTCTCGGTCAGCCGGGTCCCCCTCGACGACGCAAAGACCTTTGAGCTCCTGGGCCGCGGAGAGACCGCCGGCATCTTTCAGCTCGAATCCTCGGGCATGCGCGATATCGTCATCAAGATGAAACCGGGGGTGTTCGAAGACCTGATCGCGCTGGTGGCCCTGTACCGCCCCGGCCCGCTGGGCAGCGGCATGGTCGACGATTTCATCAAACGAAAGAAAGGCTCGACCAGAATCACCTACGAGCTTCCTCAGCTCGAACCCATCCTCAAAGAGACCTACGGCGTGATCGTGTATCAGGAGCAGGTGATGCAGATCGCCCGGACCCTTGCCGGCTATTCGCTCGGCGGCGCCGATCTCCTCCGGCGCGCCATGGGGAAAAAAGACCCCGAAGTCATGGCCAAGGAGAAGGTGCCCTTCCTCAAGGGCGCGGAGAAACAGGGCATCGACCTCAAGAAGGCGGAGGCCATCTTCGACCTCATGGCCAAGTTCGCCGAATACGGGTTCAACAAGTCCCACAGCGCGGCCTATGCCCTCATCACCTACCAGACGGCGTACCTGAAGGCCCACTACCCCGTAGAATACATGGCAGCCCTGCTCACCTCGGAAGTCGCCGACACGGACAAGGTGGTGAAGTACATCTACGAGGCGCGCCAGATGGGCATCAACATCCTGCCGCCCGACGTCAACGAGAGCCGCTGGGATTTTACCGTCATGGAAGCACACGACCGCGAGAGCATCGAGCCCGGCAGCACCATCGGGAGCATCCGGTTCGGCCTTGCCGCGGTCAAGAACGTGGGAATTTCCGCCATCGAAGCGATGATCGAGGCCCGCGAGGCAAAAGGCGCATTCACGTCGCTTTCCGATTTCTGCAAAAAGGTGGACCAGCGCAGGGTGAACCGACGCGTGATCGAGGCCTCGATCAAGTGCGGCGCCTTCGATTTTACCGGGGCCAGGCGCGCCCAGATGATGGACGCCATCGATATGATGATGGAGGGGGCGGCAAGACACCAGGAACAGGAGGCCGTGGGCCAGTTCAGCATCTTCGAGTCCATGGACGAAAAGCATGAGCCCGCGCTTCCGAACGTTCCGGAATGGAAGGAAAGTCAGCTCCTTGCCTACGAGAAAGAGAGCATGGGATTCTACATCTCGGGACATCCCCTGGCGGCCTTTCAGGACGACATAAAGCGCTATGCCACCGCCACCACGGAAACGCTGGACAGTTTCCCGGACGGCAAGGAAGTGACCATCTGCGGGATCATCGCCGGCTTGAAACAAAAGGTCACGAAAAAAGGCGACAAGATGGCCATCCTGAACCTCGAGGACCTTTACGGGACCGTTGAAACCATCGTGTTCCCCGATCTCTATTCATCATCCCACCACCTGCTCCTTACCGATACGCCGCTCATCGTGGCCGGCCAACTCGATAAGAGCGAACAGGGAAACAAGATCAAGGCCCTGCGTCTTCACCTTTTGGCCGACGTGAAGAAGAAAGGCACGTCGCGCATCGACATCAGGCTGTCCGCAACCGGCCTGACCCAGGACGACCTGCTCAAAATCAAGGAAGTCCTGCTTCGCCATCGAGGCAACATACCCGTCTATCTCCGCCTCCAGAACCCGACGCGCAAGGACTCCCTTATCTCCGTTGGCCGCGATATCCGCGTCGCTCCTACGGAAAAGCTTATAGCCGAAATAGAGTCGGTGCTTGGAGCAGGCGCCGTGTCATTTAATTGATGGGAGAAAAAAGAGGAGGTGCATTTCCATGAAACATAGCGACCTGGAAACCACGGCGCGCGCCCTGGCCGCCAAAGGCAAGGGCCTTCTCGCGGCGGACGAAAGCTTCCCAACGATTAAGAAACGCTTCGAGGCCCTGGGCATAGAATCGACGGAGGAAACCCGACGCGCTTACCGTGAGATGCTGCTTACTACGACGGGGATCGAAGAATTCATCAGCGGCGTGATCCTGTTCGATGAGACCATACGCCAAAAGGCCGGAGACGGCAGGTCCCTTGTCGAGGTGCTCAAGAGCAAAGGAATCATCCCGGGCATCAAAGTCGACAAAGGGACCGTTTCCATGCCCGGCTTCCCCGGCGAGAAAATCACCGCGGGACTCGACGGACTCGGTGAACGGCTGAACGAGTACCGGGACCTTGGGGCGGGATTCGCCAAGTGGCGTGCTGTTATCACAATAGGTCCCGGCATGCCTTCGCGGGCGAACATCATTGCAAACGCCCACGGCCTCGCGCTGTATGCCTCCCTTTCCCAGGAAGCGGGGCTGGTTCCCGTGGTGGAGCCCGAGGTCTTGATGGACGGCGATCACGACATCACCCGCTGTGAAGAAGCAACTGAGGCCGCACTTGGTACTGTATTCTCCATGCTCCGTGAATACCGGGTGAAACTCGACGGAATGCTTTTAAAACCCAACATGATCCTTCCCGGGAAAAAATCCACGAAGCAGTCGTCCGTCACGGAAGTCGCCGAAGCCACGCTTCGCTGCCTGAGAAAAACGGTTCCTGCCGCGGTGCCAGGCATCATGTTCCTTTCGGGCGGCCAGAGCCCTGAAGAGGCTACGTTGCGTCTCAATGCCATGAACAGACTGGGGCCGCATCCCTGGGAGATCAGTTTCTCCTTTGCGCGGGCGCTGCAGGAACCACCGATGAAAATATGGAAGGGATCGGCTGCGAATATCGCGGCTGCCCAGAGGCAGTTTTATCACCGGGCGAAATGCAACAGCGCGGCGAGATACGGGAGATACGCGGAACAGATGGAGTCGGCGACGTAACATTAGCATAACCACGCCGGAATGACAGCTAAATGCCAAGTATCGTCACACTTCAATAAAAAGGCCGCTGCAGTAATAATATTTATGGAAAACTCTCTTCTTGAAGGCTATCCCGTCGTCGTTGAGATTCCCGTGGCCTGGGGCGAGATGGACTCGTTTCAGCACGTAAACAACGTCGTCTATTTCCGGTATTTCGAGAGCGCCCGCATCGCATATTCGGAGAAGATCGGGCTTCAGGAACATAAGGAACAGACGGGCATCGGACCCATTCTCGGTTCTACGACCTGCAAATACAAACTCCCCCTCACTTATCCTGATACCGTGTCCGTTGGAGCAAAGATCGTCGGTATTGAAGAAGACCGCTTCACGATGAGCTATATTATCGTGAGCCACCGGCATCAGAAAATCGCCGCGGAAGGAGACGGTGTAGTTGTGATGTACGATTACAACGAAGGCAGAAAGACTGTGATCCCGGACGAGATCAGGCTTCGGATCCAGGAGATAGAACAGCGGTAAACTAAATCATCAAACGAATTTTTACCGAGGAGTCGCGAAAAGCATCTACGAAGACCCTGCTCAGAAACTCCTTGATCACTATTTATATTAAGTGCCGAGTATAGCAACCCCCCACTCCGGTTATCATCGATAAAACACCATGAGTATAAAAGGGGGAAATAAAAAGCCCTCCTGTTCGGCATCGTAACGTGACGCCTTGAGAGAGGGCTTCGTGACCCTGGGTTCTGCCGTCGAGAGCAAAAAAGCAGGTATTCGGTAAATCTATAATGTCTGCATGGTCCCTAAGGTGCTTACCAGACATCAGGGAATGTATTCATCCCTGCTTCCCGGTTCATCATCTTTTCCGTCATGATAATGGCCTTTGAGCGTCTCTTGAAGATCGCCGATTTCCTTTTTTAAAGCCTGAATATAATGAAAACGCGTCCAGGCGAACGTTAGCGCGGGTTGGAGCCCGTCTAGATCTAGAGGCTTTACAAGATATCCGGAAACACCAATGGCGTCAGCTTGTGAGATCAAGTCGGGCTCGCTGTATGCCGACAGGATCACAATAGGCAATGGCCGCTTTTCGAGAATACGCTTCGACGCCTCGAGGCCGTCCATATCGGCCATCTTGATATCCATGAGGACCAGGTCCGGTGACAGGCTGATCGCCTTCTCAATTCCCTGTGTTCCGCTGCACGCGCAGTCAACGATGGTATGGCCGATGTTCTCAAGCACACCTGCAAGGCCCGAGCAGACGGCTGCATTATCGACGACGATCAATATTCTGAGACGTAACATACCAGTAAGACCTTGTTATTGTCAGGAGTCAGACTGCAAATGCAGCAAAAGCTATGACATGCATTCAGGACGATAGCGGGAAATGCTTCTCGCTCTAATAAAAGCACGTCGCCAGAAAGGCTCCTGTTTAACCTTCGGGATAGGCAGACTCCGTGACAAGTCAGTTCCTCATGCATAATTTTGAATTATATTGTTCTAATATCTAAATCAATGTCATATAACGATGCAAAATGAATGCTAATAATCTTACACAGAAATCAGCTATAAAAATCCTGAGTTACTATTGTTCATGCAATATGCAACCAAATAAGATGGGGTGATACCCCCCGCATAAGGGTGATTTGGCCCCATTAAATCTTCCTTTGCAATCAGAGTCGAACAATTAATTCCTCAGTCCTGCATATCGCTCATCAGGTGAAATAGCCAGCGTCTTTGGTGAAATGACCAGCGTCCAAATATTATTTCTAGCGTCACCATTTGCGCCGGATATCTTCCTTTTTGCTTATCTCTCTGTCCTGGCTGAATATTTCAATTAACTTTTAATTTTATCTATCCCTTATTTATTTGTTATCCGCGCGGCACAAGAGTTGCAATGAATGTAGAAATTAAATGATTCTGAAAAAATGACTTGACTTAAATCCTCGATCCGTTTATAAAAGGCAACGTTTCACATCAAAATCGCATGAGGTCTTGCTGCCGAGAGCGGTCTTTAAGAAGAAATCACCGCTCAATGCCATAAATGTAGAATCAAATCATAGATACACGATAATACTTAACCACTCGCGAGGGTGGGGCGGAAAGCCTTCAGGATCTCTTTTGAGACAGCCGGGTTGCCGAAATATCTAATCGATATGGAGGCAACCCGGTTTTTGTTTTTGCGGGTCGTCATGCGCGCACTTGCTGCGCAGCGGTTTCGTTTCCTACGGTCGGACCACAATACAGCAGCACACGATACACGACAATACTTAACCACTCGCGAGGGTGGGGCGGAAAGCCTTCAGGATCTCTATGAGACAGCCGGGCTGCCGAAATATCTTTCGATATTGAGGCGTCCGGCTTTTTTATTGCTCAAAGGAAGGAGGTGGCTGCGGGGGTATCTCCATTCGGCCGATGGGCCGATAAAAAATTGCAGAGCAGATGGATTCTGAACTCAATCAATAAACGCGGGAGGAAAGAGATGAAAAAAGTCGTTGTAATACTCAGTGTCCTAGCCATGGTGTGCGCCCTGGTGATCCCTGCAGCTTTCGCAGAAGAAGGAACGTATTCGACGTATACGTTGACCGTTGCCTCTTCGAATCCAAGCAGCGGCGTCGCCATTGCCGTCAGCCCGAATGACAGGAACGGACGTGGAAACGGCACGACCCAGTTCACGAGGAGCTATCGTTCCAGCACGAGTATAACCCTTACCGCCCCTGCAACAGCGAGCGGGAACACCTTCCAAAAATGGCAAAGAGATGGTTATGATTACTCCACCAATAGAACGATAACCTTCAGCCTGTCCAGAAACAGAACAATGAAGGCGGTCTATACGACCTCAACAACGACCAGCTATACTCTGACCGTCGCCTCTTCCAACCCGGCGAGCGGCGTGGGCGTAACCGTCAGTCCGGCCGACAGAAACGGCCAGGGTAACGGCACGACGCAGTTCACCCGCTCCTATAACGGCGGCACAACGGTGACCCTTGCAGCGCCCTCGACAGCTGGCGGCAACAACTTCCAGAAATGGCAGAAGAACGGAGTTGACGCCGCTACCACGCAGACCACGAGCGTCACGATGAGCGCCAACACCACCATGACCGCGGTGTACGTAACACCAACAACGACGACGAGCTATACCCTGACCGTCGCCTCCTCCAACCCGGCGAGCGGCGTGGCCGTAACCGTCAGTCCGGCCGACAGAAACGGCCAGGGAAACGGCACGACACAGTTCACCCGCTCCTATAACGGCGGCACAACGGTGACCCTTACCGCGCCTTCCACCGCGAACGGCAACAACTTCCAGAAATGGCAGAAGAACGGAGTTGACGCCGCTACCACGCAGACCACGAGCGTCACGATGAGCGCCAACACCACGATGACCGCGGTATACGCTGCCGCGGTATCTACGTCGGGAAATTATGTGATTCTTGCCAGCAATGACCTCGGTATGCACTGTGCATGTCCTGGCGTTGGCAATTTCCTGCTCCTTCCGCCTTTCAACACGATCAGGGCACAGGCCTTCCAAAGAGGGGGCGATCCGGTTGCCTTAGGCGATACAAGCAGATACAGAATGACCTACTCGATCCTGGAAAATACCGATGCCAATCTTCAGGCGGACCCCTATTTTGCCGACTGGATCAAATGGTCTCCAAAATTATTCCCCGGTTTTCTTCCTGTCAGGGCTGACGGAAGGGTCCAGAGCATATCGGGCGCAACCCTGAGCGGCGATATGACCGTGAAGGCCGGTTCCGGCGCATGGTGGGAGGTAGTAGGCGTGCCCGCTTTCCCGGTGGTGACCGGCACCGCCACGGACATCATGATCGACCCCCTCGGCGGCCCGAACAGGACCCCCTATTTGACGGGCCGTATTCAGCTTCTCGACAAAGCGACAAGCGCCGTCCTCGCTACCGACGACATTACGGTGCCGGTGGCCTTCGGCGGCTGCTGCAATTGTCACCTGAAAGTTGCGGAGTCTTACGGGTATGCCAATGCCACCCCGGCGGACTCTTTCAAGGTCATGGGCTGGCTGCACAGCAATAAAGGCGAGGCAGGCAAGATCGATTTCGCCAAACTCGACCCGACCGGCGATGGAACCGGCGGCCCCATCCGCTGCTCATGGTGCCATTGGGACCCCGCCATGGGTGAAGCTGCCGCCCCCGGCCTGGCAAACGTCTGGCCGAACTACAGCATCCTTGCCGGCGCGAATTTCACCAAGGCGGATGTTAAAGTATCGCAGTATACCTTCTCCGACGTGCTTCACCGGTGGCATGCGGAGAGCTCCGTGGTCCTCGGGTCTTACGACGCCAACATCGCGAAGAACTGCTATGACTGCCATCCGGGCAACAATGTAAACTGCTACAGGGACACCCATACGACCAAGACCATCAACGGTAACGCGATCTGGTGCACGGACTGCCACGGCGACCTGAACCAGAGGATCGCGCAGAAACAAATGGACAAGCCCTGGTCCGACACGACCCTGCCGAAGTGCTCCACCTGCCACGGCAGTAATTACGGCGAAGGCGGCGGGTACTTGAATATGGGCATCTTCGGCCAGTTCCTGAACAGCAGCGGCCATGAAAGCAATAAGGTCCTCTGCTCATCCTGCCATGGTTCGCCGCATGCTCTGAATTCCTCCAGCCTCGCTAAGGACAATGAGCAGAACCTCAGGCTGCAGAACGATTCCCGGGCAATCGGAGTCTGCAACGTTTGCCATACGAGCAGAAGCAATACCTGGAGCGTACCGCCTCATTAAGAACAAGAACGAATATCGACCAGAGAGGGAGGACGCTGTCCTCCCTCTCTTTTTTAAAAGATCCCTGAAAACTATCCAGGAACCGACACGAAAGGGGAAGTAAGAATGAACTGCTTTAAAAAAGTACTGCCGCTGACAACACTGGTCATAGTGCTCATGGCATCATTTGTTTCTTTTTCATACGCCGTTGAGAAAAACAAAGAACCTGAAAAGAAGATCGATCCGGCGATGACCCTGAAATTCATTCAAAGCTGGTCCACGAGGGACAAATGGGACAAGTTCCCCGAGTCCCCTTCTTTTGCCTATTACAATATCTACTCCTTGAAGGCCTTGAACGGCGACATTACTCCCGAACTCAGGAAAAAAGTCGTCGATACTCTTAAAAGCTGCCAGATGAAGGACGGCGGGTTTTCCGCGGGTCCGGGATACGGTACGGATTCAAATACGATCTTCACCTATTACTCGCTGGCCACTCTCGACCTTCTTGGCGCTCTGGATTCCATTGATCGGAAACAGGCTGTCGGCTATATCTCTTCTCTGGTCCAGAAAGAGGGCGGCATCAAGGCGAAAACCTCAGACACGAGCGCCAGTCTGGCCACGACCTATTACGGGATCGCCTCGCTCGGGCTGCTGAACGCGCTCGACACCGTGGACAAAAAGAGCGTGATTGCCTACATCAATACCTATCGGGAGGACCGCAAGGGATATTGTCTTATTCCGGGCAAGATATCCATGCCCGGTGCGACGTTCATGGCCGTGAAGTCGCTTTCTCTTCTTGGCGGGCTGACCCCCGACATCCGGACAGAGGTCGTGAACTATCTGAAGGAATCGCGTTATTCGGGGCTCGTAAAAAACAAGAAGTACACATCCCTGCCGAATGTTGAAGATATGGCGGCCGTGCTCCAGACGCTCGCCGAGCTTTCCTCATTGAACATTATCGACAAGAAGAGCGTCTATCGATTCATTGAATCGCTCTACATTCCGGAAAACGGCGGATTCGGCCCGGAGCCGGGACTCGGTACGACCCCGCCAAGCACGTACTATGCGATCGCATGCCTTGACAAGCTCGGTAAACTGGGCAAGAAGGCGCCCGTAAAATGACCCGGCGGTGATGTCTCCCTCTGCGACATGAGCTTCCCGGAGCATGGCATGCGGAAGCGGCGGCATATCCATGCGGCATGCTCCGGTTTCCACCAACTGCGTTTCCGTTCCGGTCCCTCCCCGTTCTTGACAGAACCTCCTGTTGCCGGTATAGTGGCGCTTACGCATTCATCAGAACGGCGACACGCCTCACCCTGCGGCGCGGAAAGGCTTCCCGGCATGGCATCTTCAGGTACTCTTCAGACATATCTCGAACGATACGCGCTCATTTCACTCGAAAAACAGGACAAGCTGGAGTCACTGATCGGAGAGCACCTGCACGAACTCGATCTTTACGCAGGCACAATCCGTTTCAACGAACTCGAATTTCCCATTCAGGTGATCGGGACGGAGTCCGACAACACTCTCACATGGCTCTGGGCATGGGCGGATGAACAGTTCGAACTCCCCGCAAGCCTGCTCCAGTCCGCCATTCAACTGCGAACCTGGGGCGCGGACGCGGGCATCCCGGAATTCACCATGCCCTCCGTGGACCTCAACAGGGCCGACGGGCACGCAATCGCCATGATCGCCGCGGAAGTCTGCAAGGCAAGCTGCTACTACCGGGACGGTTACGAGGGCGGAGCGGCCTATTTCTTGCTTTTCGACAGAGCCATCGACAGCGCCCCGTCCTTCGACCGCGCGCGTCTGATGATCCGGATGGCTGACCTCTTTTCCCGATATGATCTCAACCATCGGAATACGCTCCTTTCCTATTTGACCGCGAAAGGGCTGTCCCCGGTTGCGGAGAGGAATCTGATCAACTGTGAACTTGAATCAGGAGAGAGGCTGATCGCCGAATTTGACGATGCGGGACGGTTGATCGTCGTTAACGGAGCGGCATTTGAGATGTAAAGGGATAACCATAAGCAGCGGGAGTTGGACGCAGATGAACGCAGAGAGACGCAGATAAAGAGGATAGTTCGTTTAATGACCGCTCACCCTGGCCGAGCCTTTTCTCACAACTGAGAGATTTTATGTTTGTCTTCATCCGCGTCGCTTAAGAGCGCCTACTTTTGGTTATCCGATTTTATCTGCGTCCAATAAATCTTACTGGTTCTGTGATCGGAGTAGGCAATGAGCTTCATTGACAAACTCGATAGAAAATTCCGGCGCTATGCCGTCCACAACGTAACGCTCTACCTCATCATCGGGCAGGCGCTGTTCTTCGTGTTCGTCCTGTCCGGCCGGTTCATGCTCGATCGGGTCCTGCTCATCCCGGGGTTCGTCCTCGCGGGAGAATGGTGGCGGCTCGTCACCTTTCTGTTCATTCCACCGCTCACGAACCCGATCTTCGCCTTCTTCGCGTGGTATCTTTTTTATCTTATGGGAAGCGCCCTCGAGGGCCACTGGGGAGCGTTCCGTTACGACCTCTTTCTGCTGATCGGGTATCTCATCACCGTGGCGGTTGCGTTTCTATTCCCCTTTTCCGCGGCGACGAACCTGTTTCTCGGCGGGTCCGTATTCCTGGCTTTCGCCTGGCTGTTCCCTGATTTTCAGCTCTACATCTTTTTTGTTATCCCGGTGAAGATCAAGTGGCTGGCGCTTCTTACGTGGCTGGGCTACGCCTACCAACTGCTTGTGGGGTCGTGGTCCACCCGCCTGCTCGTGCTCGCGTCGATCAGCAATTTTTTGCTGTTCTTCGGCAGGGACATCCTCTGGAGGATGAAGACCGGGAAGCGGGTCATGGCGACCCAAGTCCGGGAATTCTCGGGGAAAAAGGAGGCCTTTCATACGTGCTCGGTCTGCGGCATAACCGATGTGTCACATCCCCAGATGGAATTCAGGTACTGCTCGGAATGCGGTGGCCGTGGATACTGCAAGGACCATATCTTCAATCACGAACACATTAAGAAGGCCGGCAAATAGACGGCGATACGCAACCTCTTCCGCAATGAATACCTGCACGACGCCGGCAAGACGGTAACCGAATCCGGTCGTCCACGTTGACCTCTGACTACCGTTTCACTATACTTGATACAGAAGCCTTTCACGATTTATTTCCGTGGCCCGAGTCCAGGGAGCACGATGCAGCGGATGAACCGAAATTCATCCGAGGAGGAGATGTTGCCATGAAAAGAGCGCAATTATTCGCAAGCTGCCTGTTTATTCTTGCCTTGTTCGCTGTTCCTTGCCGCGCCTTCGCATTTGTCGGCGTTGAGGGGGCTGTGGGATACTGGAGCCAGACGCCGTCAGGTTCTTTCTCATATAAGAAGATATCGGCGACCGACGACCTCGATCTTCAGAAAGACTTGAACCTCGGCAAAGAAAGCCGTCCTTTTGTCCGCGTCAAGGTTGAGCTTCCGCTGCTCCTTCCGAATATCTATTTTGTGGCAACGCCAATGTCCTTTGAGGGGACCGGCAGAAAAGATGTGCAATTTAATTTTGGCGGCCAGCAATTCGACGCATCAGTTCCCATCGACTCTAAAGTCAAGCTCGATCACTACGATCTTGCGTTCTATTATCCGATCCCCCCCTTGAAAACAGCGACCCTCGGAAAATTAAATCTCGACCTTGGCATTAATGTGCGGCTGATAAATTTTGAGGGGACGATAACAAACCCCGCGAAGTCCTCCTCCAAATCCCTCGCGCTCTTTGCGCCGATGCTTTACGTGGGAGTTCAGTTCAAGCCTGTCTCGCTTTTCAGCATCGAGGCTGAATTACGTGGCATAACCTACGGATCGAGTCACTATACTGATTACCTCGGCAGGCTGAAGATCATGCCGTGGGGACCTCTCTTCGTGGCCGCCGGTTACCGCTCCGAGGATCTCACGGTAAACCAGGGTGGTGTAACTATAAAAGATATTAAATTCAGCGGCCCCTTTTTGGAAGCGGGCTTCAATTTCTAACGAGGTAAGCGGCCGCCCCTCTCCGGCAACCCAACCGCTATGGCCAGTCCAAACACGATGGAGCTGCCGATCGACGGCACGCTCGACCTGCACACCTTTCACCCCGGGGACGTCAAAGACCTGGTCCCGGAATATCTCGCTGCTTGCCGCTCCCGCGGGATACTGCAGGTGCGCATCATTCACGGCAAGGGCGCCGGCGTCCTTCGCCGCACTGTTCGATCAATACTTGAAAAACTGCCTTATGTGGATTCGTTTCGGACTGCGGAAGAAGAGGCAGGCGGATGGGGAGCCACGATCGTGAAGTTGATGCCGTGAGAATACGGCTGCTGATGGTCTGATGGTTCTAAGCTCATAGCTCATGGTACTCGTAGCTTTCAGCTACACCTATCAGCCAAATCCATTAACTATGAGCTATTCTTACGCGGTGTTTCTCATCGGGATTTTGAGCTTCTGACCGACCCTGAGCGCTTTTCCGCGGCGAAGGTTGTTCGCCTCAATGATCTTCTGCGTGGTGGTCCGGTACCGGAGAGCGATCAACTTCAGCGTCTCGCCGCGCCGCACCTTATGTATGATGTATTCCACCTTCGGCGGAGACCATTTCGCCATCTTGTCCATGCCGGCGAGCACTACCCCCCCCATCCCGGGAGGTACCCGAAGGGCATAAGGCGTGTTTGGGGTGGCATCATGCCGGAGTTCCGGGTTCAGCGCGGTCAGGAGCTGCGCGTCGATCCCGGTGTTTTCGGCAATGCTCTTTACGAGAACGGGTTTTTCTATCATCACCGTTTCGTATGGCTGCGGCTTGTCCAGCTCTTCGAGCGTGAAGCCATAGCGGGTGGGTTCCTTGATGATGGTCAGGACCGCAAGGAAGCGCGGATAATAGCGGGCCGTTTCCCGGGGGAGCCGCTCATAGAGGTCCCAGAAATTATCGAGATAATTGATCTTCTGTCCCCTGATCACACGCGCGACATTGCCTTCTCCGCAGTTATACGCGGCAAGGACCGTGGCCCAGTCGCCGAACATCTCGTGCAAATCCTTGAAATAGGCAATGGCTGCGGCCGTGGCTTTCTGGGGATCCAGCCGTTCGTCGATCCAGGCATTTCTCTTGAGCCCGTACTTATACCCCGTGGAAGGGATGAACTGCCAAAGACCGAGCGCCCTCGAACGAGACAGCGCCCGGACCTTGAAACCGCTCTCGATGAGCGGCAGCCACGACAGGTCCTCGGGCATGCCCGCCTCTTTCAGCGCCTTCACCATCTCGCCGCGGTATCTTCCCGAACGCTTATAGGACTCTACGAAGAAATCGCGTTCCAGTGTCTGGAACGACTGGATTTCCCGCTGCACATGTTCATTCATGATGACGGGGATTTCGGCCGAAGTGCCCTTGACCGACGTTTTGCGGGAGGCGGACAGCTCGATGATCCTTTTTGATATCACGATCCGGAGGTCTTCCTTCTGCTGGGATAGCTTCGGATTGTTCCCGGGGACCTTCAGCAGGAGTTCGTAGGCCTGATCCAGGGCCTCGAAAGCATGGTCCACTTCGCCGTCTTCCCAGTATTCCTGCGCCGCTTCAGTCAGATCAAGCGCGGTGTCGAGAAACACCTGTTCGTCATCAACGTTTTCTTTCTTTGCTTGATGACCGTGTTTATCATTCGTAGCCGCGGGATTGGCATCCGTAAACGCCGTATCGGTTGTCTCCGGTGAAGAGACGAGCGAATAGGCCGTCCCTTCATCGCCAACAGCAGCTGAAGACCCTCCGTCTCCGCCCTCCGTAAGGGGAACAGCCGGATGGGCGCAGCCGAAAACAGAGACCGATAAGAAAAAAACCAGACAATAATATGAGAGGCGGATGAATTTCATAATGGAATTTACTATAAACGAATACCGCAGAAATTGCAATTGGATATTCGTGCCCGCTTCACTTTATCCCTTTATTTTTGCTGGGAAACGACATTTTTTTATACCGGCACCTGATTATCGAACTTCGGATCAACTGTCAATCATCGCAGAGACTGAGCTGCCGTTGCAAGAGATGACACAATCTCGTTGTTCCCGCAATTCAAAAAAAATCCTACTCCTTCCAGGCGATAAAATCCATTTCAAGGGATACGTCTTTCGGAAGCCGGGAAACCTCGACCGTTGCGCGCGCGGGAGCTTCCGATGGGAAGAACCCGCCATACACCTCATTGACCGCTGCGAAATCCGCCATGTTCTTA
This sequence comes from Nitrospirota bacterium, assembly GCA_963741205.1. Taxonomy (GTDB): domain Bacteria; phylum Nitrospirota; class UBA9217; order UBA9217; family UBA9217; genus JAJYKN01. Next base: position 35,687 of record CAVUHW010000036.1, read on the forward strand.
AGATAGATCGTCGATTTTACGACATCCGGCAGGCCGCATCCTGCCGAAGCCAGGATTGCCCGGGTGTTCTCCAAGATCAGCTTGGCTTGCGCCTTGATATCCGCCTGAACCACTGTGCCGGTCTTTGGGTCGATCGGTATCTGGCCTGAGACGAACACAAACCCGCCTGCTGCTATAGCCTGCGAATATGGACCGATTGCCTGTGGAGCATCAGCTGTTTTAATGATTTTCTTGCTCATAATAACCTCCAGTATTTGTTTATATTATATATTTTAACATATTAATTTAACGCTAATTTTTTAATTTAAAGTAAACCTTTAATTATCCAACGCACCGAATGGCCGTTCAGGGACGGATGAATGACCACAGAGATGTCGGATTTGAATGAACGGAAATGGGGAATATCGAAAGCTGAGGGAGCCCGTAAGAGGATGTCGGAATTATGACGCCTTCAAAACGATTCGAAAACAACTATGGTGACGTATCCTACCCGCTCTTCACCCTCTTGACATCGAGTACGCCGTTAATCCCCTCGATATTTTTGATGATCTTGTTCAGGTGCTCCACATCCTTGATGTCGATGGTGAAGTTGAGTGTGGCCTGCAGGTCCTCTCCGGTAATCGCCTCAGCGTGGGTGATATTGGCCTCCGCTGCGCTGATCGATGAAGAAACACTGGCCAGGAGGCCGGGCTTGTCCTGGGTCTTGACCGATATCTTGACTGCATGGGCCGCGATCTGCAAATCTCCCCAGGAGACCTCGATCAGCCGTTCCTTGTCGAAGGTCAGTTCGCCGACGTTCGGGCAATCCGCAGTGTGAATCGATACCCCCCTGCCCCTGGTGATGAACCCGATGACTTTATCGCCCGGCACGGGATTGCAGCACTTGGACAGGTGGATCAGCATGTTGTCCATTCCGCTGATCTTCATGCCCCCGCCTGACGGCTTTCCTTGCTTCTGAGGAGGCTTTTTGGGGATGGGCTCGACATGCGGCTTGTCGGGAGCAAGCCTGTTCGCCACCATGTGCGCCGAAACCTTGCCGTAGCCAATGGCCGCGAGCAGGTCGTCCAGGGTGGTATGAGACATTTCATTCGCTATTTTGAGGAGGTCATCCGATTTGAAAATCTTTGACGGGCTGAGCTCGTGCTTCCGAAGGTCCTTTTCGAGGAGTTCCTTGCCCAGGAGGATGCTTCTCCTGCGCTCTTCGATCTTGAGCCATGCCTTGATCCTGGTCCGCGCCTTTGAGGTCTTGACGAACTTGAGCCAGTCCCGGCTCGGCGTATGGCCGGCCTGGGTAATGACCTCGATCTTGTCGCCGTTACGAAGGATGTGCTTCAGGGGGACGATCTTGCCGTTCACCTTGGCGCCCACGCATTGGTGGCCGATATCGGTATGGACGCTGTAGGCAAAATCGATGGGCGTCGAGCCCTGCGGCAGTTCCTTGACGTCGCCGCGCGGCGTGAAGACATAGACCACATCGGGGAACAGGTCGCCCTTGACCGTGTCCATGAATTCCTTGGCGTCCGTCAGGTCTCGCTGCCACTCCATGAGCTGCCGGAGCCACGCGAACTGCTGCTCCTCTCGCTGGCTGATCGCGGAGCGCTCCTTGTACCGCCAATGGGCGGCGATGCCTTCCTCGGCGAGGCGGTGCATTTCTTCGGTGCGGATCTGGAACTCGACGCGCTCTCCCTTGGGGCCGATGACGGTGGTATGAAGCGATTGATACAGATTGGACTTCGGGACGCCGATGAAATCCTTGAATCTGCCCGGGACCGGCGTCCAGAGCGAGTGGATGAGGCCCATAATGGCGTAGCAGTTCACCTTCGTGTCGGTGATGATCCTGATCGCGATCAGATCGTAGATATCCTCAAAGGCGATCCCCTGCTTCTGCATCTTCTGCCAGATGCTGTAGAAGTGCTTGGGCCTGCCCTTCACCTCGCCCTTGTACCCGTGTTCCGCGAGCTGCCCCTTCATGATCTCGATGAGTTCGTTGATATAGGTCTCGCGTTCGACGCGGCGCTGCATGACCTTCTGGGCGAGCTCACGGTACGCCTCGGGGTTCAGATACATGAAGGAGAGGTCTTCCAGCTCGGTCTTGATCTTCGAAATGCCGAGGCGGTTGGCGAGGGGGGCATAGATATCGAGCGTTTCCTGGGCAATGCGCTTCTGCTTTTCCGGAGGGAGGGATTTGAGGGTGCGCATGTTGTGAAGCCGGTCGGCAAGCTTGATCAGGATGACCCTGATGTCCTTGGCCATGGCCACGATCATCTTGCGGAAATTCTCGGCCTCGCGCTGTTCGCGGCTCTGGAGCTCCATGCGGGACAGTTTGGTCATGCCGTCGACCAGCATGGCGACCTCGTCGCCGAACACGGACTTTATATCCTCCTGCGTTACGGCGGTGTCTTCGATCGTATCGTGAAGGAGTCCGGCCGCCACGGTGGGCACATCGAGTTTGAGGCTGGCGAGTACGGCGGCCACCTCGATCGGGTGGATCAGGTAGGCCTCGCCCGAAAGCCGCGTCTGTCCCTGGTGGGCCTTGGCGGAAAAGATATATGCCCGCCGCAGCAGATCGACATCCGCGTCCGGATTGTAGCTTTGGATGCGCTCAACTATGTCTTCGAGGCGAACTGCAGGCATAGGTATTCAAGCTCCAAATGGCAAGACATCATGAGATCGGCTGAAATAGAATCCAGCATGCAAACGATTCGAGTGACCAAGCGTCTGTGACTTTCAAGCGTCTTACGCTTCTCGGTACTTATTCGAGATTTTCAATTTCTTAGCTTGTACCGTATTTGTCTTTATCGATTTTCATGTCCCTTATCTCCAGTTCCACCGCTGTCGTGCCGTTCCAGGAATTAAGACGGGGCGTGAAAACCGCAGCCAGGCACGCTCCGTCCCTCACCTGCCTGCCGAGAAGCGCGCCCTTGTTGAAGGCGATCGCGTCCAGCATTGCGCCCTTCCCCTGCCTGAGTCTTATCTTCAGGTGATTGTTGCCGACGATCCTGCCGGAGAGCACCTCGAGACCCCGCGCCCCGAGTCTCGGCTCGGGATTTCCCTGGCCGAAGGGCGCCAGCTTCTCGATCTCTCGCATGAGGTCGATCGTCAGTTCATCGAGCGTCACGGCGCCGTCCACGGACAGCGTTCGGACGAAGCCCTGAGATCCCATGCGCTCGAGGACAAGCGAACCCAGCCGTTCGCGGAACCGGGGAATATTTTCTTCGGTGATGGTGAACCCTGCGGCATATTTGTGGCCGCCGAACCCCATAAGCAGGTCAGAACACGCCGCAAGACCCGCATGGAGGTCGAAGCCGGGTATGCTCCTGGCCGAACCCTTGCCCACGCCGTTCTGAACGCATACCAGCGCCGTGGGACGGTAGAATTCCTCGACGATCCTGGACGCCACGATGCCGATGACTCCCGGATGCCACTGGTCCGATGCCAGTACGAGCGCTCCGGCGGCGGCAGGGTCCGACCGAAGGCAGAGCATCCGGGCATCTTTCCATATTTCTTCTTCAACGGACTGGCGTTCCTTGTTCACCGTGTCGAGCGCGGAAGCCAGCTCACGGGCCTCTTCCCGTGAATCCGTCGTAAGAAGCCTGAAAGCCGTGTCCGCGCGTTCAAGCCTGCCGCTCGCATTGATCCTCGGAGCAAGGGAAAATCCGACAGTCCCGACGCCGATTTTCTTGCCGTTCAGCCCGGAAACCTGCCTCAGCGCGGCGATGCCGGGCCGCTGGCGTTCATCCGCCGAAGACAGCACATCGAGGCCATGCTTGACCAGGATCCGGTTCTCGCCGGTGATTTTCCCGATGTCGGCCACGGTGCCGAGGGTCACCAGATCAAGATACGACCTGAGCTCTTCGTCATCGGCCGGAACAGCCAGAAGGGCCTGCGCCAGCTTGAACGCCATACCGACGCCCGTCAGAACGGCCGCATGCCGCTGCAATTCATCCGATACACCCGGCAACACCAACAGCGGGTGCAGGACCGCGTAAGCATCGGGGAGAATTATCCCGGGATCCGGGGGACGGTGTAAGGGGTCCGGTTGTATAAATTCGTGGTGGTCTGTTATGATCAGGTCGAGACCGAGCGAACGGGAATGCGCGGCCTCGCGTACTGCCGTTATTCCACAATCGACTGAAATGACAAGGCCCGCCCCCTTAGCCTTGATATTCTCCAGTGCCGCGGCATTCAACCCGTACCCTTCGCTCATCCGGTCGGGAATATAGCTCTGAACCTGCGCCCCCAGGCGTTTGAGAGCAAGGTACAGGAGCGCGCTGCCGCTCACGCCGTCTACATCGTAATCGCCATAAACTACGATAAGCTCTCGGCCCTCTATCGCGGCCCGAATCCGGCTGACGGCGCGTTCCATTCCGATGAAGATACCCGGCTCGGATAGAGCGGTGAGTTCACAGGAGAGAAAGGACCTCGCATCGGAGGCGTCGCTTATCCCCCGATTGACCATCAACCGGGAGATGAGAGGATGAACTCCTGCCTCCTCCGAGAGCATGGCCGCCAGACCCGCATCAGACTCTGCCAGGACCCATTTCATGCTCACTGCTGTACCCGCTATCCCTTTTTCTCGTTCTCTTTGTCTTCTTTCTTTGCCGTTTCATCGTGAGAATCCGAAAGGCCCTTTTTGAATCCCCTGATGGCCTTGCCGAGCCCCTCGCCGAGCTGCGGCAGCCTGCTCCCCCCGAAAATAACCAGCGCAATGACCAAAATAATGACTAACTCCGGCATTCCCAATCCGCACATGCTGCCTCCTCGTATTCCTGTGGCGTATTTAGATTTTTGAACGATCTTCTCGCAGGGTCAAAGCGGTCGATTTCCTCTTCCGTCACGTACCGCACGCGGCCCATTCCGAACAGGACCCGGATCCGCTGCTCCTCCTGCCTGATTTGTCTTTCGATGACCGGAACAAGTTTCTTTCTGTACACGGCATGAAGGGGTTCGAACAGACCGCCGACTGCCGGAACGACGATGTCGTATCCCTCGGCAAGGCCCCCCATGTACGCCATCAGGCGAGGATTCAGAAACGGCATGTCGCAGGCGACCACAAAATTGTATTCGTCCGCCGATTTCCGCAGCCCGGAATAGATCCCGGTAAGGGGTCCGCGCATTTCAAACGCGTCTGTCACCACCGCCACACCGTAGGCATCATACGACCGCGGCGAATTCGTTACGATGATGATGTCCCGGCAGACGGCTTTGAGAGGCCGCAGAACGCGCTCGATCATGGGAATGCCGTCAAGCTTCAAAAAAGCCTTGTCCGTGCCCATGCGCTTATTTTCGCCGCCTGCAAGCACGATGCCCGTCATGGTTAAAATTACAGCATTTACTGTGGCCTGTCAACCGGGAACTTGACTCTTCAACGCCTTATATCCGGAATCCTGCATCATGACTACGGACAGACAGCTAAAATTAGAACTTTACGTTGACAGCATTTCTCATGCCGTTATAATAGTCACAATGAAATGGCAAGCCATCATCGTACTCCTTGCGATCTCTCTTTGTGTCGTTCTTCCCCCAGCCCTGCCCCTTGTCAGTCCACGCGGCGCACAAGCGGCGATTGGAACACTGGACGTTTGTCACTCGTCGAAGCCGGCCCTCTTATCAAACGGCGAGATGCCCTGTGTCAGTGAGGGCTCGTGCCGGCTGCTTACCGTGGAGCAAATAATTGTTCATGAAATGATAAATCCCCCTTGTAAACCTGTCTTTGTCGCCTTTCAAGACGAACGCCCCCCGAAAGCCTGATCCGTAACAACAGACAAAGCTCCGGCTCATTCAATTTCCCGCGACAGGTGCGCCAGCCTACTGGCTTGTTTGCGGCAGGACTTGCCGGTTTCTCGTCATCCTGTCCTCTGGACTCGGCTCCACCTCGGGAATATACGTACTAACATCCAAAATCGGGACTATTCTTCTGATGAACGCCGTTTATTTAGTCCCTGTTAAGATACCTTACAGGAGGTCTCACATTGAAGAAGTATACGGTAATCGTTTTTCTGGCAATCGGGTTTTTGAGTACTCTCGCAGGGTCCGTCCGTGGCCTGTGATTTTTGCCTGCTGTCTCAGGGCATATCACCTCTCGACACCATGAAAGGTAACGGCATCAAGGTTAGTGAACGGTATACGCTGCTGGACCAGGTGTACCAGGGAACAAGCAAACAGGCGAACCCTGGAGTAAAAGAAGAACACTGGACTACGGAACTCACCGGGTTTTACGGCATGACGCCGGAATTCATGGTTTTGGCTGTTGTGCCGTATAAGACGGGCAAAACGAGCGGCGAGTTGGACCGTACGACCGATCCTGTGGGACTCGATACGGCAGGCGCCGGTAACGCCTCAGGGATCGGCGATGTCGCACTCATGGGGCGGTATACGTTTTTAAAACATGAAAATCCAGAGACAACAGACATCTTCGCCGGTCTGTTCGGAGTTAAATTTGCAACAGGAAAAACGGACGCGCGGACCGCTGACGGCGCTGAATTCCTCGACAGCCATCTGCAGCCGGGAACGGGTTCGACCGACTATCTTCTCGGGCTGTCGTACAGCCATTCCCTGTCACGATTTTCCGTGTCCGCCAACATCCTCGGGACAATCACTACGGCGGGGAAGTTCGGGGACACGAAACACCAGTTCGGGAATTCCTTAAACTACGACGTTACCGGGAAATATCGAGTTTATCCTGAAGTCTTCTCGCCTATGAAGCCGCAGTTCTTCGTGCATTAGGAATCAACGGAGAATTACGGGAGAGGGAGAAAGTAGATGGTGAAACCGACCCTGATTCCGGAGGGAACACAACCTATCTTTCGCCCGGAGTGCAGCTTGTACTCGTGCCGCATTGGGTGATAGAACTATCGTACCAGTGGGCCGTATCTCATAATTTATACGGAACCCAGCTCGGCGAAACTTACAAGGCAGTCGGAGGAGTGACATACCTGTTCTAGGGGGAATAATCTCGTTGAATTCGGTCGGGGCCGCTCCCGCCCCTCGAGATTCTTCAAACCATGCATCTTCGGTTTCTGGAATGAGAACGAGCTATACTTATCGCAGTTATCGGGGAGGGGCGTAAAGAAAAGGCATACGTTTCAGAAAAGGAGATACGTCACGAAAGCCGTCATGAAAATCGTTGGGGTGGTTATCGGTTTAGCGATTTCGATGACCTCGCCCGCCACATCCTTTGCCCACGGTGTGGCAGGGCAGCGTTTTTTCCCGACGACCTTTGCCGTTGACGACCCGTTCATTGCGGATGAGTTTTCCTTGCTCTATAATTCCCTCAAACCATCCACTAACGCATCACAGCCTGACACGAGCCTTGACGTGGCATATTCCAAACGCATATTCCCGAACTTCGGTGTCGAAATCGATGAGTCATACCAGCATGTGAACACCGACACCGGTATGGCAAGCGGCTTCGCCAATCTCGGAGTAAACGTGAAATACCAGTTCTTCACGAGCGCGAAACACGAAACGATCCTCTCGATCGGCGTAGCCGACGAGATCGGCCACACCGGGTCCGCCAAGGTCGGCGTCGATACCTTTTCAACCATATCGCCGGCGTTCTTTTTCGGCAAAGGCCTCGGCGATCTGCCCGACTCAATGGGCTATCTCAGGCCCCTTGCGGTGACCGGCGTCCTAGGCCTGAACATCCCCTCGCAGAAAACGACGAGCACAATCGATGACCAGGGAAACGTAAACGTTTCGGACAATCCCACAACCCTCACGTGGGCGTTTACGCTTCAGTACAGCCTGATGTATCTTCAGTCGGCAGTCAAAGACGTGGGACTTGGCGTTCCCTTTAACCGGATGGTCGCAGTCGTCGAATTTCCCATGGAGACCTGCCTGAACGCTGACTGCAAAAATCAAACGACCGGGACCGTAAACCCCGGGATTGCCTGGATAGGAAAATATACCGAGCTCGGCATTGCCGCGGAAATCCCCATGAACCCGCGGTCCGGCGCGGGGACCGGAATATTCGCCCTCTTCCACCTCTTTATCGATGACCTGTTCCCGACAAGCATTGGGAGGCCGATATTTCCGTAGTCAACCCATCCCCCTCTCAATCTCCCCCTTGAAGGGGGAGAAGGTTTAACATTTCCTCCCCTTCAAGGGGAGGCTAGGTGGGGATGGTTCTGGTTGCGGCTTCTGGCCGCGCTATGAAAGCATCATTATGAATCGTCGGCATAACAACCAAACGTTGATCGCTCTTATGCTAATTATGAGCATGTGCATTCTTTTGCCGAGAATCGCGCGCGCGCATGCGTACCCGGACCATGCCGAGCCCAAAGTCGGCTCGACCATCTCAACCGCGCCCGCCCAGGTGCGCATCTGGTTCGACAGTGCCCTCGAGCCTGCCTTTTCCTCGATCATGGTCCATACTGAGGGCGAAACCATGGTCGACAAGCGTGACGGCCATGTGGACCCCTCCGATCCGACGCTCCTGGAAGTCAGTGTGCCTCCCTTGCCACCGGGCCGTTATATTGTCATCTGGAGCGTCGTGGCGAGGGACGGACACAGGACCTCGGGCGAATTCAAGTTTACGATCAAATGAGGACGTCTGATAAGGTCCCATGAATCTTTTAATCCACAGCATGCCCCTCTGGCTTGAGCTTGTCTCGCTGGTCTTCTGTATTGGCGGACTTGCATGCCTCCTATGGATCCTGCCTGCGAGGGAACGCGAGGATGTTCATAACGCGGACCTCACCCGACTTCGATTGTGGTTTTTCTTACGTCTTTCCGTCTTCGCGGCCATAGCGGGAAGCTGCATCGACCTCCTTATTCGCACAGCGGAGATGAGCGGCGATCCCATCTTATCGGCGTTACCCTATCTGACGACCGTTCTTTTCAAGACTCATATCGGACAGGTCTGGCTCATACGCATGATCACCTATATCATCATGTCGCTCATGATGACTGCGGGCAACAAGTATCGTGATAGCCCGGGATATCTCATTGCATTATTCTGCCTCGGCGTTCTTGCTGCCATGATGGAGAGCGCTTCGGGGCATGCCTCGGACAAGGGCGATTTCAGCATGGCTGAAATCATGGACTGGATCCACCTGCTCGCCGCTTCGGTATGGGGAGGCGGTCTCTTTGCTCTTGCTCTGACGCTTCATCCCGTGTCTCTGGAAGCGGGCGGTCATGCGGAGCTGTCTATCGTCGAAACTGCATCGCGGTTTTCCCGCATTGCGGGCATCGCGGTCGCAACCATCGCCGCAACCGCGGTGTATAATGCCTGGGTGTATGTGGGGAGTTACGAGGCTGTCGTTAAATCATCCTATGGCTGGACCATTGTGGTAAAATCTATTCTGTTCCTGATCCTTCTTCTTCTCGGCGCGATCAATCGGTATATCAGCGTTCCGGGTATGCGGGAATGGTCGGGACTTCCACCGGGTAATCAAGGGATCGGGAGCCGCCTCGTCAAGCCACTCCTTAGGCCGTTCACCCTCAATCAGGAAGATCGTGCGAGCCTTCGCCAGTTTGCGCTCAGGATCAGGATTGAGGCATTTCTCATGGTGGCAGTCCTCCTCTGCGCGTCCCTGCTCAGGCACGAGGTCCCCGCGAAGCATTATTTGCACCAGCACAACGAACATCATGAGCACCACCACACGCAGTAAGAGACCGCTCTCTCAGCGTATATTTAGATGGTGCTGTTCAAACTATGATAATTTGGCAGGAGGCACAATGCATGTCAGCAGTTTCAAGAAGGTTGTAAAAGTCATCTGCATCATGGGCGTCATCGCCGAAGTGCTTCTCGGGATCCCGAAGGATGACGCCCGGGCCTGATGCGCGGGCTCCGGAACGCGTGCGGGTCGCACGCTGGAAGACATTGAAGCAGGCGCGGGCGAGGTAATCCCGAACGTAGCGTTTCTGAACCAGGACGGGAAGAAAATCAGCTTGCAAACCTTCCTCGATCCCGGCAAACCGGTGGTCATCGATTTCATCTCCACGAGATGCAGATCCGTGTGTTCCGGACTGTCTCAGGGGCTCTCCGCGCTCCGTGAGGAACTCGGCTCGGCCTCAGGCTCGGTGCAGCTTATCTCCATCTCGACGGATCCCGATTTCGACGGACCGGATCAGATGAAGGAGTACCTCGCTCGATACAAATGCGGGTGCGGGCTGGGACTTCCTCACGGGAAGCCGTGCGGACATCGCCCTCGTGATGAAAGCCTTGGATTCCTCAGCGGGGAACAAAATTGCCCCACTCCCCTTCTATTTCCTGCGCGGTCCGAATTCAGACGAGTGGGTTCGCGTCAAGGGAACCGTCGGAGCATCCGGCCTCATGAGCGAGATCAGAAAGACGGAAACCGAAGCAGAGGCGTCTCTCGCCGGCAGCGCCTCTCAACAGGCGGAGCCAAAACCGGAGAAAAATCTTTCGGCTGGACAAGTCCTACGACGCCATGATACAAGTCGTTCCCGTGAAAGGCGGCTGCTACCAGATGGGAGACAGCCAAGGTTCCGAGCATGAATATGTAAAGCCTGTTCATAAGGTGTGCGTCGATGATTTCTCCATGGGGAAAAATGCCGTGACCGTAGGGGATTTTAAACGTTTCGTCAATGATACGGGCTACCGGACGGAAGCGGAAAAAGGGAGCGGCTGTTACGGCTGGACAGGCGTCACATGGAAAAAGAAGCGGAGCATGAGCTGGAGAAATGCCGGTTTTGCGCAGGATGACCGGCATCCGGTGGTTTGCGTGTCCTGGAATGATGCGGAGGCATTTGCCCAATGGCTGTCAGAGAAAACCGGAAAAACCTACCGGCTACCAACCGAGGCCGAATGGGAATACGCGGCGCGAAGCGGGGGGAAGAACGAACAATACGCGGGGTTCTCGGATGTGGCCCGGCTGCACGTCTTTGCCGATTTCTGCGATAAGAATTGCGTCTTTGACCATAAGACGCCGGGTCAAGACGACGGCTACCCGTACACTGCGCCCGTCGGCGGATACAAACCCAATGGACTGGGGCTGTATGACATGACGGGGAATGTTTGGCAATGGTTGCACGACTGGTACGGAGAGACGTACTATGCAGAAAGTCCAAAAGACAACCCGAAGGGACCGGCAAGCGGTCAATACAGGGCACTCCGCGGCGGTTCCTGGCTGTACGAGCCCCTGAACCTTCGCGCAACACACCGGTTTTTCAGCAACCCTTCGATGCCGTCCAACGATGTCGGGTTTCGGCTGGTATTCCCCGGCCGGTAGTTGCGCAAGAATGTTGAACTATGGAGTATCCAGTGATGCTATGACTCAGATGATCCGAAACTATACAACAGCCCGGTTGGTGATTGTCCTATCGCTATCTTCGGCATTACTATGGTTCTCAGCCTGTTCGCGCCAGCCTTCTTATCCGCCTCCACCCCGGCATGGAGCGGATATCATCATAGATACTGCGGGGCTCCAGCCTGGAACGCCGAAGTTTTACACCTATCATTACCAAGACAAGAACATCAATTTCTTCGTATGCACGGTCCAGGACAAGGTGCTGTCGTTCCTCGACGCCTGCGCGAGCTGTTATCAGCACAAACGGGGGTACCGATCGGACGAAGGCAAGGTCACCTGCCGTGAATGCGGCATGAAGTTTTACGTGCATCAGCTCGAAAAGGGGCTGGGCAGCTGTTATCCGATCAAGATAGAAGGCAGGATGGAGAACGGGAAATACATCATCCCGTTGCGGCATTGGAGGGCGCGGCGGACAAGTTTTAAGACCCCATGGGATCCAGATAAATGCTGATCGACCAAAACGCACCCTCAAGGGTGCGGCTGCCTCGACTTCTATAAAAGCACGGTGATCCGGCAGCCGCAGGCTTTATTCATACCTCAGCGCCTGGATCGGGTCCTGGAGCGCGGCCTTGCGCGCGGGGTACACGCCGAAGAAAACCCCGACCGCTGCGGAAAACGTGAAGGCCATGATGATGGACCAGGCGGAGACGCTCGTCGGGAGGACGTCGACGAACACCGGGATGAGAAGCGCCAGGCCCACGCCGATCAGGATGCCGATGACGCCGCCGGCGCCGGAGAGGGTCATGGCCTCGATCATGAACTGGGCCATGATGTCCCGGTTCCTCGCGCCCAGGGCCTTCCGTATGCCGATCTCCCTGGTCCGCTCACGAACCGAGACGAGCATGATGTTCATGATGCCGATTCCGCCGACCAAAAGCGAGATGCCTGCGATACCTCCGAGCACTGCGGTCAGGACGCCGAGGATCGTGTTCATGGTCGAAAGGATGGCTCCCTGGGACTGGATGGTAAAATCCTCCTTGTGGGCATGGCGCTTCATGAGAATATCCTTGATCTGCGCCGTTGCGCCGTCAACGTCCTCCGTTCTCGGCGTCGAGGCGATGATCTCGAACAGCGAATCGGTGTCGAACAACTCCTGGCCGCTCGTCACGGGCACATAAACCACGTCATCAACGTCCATGCCCAGGCTCGTCCCCTTCTTCCGCATGACGCCGACGACCCGGTAGCGTGCGTCCGAGAGCATCACGACCTTGCCGAGGGCATTCTGATCGCCGAACAGCTCTTCCTTGACCTTTGCGCCGAGCACGACGATCTTCGCCTTGGAATCCACGTCACCCTGCGACACATAGCTCCCGTAATCCACGAACAGGTTTCGCACCCGCTGAAATTCGGGCGTCGCGCCGATAATCATCACGTCCCGGCCTAGGTTCGGGAACTTGATCCTGCCCGTGCCGAGCACGATCGGGACCGCATCCGTCAGGAGCCAGGCGCGCCTCCGGAGGGCCTGCGCATCGTCGTAGGTAAGTTTTCGCACCGTCCCCGCCGACGGGGGATGGAAGCCGCCGCTCGCGGACGTCTTTCCCGGCTGGATGATGAGGAGGTTCGTGCCAAGGCCGGTCAGCTCCTTGGTGATGTAGACCCGCGCTCCTTCGCCGATGGACACCAGGAGGATCACGGCCATGACGCCGATGATCACGCCGAGCATGGTGAGGCTCGAACGCACCTTGTTCGACAGGATCGCTTCGAGCGAGACGTGGAATGTCTCAGGCAAGTTCATACGCACACCCGGTCGCCTACGATCTGGCCGTCCTTCAGGTTTATCATCCGTTTGCACCTGGCGCCGACGTTCTGATCATGGGTGACGAGGATGATCGTAACGCCCTGGTCGTTAAGAGCCGGTGAGGATACGCAGGATCTCCTCGCCGGAGCGGCTGTCCAGGTTGCCCGTCGGCTCGTCGGCAAGCAGCAGCGGGGGGTTGTTCACCAGCGCCCGGGCAATGGCAACGCGCTGCTGCTGCCCTCCGGAAAGCTCCGTCGGTTTGTGATGCAGACGGTCGGAAAGCCCCACTTTTTCCAGCAGGGGGATCGCGCGCTCCCGCCGCTCGCGCGCGGGAACACCGCTGTAGATCAGGGGGACCTCGACGTTCTTGAGCGCGGAAAAGCGCGGAAGGAGATTGAAGGTCTGGAAAACGAAACCGATCTTGACGTTCCTGACCGATGCCAGTTCGTCATCATTCATGGTGCTGATCTCACGGTCCTCGAACCGGTAAACACCGGAGGTCGGACGGTCAAGACATCCGATGATGTTCATGAGCGTCGACTTGCCGGAGCCGGAAGGACCCATGATGGCGACGAATTCTCCCTGGTTTATGCTCAGGCAGACGCCATTGAGCACGGTGATGTCAACCTCGCCCATGCGGTAGGTCTTGGTTATATCATCAGTTCGATCATGATACAGTTCGGATTTAGGAGGTCGAAGTTCTGAGCAGAAATATTAACGCGATGCAGGTTTGCATCACTCCGAACTCCCAACTCTTGTCTCCGATCTTACTCCTCTATCTTTACCTTCGCCTTATCTTTGAGCCCCGTCGTTTCCGGCGTCGTAATGACATATTCTCCGGCTTTAATACCGCCGACGATCTGGGTGAAGCTCCAGTTGTTCTCGCCGATCTCTACCGGACGCAGATGCGCGACCGCCTTGTCGCCAGGCCTGAGTGTGCTGCCCTCGGCGATATAAACCTGTTTTTTCCCCTCCCGTTCGATGACTGCCTGCGACGGAACCGACAAGACATTTTGCAGCGTTGACACCAGGATTTCCACGTCCGCCGACATGCCCGGCTTGATCACGATGCTGCTTCTCGTCGAAATAGATCCATACATCGGCGGTGCGGGTCTCAAGCTTGCCGCCGCTCACAATAGGGGAAATCCGCCTTGATCTTCCCGGTTAATTTTTCTCCCGGGAAGGCATCGACCGTTATGCTGACGGTCTGCCCCAGGCTAAGCCTGCCCACATCAACCTCGTCGATCGTAGCAAGGACGTAGATCTTATCGGGATTGACGATGGTCACGATCTGCTTGCCGGGCAGGAGAAGTTCGCCGACTTCTGTATATTTTTTCGATACCACGCCGTCGAAGGGGGCCCGTATCACGGAGTAGTCCTGCCGTACGCTCACGTCCGAGGCAGCCGCCCGGAGCTGCGATTTCACTACCTCATGGGCCCTGCGCACCGCGTCCAGGTCCTGCTGCGAGATCATGCCTTTGGCGAAAAGGTCTTCTGAACGTCTCAGATTTTTTTCCGCTTCCTCGAAGGTCGCCTTGCTCTGGGCAAGCGCGCTATCGCTCTGAACTGATTCCTCCGTAAGGTCAAGCCGCGCGATCAAAGCGCCCGATTTGACGAGGTCGCCTTCCGTGACCGGCAGACTCACGACCCTGCCCGTGCGCTGGGCCGAGAGCGTTACCTCGGTCTCTGATTTTACCGTTGAGGTCGTCGTCGCGTTGACGATGACGCGGAGCTCGCCCGGTTTGAGCTCGGCGATCTTGACCATCACCGGTTTTTTAACGGTCACCGCGAACAGCACAGCGGCCACGACGGCGCAGAGCGACAAGCCAGACGATTTTGTTTTTTACGAGTCCGCCGATGAACGACATATTACGATTCCTTCGGCTCCTTCTCTGCGGTATATTCAAGCCGTGCCTTGATGTTCTTCATGAAGGACCTGCACACCTCGCCCAGTTTCTCCGAAACGACCATGTCCTGAAGAAAGGTGAAGTGGCCGGTCACGTGACCTTCGAGATGGTAGGTGATCTCGGTTTCGTCCTCTGAAACCTTGCGGAACGTAACGATGCCCGAAGTGAGAGATGTTCATGAGTCGCGGTCCACGACATCCGCTTCTGCTCGACCAACTCCGTCGTATGCGCCTTCATCTCGATCGTCCGGCTGAAAGGTCCCAGCGACATCCTGATCGTCCAGATGGAGTCCAGATCGTTCAGGATCTTGACCCCTTTGCAACCGGGGAACAGGCAGCCCACTTCGGGGCGGTCCGTCATGAAGGACCAGACGCTTTTAACCGGCAGATTAATGGTGAACGTGACTTCTTTTGATGGCATTTTTTCTCCTGCTTCCTGTGGTTTTCAACTCCAAACCGTGAACGCAGATCCCCAAACTGCTATTCTTCGCCCCTTCCCATTGCCTTCATAAGCCGTGCGGCGGAAAGGTAATAGTCATAGAGGGCCTGCACATGATCCGTTTCCGCCCTGAAGTTCGCGAGCCGTGCATCCGTGACCTCGAGTGAAGGTCCTACGCCGGCCTGGTACCTTCCCTCGGCAAGTTCGAGGTTATCTTTCGCATTTTTCTCAGAAATCTCCATCACGGAAATCCGGGCCGCGGCTGTATCGAGGTCGGCATAGGCCTGGTTAACCTCGAGCAGGATCGACTGTCTGAGCCCGTCCCGCTGCGCTTCGAGCGCGCGAAGGTTTGCCCGGGCCTCGCTCACCCTTCCCTTCGTCAAACCTCCCTCAAAGATCGGCATCGAGAGCAAAACGCCGGCATTCCAGCTGTTCCTGATGTCGCTTTGAAACGTGGCGGACCCCAGCGTGCTGACCGGAATGGTCGCCTCCGACGTTCCATGCGCCCAATTATACGATCCGTTCGCGGAGAGTGTCGGCAGATAATTCGACTCGGCCGTCCTGACCCGCGCCTTCGCGGCCTCGATATCTGCAGCTGCCTTTTGCATTTCAGGCCGGTTATTCAAGGCCTCCGTCTGGATCTGGTCGAGAGCCGGCACCGCAGGCGGCTGGGGGAGATTTTTTTCGATTTCGATATCGCCGCGCGGGTCGATTCCCATGGCGTTGCACAGCGCGATGGTTCGAAGGCGGACATCGTTTTTGGCGTTGATCAGGCCGAGACGTGCCGATATTCACATCGACTTCTGCGCGTGGTCACATCGAACCGAGGCTTTGAGCCGGCCCGGAAAAAAGCCTCTGCCTGCCGCAGATGGCCCTCGGTCTGATCAAGCGTCTGTTGAGCCACCATCAGCAGCTTGTTTGCCTGAAGCAGCGCGATAGTAGGCCTGTTTCACATTCAGGACCACTTCCTGCTTTACGCGGTCGGCATCCGACGCGGCTGACTCAACTCCGAGCGGGCGGCATCGAGGCCGCCGCCGGTCTTCCCGAAGTCGTAGATGACCTGGTTCACCGACAGCGTCGTGGTATAGCTCTTCGTGACGCTCTCCCCCAGTGCAGCGCTGATCCGAGGGAGCGGTTTTCGGCGTAACCGGTGCTCGCCTGCACCTGAGGCAGATAGGGAGAACCTGCCTGGGTCACCCGGGCCTTTCCCGCGTTGAGACCTTCTTGGGCCGACCTCAGGGCCGGATGATTCGCCAGTGCCTTGTCGAGGCAGTCGCGAAGGGTCAGCCTCGCCGCCGCGTCTGCGGGACCCGCGGCTATCGCCATGATCAGCAGCAGGATGACCGCGGCGCGCATGATCATGTTCATCTTCACCTGCTCCACCGGAGTGCAAATTCCATCGCTGCCCCGGCAATAAGAGGGATGGTGAGATTATCGTTGAGGGGGAGCGGCAGGAGTTCGACTCCGGCCGCGACAAGGGCGCCGAGAATCATGACCCCGGAAGAGATTCCCAGTTCCGCGAAGGACAGGAGGTATCCGCCAAAAAGTGCGGCAATGACAAACGCAGCGGTCCCTTCCAAGCTCTTGTTCCCTATTTTCATCCTTCCGAACCGTTGTCCTATCGTTGTTGCCGCCACATCTCCGAAGGCAAGAAAACAGATGGCTGTGGATGCCGCCGGAGCTGAAAAGGCCCATAACGAGAGGCCTACGCCGAGGATATAGGGCACGGTGCCGGTCAGCCCGCGTTCCTCGTTCTCCCTGACGAAACTCCCGAAATATGTATAGAGAAAACGGTTCCAGGCGGGGATCTTGAGCCGCGCGATTTCAACGGCAAGGACGAGGACAGCGAGTATTCCGTAAAGTTGCAGCGCCGTCTTCCTGCCCGCAGCATAATAGAGCGACAGGAGCCCGAGTCCGCCGAAAAAATGAAAGAGTTTACGGCCAAGATGATTCATGCGTTTTCGGTCCCGCCAATCCCTGACGCCGTCATTCCCGCTTTCCGCGCGCATAACTCGGCAGGCTGCAGACCTGCCCCGATTCACACTTGTCGCACTCGAGCTGGATCGTACTGTGAAGAACGTTGAATTTCTCTGACAACATCTCCTTGATTTCGTCAATGATGTTCCTGCTCCCGCTTACGGGCTGGTCGTCGATCAGCACGTGGGCGCTCATGGCATAGACGCCCGACGTGATCGTCCAGGCATGGATATGATAGGCTTCGCGTACGCCCCTGATCTTCGCCATCTCCGCCGCGATGGTGTCGATATCGATGTGGCCGGGCACGGCCTCCAGCAGGATATTCACGGATTCCTTCACGAGCGCCCATGAACCGTAGATGATGACCAGGGAGATCATCATGCTCAGGATCGGGTCGATCAGGTACCAGCCCGTATACAGAATGATGATGCCGCCGATGATGACGCCGACGGACGAGAGCGCGTCGCCGACGATATGGAGAAACGCGCCCCGGATATTGAGGTTGGTGTCCCGGTGCCTGATAAGGACGAAAGCGCCGACGATGTTGGCGACGAGACCGATGACCGCGATGACCAGCATCAGCGTGCCCTGAACGGGCTGCGGATGCAGCATCCGCAGATAGGCCTCATACATGATGTAGAGCGACAGGAGGACGAGGACGATGCCGTTCAGGAGGGCCGCCAGGATCTCGAGGCGGTAAAAGCCCCAGGTTTTTCGCTCCGTCGCGGGCAGGGTGGCGAATTTCATGGCGAAAAAGGAAAGCAGCAGGGCGAGGTTGTCCGTCAGCATGTGGCCGGCATCGGACAACAGGGCCAGGCTGTTCGACAGCAGGCCGCCGATCACCTCGGCCACCATCATGAGAACGGTGATCGACAGGGCGATCAGAAGGTCGCGCTTGCCTCCGGCAGGCGCCTGGCGCGACCCCTCTGCGAGCGCATGGTCGTGGCCATGGTGATCATGGCCGTCGTGTCCGTGGTCATGAGGACGATGTTCGTTATGCGAATGGAACAAAGACATGATGCTAAAGGCTCCCGTCTCAGTCCTTTGACCAAAACCGCAGTTCCTTCACCGCTTAAATCGCGCCGATCTCCGCGGCATAGCCGTAAAAGGTCAGCAGGCCTTTTCGCTCCTCCTCGCCGAAACCATAGCTGAACAATTTCCAGTATTCCACCAGAACCGGCGCAGGGAGGTCGAACCGGCCCTGTTCCGACGTCGGCAATCTCCCCGAGATGCGACAGCCCATAGTGCCTGGACTCCATAAGTATATCATACAACCGTCGAAGCTCGTTGTGAATATTTTTTCGGTCGTTCACCTGCCAGAGCGCGAAAACAAAGGGCAGGCCGGTGAAATCATGCCAGAGCCGGCCCAGATCGTACCGGTAGGGGTATTTCGATGCCATCGACCTCCGTGATCGCCAGATCCCCGATCGTCAGCAAGGCGTCGGCCTGTTCCGAAGGGTCTTCCGCGCCCTGCTCGTAGAGTACGTAGTTGGGATTCGCGCCATACCGGATTTCGAGAAGGATGCGGAGCAGAACGACCGACGTGGCCGATGCGGTGGTCAGGGCAACGACCCGGTTATTCAGTTCCTCGATCGGGACCTTGCTTTCGAGGAGGATGCTCATGACCCTGCTCTTCGAGGTAATCGAGAGGTCCGGCATGAGGAGGTAACGGCCCGGGTTCATGGCGTACTCGATGGACGAGGAAGGCGACACATCCACCGCTCCCTCGTAGAGCAGCCGGTTCAACTGCGTCGGGATGCCTTCCACCAGTTTAAACGGAAAGGCGACTTTCTGCGTTACGATCCCGGCATGGGGAGGGAAGCAGTTCGAATAGATGATGTGTCCGAGTTTGAGCATTGCGCGGTCTCCTGCCGCAACCATACTATGAAGCCGCAACTCCCGCCTGCGCCCAGCGTCTATCCGCGCGGCAGTTTGACTGTGCAACATCCTCTTCGACGATCTTGATGGCCTCGTTGTTGCCGAAAGAGGCCTGGTAAGCGTCGTCGTGCGTAGTGTCCCGTTCGGCGGCCCCCGCCGGCGGAGCGGACCATCCGGGGAGGACCATGGCGATGATGAGTGCCCGCAGTGATATCATGAGGTTTGGATCCGCAACTCGTGGTTGCAATCTTCACGGGTTATTTTTGGGACGCCAAACCGCTGAAAAATAGTTCCGTAACAAAGGCTCCGAATCTCCGGGAAGACAGATTTACGCTCTTCCCGTGAACATATTCGGCCATTGGCTGAAGAATGAAATTATGAATGATGACCCCGATCAGCGACGCTGCGGCAAGCGAAGGGTCGAATTTCTTCAGCTCTCCTTTTCGCATGCCTTCCTTGAATAATTCCGTAAGGCGTGCATAATTTTCCGAGAAATGCTTTTCACAGATCCATGTGCTGTTGCTCCCGCTTGCCGCGAACTCCATGGCCATGATCCGGCGCAAGTCTTCATTGTTCTGGTGAAATTGAATGGCCCCTTCAACGTACCGTTGAATCTTGAGACGAACCGGGGCCGAGGACTTGAAAATCTCGTTTTCCCAAATGGCCTTGAGCGCCGAAAATGAATCCGCAAGGACGGATCGGTAAAGGTCGTCCTTGTCCTTGAAGTGGTAATAGATCATCGCGTTATTGACCTTGGCCGCTTCAGCGACCTCCCTGACCGATGTGCCATCGAGGCCCCGCTCGGCGAACACGCACCGGGCCGCCTCGAGGATTGCGCCTCGGGTGTCGCCTTCTGCTCGTCCTGTTTTCGGGCGGCGCCCCGGCGTCTTTTTGTGGTCTTTTGATGATCGTTTCATGTCATTTATTTAACTAATCGGTTAATTAATTGATACCAACGATAACCTGCTTGCATGTGATTTGTCAAGCGCAATTTGTCGGTGGGGATGGTGCCATTGCCCTTGACAGGAGCGGGTAAATTCAGCGGGAAAAGACGAAGTGGACCGGTGGCTCTACCTCATATCTCCAGCCCCCTTTCCGTCCGCTCGGGATAAACAAACACCGCCTCCTGCTCGATCCGTATTTCCTGCGAGACGACATTCTCAAGGATAAAACGTAATTGCGTGCTGCGATACGTTAGGTTTTTTTTATACGCCCTGACATAGACCTTCATCTCTACCGCGCTGTTGGGCTGCAGGATAAAGGGGTTCTGGATCATAATGAGCTGAGCGTCCTTGATTCCCGCGATTCGCAGTTGAAATACCTCAGGATCGAGACTCCGGTTTTCCACGATCAGGGAATAGACATTGATCGTGTCGCCTTGTTTCCCCGCCTGCGTGTAAGGCTGGGGGTCATCGCGGGACACCCAGAAATCCAACGGAACCCGCATATAGAGCTGATGGGCAAACAAGACAGCGATAAAGGCGAACGCCGTTGCAGGACCCAGGACACGAAACCGGGACCGATGCATGGGGGCTCGAGAAGGAGTCCGCAAGCTTCGCGTAGGGACATATTGCTGCGCAGGATTTACTCCGGATGAAGGAGGTGTTCAGGTACACGAGCACGGTGATGAAGACCCAGGACAGAAATGTCCAGGGGCCCAGGTTGAGCATAAAGAGGTCAGCTATCATCTCCCGGGGCGGGACGAAGTACCAGATAACGTTTGCGGCTGCGATCGTGGACAGGATCAGGAGAAGAGCCCGCGACGACGCGAAGCCGGCAAGCCGGCGGCCGCCGAACCTGGTCGATAGCTGATCGATCTTTCCCGCGAAATGGGAGAAAACGGTCTGCGGGCACACCCATCCGCACCAGGCGCGGCCATAGAGAACGGTAAAGAGCAGAAGGCCGCTCAGGAAGAGGAGAAAGATGAGCAGGAAAAAATACTTCTCGCTGACCCAGATGACGGAGCCGAATAAATAGAGTTTCAGCGACGGGATGTCGAACCGGAGGGCGCTTTCGCCGTGGACCCGAATGAAAGGTATGGCAAGCATGATGGCCGCGACCAGCCACGCGGAGACACGCCGTTGGGTTAGATATTTCGGTTTTTCCATTTGAAGCTACCCCGTCTCGTCGCCTTTCTCCACCGGCATGCAACATTTACGGACATGCTCCCGGGAGACAGTTTAGGGACGGCTGCATTATGAACTCGCCAATTGCCCTCTGATCTCGCCTGCAGGAAAGAGCTGGGTGTGTATCTGGACGTACAGTCCGCCAGCTTGAAGGGCATTAAGCTGAGCAGCCGTCAACACCGTGCCCGCGGGCACCATCCATGTTCCACGCGTCAATCCTATCCCCCCGGTAAGGGGAATGATGATCAGCCCGTTTACGCCCGCCGCGCCCTCATGGATATGGGCGGCAACAGCAACACTCGACAAGCCGCTGAAACTCACTGTGCCGCTGATCGCGCCCGTGACGGAGTTGACCGAAAAGACCGCACTCCCGGTCCCGGCTGTGGCAACCGGCGGGACTTCTTGAGCGCCGGTCAGGGTTGCTGTCACGGGCATTACCAGTGATGCAGCAACCGGCAGCGTGGTGGTCGTTCCCGAGGGGACTCCACCGCCTCCACACGATGCGGCAATGAACGCCAGGCAGAAAAAAAGCACCGGGAATGAGGTGTAGTGTATCATGTGTTTACATTGTGTCTTCATCATCAGGAGGACCTCCCTCCTTGCTCACTTTGCCAATGGATACCATAATGGCTCTCTCTTTCAAGTTAATCGTATTTATTACCGACTGTCAATATAGGGTTGACAATACCAAGCGCAGAACTGTTATTTGCTCAATCGTGCACGATTTAATGGCCTGCTTTACAGGAAGCGTTTGACTCTTGAAATCATCCGTGCGAACCACCCGGAAGAAATAATGATGTGAAGCCGACAATATACTTTTTCAGAATCCCTCTCTAGAGCATAAATCTTTTTTATCACAAATTACAGCTTTAGTATTATTGCGCAACTTAGCAACTCGTGATATCCTAAAACTAATGGCACAAACGACATGGCGGAAACTGGGCTATGTCTGAAAGAAACAGGAGGGAGGAAACCATCCATGATACATCGTAGACATTTTCTCTGGTCAAGCATATTGCTGATCGGAGTGATCACTTTAGTGAGTTGCGGCAGTAGCAGCAATAACAGCA
>CAVUHW010000037.1:0-19659 GCA_963741205.1 Nitrospirota bacterium
GAAGGGGGCCCGTATCACGGAGTAGTCCTGCCGTACGCTTACGTCCGAGGTAGCCGCCCGGAGCTGCGACTTCACTACCGCATGGGCCCTGCGCACCGCGTCCAGGTCCTGCTGCGAGATCATGCCTTTTGCGAAAAGGTCTTCTGAACGTCTCAGATTTTTTTCCGCTTCCTCGAAGGTCGCCTTGCTCTGGGCAAGCGCGCTATCGCTCTGAACTGATTCCTCCGTAAGGTCAAGCCGCGCGATCAAAGCGCCCGATTTGACGAGGTCGCCTTCCGTGACCGGCAGACTCACGACCCTGCCCATGCGCTGGGCCGAGAGTATTACCTCGGTCTCTGATTTTACCGTTGAGGTCGTCGTCGCGTTGACGATGACGCGGAGCTCGCCCGGTTTGAGCTCGGCTATCCTGACCATCACCGGTTTTTTAAGGGTCACCGCGAACAGCACGGCGGCCACGACGGCGCAGAGGACAAGCCAGGCGATCTTGCTTTTTACGAGTCTGCCAATGAACGACATATTACGATTCCTTCGGGTCCTTCTTCGCGTTATATTCAAGCCGCGCCTTGATGTTCTTCATGAAGGACCTGCACACCTCGCCCAGTTTCTCCGAAACGACCATGTCCTGAAGAAAGGTGAAGTGGCCGGTGACGTGACCTTCGAGATGGTAGGTGATCTCGGTCACGTCCTCTGAAACCTTGCGGAACGTAACGACGCCCGAAGTGAGCAGATGTTCATGAGTCGCGGTCCACGACATCCGCTTCTGCTCCTCCAACTCCGTCGTATGCGCCTTCATCTCGATTGTCCGGCTGAAAGGTCCCAGCGACATCCTGATCGTCCAGATGGAGTCCAGATCGTTCAGGATCTTGACCCCTTTGCAACCGGGGAAACAGGCAGCCCACTTCGGGGCGGTCCGTCATGAAGGACCAGACGCTTTTAACGGGCAGATTAATGGTGAACGTGACTTCTTTTGATGGCATTTTTTCTCCTGCTTCCTGTGGTTTTCAACTCCAAACCGTGAACGCAGATCTCCAAACTGCTATTCTTCGCCCCTTCCCATTGCCTTCATAAGCCGTGCGGCGGAAAGGTAATAGTCATAGAGGGCCTGCACATGATCCGTTTCCGCCCTGAAGTTCGCGAGCCGTGCATCGGTGACCTCGAGTGAAGGTCCTACGCCGGCCTGGTACCTTCCCTCGGCAAGTTCGAGGTTATCTTTCGCATTTTTCTCAGAAATCTCCATCACGGAAATCCGGGCCGCGGCTGTATCGAGGTCGGCATAGGCCTGGTTAACCTCGAGCAGGATCGACTGTCTGAGCCCGTCCCGCTGCGCTTCGAGCGCGCGAAGGTTTGCCCGGGCCTCGCTCACCCTTCCCTTCGTCAAACCTCCCTCGAAGATCGGCATCGAGAGCAAAACGCCGGCATTCCAGCTGTTCCTGATGTCGCTTTGAAACGTGGCGGACCCCAGTGTGCTGACCGGAATGGTCGCCTCCGAAGTTCCATGCGCCCAATTATACGATCCGTTCGCGGAGAGTGTCGGAAGATAATTCGACTCGGCCGTCCTGACCCGCGCCTTCGCGGCCTCGATATCTGCAGCTGCCTTTTGCATTTCAGGCCGATTATTCAGGGCCTCCGTCTGGATCTGGTCCAGAGCCGGCACCGCAGGCGGCTGGGGGAGTTTTTTTTCGATTTCGAGATCGCCGCGCGGGTCGATTCCCATTGCGTTGCACAGCGCGATGGTTCGAAGTCGGACATCGTTTTTGGCGTTGATCACGCCGAGACGTGCCGAATTCACATCGACCTCTGCGCGTGTCACATCGAAGCGAGGCTTTGAGCCGGCCCGAAAAAAAGCCTCTGCCTGCCGCATGTGGCCCTCGGTCTGATCAAGCGTCTGTTGAGCCACCATCAGCAGCTTGTTTGCCTGAAGCAGCGCATAGTAGGCCTGTTTTACATTCAGGATCACTTCCTGCTTTACGCGGTCGGCATCCGACGCAGCTGACTCAACTGCCGAGCGGGCGGCATCAAGGCCGCCGCCGGTCTTCCCGAAGTCGTAGATGACCTGGTTCACCGACAGCGTCGTGGTATAGCTCTTCGTGACGCTCTCTCCCAGTTGCAGCGCTGATCCGAGGGAGCGGCTTTCGGCGTAACCGGTGCTCGCCTGCACCTGAGGCAGATAGGGAGAACTTGCCTGGGTCACCCGTGCCTTTCCCGCGTTGAGACCTTCTTGCGCAGACCTCAGGGCCGGATGATTCGCCAGTGCCGTGTCGAGGCAGTCGCGAAGGGTCAGCCTCGCCGCCGCGTCTGCGAGACCCGCGGCTATCGCCATGATCAGCAGCAGGGCGACCGCGGCGCGCATGATCATGTTCATCTTCACCTGCTCCACCGGAGTGCAAATTCCATCGCTGCCCCGGCTATAAGAGGGATGGTGAGATTATCGTTGAGGGGGAGCGGCAGGAGTTCGACTCCGGCCGCGACAAGGGCGCCGAGAATCATGACCCCGGAAGAGATTCCCAGTTCCGCGAAGGACAGGAGGTATCCGCCAAAAAGTGCGGCAATGACAAACGCAACGGTACCTTCCAGACTCTTGTTCCCTATTTTCATCCTTCCGAACCGTTGTCCTATCGTTGTTGCCGCCACATCTCCGAAGGCGAGAAAACAAATGGCTGTGGATGCCGCCGGAGCTGAAAAGGCCCATAACGAGAGGCCTACGCCGAGGATATAGGGCACGGTGCCGGTCAGCCTGCGTTCTTCGTTCTCCCGGACGAAACTCCTGAAATATGTATAGAGAAAACGGTTCCAGGCGGGGATCTTGAGCCGCGCGATTTCAACGGCAAGAACAAGGACAGCGAGCATTCCGTAAAGTTGCAGCGCCGTCTTCCTGCCCGAAGCATAATAGAGCGACAGGAGCCCGAGTCCGCCGAAAAAATGAAAGAGTTTACGTCCGAGATGATTCATGCGTTTTCGGTCCCGCCAATCCCTGACGCCGTCATTCCCGCTTTCCGCGCGCATAACTCGGCAGGCTGCAGACCTGCCCCGATTCACACTTGTCGCACTCGAGCTGGATCGTACTGTGAAGAACGTTGAATTTCTCTGACAACATATCTTTGATTTCTTCGATGATGTCCTTGCTCCCGCTTACCATCTGGTCGTCGATGAGCACGTGGGCGCTCATGGCATAGACGCCCGACGTGATCGTCCAGGCATGGATATGATAGGCTTCGCGTACGCCCCTGATCTTCGCCATCTCCGCTGCTACATTGTCGATATCGATGTGGCCGGGCACGGCCTCCAGAAGAATATTCACGGACTCCTTCACGAGCGCCCATGAACCGTAGATGATGACCAGGGAGATCATCATGCTCAGGATCGGGTCGATCAGGTACCAGCCGGTATACAGGATGATGATG
Organism: Nitrospirota bacterium; assembly: GCA_963741205.1. Classification (GTDB taxonomy): domain Bacteria; phylum Nitrospirota; class UBA9217; order UBA9217; family UBA9217; genus JAJYKN01. The sequence continues at coordinate 3,402 of CAVUHW010000037.1, forward strand.
CCGCCGATGATGACGCCGACGGACGAGAGCGCGTCGCCGACGATATGGAGAAACGCGCCCCGGATATTGAGGTTGGTGTCCCGGTGCCTGATAAGGATGAAAGCGCCGGCGATGTTGGCAACAAGACCGATGACCGCGATGATCAGCATCAGCATGCCCTGTACGGGCTGCGGATGCAGCATCCGCAGATAGGCCTCATACATGATGTAGAGCGACAGGAGGACGAGGACGATGCCGTTCAGTAGGGCCGCCAGGATCTCGAGGCGGTAAAAGCCCCAGGTCTTTCGCTCCGTTGCCGGCAGGGTGGCGAATTTCATCGCGAAAAAGGAAAGCAGGAGGGCGAGGTTGTCCGTCAGCATGTGGCCGGCATCGGACAAAAGGGCCAGGCTGTTCGAGAGCAGGCCGCCGATCACTTCGGCCACCATCATGAGAACGGTGATCGACAGGGCGATCAGAAGGTCGCGTTTGCCTTCGGCAGGGGCCTGGCGCGGCCCCTCTTCGAGCGCATGGTCGTGACCATGGTGATCATGGCCGTCGTGCCCGTGGTCATGAGGACGATGTTCGCTATGCGAATGAAACAAAGACATGATGCAAGACGCTCTCCTCAGTCCTTTGACCAAAACCGCAGATCCGTCACCGCTTAAATCGCGCCGATCTCCGCGGCGTAGCCGTAAAAAGTCAGCAGGCCTTTTCGCTCCTCCTCGCCGAAACCGTAGCTGAACAATTTCCAGTATTCAAAGAGAACCTCCGCAGGCAGGTTGAACCGGCCTTGTTCCGCGTCAGCAATCTCCCCGAGATGCGACAGCCCATAGTTCCGGGACTCCATGAGTATATCATACAGCCGTTCAAGCTCCTTGTGAATGTTTTTCCGGTCGTTCACCTGCCAGAGCGCGAATACAAAGGGCAGGCCGGTGAAATCATGCCAGAGCCGGCCCAGATCATAATGGTAGGCGTATTTCGATGCCATGGACTTCTTGATCGCCAGATCCCCGATCGTGAGCAAGGCGTCGGCCTGCTTCGAAGGGTCTTCCGCGCCCTGCTCATAGAGTATATAGCCGGGATTCACGCCATACCGGATTTCGAGAAGGATGCGGAGCAGGACGACCGACGTGGCCGATGCGGTGGTCAGGGCAACGACCCGGTTATTCAGTTCCTCGATTGGGAACTTGCTTTCGAAGAGGATGCTCATGACCCTGCTCTTCGAGGTAATCGAGAGGTCCGGCATGAGGAGGTAACGGCCCGGGTTCATGGCATACTCGATGGACGACGAAGGCGACACATCCACGAAGCCCTCGTAGAGCAGCCGGTTCAACTGCGTCGGGATGCCTTCCACCAGTTTAAACGGAAAGGCGACCTTCCGCGTTACGATCCCGGCGTGAGGAGGGAAACAGTTTGAATAGATGATATGGCCGAGTTTGAGCATTGTGCAATCGCCTGGCACAACCACGATGAACCCGCAACTCCTGATTGATAACAGCGTTTATCCACGCGGTAGTTCGACTGTGAAACATCCTGTTCGGCGATCTTGATGCCTCGTTGCTGCCGAGAGCGGCCTGGTAAGCTCGTCGAGCGTAGTATACCTTCCGCGACCACGCCGGCGGAGCGGCCATCCGATAAGGACCATGACAATGATGAGTGCCCGCAGTGTTCTCATGAGGTTGGGATCCTGTTCTCCTGGTTGCAATCTGCGCGGGTCATTTTTCGGACGCCAGACCGTTGAAAAAGAGCTCCGTAACAAAGGCGCCGAATCTCCGGGGACAGATTTACGCTTTTCCCGTGAACGTATTCAGCCATGGGCTGAAGGATGAAATTATGAATGATGACGCCGATCAGCGACGCCGCAGCCAGCGAAGGATCGAACTTCTTCAGTTCTCCTTTTCGCATGCCTTCCTTGAAGAATTCCGTAAGGCGTGCATAGTTTTCCGAGAAATACTTTTCACAGATCCATGTGCTGTTGCCTCCGCTTGCCGCAAACTCCATGGCCATGATCCGGCGCAAGTCTTCATTGTTCTGGTGAAATCGGATGGCCCCTTCGACGTACCGTTGTATCTTCAGACGGACCGGGGCCGAGGACTTGAAAATCTCGTTTTCCCAAATGGCCTTAAGCGCCGAAAATGAATCCGCAAGGACGGATCGGTAAAGGTCGTCCTTGTCCTTGAAGTGGTAATAGATCATCGCGTTATTGACCTTGGCCGCTTCGGCGACCTCCCTGACCGACGTGCCGTCGAGGCCCCGCTCGGCGAACACGCACCGCGCCGCCGCGAGGATCGCGCCGCGGGTGTCGCCTTCCGTCCGTCCCGTTTTCGGGCGGCGCCCCGGCGTGCTCTTGTGGTCTTTTGATAATCGTTTCATGGCATTTATTTAACTAATCGGTTAATTAATTAATACAAACGATACCTGCTTGCATATATTTGTCAAGCGTATTTTGTCCGATGGCGGTGGTGCTATTGCCCTTTACAGGGTCGGGTAAATCGGGAAACGAGGTGGACCGGCGGCTCACCGTCATATCTCCAGTCCCCGTTCAGTCCGTGCCGGATAAATAAACACCGCCTCCTGTTCGATACGGATCTCCTGCGAGGAGACATTCTCCAGGATGAAACGCAGCTGCGTATTGCGATAGGTTAGATTTTTTTTATAGGCCCGGACATAGACCTTCATCTTTGCCGCGCTGTTGGGCTGCAGGACAAAGGGGTTCTGGCTCATGATGAGCTCCGCGTCCTTGATTCCCGCGATTCTCAGGCGGAATACTTCAGGATCGAGACTCCGGTTTTCCACGATCAGGGAATAGGCATTTATCGTGTCGTCTTTTTTCCCCGCCTGTGTGTAAGGCTGGGGGTCATCGCGGGATACCCAGAAATCCAGCGGCACCCGCACATAGAGCTGATAGGCAAACAGGACGGCGATGAATGCGAATGCCGTTGAGAGACCGAGGACACGAAGCCGGGGCCGATGCATCGCGGTCGTCGAAGAAGGCAGTCCGCAAACTTCGCATAGGGACAGATCTGACGCGCAAGATCTCCGGCGCACGAAGGAGATATTCAGATAGATGAGAACGGTGATGAAGACCCAGGACAGGAATGTCCAGGGGCCAAGGTTGAGCATGAAGAGGTCGGCCGCCATCTCCCAGGGCGGGACGAAATACCAGATAAGGTTTGCCGCTACAATCATGGACAGGATCAGGAGAAGTGTCCGAGACGACGCGAAGCCTGCAAGCCGGCGGCCGCCGAACCTGGTGGACAGTTGATCGATCTTTCTCGTAAAATCGGAGAGGACGGTCTGCGGGCACACCCATCCGCACCAGGCGCGGCCGTAGAGAACGGTAAAGAGCAGAACGCCGCTCAGGAAGAGGAGAAAGACAAGCAGGAAGAAATACTTCTCGCTGACCCAGATGACGGCGCCGAAAAAATAGAGTTTAAGCGACGGGATATCGAAACGGAGGGCGCTTTCGCCGTGGACCCGTATAAAAGGAAGGGTAAGCATGACCGCCGCCACCAGCCACGCGGAGACCCGGCGTTGGGTTCGAAATATCGTTTTTTCCATTTGAAACTATCCCCTCTCCCCCGCCTTTCCCCACCCGACAGGAGCATTCGAGGACAGGCTCCTGGGAGAGAATCAGGGACGGCTGCATTATGAACTCGCCAATTGCCCTCTGATCTCGCCTGCAGGGAAGATCTGGGTGTGTATCTGGACGTACAGTCCGCCGGCTTGAAGGGCGTTGAGCTGAGCAGCTGTCAACACCGTGCCCGCGGGCACAGTCCATGTTCCACTCGTCAATCCTATCCCACCGGTAAGGGGAATGATGATCAGCCCGTTTACTCCCGCCGCGCCCTCATGGATATGAGCGGCTGTAGCAACGCTCGACAAGCCGGAGAAACTCACCGTGCCGCTGAGCGCGCCTGTGGCGAAGTTGACCGAAAGGACCGCGCTGCCGGTCCCGGCCGTGGCAACCGGCGGAACTTCCTGAGCGCCGCTCAGGGAGGCTGTCACAGGCAACCAGTGATGCAGCAACCGGCATCGAGGCGGCTGTTCCCGAGGGGACTCCACCGCCTCCGCACGATGCGGCAATGACCGCCAGAAGAAAAAAACCACCGGAAATGAGGTGTAATGTATCATGGTTTATATTGTATCTTCATCATCAGGAGCACCTCCCTCCTTGCTCACTTTGCTAATGGATACCATAATGGCTCTCTATTTCAAGTTAATCGTATTTATACCGGGTGTCAATATAGGGCTGACAATACCAAACGCAGAACTGTTATTTGCTCAATCGTGCACGATATTAATTGCCTGCTTTACAGGAAGCGTTTGACATCTTGAAATCATCCGTGCGAACCACACGGAAGAAATAATGATTGTGAAGCCGACAATATACTTCTTCAGAATCCCTCTCTATAGCATAAATCTTTTTTATGACAAATTACGGCTTTAGTATTATTGCGTATCTTCGCAACTCGTGTTATCCTCAAAACTAAAGGCGTCAAGACGCCATGGCTGAAATTCAACCTATGTCCGAAAGGAACAGGAGGGAGGAAACAACCATGATACACCGTAGACATTTTCTCTGGTCAATCATATTGCTGGTCGGGGTGATCGCTTTGTCAGTTGCGGTAGTAGCAGCAGATAACAACGCCGACTCCAACGCCAACACCAACAGCTACAGTCACAAAATTTGCAACTCTTGACGGCACCCAGGAAAGCTACGCCCGTTACCACGACCGCGAACGGCGCGGGAAGCCTTACAGTTGATACAGGAACGGGAGCTGTGAGCGGTTCCCTGACAATACTGTCGGCCCCTGCAACAACGGTCAACAGCGGCGCATGTGCATGACGGGGCAGCGGGCAACGCAGTCATTATTCCCCTGAGCGACTCGGGAGGCGGTGTGTGGAGCGTTCCAGCGACCGCTCACGCCGCTGACCGCGGCACAGATAGCCTCGTTCACGGCCGGCACCCTGTATTTTAATGTCCATACGACCGCTAACGCAGGTGGTGAGATACGCGGAAATATCAATAAAACCACTGCAACTCTGTACGCTCGGATCTGGACGGCGCCCAGGAAAGCCCGCCCGTTACCACCAGCGCAGCCGGCACGGGAATCCTGACGGTGAACGCAGCACACGGGAGCTGTGACTGGCTCCCTGAACGGTACTCCAGTTCTCAACCGGCTGAGCGCGTACAGCGGTTCACTGGACGCATTACATACGTAGCGGCGCCTGGCGTGACTACATACGGGCAGCTCGATGTGGTCACGCACGCTGCGACGTCGGGTAACGCTGTGTAGTGCATGGAGCGTTCCGGCACACACACTGGGCGGCGGCGTGTGGAGCGTTCCCGCAAACACGGTGCTGACTCGGCCCAGATAGCCTCGTTCATCAGCGGGAACCTCTATTACAACGTGCATACGACCGCCAATCCAGGCGGCGAGATCCGCGGAAATATCATCCTGATCGCGCCGTAGTCAGTTGAAGGATAAATTGATCCAGTCTCTTCACGCCGTCCGATGCGGAAAGCATTCGCTTCCGCTTCGGGCGGCGTTTTTTTTTAGAAAGTTCTGATTCAATACCTGAATCCCTGCATTCCTCAAGGTCCGTTCAATCTTCACTTACGGGAGGCATTCACCGGAATAGGTATTCCCCCTGACTTAATGCGATTCCAAGAGGGGACAATGAGGAAGTTCAATGGAGGTATGAGGAGATTATAAAACAGGCGCAATCGACGCCGTTATGGCAACTGGAACATGCGGGCGCAAACCCTGTGCCGCTCGCAGACGATACTGCCTTTCAGATCAAGGCCGTGGCAAGTCGTGCAGCCGGCAACGAAGTCTCGTCCGTAGGTGCCGTGGAAACCGACGGGATCGTCAGTCGCTGTCAACCATCCTGACGGATGTCCGATGTTGCCGTCGGGCCCGTTATGGCAGGCAAAGCAGCTCACCTCGTGCGATGCCGCCGTCCAGGTTCGCTCCGTGGCACTGGCTGCACAGGGACGTATCTCTCACCTCTGAAACAGGTGCTGCGCCGCCTATCAGGCTGGAAAGATAGCCTGCGATGTCCCGGATTTCCTCCTGGCTTAAGACGGCCTGTCCCCGCATGAGCGGGACCCCATTGATGGTGCCTGTTATGTTGGCCGGGATGTCCGTCGAAAATTGTAAAATGGCGAGGATGTTTGGGCCGACCTTTCCCTTGGCGGTGCTGCTGTGGCAGGGAGCGCAGTGCCGTATGAACAGCGCGGCTCCATTGCCGGCGGTTTGTTCCGGCGAGACTGATGTGACCGGGGTAGCGTGGAAGTCCTGCGTGCCGATCGCAAGCGGACTTGCCCACTGGCTCGGGATGGCCTGTTACCGGAACAAAGACTTTGCCGCGAATCGGTGCCCTTTGCAGGCACGCAGCCATAAGAACGATATCGCGAGGAGTGCGAGGCCGGATTCGTTATTCTTCCTATTTGATGGACATTGTTTGCATAGCCTGTTGTTCTGGGTCCCGTGACACCGGTAACAGCTCGTCGGGTCGAGCCTTCCGTCGATCCTGTGCTGGAAGAGGTAGTCGCCCCGGTGGGGCAGCCACCGCTCGGGAGAACCCGAATATTTTTCACTCGGCTTCAATTCGTCCTTATACGCGTGGCAATCCGTGCAAAATGAGACCTTGTGGCAGGCATTGCACAACCGGGACGACTGCGAGGCGTAAAACCGGTGGCCGCTGATGAAATCGGCGCTGTGGTTGAACGTGGCAATCGGTTTAAGGGCAACGCCCGTGTCTTCCGTATGGCATTCCGTACAGCGAGGCATCGCGGTGAGCTCGATGGGATGACTGTCCGGGATTTTCCGTTCGAGCGCGGAACTCAATTCCGGCGACGCGGCGAACAGGATCAGCAGAGATGCCACGAGATAAATTGCACTCGGTATTTTTTTCTCCTCCATCATGTCATCTCCCGCTCTTGAAATTGTATACAAGGTTCAGCAACACCGTGGTGTTATGAAGAAAATCCGGGGTCTTACTATAGTCAACGCTCAAATTGGACGTCAACGAGTCGCTGATCGTGTACCGGACAGTTCCGTTCAGTGAATAGGCATCGCTGACGCCGTTAAAAGGCACATCGTAATGATGATTGATGGCATCGAAGGAAAACCTCCAGCCTTCCATGTCCTCGGCGACGTAGACCCGTGCCTCGCGGTATCTGAGCTTATCCACGGCGCCCTCCATCCTGTGGATACGAGGCACCTGCGGAGGTTTTGGAAATTGCCACGATAATTCCGGCGCCGTAATATGCGGCTTCTCCCATGGTCTTGTACGAATAGTTCGTGTAGTCGACGACTCCCCTGATGCCGTCTCTGAACCGGTATTCCGCCATGCCGCCCAATTTTCGTCAGCGTCTCGCCTCTCCGAGAAAATCCGGAGAGAACACGCTAAGCGTCCGCGTTGCAAATGCGTCATCATAGTCTGTCCTGGTATACAGACCCGAAAGGATCAGTTTGTTCATGGGAATATCTTGAGGGTATAAGCAGTGTTCTCCCCATCCTTCCGTTATATTGTTGTAGTACGAATGCCCCTTAAGCTCAACCTTCCGGTAAGGAAGGAGCCAGACATCGACTCCGGTTTCTTCGCGAAAGCGGGCCTTGTCGTTGGTTTCGTAGAGCAGAGACAACCCGATCTCCGCCCGGTTAGAGAACCGCTGGTACACCCTGCCGCCGTACGCGGCATCGCCTCCGCGGGTGTCGAACGCCGTCACGACCGGCGACCCGCCGAACAGGGAAAGGCCGTTGGATGGCGTCGCCTCCCAGCGCGACGAGACACCGTCGACTTGCTCCGTGGCGACACCCTCGAAGATGTAGTGTCTTCCCGCATACAAGAGCAGCCGTTTGTCCTGATAGGGTGAATAGCGCAGATAGGCATAGGTAAGTTCGTCCCGGGTTTTGTCTCCGAACTCCACGGTCTTGAAGTCATGCGCCCCCCACGCGGAAACGTGAAAGTCCCACTGTCCCTGCTTCTGGTCCCTGCCGTCCAGTTCCACATATTCATTCAGGGGGGCGTATTGCTGGTCCCGCGCATCATGAAAGAACCTGAGATAGGTTTTCGAGGTCACGTCTGATTTCAGCGGGAGAACTTCGGGGAAATACGATGGGCGCAGAAGACGGCAAGCAGTAACGATGTTCGGGCTGTGAATGTCATCCAAGTACTCACTTCGTGGTCTGAATGATATCTGATAATGGTCAGGTCTTCTGACGCGCCATGTCTTCAAAATTCGCTTTTTTCAGCATGTCCGAAACTTTGGCCTGCACGTTAAACCACAGGGCGTGAGAGGGGCACTGCTTGGAAAAACTGCATTTTTTCTTGTCGGTAATGCAGATATTCATCGCGAGTTTTCCTTCGATGGCCTCGAGCACTTCAAGGACGGAAATCTCGCGCGCCTGCCGGGCAAGTGAAAATCCGCCCTTGACGCCGCGGTACGACCGTACGATCTTCGCCTTCACCAGCTTCTGGAGGATCTTGGCCAGAAAACTCCTCGGGATCTTGTATTCCTCCGATATTTCGTTGACGAAACTGACTTTTTTAAAAGGCTGGCGGGCAAGATACAAGACGCTGCGTATGCCGTAATCACCTTCCCGTGTCAGTTGCATGGTCTTAGTATATCGAACCCTCTGTCATTGTCAAGCCGGGCCAAGAGCTTTTTTGTCCGGGTCTCTGATCCATTCTGATTCAAGAAAACCAGGTACTGTGATATAATGAGCCCATCAGGAGGCCGCATGAAATCTGCGTGCATCATTGTTTTCGTTGCAAGCATTCTCCTTCTTCCTGCCGCGACGCCGGCGCAAATCCTCGGCACGGCCGGACTCTCCGGGGTTGTTTATCCGGCGGGCGCGTCAGTTACGCTGCTCTCCGGAAAGCGGACAGAGGGCTGACGTTGACCACTGCTTCCGACGGGAGATATGATTTTGGCTCCCTTGCCGAAGGGAAGTATGTTCTTCAGGCTTCCTCCCCGGGGTACGCGGGTGATGCGGTCGAGGTCCGACTTTCCGGGGAACGGCATGCCGTTCAAAACATGAGGCTCCTCTATATCTCCCCGATCGACGGAATAGACTGGTCAAAAGGGATCATTCGCGCCAAAGGACGGGGCATGTATCCGTCGGACGCGTCAAACCGGCCTGCCGCGCGTGAAATGGCAAAACGCGCCGCTCTTTCCGAAGCCGAGCGAAATCTCTTGCGGATCGTCGAGCAGATCAAGCTCGGCCCGAAGCAGGAACTCACTTCTCTGCCTGCCCGTAGTTACATCACGAGAATCCACGGCTATCTCCAGGGCTTCCGCGTCGTTGGCGAGCGGGAAACGGACGCCGGCGTTGAAGTGGAGCTGGAGCTTCCCTTGACCGGACAGAGCGGCTTGACGAGATATATTTCAGATTAAGGTCTATATCATCCCGGAGTCATAATGGGGCACATACATAGACCTCTGCCGGTCAAGCTGTTCATCGGTATGCTGTCTCCGGAACTTGATCTGTTCGGCGCCTGCTCTGAAATTCTGCAAAAGGAATTCGGTCCAATCAAGAGCGGCAGCGAATGCATGCCCTGGGACAGGTCGGATTACTACCAGGAAGAGATGGGGCGGAATATTTTCCGGAAGTTTCTGTTCTTCGAACGGTCAACGGACCCGGGAAAATTGTCCTCCATAAAAAGGTTCACCAACGATCTTGAAAATGACTATGCCGTCAAGAGCGGCCAGCATCTACGACGAAGGATCAACCTCGACCCCGGGTATGTCACGGAAGCCAAAGTCGTTCTCGCATCGGCCAAGGACTTTGCGCACCGCGTCTATATCGGAGACGGCATCTATGCTGAGGTTACTTTGAAGTACAACACGAAGGATCGAAGTTTTGTCCCCTGCGAGCACACCTATCCCGATTTCAGGACGGCGTCCTATCTGGCACTGTTTAACAACGTCCGGGAGGATCTTCGGACGGAATTGCGCAAAACCCGCCACTCCTGATCTGTCGGAACATCGTGTCGCTGTCATGGCTTTAGGGATTGACAACCCCATTCAATCATAAAAATCCAGGGGTATCAAATCCGACTCATTTTTTTGCTGGCTAAGGAAATCGCATCCCGCGACCTTCATAGGGAGACGAATGGATGTGCATCAGCGGTGATCTCGGTGGGAGAAGCGGATTTCGCCGTCATCAGGGTCATGAAGGTTCGGCCCCTTGAGTTAAAGCAGTTCCACCGGCGCTTTCCAATGCCGCTTCGACAATCCTGCCTAGTTCTTTCGCCTTGATGGGTTTGTTGATATATTCGAATACACCAAGACTGAGCGACTTCAAATACGTCTCGATGGCTCCATAACCCGTAAGGATGACCACTGGGACCTCGGGAAGAAATTGTTTCAACTGGACGAGAAACTCCAGGCCGTCCATTCCCGGCATGCGGTAATCCGTTATCACGAGATCCACAGGGGCGCCTTCTTGAATCACCGACAGAGCGGATGGGGCGTCCGGCTTGGTTATGACATTGTAGCCGAAACGGTTCAAGATCTCACCAAGACTTCTCCGGATCTCCAGTTCATCGTCCACCAGAAGCAGTGTTTTCATTGGTTCTGATCTCCGTAGATTATAGCAGGTATATTCGGGACACCTTTGTTATTTGTTATTCACACCCGGACCATGAAAAAGCCTGAACACGAGCAAAATGCCATGCACTTTTATACCTCTTCGATAATAGCATAAATAACTGTTTCATACTACCGAAGTCGTAAAAAACATAAAATATATAGTAAAATCAAGCTAATATACTATATAGTTTCTGCTTTATTGACGTAGCTGCGAACGACTTTCTCTTTTTTTCCAGTGTATTATCTACGGAATTTTATCGTCATAAATTAATTAAAACTTTAGTTTTAGTTTAACCATTAAAATCCTTTGTAAATCAATATATTGTATAAAATATACCAACGCAGAAAGCATTTCTGCTGGAAAAATATTCCGAACGCCCTTCACTCACGCCAGACACTCGTAATCGATGGGAACAGACAGTCGGAAATAAGTGGACACACTGTGCATCACTAAAAGGAATGCCTATGGGTCTCGCTTCTGGTCTTCGCCGTACTAGTATTTTAAACAAATGAAAAAATCAGTAAGCCGTTATTTCTCGGGCAAAAAGGCATTGATTAAGCTATACTTATTTTCACGACCCTATAATAACTCACAAAGGAGATTCCTATGACCACTGACGCGTGTCCCATCACAAAATTGGACAAGATTCTATTGGCAACCGACGGGACCGCTTACAGCGAAGGAGCGATACGGGAAGGGATAAAATTCGCCGCTAAATGTTCGAGTAGGATTTACGCCTGCATGACGATTGAGACGAACCCCGAATATGAAACGATCGGGTCCAGCGCCATGGCAAAAGAGGAAGAAGAGGCGACTGCACACCTGAAGACCATCAAGGCCAGGGCGGAAAAAGAAGGAGTGACCTGCGAGACTATTTTTCATGAATCGATGGAAGCCTCGCAGGCCATCGTCGATGACGCCGCTGACAGGATGATGGACATGATCGTTATCGGCAGGCACGGATACAAAGGCCTGGTTAAGGCCTTGATGGGTGAAACTGCCGCAAAAGTCATCGCCCATGCCCCCTGCAAGGTCCTCGTTGTTCCGAAGGCCGCCCAGATAGAATACAAAAACATACTGGTCGCTACCGATGGCTCGGCTCACGGCAATGCGGCAGTCAGTGAAGCGATCACCATCGCCAAGCGTTGCGGAAGCCACGTCATCGCGCTTTCGGCAATGCGCGATGAACGCGAACGGGATGAGGCAAACACCTTATCAAGCACTGCCGTTGAACTGGCGCGAAAGGAGGGAGTTTCGGCGGAGGCGGTGACTCCCATGGGGAGATCGTACGACGTAATCGTCGAAACGGCAGGCGGCAGAGGGGTCGATCTCATCGTGATGGGGGCCTACGGGAAAACAGGCGTTAAGAAGCTCTTGATGGGAAGTGCGACGGAAAAGGTCATCGGGTCAGCCGGCTGCGCCGTGCTCGTGGCCAAGGCATAGCAACGCTTGACGGGAAAATAGCTACGGCCTCCGCGAGGAGGCCGTAGTAATAGTTATTGCGTTAGCTGCAGAATCACACTCCATCAGTCCAATTGTTCCACCAGGTAGTTCTGCGGACCCATCTGTTTGATCTGGTCGAGCTGGGCCTCGAGCCAGTCGATGTGGTCCTCCTCTTCTTTCAAGATCGATTCAAACAGTTCTCGGGTGCCGTTGTCCCCCACCTCAACAGCCAGGCGGATGCTCTCATTGTAGCCCTTGATGGCCCCTTCCTCTGCGCCCCGGTCGTTCTGGTGCATCTGCCGGCACCTCGGCGCCGATGTACATTTTTCTCAGATCGCTGACGATGGGGCGACCTTCGAGAAAGAGGATCCGGGCGATGAGCTTTTCGGCGTGCTTCATCTCGTCGATGGCCCGCTTCTCTATCATCTTGTGCAGCTTTCCGTAATTCCAGTTGTCGCACATCTCGGCGTGGACCATATACTGGTTGATGGCGGTCAACTCCTCGGCCAGCCGCGCGTTCAGGTGCTCGATGATCTTTTCGTTCCCTTTCATTTCGTATCCTCCTCTATTCCTTAGATGTCGAACCGGACTTTCCGAACCAAGAGCGGCGTCCGAGGTTACAACTTGTAAGAGTATAGCAAGGTTCCAGAAAAAATCAAGGTTTCGAACGACGAGCGAGCGAGAAAAAAAGCGGAGCAGACTAAAGCCCGCTCCGCATCGGGTTCATATCTGGCACTTTCTCATGACTGCAAATGATATAAACGAAACCTGCCCACCGCCGGGGAAAAAAGCATCTGCCATATTCGTAGTCGTTTCTCCTAGAACCTGACGGTCACACCAGCGCGAACCGACTGGTCTACTTCCGTGTCATTGCGTCCGAACAGGAATCCCGCACTCAGATCCAGCGAGTCCTGTGGAGAATAGATGAGACCGATCTGAGCGAAGACGGGATAACTGCTGTCTGTGGAATCAGCATTTCTGGTTGCACCGATTTCTCCCACGATCTTCCACCGTTCAGCCATTGCAAATCGACTGGCAAGCGAACCGAGCCATATATTGGTGCGATTCCCCGATGAGTTCGGGAGATACAGATAGCCGAGATTCACATCGAAGGACCAGGGTTCAGCATCAACGGTCGAGATCAAGGATGCTGAATAGTCAACGTGACCAGATCCCAGACCCTTGTCCGCATCGCCCGTGGGAATGATTATGCCGGGTTTGATCGCCAGACTGAGTTTTTGCTTGTCGAAGAATCGCCATTTTGCCTCAATAGCGGTATCGAAAAGTCCGTGATTTCTCGTAATCGTTCCTGATTCTTTTGTGTCAGTCCATACATAGGGCACAGTAACCATCACATCCATGGTCTCGGCAATTCCTGCGGTCAATACGACCGTGGCAATGGAATTAAGCTCTCTCACTCCCTCGCCACCCTCGTTTTTCTTGTCGGTAAGCCAGGTGCCCGATGCTTCGAGTTGATACTTTCCGGTCCCCTGCGTCCCCGTATCATCCGTAACAAGCGGATGCGCCGCCCATGATGCCGCCGGTATTACCAAAACCGCACAAAGCGTAAATATTCCGGCCAGCTTCTTCAAATACACCGATCGATCTCCTCCCCATCTTGGTTCATAGATACTCTTAAAACATCATTACGTGCCTGTCTTTCATGGTATCAATACATGATTCATCAACAACGTAAATATCGTCATGACCTTAATTGTTCTGTCTTGACTTGATACACATTTTATTTTTTTTTTTTTTTTTTTTTTTTTTTTTTTTTTTTTTTTTTTTTTTTTTTTTTTTTTTTTTTTTTTTTTTTTTTTTTTTTTTTTTTTTTTTTTTTTTTTTTTTTTTTTTTTTTTTTTTTTTTTTTTTTTTTTTTTTTTTTTTTTTTTTTTTTTTTTTTTTTTTTTTTTTTTTTTTTTTTTTTTTTTTTTTTTTTTTTTTTTTTTTTTTTTTTTTTTTTTTTTTTTTTTTTTTTTTTTTTTTTTTTTTTTTTTTTTTTTTTTTTTTTTTTTTTTTTTTTTTTTTTTTTTTTTTTTTTTTTTTTTTTTTTTTTTTTTTTTTTTTTTTTTTTTTTTTTTTTTTTTTTTTTTTTTTTTTTTTTTTTTTTTTTTTTTTTTTTTTTTTTTTTTTTTTTTTTTTTTTTTTTTTTTTTTTTTTTTTTTTTTTTTTTTTTTTTTTTTTTTTTTTTTTTTTTTTTTTTTTTTTTTTTTTTTTTTTTTTTTTTTTTTTTTTTTTTTTTTTTTTTTTTTTTTTTTTTTTTTTTTTTTTTTTTTTTTTTTTTTTTTTTTTTTTTTTTTTTTTTTTTTTTTTTTTTTTTTTTTTTTTTTTTTTTTTTTTTTTTTTTTTTTTTTTTTTTTTTTTTTTTTTTTTTTTTTTTTTTTTTTTTTTTTTTTTTTTTTTTTTTTTTTTTTTTTTTTTTTTTTTTTTTTTTTTTTTTTTTTTTTTTTTTTTTTTTTTTTTTTTTTTTTTTTTTTTTTTTTTTTTTTCTCCACCTCCGCATTCCCCTTTGCCAAGGTTCCATCATTCCTCAGTCCAGACATAATTTCGCTAGTCTACTTCTCCCACTTCCGTTTCCAAACCAGACCATAATCAACATCATCACCGTATTGTAAAATTACTTTTCCTTACTGCTGGCGCCTCCTTTTTGATATTGATAATCATTTTCATATTATTTATCAAAAAAATAACCCTTGTTTAGATGCAAGGGTTATTAATCTTCTGACGCCAATACGACTACATTTTTTTTACAAAGATCTCCTTCTAATGTCCTTGTCAACAGCTATCATGGTCTCTCCAGCCGGATGACGTACGAGGTTTTTTCTGATGGAGCTTGACCATGCTGCCGGGAGTCAGGCCCATGGCGGAAAGACGGTCCAGCCGCGAATGCGACTCTGGCGTAATAAACACAATCTTGGCCGTCGCCCGGCAGGAGGTCGCGAGGGGCGCCACGAGAGGCTTCATCTCTTGCCGGAACATGGAGCAGCACGCCCCGCGCGGAATAGGCTTTCCGTCAGGACAATTGGGCGGTGACCGAGCAGGGTGCATACACTGTCAGTCACTTCAGGATAAAAATAGACTCAAATTTGCACGCCTCTGCCTCGGCGCCGTCAAAGTAAAAGACCATAGAACATCCAAAGCGACAACCGGCGCCTGCGAACCAGTTCTTTTGCGGGCTTTTCCCCTTTCGGCATAAGTTCGATGGTTTCGCCCTTCATGTCGATCCAGCCGTTCTTCGCAAGTTCCTTAAGGATGCTGTCGCATCCTTCGATGCTGCAATTCTCAACTACGTCTCCGCGGGAAAACTTGCCGTCCTCCCGAAGCGTCCACATGATCTCGAAGAGTTCGTCTTCCTTCTCTATCTCCGGCAGGACGCAGAGCGCCGGGTGTCCGGCTTTTCCTTCGATGGTGTCGATTCGCTTATGTTCTGACATTGTCTCACCTCAGATCGATTTTGCGATTTGGCTTTCCTATAAATCTGCGCCCTCTGCTTTGCAATTAATTTGGTCCGCACTCCGCGTTCATCAATTCTCAGAACGCCACCTTAAACGTCCTCAGTATCCAATTCGACGCCCCGCCTACGGCAAAAGCAAAGGGGAAGATGAAAGCCACCATATAAAGGCCGGCCTTCATACCCTGTTCCTTCACCATCATGAAGAAGTTCGCGATACCGCGAACGAACAGGGATAACCGCGAGGCTCACGACAACCTGGATTGGGTCGAGCAATCCCTGCTTCTGCATCACGAAGAGTCCAGCCGCGCCATAATCTCTCCGCAGGAAGCCTATCAGAAAGGCCTCCGCTGCCTTGCTGGAAGATCCAGGATGCCGACAACGAGCGGATCGGGCCGCAACTGGATAGATCCAAGCGCCCCGACTGGCGTCCCAGGAACAGGACCAACGTCCCGAGGAAAAGATAAGTACCGCCTCCTTCAGATACCACTCGAGCCGGGCTAACGTTAAATCACAATGTTCATGAGCTGCGGTACCCGAATCGGAGGCAGTTCGAGGATAAAATCCGAACTGTTTACCGGGGAGGCCTCGCCGCCAAAAACCCCACAAGGAGCAGGACCCCGACAACCGTCCCAAACCATAGACGGTGGCAAAACCAGAGACGCCGGAGACAGCCGAGAAACACCGAGCTGCGCGGAACAGGGCACCCCGAGCGCCAGGAGCAGCGTGACGAGCACCCGCTCCTTCCTGGTTTCAAGAATGCGCGTCGTGAGCG
>CAVUHW010000038.1:0-35240 GCA_963741205.1 Nitrospirota bacterium
CGAGATACTGCTGCAGCGCGTCCGGCGTGACATGTTGAGTTTCAGGAAAATATGGTAGTCCGAGCAGGACGTGAGAATGCCCGTCTCCTTGAGCCCCATGTCCTTCACGAGCTTGAAGTCCTTTTTGTTCGCCCATATTCCAGCCGGTGACCTCGGGAAACCGGTAGCCCCGCTCCATGCAGAGCCGCACCGCCTCGCGGTCCTTTTCAGAATAGAGGAAAAATTCGGTCTGGCGGATCACGCCATCGGGTCCGCTCATCCGGTGCAGAAAGTCGAAGATGTCGGCGATCTGTCCGGGCGTATAAGGCGGACGGGACTGCTGCCCGTCGCGAAACGTCGTGTCCGTGATCCAGATATCCTCGGGATGTCGGTCTGAATCAGCCGGTCCTCCAGCACCAGCCGGGGCACGCTGGTATAGGGGAACATGTCCCGGTAGAGTTCCGGCTCTTTCACGTTCTTGAGCTCAAAGGGGATTTTGAGGTTTGTTTTTTGATGGTCATGGAAACCTCCGGAATAAATGAATTGCAAAGTGAAATTGCAAATTTTCAAATTGCAACTTAAAGTGCAGTTAACAGTATTTCAATCTCGAAATTTCCAATCTTACAATTCCAATGAACGTATAATTTCGTTACTCCCCTGATTCCCCGTATCGCGGCCGCATAGTCCTTGGCGCCGAAGACCGCTGAGCCAGCCACGAGGATGTCGGCGCCCGCCTTGATGACCGGCCGCGTTCGCGGGCTTTACGCCTCCGTCGACCTCGATCTCGGTCTTGAGCCCAAGGTCGTCGATCCGTTTTCGGAGCCTCGCTATCTTGTCCAGCGCCGAGGGGATAAAGTTCTGGCCGCCGAAACCGGGGTTCACCGACATGATGAGCACATGTCGACTCGGCCAGGACATAGTCCAGGCGTGAGCGGCGTGGCCGGGTTCAGCGACACCGCCGCCTTCACGCCCTGTGTGCTCCTGATGGACTGCACGAGCGGTGCAGGTGGACGCGGCCTCGACGTGCACCGTATAAGTCGGCGCCGGCCTTCGCGAAGTCGGCGATGTACAGCTCCGGGTTCGTGATCATGAGGTGCACGTCGAGCGGCAGCTTGGTGCACCTGCGCGCCGCCTCCACGATCAGCGGACCGATGGTGATGTTCGGCACGAAGTGCCCGTCCATCACGTCGACGTGGATGCAGTCGGCGCCCGCGGCCTCGACGGCCCTGATCTCCTCGCCCAGCCGGGAGAAATCGGCCGAGAGGATCGAGGGAGCGACTTTGATTTTTTTCGTCATAATTTTCCTCATAAAAATCAAAATTGAAAATTGAAGATTAGAAATTGGAAATTGAAAATTGAAAGCCTTAGTCCATAGCACATTTGCAATTTAAATTTCCAATCTTGCAATTTTCAATTGCGCGCATGCTTCCTTCACTTGCTCACCACGATATCCACCGTCGCATCGGCGGAAACCGGATATCCCGCTGCCGGGTTTCTGGCTGATGACGGTCCGTTCCGCGCCCGGGGGCCTGTCGCCGGCTGCCTGCGTAACCACCCGGTGCTGCAAGGCCCATGCGGTCGACGATCCTCAGGGCCTCCTCGGCCTTTTTCCCGGTGAGCTTCGGCATGACGAAAGTTCGGGCTTTCCTGCCGCTGCTCACGAGCATGCTGATCGTCCCGCCCTTTTCGAGCTGGCTGCCGGCCTGCGGATACTGGGCGATCACGATATCGCGTTCGACCGTGTCCGAGGAGACCCGCGAAATGTCGCCGGGCACGAACCCTGCCTGCCGTATCATGAGATCGGCCTTGCGGAAATTTTCTCCCACGAGCTTCGGCGACAGCAGCTCGCTCGGGCCCTGGCTCACGATGACCCGGACCTGCCGGCCTTTTTTGATCCCGCTCCCGGCGCCGGCGTCTGGGAGATCACGGTGTCCCGCGGCAAGGTGGGATGGGGCTCCCGCCGGTCGACCTTGAGCTGCAGGCCCTGCTGGGTTACCAGCTCGATCACGGACACGATGTCCTGGCCGGTGAGGTCCGGCACGCGGACCTCCTCCTGGCGGAGGAGCAGCGCAATGACCGCGAAGGCGCTCGCGATGCCGACACCCACCAGCGCGATGAAGATGCCGAGGCCTTTCAAAAACCGCTTCATGTCAGAGCCCGTATTTTACCATAGTTAAAGGCATATGCAAGATGATAAGAGCAGAAGTCAGGGTCAGGAGCCGGAATCCAGGAGATGTTCTTCTGGATCCTGACCACTGACTCCTGTCTCCTGATCTTTACCAGCCTCACCCCGAAGAACCCGTCCATCTCCGGCGCCTCCGGATAGGTGTGGAAAAAACCCTTTCGTCCACCAGCGCGGCAGCCCGCTGAGGCAGATACGGCCTGGATCATCGACGGCAAATCCGCTCCGGGGCCCGCAAGAAAAGCGTCGACGACCTCTTCGTTTTCTTCAGGCTCCGTGGTACACGTCGCGTAAACAAGCGCGCCGCCGGGTCAAGAAGTCTCGCGCAGTTCTCGAGTATCCGCCGCTGCAACCGAGCCCGTTCCCGGATCGTCTCCTCGCTCTTGTTCCAACTGCCGTCGGGATGCCGCCTGAGCACGCCGAGGCCGGAGCAGGGCGCGTCGATCAGTACCTGGTCGAAGCCCTCCTCCGCGTAATCGCCGCGTCGCCCTGTTTCGGTACGATGATGGTTATGCCCAGCCGCCCGCTGTTCTCGCTGATCCGGGCGATCCGCGCCGGATCGCGCTCGAGCGCAACGATCTTTCCCCTGTCTCCATGAGCTCGGCAAGGTGCGTTGCCTTGCCGCCGGGCGCCGCGCAGGCATCCAGCACGCGCTCTCCCGGCTCGGGGGCAAGCATCAGGCCGATGAGCTGGGCAGCCTGGTCCTGCACCATGAACCGGCCCTCCCCGTAGCCCGGAAGAGCGCGGATGCCCGGCGACGAAAGATTTTGAGCCCCGCGGGCGAATAGACCGTCTCGATTGCGCTGCGCCCGCGCGTTCAAGGTCGGCTTTGAGCTCGTCCCGCGTGGTCTTGAGCGTGTTGGCCCGAAGCACGAGCGGCGCGGGCGCGTTGTTTCTCGCGCAGAAGCGTTTCCGCCGTTTCCGTTCCGAAGCGCCCGATCCAGCGCCTCACCAGCCATTCGGGATGGGAATAGAGGACGGAGAGCCGGCGCGCTCGGATCTTCCGCCCCCGGATAGGCGACTCTGTCCCGCTTCCGGTCAAGGTTCCTGAGCAGGCCGTTCACGTAACCTGCTTTCTTCCCGTAAGCCTTGGCGAGTTCGACCGAAGTGTTCACCGCGGCGCTGGGGGGACCTTGTCCAGAAACAGCATCTGGTATGCGCCGAGCCGCAGGATGTTCCTGGTCCAGGCGTCGGTTTTTTCAACAGGCTGGGCGGAAAACCGGTCCAGGGCCCAGTCGAGGCGCAGCCGGTTCCTGAGCACCCCGTACACCAGTTCCAGCAGAAAGGCGCTGTCACGCGCGTCGAAGGACTGCCGCGCCTCTTCGAGAAGCGCGTCCGCAAAGACGCCGTCCTCGACTTTCCGGAGGATTTCGAGCGCTTTGTCCCGCGGCCTATCCATCGGCGCCGCTGGATTTACCGCGGCCGTTCGCGAGGAATTCGAGGGCTTCGGCGACCTTGCTGATATCGACGCTCGTATTGAAGCACGGTCCGAAGGGACGGTCGTTCAGGATCCCGATGACGGGAAGCGGATAGGCGTCCTGGATGCCGCTCGTCAGGTCCCGCTCGCAGCCACGGCGATGATGGCCTGGGGCTTTGCCTCCGCCACCCTCCTGCGCGCGAGCGTACCGCCGGTTGCGACCGAGAGGTGCACGTCATGTTTCTGCGCGAGCATCACCAGGTCCTTGATCTTGCATTTGCCGCAGGCCTGGCACTTGTACGCATCGGTCGTGATCTTGATGGCGCAGTCGTTGAACTGAAGACAGTGCGGCATGAGGAGCAGGATGCGGCTGGGCTTGATGTCCCTCATCTTCGCCTTGACCAGAAGATTATTCACTTCGACAAAGGACTGCTGGACCTTTTCCTTGGAAATGCCGAGGAGCTTGCCCAGGACGATCATGATGGGGAAGAGGACCTCGATCACGATGCCCCGCAGCCGGGCGGCAAAAAAAATCTCCCTGCCGCGGATAAGGGTCAGGATGAGCAGCCCCACGCCGAGGATCAGGACGCTGAGGATCCCGCCCATGGTCAAGCACACGATCCTCGGCGCCAGGGGATGAATGTTCTTGAGCCCGATGTAGGGGATCAGGTAGAGCCCCACGGTTATCGCGGTAATGAGAAGGACCGTAAAGACGATGAGGCCGATGAAGATTCTTTTTTTGGGTTCAGACATAGTTAATTAACGAATTCCAAATCACAAATCGCAAGATTCCCAAATAAGCACCAAAACGTTAAAAACTAATGTCCGAAGCACCGTTCCTCTTTGTAATTTTCGTCTTTGGTGTCTATTTGGGATTTGATGCTTCAGGATTTGGCTTGTGCTTCGAACTTTTTCCCGCAACCCCCCGGTGACCCCGCAGGAACTCGGCTGCGGTCATGGGTTTTTTCCCCTCGGGCTGGATGCTCAGGATGCGGAGCCGGCCGCTGCCGGCGCCGACAGTCAATTTGTTATCGTTCTCCTGATACAATTTCCCGGGCTCCCCGCTCCCGGCGGAGACCTCGGACTCGATGATCTTGATGATCTTGCCGTCCAGATTGCCGAAGGCGCCGGGCCAGGGAGAAAGCCCCCGGACGCGGTTATGGATTTCCTCGGCGGTGAGCTTCCAGTCGATGAGGCCGTCTTCCTTTTTGAGCAGCGGCGCCAGGGTCGCCTGCGCGCTGTCCTGCGTACCGGGACGAGCTTGCCTCGGCGATCAGCGGCATCGCCCTGGTGATGAGCCTTGCGCCGAGCGCCGACAGTTTCTCGGTCAGCGTTCCCGCCGTGTCCTTCGGGTCGATCGGGATGCTCTCCTTCATCAGGATCGCGCCGGTGTCCATGCCCTCGTCCATCTGCATGATGGTGACGCCGGTCTCCCTGTCGCCCCGGATGATCGCCCAGTTGACGGGCGCGGCGCCGCGGTACGACGGCAAAAGCGACGCATGAATATTGATACAGCCGAATCTCGGCATGGCCAGGATATCTTTCGGGAGGATCTGTCCGTAGGCGGCCACGACGATGACCTCGGGGTCAAGACCGCGCAGCGTCGCGATGAACTCGGGGTCCCGCACGCGCCGCGGCTGGAACACCGGTATCCCCAGTTCCTGCGCCGCGATCTTGGCCGGCGGCGCGGCAAGGACGCGGCCCCTGCCCGCCGGCTTGTCTATCCGCGTAACGACGCCCGCGATCTCGTGTCCCGCCGCTGCCAGCGCGCGAAGCGGCTGCACGGCAAACTGCGGCGTGCCCATGAAGACGAGTCTCATAAGAAATTCCAAATCCCATGCACTAATTCTCAATAAGCTCCAATGACCGAAATCCGAATCGTCAAGCAGTTTCGCCCAGGATTGATTGGCAATTGGAGTTTGTTGAGAATTTGCTATTTGGAGATTGGAAATTGCCGTTCTCTTCTAGGCTTTCTCGACCGCTATCTTCCTGTATCTTCGCTTGAAGATGCTTTTCTTGAGAGGGCTTAAGCGGTCCACGAACAACAGGCCGTTCAGATGATCGATTTCGTGCTGGAGCGCTTTTGCCAGGAGGCCTTCGGCCTCGAGCTCGAAGGTTTTGCCCGTCCGGTCCTGGGCCCGCACTTTGACCTTTGCGGCGCGCTTCACCTTCTCGGCAAAATCGGGAATGCTGAGGCAACCCTCTTCCTCGACGGCGGCCCCTTCCGGAGGAGATGATTTCCGGATTGATGATCACGAGAAGGGGATGACGGTCCTCGGCGTCCTCCCGCGCGCTCAGGTCGATCACCGCCAGCTGGAGCGAAACCCCCACCTGGTTCGCGGCAAGACCGACGCCGGGCGCGGCATGCATGGTTTCGACCATGTCCTGGATCAGGCCGTCCAGGGACTTGTCGATTTTTCCACACGGGCCGTTTTGTTCCGGAGCACCGGGTCCGGGTAAACTCTTATCGTTCGAATTGCCATAAGGGACTTTTTAACATGATTGCCTTTTAAAATCAAGGCGAATTCTGGAGATACCTGTACGAACCTTCACTTCGCGTAAGCGAGCGAATACGATAGTGATTCTAAACCTTAAGAATCGAGCTCCCGATCCTCCGGGGGAGCTCAATTCGGGGGCCGGGCAACGGCTCCCACGCAGGGGGAGGGTGGAGACGATGATGTTGACACCCCGGCGAGCTTTATGGTATTTTAAGCTCATGGCAATCGACAAAAATTCAGTAATGAACGAAGCCCGGAAATTTGCCGCCAAGGGCCAGTATGACAAGGCGATTGCCGAGTGGAAGAAACTTCTCAGTGAAACGCCGAACGACGCCAATCTCTACAATACCATCGGCGATCTGTGCATCAAAAAAAACTCCAGGGCGGAGGCGGTGGATGCCTACAAGCGCGCGGCCGACATCCTCGCTGAGGACGGCTTTACCTCCAAGGCCATAGCCCTCTACAAAAAAGTCCTCAACATCGACATCAAAAGGGTCGAAGTCCACCTCGCCCTCGGCGACATGCATGCCGAGAAGGGCCTCACCGGCAACGCCCTCGCAAACTACAAATACGTCGCCGATCTCTATAATAAGGAAAACAATATCGCCAAGGCCCTCGGCATCTACCAGAAGATGGCGGATCTCAACCCCGACAATGTCGCCTTCAGGATCAAACTCGCCGACATGTACGCAAAGGAAGGCATGAAAGCCGAGGCCGCCAAGGCGTATCTCGCCGCCGCGGACGTGCACCTGTCGAAGGAAGAGCTCAAGGAAGCCCGCCAGCTGTTCGAAAAGGTCCTCGCGATCGATCCGGACAACAAGGCCGTTTATCACAAGGCCGGCATCGTTTATCTGAAAGAAGGAAAGTTCGGCGAGGCGTGCAAGGCCCTGAAGCCGGCCTTCGAAAACGACCCGGCCAACCGTGAGCTTTCCGATACCTATCTTGAAGCGCTCACGAGGGCCGGCAAGGACAGCGATGCGGAGCATGTGATCATGAAGATCCTGGCCGCTGACCCCGGCAGGACCGATCTGCACGAAAAATTGTACCCTATCTACATCGCGAAGAGTGAATTCGAAAAGGCACTCGACACGGCCTCGGCCCTCGCCCGCGCCCGCATCGAATCGAACGACCATGGCGGCGCCGAGGAAATCCTCAAGAGATTCGTCGCCGACAGCCCGCGCTTTATCCCGGGCAGGCGGGCGCTGGCCGAACTGTACGTTTCGCTGAAGCGGGGCGGGGACGCCGCCGAAACGTTCCTGCAGGCGGCGAAAATCCTCGCGGAGGAAGGGAACGTCGAAAGGGCCAAGGCGTCGCTCAACAGCGCGCTCAGAGATCGTCCCCGATTTTCAGGAAGCAAGAGACCTGCTCGACCAGATCACGTCTCCTCCCCCTGCGCCTGCGCCGCCGGAACCGGAGAACTCAATAGAGGAAACCGCCCCGCCGGACTTTTCGGCCGAGCCGGAGCCGGCAGTCGAAGAGCCCACTCCAACTGCTTTCGAAATGCCGGCCGAGAAATTACCTCCGGCCGCTCCCCGGGAAGAACCGGTTGCCGAAGTCCAGGCAGTCGGGATGAATATGATGATCCCGCCATAGCCGAAGCGATGACCGAAGCAGATGTCCTCGTGAAATACGGCCTGTCTACAAAAGCGATCGAACAGCTCGAGGGCTTGGCGTTAAGGTTCCCCGAAAGCATGCAGATCCGCGTCAAGCTGCGCGATCTTTACGGTGATCAGGGGCAAATGCGCAAGGCAACGGCGCATATGCTCGTCATGGCGGACCTTTATCATAAGCGCGGCATGAAGGACCAGGCGGAAGAGGTCTTGCGTTACGCTCTTGAGATCGATCCCTCCAATAACGAGATCAGCTCCCGGCTCGGAATCGCCGGGCCTACCGTCGTGCCTCCTGAACCGGCCCCGACCCCGTTCGAAGACTTTTCTTCTCCGGAGGACGTGACTGAACAAATCGCCGCTGCGGCAGTAGAAACCGCGCCGACGTTGGAAGAGCCGCGACCCGTTATCGAGCCGGCCCCGACCGACGCAATCGTAATCGAAGGACTCGATGCCGGATTGCCTCACCGGGAAGAGGAATTTCCCTTCCCCGCCGCGTGCCCGCCTGCAGATGAAATGCCTGCGACTTCTACGCACGAGCCCGACACCCTGTCTGACTCCGGCATCGATGCGACCGGCGGGAAACCGGAACCACGGGTCCCTCATGACGACATTCCTCCCTCGTTCGGATTAGACGCAACTCTGTTAGACGAAACATCGACCGATCTTGACTTTTCTTCCGTCGAGGAAGGAACGAACTCATCGCCCGAGGAGACGCCCGCTGATCGGACGTCCGACATGCGACCTGCCATGGCCGAGTCCGCGCCGGATGTCGAAGAAACGGCACAGCAAGTCGAGGAACGGCGTGATTCGCCGCCGATCGCCGAAGAACGGGTTGAACCAGAGGCCCCGGCGCCGGAATTGGCAGCCCCGAGCGACGTCGGTGAAATCTGGGCAGAGGCGGAGTTCTACTTCCAGCAGGGATTGTTCGATGAAGCCAAAAAGCACTATGCCAGGATCATCGGGCTGAACCCCGGCGAAAGCGAAGGCGATCGACCGGCTTGCGGAGATTTCCCGGGAAGAAGAGGACACCAGGGAATTTTCGAAGCTTGCCGAAGCCGTTGAAGGACTGGAGGACGCCCTCCCCCCGGAAAAGCTCTCTGAAGAGGAGATGCCGCTCAGCGCATCGGATGAGGAGGCCGTCCGCAGTCTCATGAAGGAGATCGCGCATGCTTAAGCAACCCCCGAAGAAACCGTCCCCCCGCAGCCGCGGAGAAGACATTCGAGCCCGCCCCCGCGAACGGCTGCTCCGCCGCCAGCAACCGGTCTCCCCTGCCTCTGCGCAGAAACTTTCCGACGACGCGGGGCCCGCACGAAGCCAGATGCAGAGGAAGACTATTTCGATCTGGGCGCGGAGCTGGCCGCGGAGAGCGACGCAAGCGCCCTCCGCAAAGCAGGGAAAAACAGTCAGATGACTTTTTCGATCTTGCCTCGGAGCTCAGGGACGAATTCAGCGTCGCGGCGCCAGCCCCTCGCGCAGCCCCTGCCGAGGAGCAGAGCCTCGATGAAATCTTTGAGGAATTCAAGCGCGGCGTCGAACAGCAGTCCGTCAAGGAGGACGCGGACACCCATTATAATCTCGGTGTTGCATACAGGGAAATGGGGCTCCTGGACGATGCCATCGCGGAGTTCATCATGACGCCTGAGAACGAGCCGAAGTTCATTCAGAGCCGGTACATGCTCGGCCTCTGCTACATGGAAAAAGGAGAGTACCAGAACGCGATCGGCGAGATTCAGAACGCCCTGGATTACTGCCGAGACGCTGGGAGAGGACGACCAGAACCTCATCGAGATGCACTACGATCTCGGGCTTGCCTATCAGGGCGCGGGAAACATCTCCGGCGCCTGCAGAGAATTTCAAAAAGTCCAGAGCATGGACCCGCGGTACCGGGATATCGCGGATAAAGCTGAAGGAACTGAAGCAGGGGGACTTATATCTCGCTCGACCAGCTCAAGGATGACATTGAAAAAGAGATCTCCGCAAAATTCCTTGAAGAGGGTGAACGGATCGAACGTGAGGAAAAAAACCGCAGAAATGAAAAAGTCAGAAACTAGATTATGCCTAAATTTTAGGCTTATGATTATTTATTAGGCATTATCTCTCTCTTTTTCCGTTCATAACCACCTGAAATTGCATGTCTTGCTACTTAGCATTAAAATTGCTTTAAAATGATCTTACAGGAGGACTGCTCATGAAAAAAATCGAGGCGGTTATCAAACCGTTTAAACTCGACGAGGTCAAGGATGCACTCAACGCTATCGGCGTCCAGGGCATTACCGTAACCGAAGTGAAGGGTTTCGGCAGACAGAAAGGCCATACCGAGCTCTACCGCGGGGCCGAGTACGTGGTCGACTTCCTGCCCAAGGTGAAGATGGAGATCATCGCCGCCGATAGCACTGGTTCCACAAGATCATCGAGACCATAGAAACATCGGCCAAGACGGGCCGTATCGGCGACGGCAAGATATTCGTCACGCCCGTGGAAGAGGTGATCCGCATCCGCACCGGCGAACGCGGGGAAGCGGCGATATGAAGAAAGGAACAAAACGCAAAGAGAAAGTGCCGAGAAACTGTCCAAGAACGAGGTACAAATGCGCTCAGAAAAAATCGGCAAATTAACGTCTCCGCAGGCTCGACAAGCGAAAGCTATGACATTCAGAAAGCCATGACGGCTATTATACGAATTCCAGAACAGGAGGATACAATGACACCGAAAGACGTATTGAAGCTGGCAAAAGAAAGCAAGGCAATGATGGTAGACATGAAGTTCATGGACTATCCCGGGCTGTGGCAGCACTTTTCCGTACCCGTGGACGAACTGACCGAGGGCGTATTCGAGGAAGGGCTCGGCTTCGACGGATCGAGCATCCGCGGATGGCAGTCCATCCACACGAGCGACATGCTGGTGGTCCCCGACGCGGAGACGGCGGTGATGGACCCGTTCACCAAGTATCCGACGCTCTCGCTCATCTGCAACATCGTCGACCCGATCACCAAGGAGCGCTACTCCCGCGACCCGCGCCACAT
The DNA here is from genome assembly GCA_963741205.1 of Nitrospirota bacterium. Classification (GTDB taxonomy): domain Bacteria; phylum Nitrospirota; class UBA9217; order UBA9217; family UBA9217; genus JAJYKN01. The sequence continues at coordinate 10,711 of CAVUHW010000038.1, forward strand.
CGCGCAGAAGGCCGAGGCATATCTCAAGTCCTCCGGCATCGGCGACACCGCATTCTTCGGGCCCGAGGCCGAGTTCTTCATCTTCGACGATGTCCGCTTCGATCAGAACTCCCACGAGGGCTATTACCACATCGACAGCGTGGAAGGCATCTGGAACAGCGGCAGGGACGAAAAGCCGAACCTCGGGCTATAAGCCCCGCCACAAGGAAGGCTACTTCCCGGTGCCGCCGGTCGACAGCCAGGAGGACATCCGCACCGAGATGGTGGAGGAGATGCAGAAGGTCGGCATCTACGTCGAGCGCCAGCACCATGAGGTTGCCACCGCGGGCCAGGCCGAGATCGACATCCGGTTCAGCCCCCTGGTCAAGTGCGCGGACCAGCTCATGATGTTCAAATACATCATCAAGAACGTGGCCAAACGGCACAACAAGACCGTGACCTTCATGCCGAAGCCGCTCTTCGGCGACAACGGCTCGGGCATGCACACGCACCAGTCCATCTGGAAGGGCGGCAAGCCCCTCTTCGCCGGCGACAAGTATGCGGGCCTCTCCCAGCTGGCGCTCCACTACATCGGCGGCATCCTGAAGCATGCGAAGGTGCTCGCGGCCTTCACCAACCCGACGACGAATTCCTACAAGCGCCTGACCCCCGGCTTCGAGGCGCCGGTGAACCTGGCCTACTCGAGCCGCAACCGCTCGGCCTCGATCCGCATCCCCATGTACAGCGCGAACCCCAAGGCCAAGCGCGCTGAGGTGCGGTTCCCCGACCCGTCCTGCAACCCCTATCTGGCCTTCGCGGCCATGCTGATGGCCGGCCTCGACGGCATCGAGAACAAGATCGATCCGGGCCAGCCGCTCGACAAGGACATCTACGATATGGCCCCCGAGGAACTGGCGAGCGTGCCCTCCATGCCGGGCTCGCTCGAAGAGGCGCTGAACAACCTCGAGGCGGATCACGACTTCCTCCTGAAGGGCGACGTGTTCACCAAGGACGCGATCGAGATGTGGATCAACTACAAGAGGACCAAGGAAGTGGACGCCCTCCGGCTCCGTCCCCATCCGTATGAGTTCTTCCTGTACTACGACATCTAAACGAATACGACGCGAATCGACCGGGACCTTTCATCAAAGGGTCCCGGTTTTTTTTCGCCCTCGATAGCGTAATATCTCATAAATCCCCTTTCCTCTCGGCGTCGTTCCGGATTGTTTGGTGCCCAGGAATGTCCGGTGGTGCAACGGCGCGTCTCCGAAAACCGTCGCGGCCTCGACTGCACAGTCGCTTGAGCCTGCGGGCACTGTCGACCGGGCGTACTTATCGACAGTAGAACGAGCATAATGAGGACTTCTATTGAAAAAAGACTCGAAAATAGGCAGAGACGAATAACGTCGAGATAAGAAGTCGGCTGCGGTTGTCGTTCAATATGCCGATCAGACCATAAAATGCAGCAAGAAACAAAAGAGTGCTATAATAATTTTAATTCCTCTGAAAAATTACAAGACCGCAAGATGGGGGACAGCAACTAGAACTGCTGAAGCATCCGGAGACCATCCATGGTAACAAAAGGACCCGCGAAAAAACTGATTATTTATATGGACGAGAGGGACATGCATAACGGAAAGCCCGTTTATGAAGTGTTGCTCGATATTTTTTTCGAAAAGAAGGTCATGGGCGCGAGCGTTTTCCGGGGCATCACGGGATACGGCAGCGACGGCGTATTTCATCCAACCAGGGTACTTGAGCTGTCCGCTGGCATGCCGGTGAAGATCGAGGTCGTTGAGTCAACGGAGATGATCAACAGGATTCTTCCCGATGTCTATCGGGTTGTTGAGAAGGGCATAGTGGAAGTGACAGACACGAGCGTCGTCAAGTGCTGCCCCGATGCGGACGATAAGCGAAAAGAAAAAGGAGGACATATGAAGCTCGAAGGCAAGGCCAAGATGCTCCGGATCATCATTAGTGAAGATGATAAATGGGGGGGTGAGCCTCTGTACCAGGCCATCGTGAAACGGCTTATCACGACCGACATCGCGGGCGCAACCGTCTACAGGGCGATTGCGGGCTACGGCCCTCACCGCCGCTATCGCCAGAAGAAGACCCTTACCGTGCATGGAGATCTGCCCATCTTAATCACGATCATGGATACGGAAGAGCACATCAAGAAAGTAATCCCGATACTTGATGACATGGTCGGCGAAGGCATCGTCGTAGTTTCCGACGTGAATGTGATCAAGTATACCCACCGAGACGCTTCGGCAGGCCTGGAGTCGGCGCTGGAATCTTTCAGCGAGGTAAAAGGCAATGGGGTTTTCCGATAACTCCGTTTGAACAGGCGTCGGACCGGCCGGCAGGTATCCGCGGATGCTGGCTACTGATGATGTGCTCGAATGGATGAAGCCGCTTCTGATGAAGTGAATGACTCCTCCTCTCGAAAACACGGGAGCAGGAGTTTTTTTGTTTCTTCACAACGGAGGACGACAAAGCGAGCCGTGCAGCGAATCGGTGGTGTCGCTGGGACAGGAACTCAATTGATCGCTCAAATGCCGCCCCAATGCAGTTTTCCGTAATTCTCCTCCCTGACGCCCCGGGTATTTTTCTTGCCAAAAAAAACTATCTTTGCTAAAGTATGTTCCGTCTTTCGTAACTCAACCGATGACCTTGCCGGGGGACCAGAGCTCCATGGACTTCCTGAACATGACGTTTCCCATATCGGGAGTGACCGCCAACGTTCTTCTTCCGCCGTTCGTTGCAATGGCGATATCCTTCTTCTGTTCCATGGGCGGAATTTCCGGCGCATTCCTTCTTCTCCCGTTTCAGATGAGCGTTCTCAATTATACGGCCCCGTCCGTGAGCGGAACGAACCATGTGTTCAATATCGTCGCAATTCCGAGCGGCGTCTACCGCTACATAAAAGAAGGCAGGATGGCCTGGCCGCTCACCTGGGTCGTCATTGCCGGCACGCTGCCGGGCGTTTTCATCGGGTATTATCTTCGCGTCCTGTATCTTCCCGACCCGAAGGTTTTCAAACTGTTTGTGGGCTGTGTACTGTTGTACATCGGCATACGACTCTTCAAGGACCTGATCGGCGGGAAGAAGACGCAATCGGCGAGCGCGAAAGCTTTCGAAGAAAAATTCAAAGCAATGTCGGAGGAGCGCAAGAAACAGCAGGGTGGGCGCATTGCTGCGGGCCTTCCGTCTGAAGCAGTCGTGAAGACCATAAGCGTCTCGTTAAGGAAAGTGGAATACGAATTCTGGGGTGAACGGTTTGCCTTTCACACCATAGGCATGTTCAGTCTGGCTTTTGTCGTCGGCATCATCGGTGGCGCATACGGGATAGGCGGCGGCGCGATCATTGCCCCTTTCTGTGTTGCCTTTTTCCAGTTACCGATCTATACCATCGCGGGCGCCACCTTGATGGGAACGTTCATAACCTCGGTTGCGGGCGCCCTGTTTTTCAGCGTCATTCCCGCTACGAACGGAATATCCCCTATGCCTGATTGGCCGCTTGGCATTCTTTTCGGTTTGGGCGGGTTTATCGGCATGTATCTTGGCGCTAAGACCCAGAAATACGTGCCGCAGAAGTTCATCAAGATCATCGTGGGCGCTGCCATCATGTTTCTCGCGGTAAAATATATCGTTCAATTCATGTAGCAGTCCGCCATGGAAAGAAATCTTGTCAGAACGTTTTGTCGACGGAAGCTCCGTCGGTAAAGATGAGGGCCTATGATTACTCGCAGCAATCCAGACGTCGGATACATGGCCGACGATGTGTTCAGGACGTTCGCCTTTACCCAGACGATCAAGGCAGGCAATACCTTGTACCTGTCGGGCGTCGCGCCGCTCCGGGGAGACCTCAAGAAGCTTGAGGTGGTGGGAGAGGGAGACTTGAGGGCCCAGGTCGAGTGGACCCTGAAAATCATGAGGCGCTGTCTGGCGGTGGAAGGCGCGACTTTCCGGAACCTGGTTGCACAGACGGTCTACACGACGAATATTGCGGAGCTCGGCAACCTGGGCGACCTGTTTCGGAGCGTATACGGAGACTATGCGCCGACGAGCACGTGGGTGGAGGTCAAGGGACTCTTTCATCCCCTGCAGATGGTCGAGATCAACGGCATCGCAGTGCTGGAGTGAACGGCGCAGACTCCGAGTCCTCGCTGAGAATTCCTGGTATCCTTAGCGATCTTGCGGACTTGATCGTTCTTGATCCTGATCATCCGATGGACGAGGCAGATTCGACTTGATGAGAGGGGCCTTGCCCGTGGCGCTCCGGGGAATGGCCGGTACGTGCAACACCTTGATGGGCGGTACGACCGCCCCTTCCGCCGCCAGGGCCTGGCGCAGTTCTCCCGCGAGCCCTTCGTCCGAGAAACCCTCTGGTGTTCCGCTTAACAGGATGTTCAATCCGTCCGCTTCCTGCACCACCTGCCACTCGCCCGCAGGCAACCTGTCCATCACCTGATCGAAGACGACCGGATTGATCGGGACTTCACCGCCGGCAGCAGCGGGAAGATGGAGAATATCTTCCCGCCGCCCCTGGATTCCGTCGATGAGGGCGAAGGGCCGTCCGCAGGGACATTCCCTGCTTACACGGCGCACGCTGTCGGAGAGCTCATAGCGGATCAGGGGCTGCGTGCGGCCGAAGAGCACGGTAATGAGAAGCTTTTCACCGTAGACCCCGGGCGGCACGGGGCGGTTGTCCCGATCCACGACCTCGGGGATGACAAGGTCTTCCAAAAGATGATCCCCCGTGTGATGGTCGCACTCCGCGGCGAGCGTGCCGCACTCCGTGGCCCCGTAGATATCGAACAGCTTCCCTTCGCCCCATGCCTCCCCGATGCGTCGGCGAGTTTCTTCGGTGAGCACCTCGGCGCCGGTAAAAAGATAGCGCGGCTCGATCCGGAGACGGCCGGTGAGCTGTTCGTTTGCAAGGGACCGCAATACGGATGGATAGGCCCCGAGGATCTGGGGCTGCCAGGAATTAAGACGAAGGGCCATGGTCTCAAGGGGGTCGCTTGCAGAGAGGCGAAGGGTCGGCTGCCACCATGCCTTGAGCGTTTCTCCTCCGCGCCTGGACATGTGCCACGGTGTCGGTGAAACGACAGTGGCTACTTTTATTCGGGAGGGCAGGCTCAGCGGACCTGCCAGCCAGTGGTACGAGCGGAGGAACGACGCAAGGATCGTGACCCACTCGGACCTGTCAAAGAGAAAAAGTCCACGGCGGCCCGTGCTCCCGCTTGTGGCGTTAACCCAATACCGGCCGAGAAAACGCTCGTCCCCGCGTAGGGTCGTCCAGATGCCGTTCCACGCCCCTGAGACGGATAGCGCGATCGGTCACCAGTTCGTCGAAGTTCTCCATCACCATCGCCTTTGTCAGTACCGGGAGTTCATGGAGCGGGCGGCCTTCGAGACCCCGGTGAAACCGTTGGTAAAAGGGGGAGCGTTCGTAGACGAAGCTGCGCAACCGCTGCAATGCTTCCGCCTGGTACGTTTCAAGCTGCTGACGCGTCCACCGGTCGCGCCGGCGCAGTTCCCGGAGTTTCGACAGCAGGGATATCAGGATGATGAGATTCACGTTCCCCTTCCCTCGAACCCTTCACAAATATAATCTGACCTAAGTATAGTTCACGGTCTTCTCTTGGTCAATTTTCCCGCAAAATCTCCTTTATGAAATCTTAATGCTTTCCTCCTTCTTTTTAACGGCAATTTAATGATCGTTTGTGTTATAAGTTTTTCAGAAAGAAGGAGGCGACCCATGGACATCGTGTATATCGGCATCATTGCCGCATTGTTCGCGGTCAGCTGGCTTTTCGTGAAACTTGTTGAGCGAGTCTAGGAAGGAGAAAGGGAATGGAACTGTTTTACTGGATTGGCGGCATTCTCGCCGCAGGGTTGTTGGTGTATCTCTTGATAGCACTTCTTAAACCGGAGGCATTGTCATGACTGGCAACGATATTCTGCAATTAGTTTTATATTTTGGCGTTTTGCTGCTCCTCGCAAAACCGCTCGGGGTCTACATGGCGCGGGTTTACGAAGGGCAGCCTTCGGGCCTGGACCGCGTGCTCGGGCCTGTTGAACGTCTTTTCTACCGGATTTGCGGCATCAAGCCTGACGAGGAAATGAGCTGGAAGAAGTATGCCGGCGCTGTGCTTCTCTTCAGCGCAGCGGGATTGTTCTTCCTCTATCTCCTGCAGCGCTTGCAGGGGTGGCTGCCCCTGAACCCGCAGAAGTTCCCGGCAGTCTCCCCTGATTCTTCCTTTAATACGGCTGTAAGCTTTATCACGAACACCAACTGGCAGGGGTACGGCGGCGAAACAACGATGAGCTACCTCACCCAGATGGTCGGGCTTGGGGTGCAGAATTTCGTGTCAGCCGCAGCAGGCATGGCCGTGCTCGTTGCCCTGATCCGCGGGTTCGCCAGGCACTCGGCGGAGACCATCGGCAACTTCTGGGTCGATCTCACCCGCTCCACGCTTTACATCCTGATGCCGCTTGCGCTGGTCTGTTCGCTGCTGCTCGTTTCCCAGGGAGTTGTGCAGACCTTCAGCGAATACAAGACCGTCTCGCTCACCCAGACCATCACCTACGATAACCCGAAGCTCGATGCCCAGGGCAACCCGATCAAGGATGAAAAGGGCAATCCCGTGACCGAGAAGGCGGAAATGAAGGAGCAGGTCATACCGCTCGGTCCGGCTGCTTCGCAGATCGCGATCAAGCAGCTCGGCACGAACGGCGGCGGGTTCTTCAACGTCAACTCAGCCCATCCCTTCGAGAACCCGACTGCGTTCTCCAATTTTCTGGAGGTGCTGGCGATCCTTCTGATACCGGCGGCGCTTTGTATCACCTTCGGCAAGATGGTCGGAGACATGCGCCAGGGATGGGCGCTGCTTTCCGCCATGACGATCGTGCTCGTCACGCTGATGGCTTTATGTACCTGGAGCGAACAGGGCGGCAATCCGCGCTTCGCATCCATCGGCATTGATCAACAGGCAAGCGATCTCCAGCCGGGCGGCAACATGGAAGGAAAGGAAGCGCGCTTCGGGATCGTGAATTCCGCGATCTGGGCCACGGCAACAACGGCGGCCTCGAACGGCTCGGTCAATTCCATGCACGACTCCTTCACGCCCATGGGCGGCCTCTACCCGCTGGTGCTGATACAGTTGGGAGAGGTGATCTTCGGAGGTGTGGGTTCCGGGCTCTACGGCATGCTGGTCATGGCCATTATTACGGTCTTCATAGCCGGCCTCATGGTCGGCCGCACGCCGGAGTATCTGGGCAAGAAGATCGAGATGTTCGAGATGAAGATGGCCTCGGTCGCGGTGCTGGTCGTGAATGCGCTGGTCAAGATCGGCACGGCAGTCGGCGTTGCGACTGCAGCGGGAGTCAGCGGGAGTCGCGAACCCCGGGCCGCACGGATTCTCCGAGATCCTCTACGCCTTTTCATCTGCAGCGAACAACAACGGCAGCGCCTTTGCGGGCCTCTCCGCCAACACGGTCTTCTATAACACGGCCCTCGGCATCGCCATGTTCATCGGCCGGTTCTGGGTGATCATCCCGGTGCTTGCCATTGCCGGTTCGCTCGCGAAGAAGAAGCAGGTCCCTGCCGGCTTGGGAACGCTGCCGACCCATACGCCCTTGTTCGTGGCGCTTTTGATCGGGGTCATCGTGATCGTCGGCGCGTTGACGTTCATGCCGGCCTGGGCCTTGGGGCCGATTGCGGAACAGTTGATGGCGCGAGATAATAGACACCCTCTCCGCCAGAGAGCAGGTTTGCAGGAAGGTGTGAGGATGTCATCACGAACTCATCCCCACTAACTCCCTTGAAGGGGAGGAATGATTAATGCGGAGGAATACATGAGCAGTAAATCGAAAAAGCGGTCGCTCTTTGAACCGACGATCGTAAAAAAAGCATTATGGGATTCGTTCAGAAAATTGAATCCCAGTACACCAGATCAAGAACCCGGTCATGTTCGTCGTGGAAGTCGGCAGTATCCTGACGACGCTCCTGTTTTTCCACGCAATCCTGACGGGAAAAGGCGAAGCGTCCCCTTCCTTCATCCTGCAGATCTCCGTCTGGCTCTGGATAACCGTGCTCTTCGCCAATTTCGCGGAATCCATGGCAGAGGGCCGCGGCAAGGCCCAGGCCGAATCCCTTCGCCAGACACGGCGCGAGGTCATGGCCAAGCGGCTTGCGAAGCCGACGCCTGATGCGGAGGTCACGAAGATCGCCTCGTCACAGCTCAAAAAAGGCGATGTCGTTCTCGTGGAGGCGGGCGACATCATCCCCATGGACGGCGAGATCATCGAGGGCGTGGCCTCGGTCAATGAAAGCGCCGTGACCGGAGAAAGCGCGCCCGTGATCCGGGAAAGCGGCGGAGACCGGAGCGCGGTCACCGGCGGGACCACGGTCTTGTCCGACTGGCTCGTGGTCCGGATCACGACAAGTCCCGGCGAAACCTTCCTCGACCGCATGATCAGCCATGGTGGAAGGCGCGAAGCGCCAGAAGACGCCGAACGAGATCGCCCTCGATATTCTGCTCGCGGGCATGACGATCATCTTCCTGCTCGTGTGCGTGACCCTGCTTCCCTATTCCCTCTTCAGCGTCAAGGCAGCGGGCCAGGGCACGCCGGTCACCATCACCGTGCTCGTGGCGCTCCTGGTCTGCCTCATCCCGACCACGATCGGCGGCCTGCTCTCGGCCATCGGCATTGCGGGCATGGACCGGATGATCCAGGCGAATGTGATCGCCACGTCGGGACGGGCCGTGGAAGCGGCCGGAGACGTTGACGTGCTGCTGCTCGATAAAACCGGCACCATCACCCTCGGAAACCGGCAGGCCACGGAGTTTATTCCCGCGCCGGGAGTGCATGTAGGCGCGCTTGCCGACGCGGCGCAGCTCGCCTCATTAGCGGATGAAACGCCTGAAGGAAGAAGCATCGTCGTCCTTGCAAAGGAGAAATACGAGCCTCCGGGCGCGGGACATTCAAAGCATCGGCGCGGAGTTTGTCCCGTTCACTGCCCAGACCCGGATGAGCGGGGTAAACCTCGACAACCGGGAAATCCGCAAAGGCGCGGCAGATTCAGTTGAAAAGTACGTCCAAAAAAAGGGCGGGACATTCCCTCCCGATGTTCGATCGATCGTGGACGATATTGCCAAACAGGGCGCAACGCCGCTCGTGGTTGCCGAGGGGAATAAAGTGCTCGGCGTCATCCGCTTGAACGACATCGTAAAGGGCGGGATCAAGGAACGGTTCGCCGAGATGCGTAAGATGGGCATCAAAACGATCATGATCACCGGCGACAACCCGCTGACCGCCGCCGCGGTTGCCGCCGAGGCAGGGGTCGATGATTTTCTGGCAGAGGCAACGCCCGAGGCAAAACTCAAGCTGATCCGCGAATACCAGAAAGGCGGAAGGCTCGTGGCCATGACCGGCGACGGCACGAACGACGCGCCCGCGCTTGCCCAGGCGGACGTGGCCGTGGCCATGCACACCGGGACCCAGGCGGCAAAGGAAGCGGGCAACCTGGTGGACCTCGACTCGAACCCCACAAAGCTCATCCAGATCGTCGAGATCGGAAAGCAGCTCTTGATGACCCGCGGCACGCTCACGACCTTCAGCATCGCGAACGACGTGGCGAAATATTTCGCCATTCTGCCGGCGGCGTTCCTTTCCATCTATCCGGCGCTCGGAGCGCTCAATATCATGGGCCTTGCAACACCGCAGAGCGCGGTGCTGTCCGCCGTGATCTTTAACGCGCTGATCATCATCTTCCTGGTCCCCCTGGCGCTTCGCGGCGTGAAATACCGTCCCCTCGGCGCGTCAGTGGTTTTACGAAACAACGCGCTGATTTACGGCGTCGGCGGGCTTGATCGTGCCGTTCATCGGCATCAAGCTGGTCGATATGCTCATAACGGCATTGCATATTGTGTAAAAACGGAGGAATCAATGTTCACCATGATTCGCAATTCGCTCATGTCCTTGTTGCTGTTCACAATCCTCACAGGGATCATCTACCCCCTTGCAGTGACCGGGATCGCTCAAGTGGTATTTCCCACGACAGGCAAACGGCAGCATCATCACGAAGAACGGAAAGCCGTCGGGTCTGAGCTGCATCGGCCAGCAGTTCGATGATCCGAAATATTTCTGGGGCAGGCTCTCGGCAACGGGTCCCTATCCATACAATGGCGGCTTCGTCGACGGCTCCAATCTCGGCCCGAACAATCCTGACCTCATGAAGGCCGTGCAGGCGCGGATAGATGCTCTGCGTGCAGCCGATCCGGGGAATGATGCGAAGATACCCGTTGATCTGGTCACGGCCTCGGGCAGCGGTCTTGATCCCCATATCAGCCCGGCAGCGGCGGAATATCAGATACACCGGGTGGCAAAGGCCCGGGGACTCGATGATGCCAGGGTCCGCGACATCGTTGCCAGGAACACTGGGGACGCTGGCTCGGTGTGATCGGCGAGCCGGTGGTCAATGTTCTGAAGCTGAACTTGGCACTTGATGAACAGAAGTAACTGCGGAGAATGAACATGAAAAAGATTGGAAAGTTTCTTGCTGTTCTGCTTATCTCACATGATAACCTCCTGGTATGAATCCAGTGCCCATTATCGTGACCAAGGCTTCGCAAAGACCGGAAAAAGCTTGACCTTCGTGGCTGAAAAGAGTATAAAATTTAAGATTAACAGGCAGTGAAAGCTCCACAAAATGTGACCTTAAATGGAGGAATCTTGTATGTGTAGTAGCTCGGATGGCAGTCATAGTTGCCGTCGAATAATAAATCGCCGCAGTAGGGCTGCGATGACCCCGGCCCGATGCAGTATCGCAGGACGGCTCATGAAGTGACCGGTAGGTTGTCCACCCCGTTGTAACCCGCCAGTTCGCCTCTGATCAAGTTCGTCGTCCTGCTGCGACCAAGACAGAGGTGAACAATGAAAAGTCTTCTTTATGTATTTCAACTTCCTGAATTCCGCGAAGCCCGCAGTTCAGCAAAATTCAGAAATATTTCCAAAGCCGGCGGCCCTGCAACTACTCTCATCAGCGTCGAGAAACAGATTCTCTTCGTCGATGTCTCTTCATTTCAGCCAGGAGCGGACGGTCGCGCTATGATCAAGGGCCTATTCTCGAAATTCATTCAGTAAATCCCCCGCTGAACGCCTCAATCCTAAGAATTCGCAGTCAGGGACCGAGAATGAACGCCGCCTGATCGAGCTTTGCTCGATGCCTATCCAAGAAGCGCTCGCATCACTTTTTTCCGATCCTCGTGGCCTGACATCCGAAGCCGCTGAACGAAGGCTCCATAAGTTCGGACCGAATGAACTGTCACACACCAAAGAGCTGAGCTTCCTGGCCGACATCTTCGAGCGCTGTAAAAGCCCGCTGGTCATCCAGCTGTTCCTGATCGCCGCAATCTCAGCATTCATCGGAGAAATCAAGTCTACCGTCATCGTCGGCATGATGGTTCTTCTCAGTGTGGGGCTTTCCTACGTCCTGGACCGCCGTTCGAACAACGCGGTTGAGGCGCTCGGCAGGCGCGTACAGTCGCGGACCCTGGTCCTGCGCGACGGCAAGGAACAAGAGATCAACTTGTCGGACATCGTGCCGGGGGACATCGTCCTGCTGAACGCAGGCTCGATCATTCCGGCCGATCTGCGGCTGCTTGCCGCAAAGGACTTCTTCGTCAGCCAGTCGGCGCTTACCGGAGAGTCCATGGCAGTCGAAAAAACGGCCGATGTGCGGGAAACGCGCGGCCAGAGCGCCTGGGAATTGTCGAATGCCTGTTTTCTCGGAAGCAGCGTGACCAGCGGCACGGCCCGCGGCGTCGTGATCCATACCGGCACGCGCACGCTCTACGGGTCCATCGCGGAGCGCTTGGCCGAACGCCGCGAGGAAACCAGTTTCGACAAGGGAGTGCGCTCCTTCACCTGGCTTATGATCCGGTTCATGGTGGTCATGGTCTGTGCCGTCTTCTTCATCGTGGGCATGACAAAGGGCGACTGGGTGGAAGCGCTCCTGTTCGGCCTTTCCATCGCCGTGGGTCTCACGCCGGAAATGCTGCCCATGATCGTGACCGTGAACCTCGCGAAGGGAGCCCTGACCATGGCCAGGAAAAAGGTCGTGGTCAAGCGGCTCCCATCCATCCAAAACCTCGGCGCGATAGACGTGCTGTGCACGGACAAAACGGGGACCCTGACGCAGGACCGTGTGATGCTGGAGCAGCATGTGGACATCACCGGCAACCCGAGCGAAGACGTTCTCAATTACACCTATCTGAACAGCTATTACCAGACCGGCCTCCGGAACCTGATCGACCGGGCCGTTCTCGAACATGCCGATTTGGACGTGGAACAGAATTGCAGGTTGGTGGACGAACTGCCTTTCGATTTCGAACGCCGCCGTATGTCCGTTGTCGTTGACTATGAAGGCGATCATGTGCTGATCTGCAAGGGGGCGGTGGAGGAGATATACTCCCGATGCAGCCGCTATCAAGTCGGCGACGAAGTATACCCCCTGATCGACATGATCCGGGAGAACCTCTTCGAGGAGGTCGAACGGCTGAATAAAGACGGCTATCGCGTTCTCGGCATTGCCTATCGTGAGTTTCCCCGCGAAAGGACCACGTACGCCGTGGCGGATGAGTCTGAGCTGATACTGCTGGGCTATACGGCATTCTTCGACCCGCCGAAGGATTCGGCTGCGGAGGCCGTCGAACTCCTGCGGAAGGCCGGCGTCCGGATCAAGGTCCTGACCGGCGACAACGGCCTGGTCACGAGCAAAGTCTGCCGGGATGTGGGCATCGAGCCGGAGCGGATTGTGAGCGGCGCGGACATCTCGGGTATGACCGCGGGATGAATTTTCCCGGGTCGTTCAGGAGGCGGATGTCTTCGTCAAGATCTCGCCGTCCCAAAAAGAGCAGATAGTCCAGGAGCTCAGAAAACAATGTTATGTGGTGGGATTCATGGGCGACGGGATCAACGACGCGCCGGCGCTCAAGGCGGCCGATGTCGGCATTTCTGTTGACTCCGCCGTGGATGTTGCCAAGGAAGCGGCCGACATCGTGCTGCTGGAAAAAAGCCTTCTGGTCCTTGAAGAGGGGATCATGGAAGGACGGAAGGTCTTCGCGAACATCATCAAGTATATCCGCATGGGCGCAAGCTCGAACTTCGGGAATATGTTCAGCGTTGTCGGCGCGAGCTACCTGCTGCCGTTCCTGCCGATGCAGCCGATTCAGGTCTTGACGAACAATCTGCTGTATGACATTTCCCAGACGGGCATTCCCACCGACAACGTGGATGAGGAGCAGACCGCCAAACCGCAAAAGTGGGACATCTCGAACATCAAGCGTTTTATGGTTTTTATCGGCCCTATGAGCTCCATTTTTGACTATGCGACCTTTGCGCTCATGTGGTTCTTCTTTAAATGCAGCGTCTACGCCGATGCGGCCACGGGACCGGTCCAGAAGGAAACGCTGGCTCGCCTGTTCCAGACCGGGTGGTTCGTGGAGTCGCTTCTGACCCAGACCTTGATCGTTCACATCATCAGGACCCGGCGGATGCCCTTTTTCGGCAGCCGCGCTTCAACTCACTTGACGTTGACTACTCTCGTCGTCATGGCTATCGGCGCATGGTTGCCTTTTTCGCCGTTCGCGGGGGCTCTCGGCATGGTTCCCTTGCCGCCTGTTTATTGGGTCTGGATAGCGTTCTTTCTCGTTCTGTATGCCGTTATGACGCATGGCATGAAGACCTGGTTTTTCAAACGATACGGAGGTGATTGATCATGGACAGCCTTCTCGATGCCCTGCAGGAAGGGAGACTCATCGAACTCCCCGAAAACAACAAGGAGCACGCGCTTCAGTTCCTGGCGCACATTCTTGAAGCGATCCCCACGATCCCGGCCGGCACCGACATCGTCGGTTTGGTTATGGCAAGGGAGCGCGCAACCGGTACGGCAATAGGAAGAGGATGGGCCTGTCCTCATGCGCGTACGTCCTACGATGACGACCTTCTCTGCGTCGTGGGGTGGAGCCCGACAGGCATCGATTACGGCTCGCCGGACGGCGTTCCGGTTTCGATCGTCGCGATGTATCTCGTGCCGGACAACCAGCGGAACCATTATCTGAAGGAAGTCTCCATGCTGGCCAAGGCGCTTAAATCCTATGACGGGCTCGATAAGCTGCGGTCAGCCAAGGAACTGAATGAGATCCGCGAGCATCTGCTCGATATGATCAGTACAACAAAGGAAACGGTCGGCCCCGACGCGCGCGCCCGGATGATTCAACTCCAGGCCAGGCCGATCATTGCCCCAATCACCGCTCCCGACCTGGCAAACCTTGTCGTAGAGCCGATGACCATTGTCACGGGCCCGGGCATCAGGCCTATTGTACTCGCACAAAACCGCAATCTCATCGAAACCCTTGAATCCGCAGCCGGGCTGGTCGAAGGGATGGCTTCCACCGGTATGTTCCAAAACGGCGGTTGGCGCATCATGAAACGCGGCACCGTGACCTATCAGGGGGACCGCGTGGCATATGAATGCCTGGCTATAACAACAGCAAAAAGCAATGTAGCCCTGGGTAAATGACGGTTCGCGTAAGGTGAAGGGCTCTGTAGTATGCCTGTTCCAGAGCCGACCGCTGGATACGATCTCCATGATGTGAGCCGACGAAACCCTCCATACATGCTATACATGCTATACTTTCTCCCAGGGGTACAGGAATACATCTTAATATTGTCGTCTCGGAGATTGAAATGACAAAGATCATGGGGTTTGTATGCTCGGCAGTGGTTGCGGGAACGGCGGCGTTTGCATTACCGGTCTTCGCCGAAGATGCGAAGCCGGCCGGTCTCAAGCCTGATGAGGTGAAGAAGGCGCTCGGCATCAGCTTTTATCTCCAGGGCGGCTACACCTATAACGGGAGCGCCAGCAACATCAACGCGTCCCAAAACGCGGAAAACGACCTTCGGGTGTTCGACCACAAGGCGAACAGCTTCACCCTGGACCTGGCTCAGGTCGTGATCTTCAAGGACACGACGGCGATAAACAGTACGGGTTTCAAGATCAAGCTTTCAACGGGCGAAACGGCGAAGTGGATCCATGCGCGGGGTTTGAGCGGCGCTCCCCTGGATACGGCGCAGACGGGACAGGCAACCGACACAATCGATGTCACCGAGGCCTACGTAAGTTACATAGCGCCCATTGGCAAGGGGCTGCGGTTCGACGCCGGCAAGATGGTGACCTTCTTCGGTTCGGAGGTGATCGAGGCAAAGGACAACCCGAACTATTCACGGTCCTTCCTCTTCAATTTTGCCACTCCCATCACGCATACGGGCTTAAAGACGAGCTACGCCATTACCGATGC
The DNA here is from genome assembly GCA_963741205.1 of Nitrospirota bacterium. Classification (GTDB taxonomy): domain Bacteria; phylum Nitrospirota; class UBA9217; order UBA9217; family UBA9217; genus JAJYKN01. Next base: position 26,067 of record CAVUHW010000038.1, read on the forward strand.
CTTGAGCGCAAGCATCCACATCGTAAACGGGTGGGACAACGCGGACGACAATAACGCCGGCAAGAGCCTTGGCCTGAGCATCGGCTACGCCCCCACGGACGCGATTGCGGGGTATTTCAACTTCATGACGGGTCCCGAGCAGGACAACCACAGCGGCAACACGAGAACGCTGGTCGACATCGTCGCAACGATCAAGCCGGCAAAGAAGCTCTCGCTGATCCTGAACTATGACGACGGGAAGGAAGAAAAAGCCGTTCCTTCGGGCGCGGCGGACTGGTCCGGCATGGCCGCCATTGCGAAGTACGATTTCAACGCAGCCTACAGCCTCTCGGTCAGGGCCGAATTCTTCGACGACAAGGACGGCGCAAGGACCGGCACTGCGCAGACGCTGACCGAGGTCACGGTGACGCCGGAGATCCGGCTGGCCAACGGCCTTATCGTGCGGCCTGAATACCGGCATGATTCGTCCAACAAGGAATCTTTTGATATGAAGAACGGCGCGTTCACGAAGAGATCACAGGATACGCTCGCGCTCGGCGTGATGTACACCTGGTAGGAATATCTTCTGCCCCTCAGCTTACGGCGGTGTTAACGATTTGGCACTGTGTAACAGCGCCGGCCCAAAAGCACTAAATACTCGTTTACACGGCTTGCTAAAAATGCGAAAATAGCGCCTCAGTCATGCATGGTAAGGCGATATTCTCGCGGAGTTTTCATGGAAGAACAACGAAGGCCTGATCCCGATCAACTGCTGCAGCGGGTCCGTGAGGAGGAAGAACGGAAACGCGAGGGGCAGCTCAAGATATTCTTCGGCGCGGCTCCCGGGGTCGGAAAGACCTATGCCATGCTCGAGGCCGCGCGGCAGAAGCGGGCTGAGGGCGTGGATGTCGTTGCCGGCATCGTCGAGACCCACGGCCGCAGGGAAACCGAAGCGCTCCTCGAAGGACTGGAAGTCCTGCCCCGCAGGAACATCGAATATCGCGGCGCCCTCTTAAAGGAATTCGACCTCGACGCGGCCCTGTCCCGCAAGCCTCCTCTCATCCTCGTCGACGAACTCGCCCACACGAACGCCCCCGGCTCCCGTCATAAAAAGCGCTGGCAGGACGTATACGAACTTCTCGGCGCCGGCATTTCCGTCTATACCACGATGAACGTTCAGCACCTCGAAAGCCTGAATGACGTGGTCTCCCAGATCACCGGAATCAACGTCCGCGAAACCGTCCCTGATTTTCTGCTTGACCGCGCCGATGAGATAGAGCTCATCGACCTGCCGCCTGACGACCTGCTCCAGCGCCTGAGAGAAGGAAAGGTGTATATGCCGGAGCAGGCAGCGGCGGCCATCGAGAACTTTTTCCGCAAGGGAAATCTGATCGCCTTGCGCGAGCTTGCCCTCAGGCGCACCGCCGACCGCGTCGACGAGCAGATGCAGGTCTACCGGAAGGACAAGGGGATCAAGCAGCATCTGGCCCGCCGGGGAGCGTATCCTGGTCTGCATCGGGGCAAACCCCCGCTCGATCCGCCTGATCCATGCGGCAAGGAGGCTGGCTGCCGGGCTTCGCGTTGAATGGATCGCCGTTCACGTTGAGGCCCCTTCCCAGGTGCGGCCCTCGGAAAGCGATTTAAAGCAGCTGGCCGATCACATGCGGCTCGCGGAGAGCCTGGGCGCCGAGACCGTGACGCTCTCCGGTCAACGAATGAGCGAGGAGATCCTCACCTACGCGCGCAGCCGCAACGTGAGCAAGATCATCATCGGGAAACCGACCCATGCCCGATGGAAGGACAAGCTGTTCGGTTCGCCGCTGGATGAATCGTGCGGGGGAGCGGCGATATCGACGTCTACGTCATAAGCGGCGACGTTGCGGAACCTCATCGGCATCCGGAACCGGGGACCCGCCGCCGCACCTCGCGCAAACGAGAGTGGCTGTTCAGCGTTCTCATGGTGGCCGCCTGCACTCGGCCGTGGCCGGGCTCATGTTCCCGTATTTCGACGCTCGTGACCTGGCCATGGTGTACCTGCTCGGGGTGGTCATCACCGCGAGCAGGACCAGCACGTGGCCGTCTCTGTTCGCGACGATCCTGAGCGTCGCGGCGTTCGATTTTTTCTTTGTTCCTCCCTACTATACCTTCGCCGTCAGCGACGTCAGGTATTTCGTCACCTTTATCGTCATGTTCATCGTTTCCTTCGTCATCAGCAGGCTGACGCTCCGGGTCCGTCAGCAGGCGGAAGCAGCACGACTGCGGGAGCGCAGGACCGCCGCCCTGTATAATCTCAGCCGCGACCTGGTGCGCGAGCGGGGCACGGAGCGGCTTGAGCGAGATCGCCGTGAAGCATATCAGCGAGGTCTTCGACAGCCAGGTTGCCGATCCTCATCCCGGACGAGCAGGGCCGTCTTGCGGCTTCTCCGAACGGCCCGGCATCTTTTACCCCCGATCAACAGGAATTAAGCGTGGCGCAGTGGGTGTACGAGCACCGCCAGGCCGCCGGCGCTGGGCACGGATACGCTGCCCGGCGCGAAAGCCCTGTACCTGCCGCTGGTCGCCTCAGGGGGGACCGTGGGAGTAGTCGGGATCCAGCCGCGGGCTTCAGGCGGTCTTCGATCCGGAGCAGTTTCACTATCTCGAGGCCTTTGCGAACCAGACCGCGATCGCCCTGGAACGCTCTTTTCTCGCCGAGGCCGCGCAACGCGCATTGCTGAAGGCGGAAACGGAAAGCCTGCGCAATACCCTGCTCAGCTCCATCTCGCACGATCTGCGCACGCCGCTCTCGGCGATCACCGGCGCCGCAACGACGCTGCTTCAGCGTGATGTCACGATTGATCAGCAAAGCCGCCTGGAGCTTCTGCAAACCATCCAGGAGGAGGCCGAACATCTCAACCGGATCATCAAGAACGTCCTCGATATGACGCGGCTCGAATCGGGAGCGATAACGGTCAACAAGGAGTGGCAGCCCCTTGAGGAAATCGTGGGCGCAGTGCTCAATCGCCTGGGCGACCGCCTCAATGATCATCCCCTGACCGTGAAACTCCCGGGGAATCTGCCGCTCATCCCCTTTGACGGCCTGCTGATCGAGCAGGTTTTCATGAACCTCTTCGACAATGCCATCAAATATACGCCGAAGGGAACGCCCCTCGAGTTGTCGGCATCCGAGTCTTTTTATACCGTGACCGTCGAACTGGCAGACCGCGGTCCCGGCATTCCTCCCGGCGAGGAGGAGCGAATTTTCGAAAAATTCGTGCGCGGCCGCGGCTGCGGGCGGCGGGGTCGGCCTGGGACTCGCCATTTGCCGCACCATCATAAACGCCCACGGGGGTAAAATATGGGCGGAGAACCGGGAGGGCGGCGGCGCGGTGTTCCGCTTTACGCTTCCGGCCGCGGGCCTGCCGCCGGCGGCGAGGGAAGAAGAAGAACGAGAATACGTGAATCGCGATTTTGCGTAATATGTTCGTCATCCGAATGCTTCTATCGGGAATCCAGGTATTCAACGCGATATAAAAGTAAGACACTGCATTCCGGCTAAAACCTTGCCGGATGACAGTTTAGAGTGTCCTTGCAACCATGCCTGAAGAAAAAGAACTCATACTCCTGATCGAAGACGAGCCGCAGATGCGCCGTTTTTTGCGGATCACGCTTCAGACCCAGGGCTACCGCCTGGTGGAGGCGGCCACTGCGCAGGAGGGCCTGATGCAGGCGACCACGCGGAATCCCGACGTGGTGCTCCTCGATCTCGGCCTGCCCGATCTCGACGGTCTGGAAGTGACCAAGACGGCTTCGCGAATGGACCCAGACGCCCATCATCGTCATCTCGGCGCGGGAGCAGGAACAGGACAAGGTCAAGGGCGCTCGATGCGGGCGCCGATGACTATCTTACGAAGCCCTTCAATGCCGGCGAACTCCTGGCAAGAATCCGCGTCGCGCTCAGGCATGCGGTCAGACGGAATCCGGCCAAGCAGGAGCCGGTCTTCACCCTGCGCAATCTGCGCGTGGACCTGGCGCAGCGGCAGGTGCTCCTCGACGACAAGGAAGTCCACCTCACGCCCATTGAATACAAACTGCTGATGGTGCTGATTCGCCATGCAGGCAAGGTCATTACCCACCGCCAGCTTTTACAGGAAGTATGGGGCCCCGCGCACATGAACGAGGTCGGGTATCTGCGCGTTTATATGACGCAGCTGCAGACATAAACTTGAAGCCGATCCCGCGCGTCCGCGCTTTCTCATGAATGAGCCGGGGATCGGGTACCGGCTGAAATACGATCCTGAAGAGTGAGGCCGCAGGCGGCATCCGGCGTGACGCTGCATCATGACGCAGGCATATGCTTAAAAAAGCGACAGGATAATTCGGTCTCAAGGCCTCATATCTCCGGAATTGATGAATCACTTTTAAATAAAATCAACGTGATATGTTCGGGACATTCTTGTTCTTGCAATGGCACAAGCCTTGCTTTATAATGCAGGTCGCTTCGCCATGCCGCATCGGCACATTACGCTGTCGCCTCGAGGCTCATGCAGGGACGGAGAACCGGTAAAATCATGGATCAACCACAAAAGCCCTCTTTTGCCCGGCGATTAAAGACCCTCATCCTCGGCGGAAAGCACGACATCGACGACACGTCGCTTTTCCACAAGCTCTCCCTCATAGCGTTCTTTGCCTGGGTCGGGCTGGGCGCCGACGGCCTCTCGTCCTCCTGCTATGGCCCGGAAGAAGCCTTTCTCGCGTGCACGGCCATGTCTATCTGAGCGTCTTCGTCGCGATCATGTCCGGTATCACGGTCTTCATCATCGCCGCAAGCTACTCGCAGATCATCGAGCTCTTTCCCGACCGGCGGCGGCGGCTATCTCGTCGCGAGCAAACTGCTCTCCCCGACGGCCGGGATGGTCTCGGGCTCGGCGCTCCTGATCGACTACGTGCTCACGATCACGATTTCCGTGGCGAGCGGCGCCGACGCCTTGTTCAGTTTTCTGCCGCCGGCCTGGCTGCCCTACAAGCTCATGTTCTCGCTTTTCGGTGTCCTTGTCCTTACCATCATGAACATGCGCGGGGTCAAGGAATCGGTCCTCCCCCTGGTGCCGATATTTCTCACGTTCGTCGTCACCCATGCGTTCATCATCGGCTATGCCGTGATCATGAATCTGGGAAACTTCGGTGATGTTGTCGCTGCCACCAGGGCGGATGTGGTCCAAACACAGGCCGAGCTCGGATTCGGCGGTATGCTCCTGCTCATCCTGCGCGCCTACAGCATGGGCGCGGGCACCTACACGGGGATCGAGGCGGTCAGCAACGGCCTGCCCATTCTCCGGGAGCCGAAGGTAAAGACCGGCAAGCGCACGATGCGTTACATGGCGGTCTCTCTTGCGCTGTACGTCATGGGCCTGATGATCGCCTACCTCCTGTACCGCGTCATGCCGCGCAACCCGGAAAAACATTGAATGCCGTGCTGTTCGAGACCATGACGCAGGACTGGGGCAAGGGCGGTGCCGTCTTCGTGCTCATTACGCTCCTGTCCGAGGCGGCGCTCCTGTTCATCGCGGCCCAGGCGGGTTTTCTCGACGGCCCGCGCGTTCTCTCGAACATGGCCCTGGACCGCTGGTTCCCCATCCAAGTTCGCCATGCTCTCCGACCGGCTCGTAACGCAAAAAGGCATCCTGATGATGGGCGGCGCGGCCCTCGTCACGATGGTCCTGACCAACGGCTCGGTGAAATACCTCGTCGTCCTGTACAGCATCAACGTGTTCATCACCTTCTTCCTCTCCCAGCTCGGCATGGTGCAAGCCACTGGTGGCAGGAGCGGGGCAAGGAAGCCCATTGGGAGAAAAAACTTTTCATCAACGGCTTGGGCATGACGCTCACCCTGTTCATCCTTATAACGGTGACGGTGCTCAAGTTCGACGAAGGCGGCTGGATAACGCTGCTTCTCACCGGCACGCTGGTGGGCATCGCATTCCTGACCCGGCGCCACTACCGGAACACGTACAAGCTCTTGCACCGCCTGGACGAACTCGTGACGGCGGCGGAGGCGTCATGCCCCATCAATCCGGAGACGACGAAGGCCGAGCAGGAGCTTAGAGTCAAGTACGACCCCCGGGACAAGACCGCGATCCTGCTCGTGAACGGCTTTAACGGCCTGGGACTCCACACGCTTTTCAGCATCATCCGCCTCTTCGGCGGGACCTTCAAGAACTTCGTCTTCATCCAGGTCGGCGTCGTGGACGCCGGCAACTTCAAGGGCGCGGAAGAAGTATCTCACATGAAATCAGAAGTCAGGAAGGAGCTGGACCGCTATGTGAATTACATGCGCTGCCACGGCTATTATTCAGCGGCCTATTCCTCCTTCGGCACCGACGTGGTGGATGAGATAGCCGGCCTGACGCCCCAGATCCTGGAACGCTTCCCGAACGCCATCCTCTTCGGCGGACAGCTCGTTTTCCCGAAGACCAACGTCCTGTCCGGAATATTTCACAACTACACCATTTTCGCCGTCCAGCGAAGGTTCTACAACCAGGGAATCCCCGTCGTGATCCTCCCGATTCGCGTGTAACACCCCCCTTTTTCCATTGACCGCGCTTTTCTCCTGGTATAGTATGAAATTCGTATGGTCCGTATGAGACTGCGCGCCAAATTTCTGGTCCTCATCCTCGGAGGCCTCCTCCTATTCATCGGCGTCCTGTCTTTCCACCGCATCACCGGGGAACTTGCCGTATTCCTTATTGCCCTTATTGCGCTGATTCACCTGGAACAATGCGACCTGGCGGCGATCTGGGAGGAAGTGATCGGCATGCACCAGGACGAACTGGATCGAAGGGGCTCCGGTTGGACAGCGACTGGCTCATCGCGGGTGACGGCCTATCTCGACGCGAACCAGATCCGCCAGGTGTTCCTGAACCTGCTCAGAAACGCCATTGACGCCACCGGCCGGGCGGCGAGATCACGCATCCGGATGCTGCTCGAGGACAGCTTCATCGTTTTTCAGGATCGTCGATACCGGCATCGGGATCCCGCAGAGGCAACCTGGACAAGATCTTCGATCTCTTTTTCACCACCAAGCCGAAAGGGCACGGGTCTGGGACTCGCCATCTGCAAGAAGATCGTCCAGGACCACGGGGGCGACATCACGGTCGCCAGCGAAGAAGGCAAGGGCACAGCCGTGACGTGAAACTCCCTACCGGGGGAGGACCGGGGTCAGTAAGAAACAGGCGCCGGCTTCCGACGAACACTCGGAAATGACGGGCTTTGTGAAATCCTATGCGAAGCATTCTGATTATTGACGACGACAACACCATAACGATGGCGCTCCAGCACTATTTTCAATCCAGCGGCTGGGACGCCGCCGTGGCGCAAACCGGTGAAAAGGGGGTCGAGCTTGCCGACCAGACCGCCCCCGACATCATCCTTCTGGACATGAAGCTCCAGGACATGGACGGGATGGAGGTCCTGAAGCGGCTCAAGGCCCGGCAATGCCCGTCATCCGTCATCGTCATGACGGGATGGGGAAGCATCGGGAACGCGGTCGAAGCGGTCAAACTCGGCGCCGAACAGTATCTCACCAAGCCGGTCGATCTCGTCGAGCTTTCCACGCTCACGGACCGGATCGCCGAGACGAGAAAGCTCAGGATCGAGAACGTTTATTACCAGCAGCGCATGGACCACCCCATCGTCGGGACCTCAACAGAGATCCACCAGCTCCGCCACATGATCGACCTGATGGCCGAGAACGCCGACACAACGACGCTGCTCCTGGGCGAGAGCGGGACAGGCAAGGAGCTCGTGGCCCGCGAGATCCACCGGCGGAGCCCGCGCCGCGAAAGGCCCTTCCTCGACATCAACTGCGCGGTGCTGTCCGAGACGCTCCTGGAGAGCGAAATCTTCGGCCACGAACGCGGCGCGTTCACGGACGCCCGCGAGCGCAAGCCGGGGCTTTTGGAAGTCGCCGACGGCGGCACGGTCTTCCTCGACGAGATCGGCGAGATGCCTTTGACCGTCCAGCCCAAACTGCTGAGGGTCCTTGAAACGCGGGCCTTTACGCGCCTCGGAGGCACCCGCGAGATCCGGGTGAACGTTCGCGTCATCGCGGCCACCAACAGGGACCTCGCCCGGGCGGTCGACGAGAAGCGCTTCCGCGAGGACCTCTACTACCGCCTCAAGGTATTTCCGGTAGACGTCCCCCCGCTGCGTGATCGGATGAGCGACGTCCCGCTTCTCGTCGACCACTTCGTGAACCTCTACAACGGCAAGCTGAAGAAAAACATCAGCGGCTTCACCTCCACGGCCATGGACCTCCTCGGAAGGCTATGCGTGGCCCGGGAACGTGCGGGAACTGAAGAACATCGTCGAACGCGCAATGGTCCTTTCCCAGGACGCTTTCCTGGACGCCCACCTGCTGCCGCCGGAGATCGCCGGCAGACGGTCCGCGTTCAGCTCGGAAGACGGCGCTTTGAAAACAGCCCGCAGGACCGTCCAGCGACTGGACGAAATGGAACGGGACTACATCCTGGACGTGCTGGACGCGCATGAGGGCAACCGGTCGGTCACGGCAAGGGTCCTCGGCATCGCCCGTTCGACACTGCAGGACAAACTGAAAAAGTACGGCCTGGAGGAAACGTCGTCATGAAACGGAGCGCAGCTTCCGCGCGCCATGCTCCTCTGTTTATTTTTCTCTTTCTCTGTACGCCCGCGCTTCTTCCCGCCGCAACGACCGACGGCCTTATCATCGATCACGGGCCAAGGACGACCCGCAGCATCGCCCTCACCTTCGACGCGTGCCCCACGGACCTGTCCGACGAATATGACGAGAAGGTCATCGACGTCCTGCTTCACGAACAGGTGCCGGCCACACTTTTTTTGAGCGGACGATGGGTGGAGAAAAACCCCGATAAGGCGAAGTTCCTGGCCACCATTCCGCAGTTCGAGATCGGGGAGCATAGTATCTATCACCCCCACCTGCTGGAAAAGGACGACAGCGCGTCCTCCGGGAGCTGAAAAGGACCCAGGCGATCATCAAAAAGGTCACCGGCAGGACGCCGCGAGTATTTCCGGCCGCCCTACGGCGAGGCGGACGAGCGGGTGGCGACACTGGCGAAATCTATGGGGCTCACGACCGTACAGTACGACATCGCTTCGGGCGATCCCGACCCCTTGCTCTCGCCGGAAAGAATCGTGCGCGTTGTTCTGCGCGACGCG
>CAVUHW010000039.1:0-9234 GCA_963741205.1 Nitrospirota bacterium
TTTAACGACTTCTTCTTGAAGACAACAGCTGTTGCGGTATTTGGAAAATGCGAACTTTATCTACAGCCCTGCGATTTCAATCAAACGAAGCAGGCATCAGATGCTGGTTGTAACTTACACTTCAGCGATGAGTCTACACGGCACGAAGTGATCGGCCTGGAGCGACTCGTTGGTGCTTGATCAGGTCATCGCTGCGAGATATGCGTCTTCGTTTCATATGTGCCGTCGTGCTTTTTGCCGCTGCACCGCCCCCGGTGAACGGAAGTGGCAAAATTGTGGACATAATCAGGATGCTGTTTTTTGAAACGAACAGTGCGTGTGAAAAGGATACCTTACTTCGGTATGACCTTCTTGAACAAGTCCGCCCTCTCGTCGAAATCTGCGAGGATCGCTTTGGCAAGGGGACTCTCCGTGTGAGCACAATGGGCCTCGATCAGGGACTTCAGACGTTCCTTGTCATTGTCGTCACAACCCAAAGCCGTGACATACTGCGTATTCAACCGGCTGACGAGCACGTTGTTCTCATCGAGAACATACAGCGTTCCGCCGGTCATTCCCGCCCCGACATTGAACCCGGTCGGGCCGAGCACAACCACCTCGCCCCTGGTCATGTATTCGCACAGGTGCTGTCCCGCGCCTTCGATCACGGCAGTTGCACCGCTGTTGCGGATGCAAAAACGTTCGCCCGCCTTTCCTGCGGCAAAGAATTCACCGCCCGTTGCCCCGTAGAGAACCGTGTTTCCCATGATCACTTGCTTATGGGGTTCTCTGACGCCATCCGGCCTTATCACTATCTTCCCCCCGTACATTCCTTTTCCGACATAGTCATTTGCCTCGCCGATTAAAACGAGCGTAAGGCCTTTGTGATTAAAGGCCCCGAAGCTCTGGCCCGCGGTGCCTTTAAAGGTGAGGGTAAGAGTATCAGGAGGAAGCCCGTCTTCGCCGTACTTCCGAGCGATGTAATAATTGAGCCGGACCGGAATGCTCCTGTTGATATTCCGGATAGAGTAATCTTTTTTTATCGGCTTTGCCGTCTCGATAGAGGGCAGAACATCGGACAGGATCTCTTCATTCATCGTGGGTGAGGGATTATCATTACGCAATTGGGCGCTCCGGAGGGGCTTGCCTCGACTAGGAAAATTAAGAAAGGGGTCGAGCTTGATCCGCTTTGAAGCCGGAAAGTCTTTGTGATCGATAATCGTGAGAAGGTCGGTCCTGCCGATGATCATATCAAGACTTCCGTATCCCATCTGTGCAAGGATCTCGCGGACTTCACCTGCGATAGATTTAAAAAGCGCCATGATCCCTTCGCTCGTTCCCTTGAACCGGGACCGAAGCTTTGGGTCCTGGGTAGCGACACCGGTTGGGCAGGTGTTGAGATGGCACTGACGGGCCATGACGCAGCCCGTGGCGATCATCGTCTCGGTACCGAATCCGAACTCCTCTGCCCCCAGGAGTGCGGCGATGATGACGTCCTTGCCTGTCTTGATCCCGCCGTCAACCCTAACCCTGATCCTTTCCCGGAGGCCATTGTCGATCAGAACGTGCTGCGTCTCCAAGAGCCCCAGCTCCCAGTAACTGCCTGCATTCTTGATCGAGGTCAATGGCGCTGCACCGGTACCGCCTTCATTGCCGCTGATCTGTACGATGTCCGCATAAGCCTTTGCAACGCCTGCGGCAACGGTGCCTACCCCGATTTGCGAAACGAGCTTGACTGCTACTTGTGCCTCGGGGTTCGCCTGTTTAAGATCATGGATAAGCTGGTTTAGGTCTTCGATGGAATAGATGTCATGGTGCGGGGGCGGCGATATGAGGAGTGTGCCGGGTTTACAGTATCTGAGGCCGGCGATGTATTCATCCACCTTGAGCGCCGGGAGGTGGCCGCCCTCTCCGGGCTTTGCCCCCTGCGCCACCTTGATCTCGATCTCGCGGGCTGAGGCAAGATAGCCCGGCGTCACGCCGAAACGTCCTGAGGCTACCTGCTTGATGGCGCTGTTTTTTACGGTCCGGAATCTCTTCGTGTCTTCACCGCCTTCTCCGCTGTTACTGCGCATGCCGAGACGATTGCAGGCCTCTGCGATGGTCTCGTGGGCTTCCGGGGAAAGTGCGCCCACGGACATAGCGCCCGAGGTGAATCGTTTGAGAATGGATTTCTCGGACTCGACCTCATCGAGAAAGAGAGGTTCGCCTGTCTTGTAACCCAGGAGGTGCCTCAAGCCCGCGGGTCGTGCGTTCACCAAAGAGGTAAAGCTCTTGAAATCAGCCGGGTCACTGCTCCTGATGAATTTAATCAAGGCCTGAACAGCGGGAGCCCCCCAGGCATGCCATTCCCCTTCTCTCTTGTAGCGTAAGAACCCGCCAGGATCCATAACAGGCTCAGGGACCTCAAAACCCGCGGAGTGCCGTTTGAGGAGCGAATTCTCGATCTCCTGAATGCCGTCCGATTCGATTCCAACCGGGATCCTTCCGAAGTAATCATGCACAAAATCCTGATTAAGACAAAGGAGGTCAAAGAGTTGCGCGCCGTGATAGGAATTGATGGTCGATATTCCGTGCCGCGCTATCACTTTGAGGAACCCGTCCTCAAGTGATTTCTTGACGTTGCGGGCCGCATCGGCAAAGGGAATATTGATCTCGCCTCGCGCGGCAAGGTCGTTAATAGTCTGGAAGACGAGATAAGGACAGATGGCTGATGCACCGAAACCTATGAGGCAGGCGAGATGGTGCACGTCTCTCGCTTCCCCTGTTTCGATAATCAGGCTCGCTGCATGGGCAAGGTCTTTTCGAAGGAGTCCCTGAAATGATGCAGCCACGGCGAGGAGAGACGGGATCGCTACTCTATCTTTTGAAATGCCCCTGTCAGACAGGATAATGATCTCTGCGCCGGAAGCAACCGCGTCCGCAACGTCCTTCATAAGCGTTGCAACTCCGGCTGAAAGACCGCTTGCAATCTTTGCATAGGTGATCGGAACCTTCCTTACCTTAAACATCCCGCTTTGTTCGATCTCGGTGAGATGATCGGCGCACAAGAGGGGCGACTCTATCTGGAACCGTTTGGCTTGCTCCGGCGTCTCCATGAGGAAACTTTTACGACCGCCCAGATTCATGAAGAGAGACATGACCATTCTTTCCCTTATGGGATCAATCGCGGGATTGGTGACCTGGGAAAATCGCTGCTTGAAATATCTGAAGAGAAGCTGCGGCTTTTCGGCCAAAGGCGGGATCGGCGTATCGTCACCCATCGAGAAGGTCAGTTCTCTTCCGGTCTCGGCCATGCTCTTTATAAGCATCTGCAACTCTTCCGCGGTATATCCAAAAGCAATCTGCTTTCGCACGAGGTCCGGGTCCGGTTCCGGAGGGACGGTGCTTTCGAACATACGGCCTATTCGGTGGTTTTTGATCCAATCACGGTAAGGGTTCCTGCGTGAGAGTTCCCGCAGGATCTCCTCTGTCTTCTTGAACTTTCCCTTTCTGAGATCGACCGACACAGTATCTCCCGGGCCAAGCCTTCCCTTTTCAAGGAATTTCCTTCCATGGAGATCGATCATGCCCGCTTCTGATCCGCAGACCAGGACGCCGTCTTCAGTCAGCGCATATCTGAGCGGCCTGAGGCCGTTCCGATCCAGGTGTGCGCCCACCGTATCTCCGTCCGTGAACACGATCGCGGCAGGACCGTCCCAGGGTGACATCAGGAGAGCTGAATATTCGAAAAAGGATCGCTCTTCCGCATCAAGATCCATGTGCTCCCAGGCAGGAGGAATACAGAGGTTTACGGCGTGCTCCGGAGAAAAGCCTGAGTGGATCAGGAGTTCGATGATCTTGTCAAGAGAGGCGGAATCGCTCTCGTCATGAAGGACGAAAGGTGCGAGAATTTCCCTGCTGCTTTCGAATCCATTGAGGATTTCTTTCTCCAGGGCCATGATCCAGTTTCTGTTTCCCTGAAGGGTGTTGATCTCTCCGTTGTGGCCAAGCACGCGAAAGGGCTGGGCCAGGCACCACTCCGGCAGGGTATTGGTAGAGAAGCGTTGATGAAACATACAAAAAGCTGATTCAAAAGCCTCGTTCTTCAGGTCGGGATAGAACCGGTCGAGCTGGGGCGCGACGAGAAGGCCCTTGTACAGTATTGTTTTTGAGGAGATACTCGGAATGCATACGTCCTTGCCAAGTTTTTTTTCGATCGCCTTCCTTGCGAGAAAGAGCTTACGTTCCCGCTCCTGACTGTAGACGCCCGCTGTATCGATCAAAAGCTGCCTGATTCTCGGTTTTGTTCCAAGAGCCGCTTTGCCGAGCGCATCGTCATTGGTGGGCACATCGCGCCATCCAATGGGCCTGAAGCCGTATCTCGTCAGGGCTTCATCAATTTCATGCTCCACAATGCCATAGAGGAAAAAAGTGCCCACGGCAAGGTTATTGATATCGGAGATGGAAAGGCCGAGTTCCCTGATTATCGTACCATAAAATTTCCGCGGGATCTCGGTGACAATACCGGCGCCGTCACCGGTCTTGCCATCGGCGCCGACCGCCCCTCGGTGGGTGAGGTTTTTGACCGCCTCAATGCCCCATGCGACGATTTGCCTGTTGCTTTGGCCAGAGACGCTGCAGACAAAACCGACACCGCAGCTTGAATAAGGATTATTTCCCATGTACATGCCTCTTTGATGTATCGCGGCTTATTTTCTTCAATTGTAGCAGGTGTTATATGCAGCTGCCATGATGCATCCGAATCCGAGATGAGCGGAAGAGAGCTGCTGTTCCGATGTCCTTGATTCAGCGATGATGATAGTGAGGGGCAATACTTCACGGGAGCCCATAGCCTTGGGTTCAATTTTGCAGAGCCAAATAATAAAACGATACATGGCACCCGATGAGCCTGACGTGGGACAGTGCTTTGTGCTGTTGTCTTTGGCTCTGCATTCTGGATACGAACGAGAAAATCTTGTGGCAAATCATACAAGATGAATTCTACACATCCATTCAGACTACGGCGTGTGTAAGATTCAGGATGATGATCACGGGAGTTTCATTTTTTTGAAATTACGGGGTATATCTACAAGCATGCATAGGCGTTGATAAAATTTCTATGCGAAATACTACTTGCAAAGTGTATATGAACGATCAGTTACTTTCGTTAGATCACATTTATAATAATTTAAAAATATTTGTTCTATATCTTGACTTTTTATTCTGTAGAGTAATAATCATTTCACCGGGGTTACTTCTTCCATTGCATGATCTACGTCTTTGGTTCCAATAATTAATGGATGAGCCTCAATTAATGTAACTTATATTCACAATAACAACCTCACCGAGAGAATAGGACCTCAGGACGAAACCCTTCTTATGCATTGGAGTCTCTTGATAGCTATCACGAATATCTATCAAAATGGAGGCGGACATGGATAAGGACAATAAAACAGTCCTTCTGGTCGAGGATGATGACGGCAATAGATGCATCATTGCCGAAATTCTCGAGGATTTGGGATATCAGGTCATTTCCGAAGCAGGCGGGTCATCAGCCCTTTCAGTTGTAAAAAAGGGCGTTGATATCGACTTGGTTATTACAGATTACCGCATGCCCGACATGAGCGGACTCGACCTCGTTATTGAGCTGCGCCGGATAATGCCAAATGTGCCTGTTATTATGATGACGGCATACGGGAGCATCGAGAATTATTTCAAGTCGATGAGCCTCGACGTATTTGAGTATGTCAACAAACCAATCGGTAAAACCGAGTTCGAGCGGATAGTAAAAAAAGCTCTTCGTAAATCCGGAAGAAATACTGACTCTCATGGGATCAACTCACTGGAAATTTGACCAAGGGTCAAGAAAGCCCGCATCATAGAGCATCCCTTCTTGTCTCCGGGAGAACGACTTTCATGCCTGACGGTTCACAAGGAGTGTCTTTGCATATCGCGCCAATTCGTCCCCAAGCATCACCCGGTTGGCTTGAGTCAATTCGAAAAGAAGGACATCCCCTCTTTTCTTGATTTCTGAAATAAACCCTTCGCCTTTCTGCGCTATGGTAGCGATTACCGGCTTCTCGGAATCCAAAAGACCCTTCACGAGCTTCTTGAACTTCTCCGAGAAGCTCTCCATCTTGCCGATCTCGTCAATGACAACCAGCCTCGTCACACGCTCTGTAAAATTGAGCATATCGAGAAAGTCTTCAAAACCCTTAATGTCGACGCCGTACCTGCCGACCCGGTACCGACTCTCAAGCTTCACATGCGATAACAATGACCTCTTTCCGTCGAGGCTGACCAGCTCAAACCCCTGACGCATTCCTCGCTCTCGCATCTCACTGGTATAGAATCCCGCCGGATGAAAATCTACCAGCGCCTCGGCAATCCTTATAACGACAGTGGTCTTTCCAACACCTGGGAGACCCGATATAAGGATATTTTTCTTTGATGGCGAGGGCAGCATACACTCTCCTCTGACAGCCTTTGTACTTGGATCGCAATAAAAATGCGTAATCATCGACCGCAGTCTGACGCGAGCCACACCCGCAGATTGGCGGTACAATTAAATTATGATAGAATCCTGAGCGAACATAAGACAGTCTTCGGAATTGTCAACTATCTTTCATGTGACTCAGTCAACTCCTGAAAGAGGCATAACAATGATTATGAAACGATTTTCATTTTCGTTTCTCATGATATTGTCGGCAAGTATAGGATCCGCCATCGCTATTGTGCTTTCTGTGATCGTAGCATCGGGGACGGCAGATCAGCTCCGGGAACGCATCGTCTATACCGCCCTCCGTCCGGCCAACCTGGAAATCTATCTCTTCGATTCCCCGGGCAAAGCACCTAAGCTTCTGGCGGCACATCCTGCCCTCGATTACAATCCGGTTTTCTCACCCGACGGGAGATGGGTCGTGTTCTGCTCGGAGCGTCGGGGCATCCCCCACCTATATGCCGTAGACATGCTGAACCCGGGAGCGCCTGCCCTCCTCACGAACAGCGACGTTATGGAGGACGCCCCCGCCTTCTCGCCTGACGGCAAGTGGGTCGTATTTGTGAGCGACCGCGACAGCAACGCGGACATCTTCATAATGCCCTTCCGGCCCAATGGGCCTGATGCAACAGCCGAGGAGAAGAACCTTACCCATCACAAGGGTGGAGACTTTAACCCCGCCTTCTCGCCTGACGGCAAGCAGATTGCCTTCTCAAGCGACCGGGACGGTTACCGGGAAAGCGAGATCTACGTAATGGACGCCGACGGGTCGAACGTGCGGAGGCTCACCCATTCTCCCGGCTGGGATGGGTCCCCTGCGTGGTCCCTGGACGGGAAATGGATTTATTTTTATTCGCAGAGGAACGCCGCACCCGGCATCTACCGCATGAAGGCCGACGGTAAGGAGCAGACACGGATCGTATCCGGCGCAGCGCTCTCTCCCGCAGTGATGCCCAACGGCCGCATTGCCTATGCCGCGCAGCAGAACGGACGGTGGATCATACTCTCCGCAAATGAGGACGGCAAGGATGTTCGCTATGAGAGCGACATGCAGCACGAGTACTGGGCCCCCGCCTTCGATCTGAAGACCGGCCACATGATCTGCCAGGGAACCGGCGATCTTGGGAATGCGCCCATGCTCCAGTCTCCCATCCCGGGACCTTTTTTGGTGGACAATCAGGCGCGCGCGCAACTAGCCGACCGCACGCTTGAGCTCTGGGCCGTTCGTGGAACCTTCCCCACGTTAGACCCAATGGGAAAGCGGTTGGCCTTCGCCGAACACTTTGAACGGATCTTGACTTCTGAACTCGACGGGAGCAATCAAAGGGTGATTTTCGAGCATGGGCACGACCCGGTCTGGCGGCCGGTCTGGTCGAAGGACGGGCAATGGATCGCATGCGCAGTTGGACCGACCTTTGGCAAACCCTCGGACCGTGTTGACATCTGGAAGTTCCGGCCCGACGGCACTGGTGCCGTAAACCTCACGGCCGGTTCCGATGCGAACAACGGCTTCCCTTATTTCTCTCCTGACGGCAAACTGATAGTCTTCCGAAGCGGACGAGACGGAAACCATGAAATCTACCTGATGAACTCCGACGGATCAAATGTGCGACGCCTGACCGACAACCCTGCAACGGACACCATGCCATCGTTCTCACCCGATGGAAAACAGATCGCCTTCGTCTCCACCCGCGACGGGGACCACGAAATCTACATCATGGACCTGAGGCCTGATGGAACACCCGGAAAGCCTAGGCGCATTACCCATAGTCCCGGCTTCGATACTCATCCGGTGTTCTCGCCCGACGGAAAATGGCTGGCGTTTACGTCACAGCGGGGCGGATTGAACGACGAAGAGCCTCTCATCACCGTATTCAACCCGCAGCCGTACGGAGAGGTATACGCACTGCGCCTTGCGGACGGACTGGTTGTGCGCTTAACCCACAACAAATGGGAGGATGGGACGCCGACCTGGGTTGAAATCCCGCGTTAACTACGTCTCCCTCACAGTCTAGAACCTCCACCCCGCTCCGAAATAGGAAAGGTTCGCGTAACTCCGGGTTACGATCGGGCTGTTAACGATTCCGTTGCCGTAGTGGGTCGTAAAGAAGCCTCCCAGCCCTCGCGTCTGCGCACGCCTGCTCCGAACAGGAGGGAATGATCAGCGGTTTGAGCAAGCCATACTCCCCCGCCGGAGAGACTCCAGTACGCTATATCCTCATAGCGCAACAGGATGACCGGCCCGCTGTCGATGAGCATGTGGTTATCGCCAAAGATTCGATGCCAAGTGAAAAATCCGGCGCCAAGGATACCGTGGAAACCGGAAGGCTTGCCAACGCCCCCCTCAAGACCGGGCATTCCCGTGTCGGCATATGTTTCCGACGCATCTTCCTGCTGGGCAAGAACCGGCGAGGTGAAAGCAAGAAATAACATGATGGCAATGGATGTTTTCATCGAAAAGTATCTATCCATTCTATTATCAAAGAGAACGTCAACTAATAAAGACACGCCCCTCCGATGTTACAGTTAATTACACAAGGCAGTTCAACAATTCCAACGCAACGGGAACAACTATGTTATAAAAGAAGAGCTATTAGAGCAAGTTAAAAAAACAGAGGCCATTATCCACGAAGTGAGCCTCATCTCATATTCATCATTCCTTCTTTTTCATCTGCATGAGATACCCGGAATAGTACAATTGCTCTTTGCCGTCAACGATAACCGCCTTGAACCTTGGATTGATACGACGTGAAGATGTCGTCTCAATCCTTATA
>CAVUHW010000040.1:0-43234 GCA_963741205.1 Nitrospirota bacterium
ACCTACTACTAAACAGGTTCGATAAGCAGCAACGCTGTTTTATTCGGCTTGAAGGTGTTGCCCAATATTTTCTGCCTTTGTGCACCCTCACAATCTCATAAAATACAAATCCCCGTTTTTTTCATGCTCCCCGCCCTTCCGCTTATGAGAAACAAAGCGTGGCATGATTCATGGCTTTCATATCTTCGCCCTCCGGAGCCTCAGTGCGTTCCCGATCACCGACACAGAGCTGAAGCTCATGGCCGCTGCCGCGAAGATCGGGCTTAGCAGGATGCCGAGGAACGGGTAGAGTACTCCCGCCGCAACGGGGATGCCCAGGGAGTTGTACACAAAGGCGAAGAAGAGGTTCTGCTTGATGTTCTTCATCGTGGCCCTGGGAAAGGAGCCGCGCCCGCAGGATCCCTCTGAGGTCGCCTTTCACGAGCGTGACGCCCGCGCTCTCCATGGCCACGTCCGTGCCGGTGCCCATGGCAATGCCCACCTGGGCCTGCGCCAGAGCAGGCGCGTCATTGATGCCGTCGCCTGCCATGGCAACAAACCGGCCTTCGCTCTGGAGCCGCTTCACGACATCTGCTTTCTGGTCCGGCAGCACTTCCGCGACCACGTCGTCTATGCCCAGCTTTTTCGCTACCGTTTCGGCCGTGGTCTTGTTATCACCCGTAAGCATCACGATACGGATGCCGTCCTCATGAAGATGTTTGACTGCTTCGAGCGTTGTTTCTTTTATCGGATCGGCCACTCCCAGAAGTCCCGCTGCTTTTCCGTCAATGGCAACGAACATCACGGTCTGGCCGTCTTTCCGCATGTTCTCGGCCTTTGCCGATAGCCCGCCTGGGTCGATGCGCAGCTCATCGAGAAGCGCGCGGTTGCCGAGCGCGACAGCATGACCGTCCACCTTACCCGTGACTCCTTTGCCTGTCTTGGACTGGAAGGACTCGGCATTCTTCGGGCTGACGCCTTTTTCCTGTGCGCCGGCCACGATGGCTGCCGCAAGGGGATGTTCACTCCCGCGCTCGATGCTCGCGGCGTAAAGAAGCAGGGACTTCTCGTCGTATCCGTCATTCGAAACCACATCAATCAATTTCGGTTTCCCCTTCGTGAGCGTGCCGGTCTTGTCCACCACGAGGGTGTCCACTTTTCTCATCAGCTCGATGGCTTCGGCGTTCTTGAACAGCACGCCGCCTGTGGCGCCTTTGCCCATGGCGACCATGATGGACACGGGCGTCGCAAGCCCGAGAGCGCAGGGGCAGGCGATGATCAGCACCGCGACGGCATTCACCAGTGCATAGACAAAGCGGGGCTCGGGCCCGACCCAGGCCCATACGATGAAGGTGATGACCGCGATCGCGACCACGATCTGGACGAAATATCCCGCGATGATGTCCGCCAGTTTCTGGATCGGCGCGCGGCTCCGCTGGGCCTCGGCCACCATGTGCACGATCTGCGCCAGAAGGGTCTCAGAACCCACCTTCTCGGCCCTCATGATCAGCGAGCCGGTCCCGTTCACCGTGGCGCCGACAACGCGGTCGCCTGCGTGTTTTTCCACGGGGATCGGTTCGCCGGTGATCATGGATTCGTCCACGCTGCTGGTTCCCTCTACCACGGTGCCGTCCACGGGGACCTTCTCACCGGGCCGCACGCGCAGGAGATCGCCGGCATGCACCTGATCCAGCGGGACGTCCTCCTCCGTTCCGTCCTTCACGCGGCGCGCGGTCTTCGGCGCAAGCCCGAGCAGGGCCTTGATGGCGGCCCCTGTCTTGCTCCGCGCCCGCAGTTCCAGGACCTGGCCCAGAAGCACCAGGGTCGTGATAACGGCGGCAGCCTCGAAATAGGTCCCTACTTCGCCGTTGGTGCCGCGGAAGGCGGCAGGGAACATGCCCGGGAAAAGCGCTGCAATGAGGCTGTAGACATATGCCACACCCACGCCGAGGCCGATCAGGGTGAACATGTTGGGGTTCCAGGTAACGATCGACTTCCACCCGCGCACAAAGAACGGCCAGCCGCCCCAGAGGACCACAGGGGTCGCCAGGATCAGCTCCAGCCACTTCAGCATCTCCATGGGGATGAACTTCTCCGGCGAGATCGCGGGGATGTAGCCGCCCATGGCGATATACACGAGCGGGATCGTAAGAACAGTGCCGACCTTGAACCGCCGGGTCATGTCGACGAGTTCGGGGTTCTCTTCTTCCTCAAGGGACACTGTTCTCGGTTCGAGCGCCATGCCGCAGATGGGGCAGCTTCCCGGCGCGTCGCGCACGATCTCGGGATGCATGGGACAGGTCCATTCGGTTTTCGATGATGTAGGCTGAGGTTCGACTGGCTCCAGGGCCATGCCGCATTTGGGGCAGGACCCCGGACCGGCTTGTCTTATCTCGGGGTGCATGGGACAGGTCCACTCGGCTTTTGCTGCCCGCTCGTGGGATTCGCGGGGAATGCTGTCTCTGCCGCAGGTGGGGCAGGAAACTGACGCGTGTTTTTTCTTTTCAGAACTCGAAACTGGCTTTGCTGCAGGACCGTGCTCGGGCTTTTCCCCACACATGTAGAAGCCAGGGTCTTTCTTGAATTTTTCCTTGCACGAAGCCGAGCAGAAATGATATGTCTTTCCCTGGTAGGCGTACGTGGCCACCGCGTCCTTTTCTTCCATGGTCATTCCACAGACAGGGTCTTTTACTTTCATGATTAATCCTTGATCATGATATGTCGTACGCCGTAATTTTCTTTCCTCTTTAAACAATCTTCGGATGATTAAATTTTAGCGCATTATCTAACTGTTCGTGCTCGTCTACTCATAAACTACGTATTTTTCGCGTCAACCAGCATGACGCCAATCCGGTGGCACTGAATTGAAATAACGTTGAAAACCGATACAATTACCACCGGCATAAGCAGCGTATCACTTCACGCCTTCAGCACGAGGACTTTCCCGTATTCTATTGAGCCAACTGTTATTACCCCCGCTGTAATTGTCGTCTGCACCTGTTATTTGCTCATGGTTTTTAGCCAAAGTGCGTTCTTCCGGAGGACATTTTACCACTTATTTTTCCTCAAATCATTTGTATTCAACTTAATTCATCGCCTGTCCTGGCTTATTTCGTAGCATATCCTACACATGATTGCGTCAGTTGATTTATATTCTCTTTTTCATTGATACGGGAATATCATCTTTTCAATGAATTATCATGAATGGCATGGATGGCATGGCAAATGCACTATATATAAGCAAAACAACGAAAGAAGGAAACAAGAATTGTATCTTAGAAGATTAATTTTATTCAGTTGTAGAATTAAGATACTGAAGTAGCTAAAAAGAGGTGATCGACATGAAAAAGAAGTTTCCGCCGTAGCAGGTTTCATGATGTCCTATTCCGAAGTGAACAGTTCCATTAAAAAATCTAAAAAAAGAAAGAGGTATTAAAATGAAAAAGACAATATTATATGTGACAACGATGATGTTCGTCCTTGCTCTTGGAGTTTCCTATGCTGAGGCAGGCAGTAATTTCGGCAGTAATAAGGCTATCGCAAACACTAACTATGATATCGGTCCTGCAGATGTACCAGCTACGTCGATGGAAGTCACAAACGCCGGTGGGATACGATCGGTCGAACTAGGCATGGGATTGAATAACGCCGTTACGGACTTCAGCGGTAAGTCCTACGATTCGTTGGCGGACCTCAACGTAGCATCACTCGGTGAAAGACAGAGTGCAACCGCGGAAGGTTCACATGCCGGCGGGCTGCGATCAGTAGAGAATGGTATTGAGTCCTTTAACGGTGTTACCGACTTCACCGGAAGATCGTACGATATCCTTTAGACGATCGACTAATAACTGACACCAGCAGAAGTATTAAAAATTTCTCGAGGCTACAGAAATCGAACAAGAGCAGGCTGATTCACTGCCTGCTCTTTTATTATAAATCAGAACCCTTCCGATGATGTTAGGGAAACACCCACCATGCACGGCCCAATGGTTAGTCATGTCATTGACCTAGATTATTAATTTAGTGATGATAAAATAATCCCTGATACAATCATGCATCCTCCGCACTTTAAGCAGTGCTTATACGGATTCGCCTATCCACGTAAATCCGTAGGTTACCTACAGATTACGAAAAAAATATTATTATTCTAAATTCTGTCTCGTTCTATTTGAGCCCGAATTTAACCATCCGGTAGATGAGCGTCGGCCTCGTGATGCCCAGATATTCCGCTGCGCGAGTCTGGTTGTGGCCGGTCTTCTCGAGGGCCTTGATAATCAGGTTTTTCTCCAGCGCCTCAAGATCGATCCCCTCCTCCGGAAGGTTCAGCAAGATGCTCTCGATGCTGTTTTTTTCTTTTTTAGCTTGTCCGGCAGGTCGTTCGGCGTCAAGACGTCTCCGCGTCTGAGTACCGACGCCCTCTCAATGACGCTTTCCAGTTCGCGGACGTTGCCGGGCCATCCATAGGACATCAGCACGTCAAGGGTTTCCTGCTGAACGCTGACGCCGGCATCCTTTGTGAACTTCCTCAGAAAATGACTGACGAGGAGCGGGATGTCTTCCCGGCGCTCACGCAGGGGTGGCATGCGCAGGGCTATTACATTGATCCTATCGTAGAGATCCTCGCGGAACTTTCCTTCCCTGATCAACTGCTCAATGTCCCTGTTCGTTGAGGCGATGATTCGTACATCCACGTGTATGGATTTCGTGCCGCCGACCCGGTCGACGACCCTTTCCTGGAGGACCCTAAGAATTTTTGCTTGCAGATCGATGCGAAGGTCCCCGATCTCATCGAGGAGCAGCGTTCCTCCGTCTGCAAGCTCGAACTTGCCTTCCTTGTCCCTTACAGCGCCTGTAAAGGCTCCCTTCGCATGCCCGAAGAGCTCGCTCTCGATCAGGTTCTCGGGGATGGCGGCGCAGTTTACCGCTATGAAGGGACCGTCGGTCCGATTGCTGTTGAAATGGACGCCTTTTGCGAGAAGTTCCTTACCCGTCCCCCTCTCCCCCGTGATCAGCACCGTCGCGTCGCTCGCGGCCACCCGCCCTGCCATGTCGAGCACTTCCCTGGTCTTGGCGCTGCTTCCCACGATACTCTCGAACCGGTACCGGTCGGTGACCACGGCGCGGAGCTCTACGTTCTCCTTCTCGAGCCGCCGCATCCGGAGCGCCTTATCGAGCGTCATTCGGAGCTCATCGCGGTTAAAAGGCTTGGTTATGTAATCGAAGGCGCCCTGCCTCATGGCCTCGACGGCGTTCTCGATCGTGCCGTAGGCCGTGATCATGATGACCGGCATACCCGGATCGCGCTCTCGGACCCTAGCCAGGACCTCCATGCCGTTCATTCCGGGCATGGTGATATCCGTGATCACCGCGTCGAAGGAGCTGTCCTCAAAGAGCCGCAGTCCTTCCTCGCCGCTCGCAGCGGTCCGCACGCGACTACCGGCCTCGGCTATGCTGAACTCGATGACCCGGCGCAGACTCTCGTCGTCGTCTATGAGGAGGATGGAGGATTTTTTCATATTTGGATCAATGCAACCGCGCCTGCGCCCAGCGTTTACCTGTGCGATAGCGCAAGTGCAGCGTGTTGCTGTAATGAATGTACCGTCGAGGCGAGACGCGCTCCATAAGTTTACTCACACCGGTATCTTCACCGTAAAAGTCGCTCCCTTGCCCGGCTCGCTAGCGACATCGATCTTACCGTGGTGGTTCTCGACGATCCTGTAGGTAATCGCAAGTCCTAGGCCGGTGCCGTTTTTCTTGGTCGTAAAGAAGGGACTGAAGAGCTTCTTCCGGCCTTCTTCCGAGATGCCAACGCCGGTGTCGGTGATCACTACCACGATCATCCCGTCGCGGAGATCACTCGCGACCCTCAGCGTACCTCCCGTCGGCATTGCCTGGATGGCATTCAGCACCAGGTTCAGGAACGCCTGCTTGAGCAGTCCTTCATCGAGGCTGCGCTTCCCGATTGACGGATCGAGCCGCTTCTCGACGTTCACGCCGGCTTTGCGCGCCTCCTGGGCCGTGAGCGTCAGCACCGCTTCGAGAGACTGGTTCACGTCGGACTGCTGATACTCGGGCTTCTTGGGCCGTGCAAACCCCAAAAACTCCTGCACGATGCAATTCAGCCGGTCCGTTTCCTTAAACAGTATCTGGATGAACTCGTACTTCGAGTCCTCGGGCGAATAGTCGTCCTTCAGGATCTCGACGGCGCCCTTGATTGCGCCCAGGGGATTTCTGATCTCGTGAGCCATACCTGCGGACAGCTCGCCAAGCGCAGAAAGCCGGTCGGCGCGTCGGAGCTGCTCTTCGGTCTGGAACAGGACGTCTGTCTGCTCTTTCAGTTTCCGGTGGGACTCGTCGAGACGGCGCATGGCCTCTTCATTTCGAATCCGCTGGCTGTGCTCCATCTCGCTTAATACGCCAGTGACGCCGCCGATCAGGAAAAACAGAAACAGTTCCACGTAGTTATAGACACTCAGAAAAGGGTCATGCCAGTGAAGGAATAGGTGCGGCGAAAAAAGTGCCGCCGATGCCATGGAAACCGACAGACCGCCCTTAGCTCCGTACCAATACGCCCCGAGGATGATCGGCACGATGTAGAGATGGCCGAGCAGGCCATGCAGTATGCCCGCCGCCGAGATGCCCACGCTGTAATGGATGATCGAGATGAGCACAAGGAGCCCCGTAAGCATATACGCTCGGAAGCCCCTAATATGGCTGCGAGGTAATAAGATCATAAAGTGAATCCGAGGCCCTGAAAACGCGGTGCAGTATCCCCCTCTTGTCCAATTACAAAAGGAGCGATTTTATTTAAATAACACCAGAGACACAAACAATACCCCCCACTACTTGATCTGGTCTTTGGCGAAATATTGTCACTCTTCAATCCGATATCCGAGCTTCTCAATACTGTCCTTCGTGATCTTCGATAGCTTTTCCTCGTCAATCACTGCTTCGTTGAACTTTACGGCGATCTTCCCGTGCTCCACGTCTATGGAATCAACGCCATCCATCCCGCCGACGAACCGTCTCAGTGCAAGCGAGCACTCACCGCATAGATTGTTGCTTACGTTAAATAGAGCTACTTTCATCGGTTTTCCCCTCCACTCTCAACAACACTCAATCTATTTTTTGCATTATGATTTCATAATATCATCCTTCATCCGCTCGAAATCTTCTTTTGATATCTCGCCCTTGGCAAATCGTTTCTTCAAAATATCAATAGGTGTCTCGTTTGCATCTGTCCTCATGTAGCGACTGGTTATTGCCTGAACAATATACAAGAAACCTGCAATAATCAGCACCCCTAAGATGATCATGAAGAACCATCCGAATCCCATACCCCATCCGTAATTACCCCAGCTCATCATGCCCTATCTCCTGTTCATTTAATATACCACTTTTGTCATATTAATTTGCATACAAATTAATACAACTCCCGCGTCGTTTATTTCGAAGCATATCCTACACCTGATTGTATCGTTCGACTCATCTTCTTTTTTTATTGCGACGGGGAATCCGTCTTTTCAATGAATTACGCGTATGATGCGGATGGCATGGCATATGCAAAATACATTGGCATACAGCGAAAGAGAATATCGTAAATCTTATTTACGTGGATTTTTTATTAAACTGCCGAACGAAGATACTGAGATAGTAAAAAAGAGGTGATTAATATGAAAAAGATGTTTCCGCCGTAGAAGTTGTATAAGAACTTTGTCTTAAGAAAGATGTTCCATTTCAAAACTAAAATCTAATAAAAGAAAGAGGTGCTAAAATGAAAAAGACAATATTATATGCGATAATGATGATGTTGGTCCTTGCTCTTGGAGTTGCCTATGCTGAGGCAGCCAGTAATTTCGGCAGTAATGAGGCGATCCCAAACACTAACTACGATATCGGCCCTGCAGATGTACCAGCCACTTTAGTGGAAGGCGCGAACGCCGGTGTGATACAATCGGCCGGACTAGGCATGGAATTGACTAATGGAGTTACGGACTTCAGCGGTAAGTCCTATGAATCGTTAGAGGACATCAGCGTGGCATCACTTGGTGAAAAACAGAGTGCAACGGCGGAAGGTTCACATGCCGGCGGTCTGCGATCGGTAGAGCCCGGCGTTGGATCCTTTAATGGTGTTACCGACTTCACCGGCAGATCGTATGATATCCTGTAGGTGATCGTTTAACATACTCCTGTGGAAATGCTGACGGGTCCTCGGGTTCATTGGGAACAATAGAAAGCGGGCTGTCACCAGCCCGCTTTCTATTTTAAGTGAGCAGCATCTGATAATGTCGGGAAACACTGCCCCTTGCGCAACCTCTCCTGCCGTTCTTCTTCGCTATTTCAGCATTGCCAGATACCGCATTGTTCCATTTGGTCTGCATTTAAACACAGTCCAGGAATCACTTCATTTCATCATTCCTTCCTTCATCTTCTTGCCTTTATCCATCATCATTTGGCCTTCTTTCATCATCATTTCTCCCTTTTTCATCATCGTGTCCTTGTTCATCTTGCCTTCCTTCATCATCTTTCCGTTCTTCATCATCATCTTTCCAGCATTCATCATCTTGTCGTCCTTCATCATCTTGCCTTTATCCATCATCATTTCGCCTTCTTTCATCATCATTTCGCCCTCTTTCATCATCGTGTCCTTATCCATCTTGCCTTCCTTCATCATTTTGCCCTTGTCCATCATCATTTGCCCCTTTTCCATCATCATATCGCCGTCATGTCGCCATGTTTCATCATCATATCTTTGTCCATCATCTTTTCTGCTGCCTGTACGAAATTGACCCCTATTGAGAGCATCAGGACTATGGTGGAGACAATTACTGTAGCTAATACAAATATCTTTTTCATGGTAAATCCTCCTTTTGTTATTTACGAATTCTAAGGTTTGGTTTTAAAAATATCCCATAGATATCTCGGGATATAACTCTTGCGACTTTATCGCACTGTTCCTGATAGGTCTTTACGCCGTAGACTATGCTCTCACCTCCCCTCTGTCGATTATTTTTAATTACCGCCCTATCAGAAATTGTATCGATAGATTCTATTTAGAATGCGCAATTTGCAAATCTCACTGAACACAACCTTATCTGCCAATGAACTGCTCCGGACCGGAGAGCACCGCGGCCTTGATCCCTTGATCCTGAGAACGCCGTGCTCCCCGATGACATGGCCGAACGTATTAAGAACCTGACGCAGTGAGCCCCTTCGATTTAAACGAAATCAGGGCATGTCCATCTCCTGATATCGCAACCCACAATCTCTTCAATCATGATAACCCAGTCTGTGACTCTCGATATCAATATAGGTGAGCACATCCTTAATTTCTTCTTTATTCAACCCCAGATTGGGCATCGGCAGATCGTGGTACTCGGCCAATAAGGCCTTGGCGATGGGGTCTTTCTCTCTCAACATCTTGTCCGGCTCGGCCATCCAGCGGGTGAGCCAGGCCCGGTCACGCTTGTGGGTCACACCCAACAGGTCCGGCCCTAAAGGCCGCTTCTCGGCACGTTCTGCAGCCGTCATCACCGATCGTGTGGCAGGAGGCACAGCGGGTTCTGAAAAGTTCTTCTCCTTTGGAGATGTTTCGCACCTCGGGGGCCTCTGCATAATCTCTTTTCTCTTTTGGCGGCATCTTCCAGTTCTGCAACCAACTGCCTAACTGCGTGGCTAGGACGTAGGGGTTTTCAAAGGGTGACAGCTTCATCCACTGCCCCGTTGCCTGATTGCCGACGATGAAACTCAGGTTGTGGTCCTTAATGTTGTCGCCCTCCTCTTCGCTGTACAGGCCGAGTTTCGTGCGGATCAGTTTGATGTCGGCGTCCTTCCCGGTCAGAAACAGCCAGCCCGGGCCGATCTGGAATCTTTTTGCGTATTTTCTTAGGACTTTCACGGTATCATGCTTCGGATCTATCGTGATTGAATACAGAAAAACATCGCGACCGACCCGGTCCCCCAGTATCCTCTGAACCTCGCGAAGTCTCGCCGTCTCGAGGGCGCAGGCATCCGGACAATTCGTATAAATGAAGTTGAGCGCTACAACCTTGCCTTTTATGACATCAGTAAAGAACCGGACCTTCTTTCCTTCATGGGTGGTGAGTTGGACATCGGGGAAGTAGTCCGCGCCCCACATCGATCCGCCCGTTTCGTCGGCAATGGCGGGGCCCGCCGGGAAAATCACAATAGCTCCGATGAGCAATAATATGGCAGTAACTGCATGGATCGAGTTGCCGGTGTAATTTTTGCATAATTTCTCCCAAAATTCCCCTCCTCCCATCCCTCTCCCGCAGGGTAAGAGCTGCATTTGCAGCCACTCTGAGTGGATGGGTTGAGAAGGATGATGTTCCTAGTATACACAAAAAAAAGGGGCCGTTTTTCGGCCCCTCGCGATCAGTTGCCGCTAGGGAATAGAAGCTTGAACTGCAGGCCCGACCCCGTCGCCCGTCCTGAAGGTGGGGAGTGCTGCGGAGTCCACAAATTCTACCCCTTCCCACGTCGGCATGGGCGCAGGCATCAGCTTGAGCTGTCCTGGATGCTCGATGTCCCAGCGAAGCAGCATGGAGTGGTCCTCGTGCTGAGTATTGTGGCAGTGCTCCATGTAGGTCCCGTGAAACTCCCTGAAATGGATGGCGATCTCGACGCCATTGGTGTCATCGCCCAAGGGGCCTATCCGGTAGATGTCCTTGCGGGCATATTTTTCCCACAGGGGCGGCTCTTTCCCTCCGCGCGTCAGGATGACGCCTTCTTCAAAATGGACGTGGACCGGATGGGTCCAGCCTTGGCCGCCGTTCACAATATGCCATATCTCGAGTGTACCATCCCCACTGAAACCCGCTTTCGTAGGACCGGTGGCGAGTTGAGGCGCGGCCGAGATCCGCCTGGGATCCATACCGAAGTCCGCCTCCCCGTCAGTTTTGATGGTCCACCGGGTCTGGTCCGTGGGGTTCGAGCGGGCGAATTCGAAGGTGCGGTGCCGCGCCTTCGCTATCTTTGCCAGATCGATCGGGTCATCACGATGGATGGGAAGCGTGATCATTACTTTCCCTCCCGGTTCGAATCTCGTCGGGTCCATGGAGAGGTCTGTGCCGGAATACGGGAATACCCGGAATTCCAGGAACCTACCGACACACGGGTCTCCTCCGACCCAGCGAAGCGGTACGCCGTTTGCGTCAAGCTCCATCCGGGCTTTGTATCTCTCGGACAGAATATCCGCAAGCGGGATCTTCCGATTCGGGCCCTTGCCGGTCGAATGTTCGAGCACATTGACGAAGTAAAGCTTATCGCCGGGCTTGATGCCGTATTTCGCGAAGTCGACGATGATATCGTAGCGTTCGCGCAAGGCGGCCCAGTTCCGGCAGAATGGCGTTATGGTCGGCGTCCATTCTTGAGTCAAAGGCGATCGCGTGCTCCATGATATTGCCGTCATTGGCGATCATATGGAATGGCACCCTGTTGTAGGAGACCCCGGAGTCCGGAGGTCCCGGCATCTCGCCGCCATCCCCCTTTATCTGATGTACCAGCCCGATTGCGAAGAAGCGCGACGTCGAGGCGTCCAGAATACGGAAGCGATAGCGTCGGGCGCGAACGTTAAAGTAGGGGTGCCACAGCAGGTTGGTCGTGATCTCGTCGCCCACGAACCCGTCGAGGTTGAAGATATTGAACCACAGCTGGCCTTCCCGGTCCCAAGCCTTGTCCATGATGAAAAGGTTCACGTCATAGTCGCGGTTCCCCCATGGCAGCGCCGTGCCGCTCGGGAAGCGAAGGTTGATTCCGTCGTCGAACGCTTCATTGCCCCGGTCTAGCGCGCTGTAGTAGTTCATCTTGGCGGCGTTGCCCTTGTATACGTTCTGGGCCGTGAAATCGAACATGTGGTCATGGAACCAGTGGGAGCTCATCGTCTCCCTCCAGTCGCCGCGGATCTTGATGGAGCCGTTTTCGCAGGTCTTCGGGTTCGGCTTGCCGTCGTTTACAAAGAGCGTTTCGCCGGGCGAACACGGAAATGCGGCCCGGGGATCGCTCGCGTCGGTGTTGATGCTGTCGTAGCCCGCCAGCTGGATCGGCCAGCGATAGTCATAGAACTCCCCCGGGAAGAAGAACGCATTGGTGAAGCCGTCGCTTTCACCCGGGGAGTGGCCGTTGTGCTCGTGGGTCGTGATCGTGTGCAGCCCGAAGCCGCGGTTCGCCGTCGGGTCAATGGGGAGCGCGTTGTGATGGCGGAAAGGATCGGCTCTCCATAGCGCACCATCGAGCAGCTTGGGCGGAAGCGTCCCGTCCAAGGTCCACATGGTCTTGTGGTTCTGAACAGGCATCAGCGGGTGGAATCGGAACGCGACGCCTTTCGTGGTCCCTACGAGCTTGGGCGCGCCCGGGACCGAGGATTCGTAGACCGTGTGATAAAGGCCTCCCGGTCCGAACTCACCGAGTGCGTACCCATGCCTCTGCAGACTGTCGCGCAAACCGGTGTTCGTGCGTGCGCCCGCAATGGCCGTTTGGGCAAATACTTGAGGAGTGAACTCGTTCCAACGCTGATGGGCCCAGCCTTCCCCCGGAGGTCGGCCTTCGGCTGGGGCTGTGGCAAGCGGCCTTCCAAGGAAGGCCTCAATGTCCCCTTTCCACGGGTTTTGATCTCCGGTATCGGAGAACCTTGTGGGAAAAGGCGCAAGGCCTTTCTGCGAGAGAAAGGCATCCAAATCAGCCCCCGATGGGCCGCTCGCGAAAATGCTAGCCGGATCCTGCTCTGGCCCGGGTCCGATAGAAGGCATTGGAAACGGCATTGTCGGCAAAGGAGAGGACGGATCGAGCGGCTCGGTACCCAGCTCCTCGGCTCTCATCATCTGTTGGGTGAAATCCTGGGCGCCAAACAGCGGGCTCGGCCTGCCGTTGGTAGGGATGTTCAACGCCAGCAGTTGCGCCTTTTGGACTACATTGTTGATGCCCTCGTCTTTGAAGGTCCCTGATGGACCTCCCACGAAGGCCCCCTGATTTGCCGGAGGAAGCGTGGCGAGCAGATCACGGGCAAACTGCAGCCCGATGAAAGGCCCGATGAACGCGGTCGGATCTCCCGCCGGCGGCGGAGCAAAGCAGTCCAGTACCCCAGGTGGCGGGACGACGCAGGCGCCGATCGCCATGCTTCTTATTTTGGGGTCTGTCACCGGGCCTTGCGGAGACGATGTTCCGCCACTGCATCCCCACAAAGTTATAAGCAAACCACTGAGCATTACACCGATAAAGAATCGATCGAATTTCTTTATCGGATTAGCTGACGCTATATTTATTTTTAACATTTCATATCACCTTCTTTGCCTCAAGTATAGACCTCAACTATGCTTTTTTCTACCTACCAAAGCATGATTTTATTTTTAGTCAAATTATTTGTCTTCAAATGTTTGCCTAGCATGTTACTCTCTTAAGCTTTAAAGAGGTACGACCTATCAAGGGCACGCTTCCGATAGGTTGCGAAGTTTCCACGGCGATTAAACCGTGTGAGGAATCATCAAAGAGGCGGACACGGACGTGACAAAAGAATATATTGCTTGAATATGAACCAGTTCTCGGGGATTGTGGCCAGATTCGACCTTAGACTGCGAGACGGGTCATGAACTTCAGTGTCTCCGCCGACGAAGCGTTAAGAATGACCATCAAGCGACATCATTCATGCCGTTGCAGATACCGCCACTGAGGATATTCATCGAAGATGTGATGGAAGGTAACGTCGGGTTGCCGGGAGATGGGATCCCTCGGCGTACGCAGGATCGATGCCTTCGCTCCGGTCACAGTGCTAAGGCAATTAATTCTATAACTGTAGAAAATATCGAGGAGGGAGCACATCAAGCCTTCAATGCCGGCATTCCAGTTATTTCCCTGGTCTTTTCAGCTTTTCAAGGCCTTTTATGATGCCGCTGCTTACGCTTTTCTGACGGGGATGAAATTCTACATTCCCAGCGTCTCTCATCTCGCTGCCCTTTGCGACCGTAAGAGAAGAGGATTTCGCGAGTGAAAGCACCTGGCTCGGGTAAACGCTGCGGTGGCCGGTCATCAGAAAACTGATGACGCAGGCCACCGCGGCGTACGGGGCGATCTCGGGCCGAAGAGCTCGATCGCCATGATGCTCGCGGAAATCGGCGTGTTTGCCGCGCCTGCGAGAAGGCCGACCATTCCGATGGCGGCAAACAGGGCCGGATCAAACCCGAGCGATCTGCCGAAGGCGCTGCCCGCCGTTGCGCCGATGAAAAAGATCGGGGTGATGATTCCGCCGCTCCCGCCAAAGGAGAGCGTGATTGCCGTGAACAGGATTTTCAGGAGAAACGCGCCCGCAGGGACGCTTTCCCCTTTCAGGGACGCTGTTATGGTGTCCAGGCCGAGGCCGAGATAACGGGTCGAGAACGCCCAGGCCAGGACGACGAGCGGGAGTCCCCCGATAAGGCCCTTCCACGGCGCCCAGAGCTTTACCCGGTGGCTCAGGCCCTCGAAGAACTTAAGCGCCTCGATAAGGAGCAGCGAACAGAGTCCGAAGAACAGCCCCGCCAGGCAGATCTTGAGAAAGAAGTAGCTGCTGAAGGCGGGGATGATGCTGATTTGTTGATGAAAGTAGGTGATGCCCAGGGCGGAGGACACCTGGTAGCCCACGATGCCCGCGACAAACGAGGGCAGCAGCACGTCGTAGAGCATGGAACCGACGAAAAGCACCTCGACGCCGAACAGCGCCCCCGCGATGGGCGTGCCGAAGATCGCGGCGAACCCCGCGCTGATGCCGCAGATGACAAGTTTCTTCCGGTCGCGGTCGCCAAACCGCAGGAGGCCGGCGAAGCCCGACGCGAGCGCCGCGCCGATCTGGGCCGCGGGCCCTTCCTTGCCCGCCGACCCTCCGAAGGCGATGGTGATGACCGTTGCTACGAGCTTGACCGGTACGACCGACAACTTCATTTTTCCCGAATGCCGGTGCACCGCCTCGATGATCTTCTCCGTGCCGTGGCCCTCGGCGTCGGGGGCGAAGGTCTTCACGATCAGGGCGCTCAAAAAGAGAGCGGCAGGAAGCAGGAGAAAGTAATACTGATACCCGGTCGCGCCGGAGATGCTGAGCCCGAGCAGTTTCAGGAACACCGCCGTGGAAATTCCGACGATGATGCCGATGCAGGATGCAAGAAACAGCCATTTCAGGATGCTCACGAAGAGAACAGAGCTCTCCAATACTTTTTTTCTCATGAATACACACTCGCATCCGCTTTACGCTCACGCATGCGCAACCTTGCCTCTTATTCCGTCATGACGACAAAGTCGTCTCGTCGGTTCTGCTGCATGCATGACTCGTCATGTCCGGCGCAGACCGGCTTTTCTTTGCCGTAGCTCAAGAGTGTTATGCGTTGTGCAGAGACGCCCATGTCGGTCAGATACTTCTTTGCGCTCGCACTGCGTCGCTGGCCCAGGGCCTGGTTGTACTCTTTGGTCCCGCGCTCATCGCAATTCCCTTCAATCCTGATCCTGACGCGGGAATGGGCCTTAAGCCAGTCGGCATTGGCTTTCATAATCTGCCCTGCGTCATCACGGACATTTGACTTGTCATAATCGAAATAGACCGGCTTCAGGCCTGTCGAAGCGGCGGCGGCCCGTTCCCTGGCTTCCGCCTCTTTCGCCAAGCGAGCCTCCTCGGCCGCCTTTGCCGCGGCAGCGGCTTCTGCTGCCCTTTGCGCCTCGGCGGCTTTTGCAGCATCTTCCGCAGACGTTTCCTTCGGAGTTTCCGGCGCTGAGGTCATTTCTGTTTTCTTGGGACAACCCCAGAGGACGACGAGACACGCCAGAACCAATAATGACACAAACGATATACTTTTGAACTTCATTTGGACATCCCTCCTGCATTGTCGATGATTTATGATTTCGTCTCTTTAGACGAGTTTTAACGGAACGCCTTGCTTACTTGCAAGCTCGCTTGATATTTTCTGCAGTCATACTTCTTTTTTCAGTTCCTCACGAAATCGAGAACGTAATTCCCGAAGGTCCTTTTCCTGTTTCGCTTTCAAAAACGACAGTGTGGCAATAAATAAGCCTAAAAGCGAGGATATAATAAATATCGTCATAATTGTGCTCCTGAATCGGGTTAAAGGCTGTGCAGTGCATAACGATTATTTTTAGCTTATTTTGAAGATTTTATACTATAATAGCTCTGCATATGCCATTTACTGTATGCGATGGCCGATGCTTGACTTCGTTGTTGTTGTGATTTATCATATATTTTATTTCAGCAAGATACTATTTGTGTTCAAATTATTAACACAATGAACCTTTATTGTCAACAGCATATTTCGGAGGAAACATCTTATGACCAAAAAGGCAGATGCTGTCGCTGAAATCATCGATAATCTGCGCAGAGTATTCCAAGTGGTGAACGAACAGTCCAAGAAGGCCGAACATGAAACGGGCCTCACCGGCCCCCAACTCTGGGCGATCAAGACCATAGCCCAGGAAGCGCCCATCATGGTCTCGGATATAGCCAAACGCATGCACCTTCACCCCGCGACCGTCGTGGGAATACTCGATCGTCTTGAAAAACAGGAACTCGTCGTTCGCGTGAGATCGACTGAAGACAGGCGCGTAGTAAAAGTAGAGCTGACCAGGCAAGGCCGTGCCCTCGTGAAAAAATCGCCGGAAGTTGCCCAGGGGCTTCTGGTCTCCGGATTAGAGAAACTCGGCGAAAAGAAACTCAAAAACATCTCCGAGGGCCTGGATCAGATGGTGGATATCCTCGGCGCCCAGAACATCCCGCCCCGGCTTATTCTTTCCCCGGAAGTGAACAAGCCGGCAAAACGGAAAGCCGTGCACGAAATTAGACAGGCACGAAAGAAACCGGAGGTTTGATCCTAAGACGACTTCGTGATAATCGTAAATCGATTTTCATCGCCTAATGTCAAGGATGTCCGATCTTTTCTACTCACAGTTTACTGGTTTCGCCCAGCTTACCGTATCTCGTAGTTCAGCGTCACTCGCTGGCCGCCCCGCACCAGATCGATGGCTATGTTTCTCTCATTCCTAAGCCCTTGATAGAGTTGAAAGAACTTTCCCGGATCGTCCAGTGACTGAGAATTAACCCGCTGGATGACGTCTCCGTTTTGCAGTCCGATTTTTGAGTAGATGCTTCCGGGGACTATCTCGCTGATTCGGAACCCCGCCGTCTTCCCCTGCTCCATGTAGGGCACTGCACGCGCTTGCGTGAGAATCTGCGCCATGTTCTCGGTTGAGTCCAAAACCTCTTTCTGGTCCACCATGAATCTGCCGTCCGCGAGTTTCTTCACACCCGCGCCGCTCGGTCCGCTCTTCTGCATGCCGACTATCTTTGTATCGTCAACTACTTCGATGTTCGCAGTTGAACCATCGGGCCTTTGAAGTGTTATTTGATAACGCATGACTTTAATGACGGCCGAGCCATCGGGCAGCTTCTGGTTAAGCCTGTAGAATGCCTGGCCCGTACTGTCAGCCAGCACTGCACCGGAAAATATATTGCCTTCGATCGTGCCAATGAGCTTGTAGGACGAGGCTTCTGCTGCAATGGCATTGCTGGACGGGCCTTTGCCCTCGCCGAAAAGCCCCCGATCAAGAATGGTCGTGTAATCAGACAGCTCCCGGCGCGGTAGCAGACCAAAGCGGGTCTTCTCCTCGGGAATGATCAATTTTGGAGAGGCCTCGAGATTGTGGCCGATCAGTGCGTCCACTGTGTCAGCGAGAAAATACGCCGAAAGCGTAAGGAGCGCCACAAGCGCAATCGTATAGAGAGTTCTTTCTTCCTTCACGGTTTTGTCACTGGGCCTTTTTACCAGTTCTTATCCTTATGCAAAAAGGCGTCTTCCTGAGCTCGATGTATCATAGAGTACATTCCACGGGTTCTCGGCAAGCTCGGAGAAATCTCAACAATTTCCCCTCCTCAATCGTTCGGTGCGCCCGTATTGATCCAGATCTTGATGATGTTCTCCTCATGCGTGAGATAAGAACGGTGGACCGTCCTGCGGCATTCGAAGCGTGCTGGTGATTACACCGGTCGCCGTGATCCTTTGGAACAATATGCTGTTGGGAGCGTCAAAAGGCACTACGCGGGTGCCCGTCGTCTGCGTGGCAAGCTGGTTCACCAGATTGGAGTATGAAACATCCGGCTGAAGGATGAGCCCGGTATACCCCGCGGCCGCGAAGGGCTGGTGGCACTTGACGCAGCGGCCGGAAAAGATCGGCTGGACATTGCCTGAAAAGGTCTGGAGCTGCCCGCGGATTTCACCGCCCGGGTTCAGCAGAGGTGTCAACACTGATGTAGAACCCGGCGGAGATGAATCTGTTCATCTGCACGTCGCTTAACGTGGGAGCAGTCGCAGGGATGGTCCATGTGCCGCTGCGGGAGGCGTCTCGGTGAGGGAAACCACAGGTGTAGTGCTGTTGTTGTCGGCATCCGCGTCATTGATATGGACGGCGGTGACGGTGTTTGTGCGTCATATTGGAAATAACCACCGTGCCGGTCAGCTTTTTTGTCGCCGTATCCAATACCACTGTCGCCGTGCCCGTGGCGCTTGAAGTTACAGCCGGTGCCGAAACGACCTGTATTATCGTTCAGGAAGGCATTACGGGTATATTGTTTGGACGGCGGCGCCTGCGGAGCCTGCACGGCGCCGTTATTGTCCATGGCCCCCATGATGATCCAGACTTTGATGAGGCCTTGATCATGCGATGACAGCGCCGGCGTGACCGGACTGGGAGGAGGCATGACCGACCCGACAACCGAGGAGAACCCGACGCCCGATTATTCGTTGAAGCAAAACGCTGTTATCGGCGTCAAAGGGGATTACCCGCGCGCCGGTTGACTGAGTGGCGGGCTGGTTCACCAAGGTAGTGAGTGATATATTGGGGGACAAGTCGAGTCCGGTAAACGCAGCAGGTCCCAGAGGATAGTGGCACCCGGCGCAATTAGCATTGAATATCGGCTGAATGTTGTCCGCATACGACAGGAGCTGACCGCGGATCTCGCCTCCCGGGTTTACGGAGGTGTCAACGCTGATGTAGAGCCCGGCTGCTTTGAATCTTTCCTGTTGCGCGGCGGTCAATGCGTCAGCCGTATCAGGCACGGTCCACGTTCCGCTGCCGGGGGGCGTTTCCACGAGGGAAACAACGGGATCACCATTGTTTCCAGGGTCGCCTTCGTTTATATGGACGGCCGTGACAGCGTTCTTCATGTTGGAAAGAGCCACCGTGCCGGTCAGGCGGTTTGTAGTCGTATCCAGCACCATTGTTGCAGATCCCGTGGCGGCTGAAAGTACAGGAGCTAGAGAAACGACCTGGATATTGTTTAGTAACGCCCTGCGGGTAAATTGAGGACTGAGGACGCCGCTGTCGTTTTCAGCCCCCATGTCGATCCAGGCCTTGATAAGGTTTTCATCATGCGTGTTTAAAAAAGGTCCGTTAAGAGGCATTCGCTGCGTATCTGAGAAGCCGACGCCGGTTATCCTTCGGTAGAGCACGCTGTCGCTTGAATCGAAGGGCACCACCCGGACGCCCGATGATTTCGTGGCATTCTGGTTGACCAGAAGGCCGTAGGAGAGGTCTTGGCCCAGAAAGAGGCCCGTCGAAGACGCCTGTCCGCCGCCATTATGACAGCCCACGCAATGCTGATCGAATATCGGCTGAATGTTGTCCGTAAACGACAGGAACTGTCCGCGGATTTCACCGCCCGGGTTCGCCGAGGTGTCGGCGACCACGTAAAGACCTGCCGTTTTAAATCTGTCCTGTTGCGCGGCGATCAATGCCGCAGCCGTATCCGGAATGGTCCATGTTCCGCTGCCGGCGGGCGTCTCCACAAGTGAAACAACGGGAGCGCCGTTGCTTCCGACATCGCCGTCATTGATGTGGACCGACGTGACCGCATTCGTCATGTTAGCCAGAGTCACCGTGCCGGTCAGCTTGCCGGTCGCCGTATCCAGTGTCACTGCCGCCGTGCCCGTGGCGGACGAAACCGGAGGCGTGTCGGAGACTACCAGTTTATCGGTCAGAAACGCATGACGGGTGATCGCGTTGATTGATTGCGGAGTCTGGCCGCTTGATCCGCCGCCATTGCTCTTGCAGGACAAGACGGTTACAGTCATGCAAAAAAGAGCGAGAGAAACAATCAGGAGTCGGTTCATGGAATTCATCGTGGCCTCCCCTTCAACTACATATTTAATGGTACTTGTGATACGAATACAGAAATGATGATTTTTGTACCTTCCTCACTTTTTGTAGCGTCTCAGCTGAACCCTTTTTGAGCTCGGCGGTGGAACCAT
Organism: Nitrospirota bacterium; assembly: GCA_963741205.1. Classification (GTDB taxonomy): domain Bacteria; phylum Nitrospirota; class UBA9217; order UBA9217; family UBA9217; genus JAJYKN01. The sequence goes on from CAVUHW010000040.1 coordinate 20,268, forward strand.
CGCTATGGTCGTTCTCGTTGTTTATTTCCTCGAATGTTATTTTTCTGGCAAAATACACTATGACTAGCGCAAGAATTGTATATTCCAGATAAAAGAAACCCATATCAGCACCTCCGGATCGGATTAATAAACCCCTTCCAACGCGCTCTTCGGTTTCCAAGTAGAACAATATATAAATCTCAAAATTGATTTTTTCTTGTGATATATACCGAATCTGATATTATCGGGCATGGCATTGCGTATTACAGACGAGCAATGGGAACTAATCCGGGAGCACTTCCCAGAAGAAAATATTCCCGATGGTCGCGCAGGACGCAAGCCGATACCCACTCGTCAAGTCCTTGAAGGTGTGCTCTGGATCCTGAACACAGGAGCGCAGTGGCACATGCTTCCACAATGCTATCCGAACTATAAAACTGTCCATCGTCGTTTTCAGCAGTGGTGCCGCAAAGATGTCCTGCGTGATGTTCTGTGCCAGCTAGCAAACACACTGCGCGAGTCCGGAGCGCTGGACGAATCCGAGTGCTACATCGATGCAACCTTCTCCCCGGCAAAAGGCGGAGGAGATGGCATCGGCCTAACAAAGCGAGGAAAAGGCGTGAAAATCATGGGTATTGTGGATCGCAATGGTTTGCCCCTGGCAATCACCACGCACGCTGCGAATCACCATGAAGTCACGCTTGTTCAGCTGACTTTTGACTTCTACATGATTGAAGCAAAGCCGGAGAAGCTGATTGGCGACAAAGCGTACGATAGCGATCGTCTCGATGACGAGTTGAAAAATGACGGCATAGAAATGATCGCGCCGCACAAAAAGAATCGCGTTCTTCAGCAGACGCAAGACGGTCGAGCGCTGCGTCGCTATAAACGACGTTGGCTCGTTGAAAGATTCTGGTCCTGGCTTCACTGGCATCGGCGTCTCGTTGTTCGCTGGGAATACTACACTACGAATTTTCTCGGCTTTGTTCAGCTAGCATCCATCTGTATCCTACTAAAGCAATTTTGAGATAATCAAATGATATTTAGCAGATCATGATTGATTCCATAAAAAGAGGGCGCCGGGTGCAGCAGAGGAAGCCCCGGTGCCCCTAAGTGGAACAAGTGTCGCAGCTTACGGGGATGCTATCTCGCATCCTCGTGGTTGGCATTCAAGACTCCGTGAGGACCCCTTCCTTTCATAGCAATATGATGCAAAAGTATTCCCTAAAACGCAATGACCGGCAAGTCGTCGATGGCAGCATTGCATTTTTAGTTGCATTCTCTATATTATGTGCTAAAATGGTTTGTATTCAAATTAATACCACAACAGAAGTGCAATGTCAATGTCGTTTTGGAGAATTCGCCTGTGAAAAAGAAACCCGACATGATTTCGGAAATCATCAACAATCTGCGCAGAGTTTTCCAGGCGGTGAACGAACAGTCGAAAAAGGTCGAGCGCCAAACAGGCCTTACCGGCCCTCAGCTCTGGGCGATCAAGACCATCGCCCAGGAAGCGCCGATCATGGTATCGGAAATAGCCCGTCGCATGTATCTCCACCCGGCTACGGTAGTCGGTATCCTTGACCGGCTCGAGAAACAGGGGCTCGCTGTGCGGGTTCGCTCGACGGAAGACCGGCGTGTTGTGAAGGTGGAATTGACCAGACAAGGTCAGTACCTCGTCAAAAAAGCGCCAGAAGTGGCTCAAGGCCTCCTGGTTTCCAAGCTCGAGAAACTCGCCTCGACGAACCTGAAGAACATCTCCGAGGGGCTGAATCAGATGGTGGATATCCTCGGCGCCCAGAACATCCCTCCCCGTCTTATGCTCTCCCCGGAGGTAAACAGGCCGGCGAAATCGAAAACTACTTGGAGGGAAAAGGACGTAAGGATATAGAACGCGGTTTCTATTAAAATATGATTAACAGCACAGAAGAAAATAAACTTTTGATTAGCCGGTCTTTGCTGTATACTTTATTGGCTTTTGCCTTTGCGCTCGGAGTATTTGCGGACTCGGCTAGAGACTATTCTTATTTCTCCTTCGGATAGCAAAAGCGGCGCGGTTCCCGAAAGCGCAGAAGGAACATTCAGGTTCATCCGTACCTCGGCAATATCGAATAGTTCAGAAAATAATCGATCAACCGAAGAACTCAAACCATTCCAATACAAAGTGAACGAATTAATCGAAAGCACTTTGAAGAGCGGGGACGCAGCTTCTGTATCGGTTTATTTCCGGGATTTGAACAACGGGAACTGGTTTGGTATCGGTGAGCATGACAAGTTTCTTCCGAAGGATCTCATAAAGGTTCCTCTCATGATCGCATATTTCAAGTGGGCAGAATCGAACCCGCTGGTTTTACGCAAGACCCTGACCTACGTCGGCAACAACCGAATAGTGATGCGGCAGCTCGACAATCCGGCGAAGAAACAACTGGAGCCCGGAAAAACCTATAGCGTAAATGACCTCATTTTCAGAATGATCGCTTATGACGACTCTGCTGCGTATGCGTTGCTACACGCGCACCTGCCCTCCGGCCGTCTTGAGAAGATATACAGCGACCTGAGTGTGGAATATAATCCTCAGAAACAAGATGATTTTCTGTCATTGAGGGAGTACGCTTCATTCTACCGCGTTCTGTACAACGCGTCCTATCTTTCAGAAGAGATGTCTGAAAAAGCCCTCCGCTATCTTTCGAAAGCCACCTCCTGGGACGGCATGGAGGCGGGCATCCCGCCGAACATCGAGATCGCCTCCAAATGGGGCGAACAGACGAGCTTAATTGCCGAGGAAGGGGAAAAACAGGAACTGCGGCAACTCCACGAATTCGGAATCATTTATCATCCGAACCGTCCATTTCTTCTCGGCATCGTGACACGCGGCACCAATGTTGCCCGGATGGCAAGAGTGATCCGCGATATCAACCATCTCGTATTTCAGGAAGTGGATAAACAATCATAGCCCCTCCTGTTGCTGAAATTTTTATCTACGAAGAATCAAGGATTCAGAGCACCCGCTTCATAAAGAGCATAGAATGTCTATAATCGACAAAGACAAACACCTCCCTAAGGGCAGAGACCGCATAATAAATGGGATCTTTGTTTTCGTTGCAGGAATTTCAATCTTTCTGTCAGCGCTGCTCCTACCCGAATCGATTGTTGGAAAAAACATTTGGCTCAGGGTTGTATTCGGCATTATCCAGGTTGCCATAGCCATTGCGTCGGCCTATGGGGTAATGAAGTTTCTTCATGCTTTCCCGCCACGAATTAATGCGGCCTTCATCGGCTCCTGGGCTCTCCTCGCCTGGTTGGCCTATAATATCCTGTCAGTATTTGTAATTCTTCCTTTCAGCGCGAGTCTGCCTCTGACGATAGCAGCCAGTCTCGTGATAGGTCTGTTCATGGCGTCGTTCGCTTCGATACTGGGAGTGACAATTGCGGCACGCCCGAGGATCGCGCTGATCAGCATCCTCTGCATGGCCACATTGTCAACAGTCGTTCTATGGTTTCCGAAACCCCCTGCAAACACGGTTGGAACCGCCGGAACCGGCTTGCTCTTTAACGTCCTTTCAAAACTCGACGCTCCCAATCCCGCCGCTTCCGGCACATTCGGTGTCAGGACGTTCTATTACGGAAGCGGAACGGACAGGCACAGGACTGAGTACGGAACCAAAGCCGACTTGATTACTAAAGCAGTGGACGCATCTCCTTTTGTCCCGGATGGCTGGTCGGTGGCGCGTACCAGCTACTGGGGTTTCGATAAGACGCAGCTGCCAATCAATGGACGTGTCTGGCGTCCCGACGGCCAGGGGCCGTTCCCCCTTGTCCTGATAGTGCACGGGGCACGTTCCATGGAGGAGTCATCAGATGCCGGTTTTGGCTATCTAGGCGAACTACTTGCAAGCAGGGGCTATATTGTCGCTTCTGTGGACGAAAACTTCCTCAATTATGGGGGAGAACGTTATGGAGATTTTGAAGAGTCCGACATAGATGCCCGGGGCTGGCTCCTTCTTGAGCATTTGAAGGTCTGGCGGGAATGGAACAAGGATAATAAAAGCCCATTTTACAAAGGCGTAGATATGGACCGTATAGCACTGATAGGGCATTCCCGGGGAGGAGAAGCAATAGCAGCCGCAGCGGCATTCAATCACATGGAGCGTTATTCTAAAAACGCGAATATAACGTTCGGCTTAAATTTCAACATACGAACGCTCATCGCCTTTGCGCCAAGCGACATCTACCAGTCGCTTTATGAGCGAACGACGCCTCTCGAGATCAAGGATGTCAATTACCTTCTCCTGATGGGCACACAGGACAGGCAGGTGCCGAGCATTTTGGGAAGCAGGGTATATCAACGGGTCAGCTACAGAGGACAACCGAACGGAAACTGCAGAACCTCAAACAGCAGGCCATGCAATAGTACATATTATTTCAAGTCGGCATTATATATTTCGCACGCAAATCACAGCCAATTCAACTCTGCCTGGGGGATCTACGACTTTTCATGGCCTTACCGGCTGCTTTCCGACATAGACACCCAGTTGAGCGGTGGAGAACAACGTCAGATAACCACACTATATGTCTCTGCATTTCTTGACGCCACCTTGAACAACGATAAACGATATATTCCCTTCTTTCGCGATTATCGCCTGATCGAAAGCTGGCTACCCAAAACCGCCTATATCAGCCGTTTCCAAGACTCAACCTGCAAAGTTATCGCTGATTTTGATGAGGATATTGATCCTGAAACGACGACGGTCCCGGGAGGTAAAATCATCGGCAAAAACCTCACCCGCTGGCGCGAGCAGGACATCGACTATCATTATTACCAGCCGTTTGGAACACGCAGTAATAGGATTGTCTCCGTGGAATGGGATGCAGAAAACAAAGAGCAGCCGATTCTGGGCTTCCAGCTGCCGGAATCGGTGGTGCACTCATGGCAACTGAAGCCTTCAAACCTTCTTCTGTTCTCAATTGCATATTTTGATCAGCAAACGCCGCCAAATGTTACCGTCCAACTGATTGACTCCTCCGGCAGAGTTGCTCGAATACCTTTAAGTCGTGTAATTTCCCTTCAACAGCCACTGTATTCTTCCGTTACCAGGCTGAGTTTTCTGGAAAAACCCACGCCGGTCACGATTCTGCAAACCGTTTCGATCCCGCTTTCGCGTTTCGTTGATCTGGATCCCCCACTCGACCTGCGCGGACTGCGTGAGATTGATTTTCTCTTTGGCAATGATAAGCCGGGGATCGTGATGATCGATGATGTCGGCATTGAGCAGTAAGTATCAGCCGGGCATTGTTTCTCATTCAGGCTAATTACCATGTCTTCAAGGGGATGCTATTTGTTGTCTTCATCCACCGCTTTTCTCAGCATGTCCAGGATGCCGGGGATGGCTGACGTCACGCGGTTCCAGTTTGGGATAAGCGGCGCGCCCAAGGGGTTTTCCATGAACTTTTCAGCCGCCAGGGCAATGGCCCGCGTGAACGCCTCCACGGCCTTGGCCTCTTCGTGACGGTCGAATATGAGGCCATTGATCGCCGCATCCGCTTCATATTTCATAATGGTGTCCTCGGCGAACCTCAGGTAAGAGGCGGAAAGTGACTTGAACAGCCCGTTGGAAAAGACGACCCCTCGGAGGCCAGGGTCCTGAACACGGACTTGCAGATGTCCACCGTCATCTTCATCAGGCCTTTTTGCGGGTCATCGGCCGAGAGCGCCTGGTGTTTATGCTCGTAGGTAGCGGCGATGTCAACCTGGCAGACGCGGCGCGGAGAATAGTTCCGGTACACCTCGGCCAGGGAGCCGACCTCCAGACCCCAGTCCCATGGGATGCGGTTCACCCGCGCCAGGTCCGTGGTCATGCAGAATTCACCCGCGAGCGCATACCGGAAGCTGTCGAGGAAAATGAGAAAGCGGTGCGGCCCGATGAGCTGCTGGAGCGAACGCACCAGCGGCGTCACCATGAGCCGCGTCACACGTCCATGCATCCTGTCGGTCACCCTGCTGTAGAAGCCCTTGCAGAACACGTAATCGATATTAGGATTCACGACGGGGTAGCAGAGGCGGGCCAGCAGCTCCCGGTTGTAGCTGACGATGTCGCAGTCGTGAAGAGCGATGACATCAGCCTTAGCCGCGGCAAGCACATACCCGTAGGCGAGCCAGCAGGACCTGCCTTTCCCGTCCTGTCCGGGATCGAGGCCGTTTCTCTTGATGGTGTCATATATCTCGCGGACGCGTTTTCCCTCGTTATGAATGATCTTGACTTCGTAAGGGATAGGTGCCATGAACTGCCGTGCTTTTACGAATTCCTTGTCCGAGGCCCTGCCCAGAACAAGGACGATCTGTCCGAGATAGTCGACTTTGGTAAGCTCGCTGACTATCCCCGGCATTGCCCTGCCCTCGAATTCCGAGTAAAGCGCAGGAAGAACGAGCGCGATCGGCCGTATGCGTGAATGCTCCCTCAACTCTGTCTCAAGGCGTTCAAGCGACGGTTGGCCGAGTTTGTGGATCGTGGTTATGATGCCCGTCTGGTGAAAGTCCGACATGATGCCTCCCTGTTATGGACAGTTCATAGCTGACAGTTGACGGCAACCGCCATGAGTTGTAAACCATGAGCCACAAGCTAAATATGTTCGATATCCCCTTTTTCCTCGTCCTTCTTTTCCGTCTCTTTCTCGATTATCTTTCGCGCGGCATCGATGCCGCCGACGCCGAAGGAAATTGACAATGCCAGGACGATGCCTCCGAAGATGATGGAGAATGCGTTCACGACGATGTTTGGCGCAACCTGGAGCTGCTCCAGGGCCATGGCGACGAACAGGAGCGTCAGGAGAACGCGCACCGCCTCGGCTAGAAGCCTCGCGAACAGGTACCCCCGGTTCACCGCTGAAATAAGAACAGTCCTGCTGATGAAGCCCGTCACAATATACCCGATGACAAGGACCACAGCGGCGGTCAGCAACCTCGGAACGTACATGATGAAACGCGAAATGAGGCTGTCCATGGCCTGGATATTCAGCGCGCTAATTCCCGCCATCAATACTCCGATGATAAGGGACCAGAACACAAATGACGCCATGGCCACGGACGGCCTGTCCCAGAGGTCCCCTCTTCTCATGACCGAGGTAAATCCCATCCTGTCGCTCCAGCTGTCGAACTTGATTGCCTCGAAGCAACTTAACGACGACCAACCGCACGATTCGCGCCGCGGTGATTCCGACCAGGATAATGATAAGCATGGTCAGAATGTTCGGGCAGAACCTCGCGAACCGGTAGTACACGTCCTTCAATTGTTCCATGAGTACAGCTGGCGAATGCCTCCATATTGCACCTCCCCTAATCCGGACAGGCCGGAATTGCAAATCGAATTGGAATTTGGAAACTTTATAACAATAAATATTTCCAATTGTTGACCAGGTGACCCTTGCCCTCCTCGAATTCCAGGCAGAGCTTCTCGATCTCCGCCTCGGCTTCAGCCTGACCCTTGTCCCGTACCTCCATGACAAACGAAGCCGTTTTCCCGAGGTAGAGCGGCGTCAGGGACCCGAGCAGGTGTTCACGAGGCAGCTTCCTCGCATGATACGCAAGGGCGTAATCGTACACAACGCGGGTCCACAGTTTGAGCGGGAACCTGAATTCTTCATCGGCACGGGCGGCCAGGGCCTCAAGCTCGTGAAAATCGCCGCTCCCCAGTACGGTTATCCAAACCTCTTTCAGGTTCTTGAGCCCCGCCCTGAATAGGCGAAGCATCCTGCCGGCGTCCACCGAGACCTGCTCAAGCCCTACTTCGTATTGAAACCCGAATCCCGGCACCGGCTCCGAACCTGCGTACTGTTCTTCCACACTTTTTCGTAGGTCTCCATAAGGCCGAACGCCGAGCCCACAACCTGGTACAGCATGGCGGACAGGTCCGCTCCCGGGTCCTTGGGGTCGTGGATCTTCGCGCCGAGAAAGGCCTGGGCCACCTTGAAATCGTTCGCGATCGCCTCCGTCGTCATCCAGATATCGATGCCGTACCGGGCGACATCGGTATTGCCAGACGTCCTTGGCGAGAAAATGTTCGCCAGCCTGCCGGAAAAACCGAAATCCCCGCCTATCGGCTGCCGGACCCGCTTGCCGTACAAGGCACGGGTAAGAGGATAGACAATGCTGTTCGTGATCGTGCCGTCATACTTGTGACGGTGGTACAGAGGGGTAACGTAATCCACTTCCGCTTCGAGGACCGGCTTTACCAGAAGTTCCACCCACTCGGGTGTGATACTCCGGAGGTCGGAGTCCACGACCGCGCAGGCCTTCACCTGGAGCGCCTCGGCAATCTCAAAGATCGTGCGGAATGCGCTGCCCTTGCCCGGCAAGCCATGATAGGGGATTGCCATCTTAAAGGCCGGCTCCACCCGATGGTGGAGCAGGATAGAACCGAAGTTCTCGATAACGGTGTTCTGCACGACGTCGATGGTCCCATCGGTTGACCCACCGTCGGAATCGACAAGCACCGCCTTACGGTCGGGAAAGTATTTTGCGAGGCCCGCTTGCACCGCGCGCACAACGTGACCGATGGTCCGGGCGTTGTTGTAGCTCGGGATGCCGACGAGGATGTCGGCGGCACCGACCTGCTCAACAAATGCTCGGACCTCCTGACGTTGAACGATTCTTTTCATTGGCTCTCATTCGTATAATTAAACTATAGTTCATTGGCTGAATGTTACGATACCGCTTGCCGTGCTCATCCTTCGACAAGAATGATCTGAATATCCATGACGTTCGTTCCTGTCGGGCCGGTCTTTAAAAGAGAACGAGATCCGCTGACGGCATCGAACTTCTCAAACGACGTATATGAATCGTTGTTGGCCAGATAATCCCCGGCAGAGAGGCTATGGTCTGCAGCCAGGCGCACCCTTCTGAGATCCTGTCCCCCAGCAGGTCCTCGGTTGCCAATGCCATTCGCGCCGTTGCCTTGCCGGCGCCCAGCACGAGGATGCGCCTGAATACCCCGAGGTCGAAGGTCCCTCCGGCGGTATGCAGTGTGCCGCCCTCAATCCGCATTGCCTTTCGTACCGCCGTGTAGGGATCAACAGCACCAATTGCCGCGCGATAGATGTCAAACAGAGCGGTACCGTTCATATCGCTATCCTCTTGTTTATTAGGCTGCACGGCAGGATCACCCGAGCAGCAGCATCACTGCTTCATTCCAGCCCGCAGGGCCGATGCCGTTTGTCAGGTACAGGCCTGGAATATTTATCCTGGGATCATGGGTTCCGTCATTCCTGCGGATGAGAACCGGTTTGTCCACTGCAAGAAGAAACGGCAGGTCGTTGAGGCTATCCCCGAGGCCCACCAGGGTGACAGTGCCGTGAGCGCGCTCGTAGAGTCCCCTCAGCACGTTCACGGCTTTCCCCTTATGATGGTTGCCCATGATGTGGAATATTCTCCCCTGGGTCCATCTGAGGCCCTCCGCTTCGATAGCCTGGAGGAACCTGTCATCCGTAGCCTTGGCAAAAACAAATGGCTCGTCATACTCCCGCATGGTCGAGAGATGCCTCGTACTTGGGAAGGCCTGTCAGCGCCATGATCTCCCGGGTGTTCATATCGCCGAAGCCGCGCACCGGGATTTTGAGACGATCTCTCAGTGAAATGAAACGCTTTCGGATCTCGCTGTATCCAATGCCGAGCGAAATCACCAGATAGCCATTTCTCTTTTCGCCGTCTATTGGAAACGGGAAATACCCTTCCGGGATGTAAATGCCACCTCCGTTTTCCGCGATGAAGGGATGATGATTCCCGAGGCGCGTCCGGTGCACTTCCAGCTCCGCGCGGGTCTTGCTGGAGCAGAGTATCAGCGGAATATCAGACTGCTCTATTAGTTCCAGAGCCGGCTTCGCCTCTGCATAAGAATAGTTTCGCTCATGAAGGAGCGAGCCGTCCAGGTCTGTGATAATAATTGTCTTGCTCATTGTCCGCCCACCCGCGGCCCATAGTAAACGATGACCACCGAGCACAATATAAATTCAATCCATATTGCAGCCATGGAAGTTCCTATGATTTATCGTCTTGTTGCGCTCCTCTTTGCCATCAACTTGCTCTAATTGTTCATGTAACTTATAATCACGCCGCTGTTGATCATTTGCTCTTGTTCACTGCCATTACATAGCGCATGGCAAGCGGCGCAAGCAGGGTCGTGAGCGCAACTACGAAGACGACCACGGCATAGGCTGCGTCGTCGAATATCTTGCTCCGCTTTCCCACCTCGGCAAAAATCAGGCCGACCTCACCCCGGGGCACCATAGCGACGCCCGTGGACAGCTTTTCCCGAAAGCCGCCCGGCGCCCATACGCCGCTGGCCATTTTGCTCAACACCGCAACGACGGTAAGAACTCCTGCATAACCCCAGAAGGCCCCAGAGTGCATGTCGATCACCCGCAGGTTGATGGAAACGCCGACCATCACAAAGAATACGGGAACGAATAGGTCGATGATGGGCGTAATGCTCTCTTCGATCTTTTCTGCAAGCTGATGACTGTAATGCTCGATGCTTGCGCCCAAGGGAAGGAAGAACCGGCGCGCAAGAGCGATCCCCGCCGCAAAGGACCCGAGGATCGCCGGAGCGCCCACGCTGCGGGAAATGACTGCCAGGCCGAGGATCAGGGATATGATAATAGTGGGGACCATGCCCTTCGTTCTGCCGGAGGATGCCGCCTTCGCCATCAGCGGAACGAACAGCTTGGCCAGCACCGGTGCAAGGAGCAGGAACGCCGATATGAACACCAGGATCCTTGCAGTTGCCGCGACGCTCACGGTCCCCTTGACGGCAAAATCGTAGAGTACGGCAAGGACGACTACGCCGATCACGTCGTCCAGGACAGCGGCGCCGAGGACGATCCGCGCCATTCGGCTAAGGTGTTGGTTCAGGTCCTTCAGCACACGCACGGTGATCCCTATGCTCGTTGCTACGATCGTGCCTCCCACGAAGAGCGAGGGGATCACGGCCATTCCGAAAAAGCGATAGGACACCCAGAACCCGAGGACACCCGGGACTACAACGCCGGTGACCGCAACCAGTGTGGACCTCACGCCTTCTTTTACGAGCTGACCCACGTCTGTTTCCAGACCCACTTCGAAGAGCAGCAGCAGGATGCCAATCTCCGCGATAAGTTGGAATGTTGGTTCCGGTGCTATGAACCGCAAAACGCTCGGCCCTATGATCAGACCGGCGACAACCTCCCCAAGCACTGAAGGGATGTTCAGCCTGCTGAATACTTCGGCAAATAACTTCGCCGCGAGCAGAATAACAAGCAGTTTGAGAAAAAATTCCGAAACTTCCACTATTGAGCCTCTCCCTGATGAAATAAAAAAGGCCGGCGCAAGCATCAATGGAAAAATGCTCTTTGCCAGCCCTCTTTCCCGGCGTACTCTGTTCATCCTGTAGAATGTACTTCCGGGCGCGTCAGTCCGCCATGCATCGTTAGTATTTATTTGTGTTCTAATTATATTAGCTAAAAGGCATTATGTCAATTTATACCCTCTTATTAAAAGCAGTGAGCCGCTCGCCCATCCAACAACTACACCTATTCCAGGCAATCTTCGCGCCAGAGACATGTTGTCTGAATACATCCCACCACATTCGTTGAAAAGCAATCGGTTGCTCCTTGCATTTCTCATTTCGCGGGGTATACTGATAGTATCTCAACTGTCTTAAGGAGGTATCTCATGAACTCTGCAGCCGCTTCATCCTCGTCCCGTCGTTTCCTCATCATGGTGCTGCATTTCATTGCAGCGACCGCAACGGTTGCCGTGCTGACGACGTCAGCCATCGGCGCCCCCAAAAAAGGGGGAGGCCCCATGTTCACTAAAGATGGGGAACTGGTCATGCCCAAGAATTTCCACCTCTGGGTCTTTGTCGGAGCACCGGTCACGCCTAACGACATGAACAACGGCAAGGCGCCATTCCCCGAATTCCACGATGTCTACATCGACCCGGCCAGTTTCGCCGCATACAACAAGACCGGCAAATTCCCCGACGGCACTATTCTCATCAAGGAGCTTGCATCAGTCGGCGCAAAAAGCGCCGCCAGCGGAAACGGTTATTTCCCGGGCGAATTCATCGAGGTGGAGGCAGTAGTAAAAGACTCGAAGAGATTTGCGAAGGAACCGGGCAACTGGGCCTATTTCAAATTCATGGGGGCAGACGGCAAGCCCCTGGACAAGGCCAAGATGCAGCCGACGGAGAACTGCAACGGGTGTCACGAAAAGAACGCTGCGGAGGATTGGGTTTTCACCCAATTCTATCCCGTCCTGCGGGCGGCGAAAGCAGCCAAGTAACCTGAAGTAACATCGCATACGTTAGCATTTTAAGAGGCATTCTCCATCTGTGCAGCTCGTTCGGGAAACCTTCGAAACATCGTATATGCGTTCCCCGAACGGCTGCACCGATTTTATTTCCTGCGAACATCTTCCGCACAACTTGTCAAAACATGCTAATCCCTGTTCCGTGTTCGTCGTCGGGGCGTAAGGTCGCCTCCATCTTGTCTCTCAACTCACTGTCCACCAGCATATGTTCACCTCCTCAAAATTAACCGCTCGGAGAAGTACACGCACGCGGCGATCGCGACGGCCGAACTGGCGGTGGCGAATGCGATGGACGGGGCCGGGAAGCGGGTGTCCGAACTGATCATCCCGCACTGCACGTACACAGACCCTGAGGTGGCCCAGGCCGGAGTCACGCCCCAGGAAGCGGAGCGGACGTCCCCGGCCGCATAGACCGCCGGGTTGGCCGTTCGGAGGTATCGTACCCGTCCTTCGGCCGCGGCGACCGCCAGTCGGGCGGGTGGCCCTGGGCGATCTGCTGGCGATTCGGCGCGTCGAAAGGTAGAATCGAGGGGGTGCCCATGTTCTCCTCCTTAAAAAGTACTGAAGTTGGACCGCTTGGATATAGCGTAGCCGGGTCGGACCAAGCTAAGCTATTGATTTAAAATCATGAGGATTCCGATAAGCGATATTTTGAAGCCTTAGAAGACAATCGTTCAAGTGGGAAAATTCGAGATTCCAAATTCTCTTTTCGTACTACGAAATCGGCCGCCAGTCTCCATGCGGCCGCGGGCAGCACCGAATTCTCGGCAATGCCTTTGCCGCAGGTCGGTTCTTCTCCCATGAGGGTCTCCTTGTGAAGGAATGGTTGTTTCTCCCTCGTTGTGTTATGCAAAAAGCGGCCTACACTTTGGCTATACATTTTATTTCAATCATGAGATCAGGGAACGCGAGACGCTGAATTTGCACGATCGTGCTCGCCACCACTGGATTGCCGGAGAAAACCTCCTGTCGGCATTTAACCCTTGCGACAAAGGCTGCATCCATGTCCGTTACAAAGAGGACCTCATCTACGATGTCGGCCATTGTGGCGCCATACCGCGCGAGCACCTTCTGGACGTTGGCGTAGGCCCGGCGCATCTGCGTTTCCATATCGCCGAGCCCGACGATCTTGCCCGTGTCGTCATGGCTCACCTGCCCGGAGAGATAGATCGTGTCTCCGACCCTCACCGCCTGGGAATACCCGTACTCTTGTTCCCAAGGCATATTAAGGCTTGCTGTTTCCTTGCTGATTGCCATGGAACACCTCCTGTTGGGTTTAGCGGAAAACTGCTTGATGACAAAGCTAAGCTATCGACAGCGGACGGCCGCCTGCTGCGGGGCACGCGTCGGTATATGCTATACAAGCGGGATGCGGTCCTTGTTTCGGGCAAGCCACTGATCGAAGGTTTGAATCGACGGGTTGAGCGCGCGCGACTCGTCGAGGTTGCGCGCGCCGCAGAAGTACTGCTCAAAGTCCCGCTTAAACTGGAACATGTTGGCTACGTCCTCGGCGCCCCGCGAAACCGAGGCTGGATAGACTTCGGGAGGAACGTAGTTGTAGCGCACCTCCTCACCGAGCGTCTTCGTGAGCGCGGCGGCATCTGCCTTCTACCAGCCGGTATCAACGACACCTACAACTGTGTATCTAGGGCTCGCTGGAAAATGTGGATATTCTAGGTGAAACGTGCATGATTCGAGGTTAATTCGCTGCTTTAGCGGTCGATTCGTCATCGGTCAAGTAATTTTGTCTTAAGTAGTCTGCCTTACTTCAAGGTTGGATATCCCTGAATATAGACCCAATCTGTCTTCTTAGCGGGTACGTGGCAACCTATGCAGTCTTTTCTAAAGTCGGTGGACACGTTTTTTTGAGGGTCTTTAGCTTGAAACAGTGCCCAGCCCCAGCCGTCGCCCCAGTTAGGATTGTTCTTGAAGCGACCTTTCTGGTCTTTGATCATCACAAACCAGCTGACAATATCCCCAGCCCAGTAAGCCTTGCCTGTGGTCATTTCTTCGGCGTTGATTTTGCGAATTTCTTTGATCAAAACCGCACCGTCTGGGAATTGCCCGGCTTTCTTATAACTCTCAACCGATTCGGGCTGGGTGAACACGTCGTGAAAACCGCGACCAGGCGCCTTTTCCATAGGAACCGCCCAGGCTCCCAGATAAGCCCACCTGGCTCGATAATCCTCGGGAAGGCTGATCCTGCCCTGATCATCGACGTAAGGGGAAAAGGTCTTTGCTTTCTCTTGGGCGTGCAAACCACTGACTAAAAGGACCCCAACAAGAAAAATGGCAATTTTCCATGTAACCCTCATAAGTTCCTCCTTGAAAATCCCTGTGATTCGTCCCTGTTTCAGGAAGATGTTGTGACTGACAGAATAATTCTAACAGAAAAGATTGCCCTTTCCCTGGCCAGCATCACAAAACCGTAATGGCGGCCCCGGTCAGGTGCAGCGGATGGTTCGGCGCGGCCACTGTACACCCGCGACAACTCTTTCACTGGTCCAACCATTGCAGCCGACGGGGCGCGAAGCCCAAAAGCCTTTTCGCTTTACCATTTGTCGCCCCTCGGAGCTTCGTGCCGTAGTACACGGCGTCCTCGCCGCCTCGTTCTCGGCCCTCCTGTTCAGTCACCCGAGGCGGGGGCGGGGCCCCGACCCACCGCGCGAACGCCGGCAGCCAGCGGCTGACCGGGGACGGGTCGTCATCAACGACATGGTACACGCCCGGCGGGGCCGTCAGGGCGGCGACCGTTGCGACCGCCGCGTCCTCGATGTGGACCCACGACCAGACCCCTTCACCCGCGCCGATGATCGCGAGTTCCTGCTTCCGCGCCTGGTCCGCGGCGGCGCCGTCCGGGTTGTACCAGGTGCCCGGCCCGTAGAAGAACCCGTACCGCAGGGCGACCCCTTCGATACCCTCCGCGTTCAGCACCCGCGACTCCAGCTCGGCGTAGGTCCGCGCGCTCGCCGCCACGCTGGGGGCTGGCATCGACCGCCATGCCCTCGGACTCGTCGGCCAGCCCGCTACCCGGTTTGAGGAAGAAGCCGCTGGACTGCTGGATATACCGCCGCACCCCGCACGCCCGCGCGGCGCGGTGGAGGTTCCCGCCGCCTTCTAGGCGCAACTTCCGGTCGCCGGCCGCGGCGGCGGCCATTTCCGACGGGTGCCGGGGCAACGCGGTCAACTCGTCGATGACGACTTCCGCCCGTGACTCCCGAAGTGCCCGTTCCACTGCCGGTGCGTCGAACGCGCTCACCTGGGCGACGGCCGCGCCGAGGTCGCTGAGGTGCCGCGCCCCCACTTCGGATCGCGTCATGCCCGTGACCGTGTGACCCCGACGGACCAATTCGGCGATGAGCGGCCGGCCGATCGCTCCACTTGCACCGGCAACAAAGATTTTCATATTACATTCTCCTGGTTGACGTTTGTTGTGCGTACGCCAAGGCGGAATCTTTCTATCACGCACGCCGCCACGTGTGTCGCAATTGCACCCATGACCGTGCCAATAGTTAAGGTATTGCCGGACCAGCATTGCACGACACGAGAGAACCGAAGCTGACCGCGGGAACGTCACCATTCCAATAGCCCTCAATGACAATGGGACTCTCGATGGCGGCGTCCACCACCGTTCCGCGGCGCGTGCCCCCCTGGCCAGCTTCCTTGAACTACCCCGTGTTCGCAAACGTTGCCGGCACAGGCTTGTCCGACAGCCACTAGGCTTCGTCGGCAGCGCTCCCGGCGGTCATCCAACCGATCACTTTGCCGGCACGGTAATCGGAGCCCCCTTCTGCTTCACAATGAACACCAAGAACTTGGCAGGCTTTGTAGTGCTGGCATTCCGGGAAACCGTGTGCACGTCTTCCGGCGACTCATAGAATGTCTGGCCTGGCCCCAGTGTCACTTCCTTCCCACCCTTCACCTGCATCACTACTGCCCCTTCCAGCACATAGACAAACGCATAAGCATTGTGTCGGTGCTCAGCGTACGACCCACCCGGCGCATACTCCACCATGACCATCGTGCCCTCTTTGCCGTCTATTCCCGCCAGTTCATGCGTCATTAGCGGCGTCACCTTGGCCTCTTGAGCCGCGGCGGTAGCCGCCGCCAGGCATAATGCGACCACCATCAGCACCTTCGTCATTGCTGCTGTCATGATCGATCACCCCCTTTTAGAACAGTTACCTTCCCCCTCTCTGTACTACTTTTAATACAACACCGGCAGCACAATATGTCAATTCGATTATAGTATCAGGGTGATTTGTCGTTGCTGGATTAACAAATTCGGCGTGAAACATTGATTGATGCAAAGGCTGGCAACCACAATAAACCAGGATGATGTTGTGGTTAAAATGTCCGATTGGCAATCGATTAGACTTCTTTCAGTTGGTCAATATCAACAACACCCTCATGCACGATCTTGCGAAACTGCAAAATTGTCAATTAACTGGTTGGGGGAAACATGTCTACGAAATCACAATCTGCGGTGACAATTTCGCAAGTTCACCCGCGCCACAACGGCCCCAAAGTCCTCAACTCGTCATGCTACACTATAATCATGATCAATAATGAGGCAGGTGATGCAAATATGGCGAGACGTCAAACAGACAGGGGTGCCCGGGTGCTTACGTTTGCACCCGCCGTGGGTGCCTTTTGCTATCCCTATTTTGTGGCAATGCTCTATGAAAGCGGGCAGCGTATATCGCTAGCGAAAGACGCTGCTGCCATGACAGTCGCCTATCTTTCTCTGTTCGTGTCGGTTCTGCTGATCTACGGAGTTCCCGCCTTGGCCCTTACGGCGTCGCTTAAGCTCGGCCGGTTGCCGCTCGAGTCTTCCTTCCAAATTCGGGTTCGGCGTCTTGTCCAGTTTGTCTTCGCGAGCCCGTCGCTTTTTGTTTTTATCGGTACGACCTTCTACATGCTGGGAAGCAGCAACAGGGACTATATCTTCTGGGCCGTCCTGTGGATCGTGATCATCGCCGCACTGTCGCTCGGAAGAAACGCCCCTGCCCGCGCGTCCGTCGACGTGCCGCCAATCGGGCTTCGCAGATGGCACGGGATTTCAGCTTTGTGTATCGTTGTAATATTTCTAGCCTGGCATTTTCTGAATCACCTGTCGGCCCTGGTGAGCCTGGATTTCAATAAGGCTATGATGGAGGTTCTTAGGAAGTGGTACCGGTCGGAACCTGTTCAGCCCGTCATCGTAGGTCTCTTTGTTTTTCAGACTGTGAGCGGACTTCTTCTCTTTCGATACCGCACGTCGGTAGAGGGGGAAACGGTCAGGATACTTCAGACGATAACCGGCGTTTTTCTCTCTGCCTTCATCGTTTCGCACCTCTCTGCGGTATTCCTCCTGGGAAGGCTTTACTCGGGAGTCGATACGACATTTCGTTGGGCCGCGGGCGCCCCGGCTGGTCTGTTCAACGATCCCTGGAATGTCCGGCTTATTCCCCATTACTCATTAGTTCCCTGGGTCGTGCTGACCCATCTGGGACTCGGGGTGCGGGGCATCCTTTTGGGCCGCGGCTATGAACCTGCGGCAGCAAACAGAATTGTCCGATGGTTCGGTGCCGGCGGACTGGCCGTTGCACTTTTGATAACTGTTGCGCTCCTGAGAGTACGGGGATAAGGAACCCGTTCTGAGAACTTTCAAATTTTCAATTTCGGCATGAACTGCGCAATTTTGGCTGTCGATATTTTTGTGAAGTACAGGATGGATGGCGCGATGAATGTTTCGACTGGAATTTATTAATTTCAGCATCTTAATATTTGTCAGCGTCACCTTCAGTCTTCTTTTGTAACAGGCCGTCCAATAACTGTTGATAGGTTTTCAGAATAAACTGCCCATCGACTTCCTCGATAAGCGCATTGTTCATTGAACAATTCAATTTTACTATCACCGTTGTTTAAACTAGAAGATGTTAAACTTGCCGATTGGTCCAATCGTTTTTAATATAATTTTTTTTACATCATTCAACTTAACATCTCGTTCTCTGCCTTTTTTCACTACCTTAAGAAGATTATTTTGTTTGTCAAATATCAGATAGGTCCCATAGCGCTCTGGTATATGCCAAATTAGCGCTCCTATAACAAGCGGAGGAGAAGATGGACTTCTTTGCGAGGGAAGTAAAAAGCCCCTCTCAACCGGGAAGGGCTTCATTGCATTCATTTGTTTCACAACGCACTCCTGCCGTTTGCTGAAATAGCGCCTTCTGTTAAATAATTAAAAAAGTGAGGCACATTGCCCCACCCACTGCGAGTGAGAGAGAGAAGTCTACTTCTACTTGGTCGGCACGAACACGTTGCCAGGTGAAGCAATACCGGCACTCACATCGCTCGCAAGCCCTGTAAAGGTAAACTTGCAGTATGCATAGGTCGTAACATAATCACACTTCCTTTCATCTGAGGTTGTGAAGTACTTGGCCAGGTTCAAGTGTCCAGTCGATGCTTTCGCACGAAATAAGCTCGGGGTTGTCACAATTATAACAGCTGTCAATTGTCACAGTGATAATACTACTTCCAAGGTTGGCGATATCGCACGTAAAGCTATTACCAGTAGGATTATATGCGAGTGGAGTCGTCAGTACCACTTATAGTTGCCGTCGCGGAGCTGAGAATGCTACCGTGTTGAGGATAAATATCGCTGCCATTACGGCGACTGTTTCGAGCAAAGTTTTCATGGTACCCTCCTCTAGGTTTGGATTATATACGTTATTAAATGTCAACCAAATCCATCTATATTATGATACCGTCTCCCCGCTGCGCTTTAAGCAGCCGTAGCCTCTTTTTCACAGATCATTTTAAGGTTATCCATCGTGTGCTCTGCATTGCGCTCCATCATCCGCTCGATGATAAGACAATCAACCAACTACCAAGCGCCTTTCCGGGCACGGTGTTATTGTATTTCACATGTTACTTCGGTGTTACCGGATTTAGATCTGTAATTCCATGTTTGCTCGCCGGCAAAAGGTCCCTCGATAGCTCCTCGCCATCTGCTTGCTTCAGGCCCGGTACTATCTTCCAGTCGCCGCGGCTAGTGACCGGGAATTTAATGCCCACCAGCAGATAGCTGTGCTCAGAACGGTGCCTACCTCGCCTCCGCCTGTCATCTTCTCCGGCGCGCCAGAGCGCAACCCCGCCGTGTATGCCATAGCCTCGGATCACGTGCAAAAGCATATACTTTTTCTCGGGAGCATGAATTATAACACTCTTTTTGAGATGTGCCATAGCTGCCTCCTGTTCAAATAAGCATCAAATTTCTTTAAAGCCCTATTCAAATTTCTCCTTAAACCGCTTCCACGTTGCACCTCGAACTGTTCATTCATGCATCGACATGATTGAAATTCTTTCACCTCCTTTCGTTATGAAATAAAAAGGCCGAATTTACCTCCGGTTTATCCTTCGGCAGCTCGGCCATTCTTGGTCTTTTAAGCCCGCCGCTTTCCGTCCCCCTCTCACAAAGGGTTTGGCTTTATCGCAGAGTCATTTATCTGTTTGAGTCAGTGTAATCTGACGTATTTTGATAGAATGTTGAGTAATGTGGGTCGCGGATGTGAATGTTTCTTATTTAGCACAAGCTATTCATAAAGTCAACGATACGGAATGGGTATTTTGGGGTAGTTACTTTTTTACACCTTCCTTTCCGATGACATGACTGGACGGAGATGTTCTTCGGTAGAGGAGGCAATAATTCAAGATGTAAATTACACTATTGCAAGGGATGGAAACTCGTTTGCTACAGGAAGACAATCACAGCTGTGTCAACGACTTTGGTTAGGTATCGAGGAAAGGATTTTTTGAGGTTTCATTAACAAATTCGAGATGAAGCTGATAGTTGAAACGAGATCGCTAGGCGAGAACTCAGGATGCAGGTCTCGATGAAAGTTACGATTGATAGTTGATGCTATAAATTCCCGCCGACGAATCGGAAGTTGTGTAATGTGAACAAACCATACCTAAAGCTTGATTCCTCTTTGGAATAAAAAAGAATGGGAGAATCTTTTAGATCCCCCCATTCTCGTTTTACCGTTTCGCTTTTCTCATAAATCTACTGCACCGCAAGACACCCTTCACTGCTCAGGATCGTGAAGATGTTGTCGCCGATATACAGCAACTCAATGGCGTCATACTGAACACCGCTTATCAACGTGGCGCAAAACGAAGTCGCTCCCTAGAAATGATACGCCAAGCCGGCCTGCAGGCTGAAGTAGTCGTCGGTTATGATGTGCCACCTGGCGTCTGCGACGAAGCTAAGCCTCGGATTAATCTTTAGTTCTATTCCTGCACCGGGGACTAAACCCAAACGAGTCTCGCTCTCCGAGGCTGTGCCGGAGAATGGGAAGTTCGACACTTCCACTGTATCAAAGCTAACTTCCAGCATCCCCTGTACGAAAACCTTCAGGTTGCCGCTTTGGGTCGGGAGAAAGAACCGTCCGCCTATATCAACTGGTACACGTTTGTACGTCACATCAACGCCGAACTCGGTAGCGCTCCACTCATAGTAGGAGAGCTCGACTCTGCCCTGAAGATCCTTCTTGAGCATCGTTCCGAAGCCAAATGTAACGCCGAATCCAGTATCGAATCCCGATGCCGGTGCCGATGCCATGGCGAGCGAGCCGTCTACTTCCACATCCTGCGAGGACGATGATCCCGCGGATTTTGCAAAGGCCGTGGCCGTTATGCTGCATACTATTAAGGCCGCGAGCGTGATCAGTGCGAATCTTTTCATTTTTGACCTCCTTAATTATTCTTTAAACTTCGCAATGTGATTACATCATGATAAAGGCTCCAGGCCATGAGTCATTCATTCCATGATGTGCATCGGATAGTATCCAGCCTAAGTGGTTTCTGCTGGATCATCGACGTTTTTCGCTCCTCTCTCTCACTTCCCATTAGAGAATACCGTGAGAGTTGAATTGACGGTAAAGGGCCATGCCCTAGTGAAGATATCTCCGAAAGTGGTCCAGCGGCTTCCGGGTGCTGTACTTGAACAGCTGGGCACCAACAACTGATAAGTATAGCCCGGGTCCTTGGCCAGATGACAGAGAATGCATATCCTAAAAAGGACCAGACCCTGACCCTCTCAGCCATAACTACGAACTTAAAAACATAGTAAAGCTCTTATTGCCGACAGGCTTAATTATGCGCTTTTATATTGATAAATATGTGATTTGAGTCACCTTGATTGTGAGAATTTCGAGATGAAATATTGATTGTTGCCAGAGATGAAATTCCAACATTTCAGGATGTACCACGCGCAGAATGTTATGCTCGGAAGTAAACGCTCGGCTGTCTATCGATCCATCACAGATCGAGGATATAGCTCGAATATCTATGTTTTAGGGATATTTTGCAACCGGGTAGAAGCTCGAACAAACCGATGATGACCAAAAGGTTTCCGTCGATTTACAACTTCGAATATTTCGACAGCGATAACGTTTCCATACGGGCCCTTCATCCTCCCGGCCCTCCGAGTCTAATAAATGAGTCAAGTCGGTTATCCACGTTTCGCCTGTTGTCCACCTTCCCTTTTCCCCCGGGGCAGATAATTAAGAGGCCTTAATAGGTTTTCACTGCCTTATGCCCAAATTTTCCTGATGGTCCTTAGGCCCTTGAGATAATCTTCGTATTCTAGGTTCGCTTCCACACCGTACTCCGCAAGAATATCAATCATTTTTGAAAGCGATACCCCAGCCAATCGCGCCGCCTTTTCAAGGGATGCGTCGGAATTCTTGTACTTTTCAACGGCAAGCATAATCCTTCCGAGATCGACAAGTTCGCGTACAGCCGTTGACATATCGCCCTGTTCTTCCTTAGCCAAGAAGAAAGAAACTTATAATCCTTATCATCGATACGTATACTCAATGTTTTTGTAGCCATTCTTTACCCTCCCCGTATTTGCTGTGCCGCATCATCCAAAATCTGTTTGCTGTATCTACCGATCGATTGCAGCTTCTCCAGTTTAATGATGCCTTCATCTCTTGATATCATTCCTTTTTCCACAGCTCGCATTAAAAAAGAAACAGCCGTAACAAATTCCAGTTTTAATAACTTGCATGCACGAATTGCGTTTCTATCATCGGTCGCTACAATACCGGCTTTTTTTTCACTGGCCAATGTTATTGCCTCTGCTTCTCCGACATCAATACTGAAATCCTCCATAAGCCTTTTCACAAGAGCTACATTCTTCACCTTCACAACGTCGATCTTTGTTTTCGATGTGTCTGTTAATCGATTCGGCATCCTCTTTGTCCAATCTTATTACCTCTGATCTTACTTTTTCGGGTATGATAATCGTTCCTTCAAAACTCGAAAGAAACAGATCAAGAAGGTCAATACGAGCAAGGAGAATCAGCGTAGATGCATCAAATATAATCATATTTATATCGTATGACATTGTATGACGGATGTCAAGCGTTTATCGACGGGCTGGCGATTGGAGATGAGGAGAAGATAGACGTTATCGATGTACAGGTTGATTCTGATACCCGACATGCGGTTTTACAACCGCGTATCTCATGCTTTATTTTATTGATATTATTAAGAATTTGATTGCTATTTTATTGATTTCTGGGCAGTTTCTGCCACTTTACTGTCCAAAAAAAAGGCCTATTCAATCGTGAATAGGCCTTAACTCATTGATTATATGGTG
>CAVUHW010000041.1:0-19677 GCA_963741205.1 Nitrospirota bacterium
CGGGGTATTGATAGCTATGAGGTTATGTTTTCAACTCAAAAACGCTGACAGCTAATCTCGGAGGTGCCATGCCGGATTCCATCATATTAAGTAGTACAACTGGAAATTGATAGGATTTGTTGCCAACCAAATTCACACCTTGGTGCTGCTGATACTGGACGAGAAAAAGAGTTTGATCTATTCTGATCGAAATATTTAGCGGTAACATCATCCTGAAGGTGTGAAATTCCAAATCCTCTCAAAATGTTCACTTCATGTCGAATTTGTTAATCTGCCAATGACAAGTCTCCCGCGTACCAGCATCGATGTTTTGCACAGACTGCAGTTCGGTATATTTAGTATTGCACGTCTCTCTGGATGACACTCAAGGAATGTCAAACCTAGTTTCTCAGGATATCGAATTCATAAAACAAAAACGTACACAGTAATTGCCTTTATCGAAATATGGGTAAATATACCTATATGTACACGAGTAAACTTATCCTATAATATCCTTATGGCCTTTACTACCAACGTTGCGTCAGAGATAATAAGCTGAGAACATCTCGCAGGACGTTATGCGTGTGAATCATATCATTAATTGGTCTAGAGGGAAGATGCCCATGAACTCCTATAACATCATGCTGGCTGACGATCATGTCCCTGTGCGCCAGGGCTTGCGACGGATCATCGAGGCAGTTTCCGAACCTCAAGGTCGTGGGTGAAGTCGGAGACGGTTTGAAACTCCTTGAACTCATGAACGTAATTTTTCCCGATATGACCTTGGTCGACATTTCGATGCCGAACCTGGGTGGCCTCGAAACCGTCAAGGAGATCAAAACTCGGCATCCCAAAGTCAAGGTGCTGATGCTCACTATGTACCGTGACAAGGAATATCCTCAAGCGCTTTCCTCGGCGCGGACGGATATATTTGAAAGACGACGCCGATACCGAGTATTTGCCGCAATAACCATGATCAGGAGAGGGATAAGGTACGTATCTCCTTACTTCTACTAAAGCCAGAAGTACTTTCTAAAGCAAGCGGCGGCCGACTATTTGGCCGACAAAATCGCAAGCCAACTTAGCCGCGCGTTACAGCCCATATTTCAATGCTATGACGAGCGAGCGAGGTGCGTTTTGTAAGTGTCGCTGATGCTGGCAGAAAAAGAAGTCTGGATTATTCTGGTTGAAGTGTTCAACCAAAACGTCATCCTAAAGGTAGCAGCCGTTTAGATTGATCGAAATTATATGTTTCCTGACGAATTTGTTAATCCCACAACAATAAATCTCACGTTTACTGGCATCAACATTAGCACCTGACGCAGGCCGTCAAGTTTTGCTTGTAACATTTAAGATCCCTCGGCTCCTTTCGGGGGAGTTTCACTCCTTATCCACATCTCCAGCCGCTCGAGATCATTCCTATTGTGATATATTAATATAATGGATCAAGTGCTTATCGTGTACAAGTTTTTAAGGCATTTTAATCATATGTCAGCATGCATACAGGTCAAGACCTTGAGACGAAGATATTCTTGATCTCGTAAACCATAGGCTCGATGCTGAATGACCCTGATTTTGTTATTCAGGCCCAACTCCAGGGTCTACCTCGAACTGGAGGTCTTCTTCGGCCTGAAACCGGGGAAGAGATACAAATCGGACAGAGTCCATCTTTTTCGAATGGCTGATTTTTGCCATTTTATCAGCCAGCTTTAAAACGATAATATTCGCTACCAGAGCATGTTTTGTTACGCACAAGCGCGATTTTTACGTACACGATAAGCACTTGACCCATATTAGTTTTATTATCCTGTTTTAATCGATTCGGCGCCATCATTATTCAATACCGAGAGGAGGACGCACCATGAAAATGAATCTTCAATCACTGTTGTTCCTTTGGGGATCGTGCTTCTTGGGGGCCTCGCGGCCTGTTCGAGCAGCGAAACGGTTAATCCTTCGGATGTCATACCGCTGCCCGACGGGTTCCAGCCGGAGGGCATCACCATTTCCGGCACAAAGCTCTATACCGGGTCGCTCCGACCGGCAAGATCTACATGGTTGATCATCGCAACACGACAGGGAAAGTTCCTTGTGGATGCCGGAGCGGCGGGAAGAATCGCAAGAGGCATGAAGGTGGACAGCCGGGGCCGTCTTTTCGTTGCAGGCGCGCAGACAGGCAACGCCTACGTCTACGATTCGGAAACAGGAGATAACATCGCCCTGTACACCCTTGCAACGGGAACCACGTATATCAACGACGTGATCATTACGGCCAGTGCAGCTGGTTTACCGACTCCACCAACCCGTTTCTTTACAAGATACCCATAAACCCGGATGGCTCACTGGGGCGCCGGGGTCGGTTTCAAGCCTCGCGCTGTCCGGCGATATTCATTTCGGTCCGGGGTTTAATTCCAACGGCATCGCCGCCACCCCGGACGGAGCACTGCTCATCATCGTCCAGACCAATACGGGCAAGCTCTTTACCGTGAATCCCGGTCACCGGTGTTACAACGGAGATATTCTAGCACGGCGGATAAAGCGGACAACGTGCTGAACGGAGACGGGATCCTTCTTCAGGGACAGACGCTCTTCGTTGTCCAGAACCGGCTGAACGTCATCGCAAAGATCACGCTCTCGGCGGACTTTGCCACCGGGCGGTAAACGGGCGGGTATCGAGTCCTGGCTTCGACGTCCCGACTTCGGTTACGGCCTCGGACGGGAGCCTCTATGCCGTGAACGCACGTTTCGGCGTAGCCAATCCCGATACCGCGGCGTATTCGGTCATCCGGATCGACAAACCGTAGCAATTGCGTGAAGTTTGTTTGCTGACTGTCGTTTTCGTTATGATCATCTCTAACAGGTGCCGGCCGTCTGAAAAGTAATCATTTTTCAGAGAAACATTCGCCGCTTGATACATCCTGTAGTTCACGCCTGTCGCTTATCGCAAGTCTGCGTACTTCCCGTCGAATTTACTAATTCCACAACGATAAATCTCACGTTGACCGGCATTGATGTTTGCTGTGGACCTGAATGCTGTGTTTATTATTGCACGTCTCTCTCAATTACTCTTGAGAGAAAAGTGATATCCAATTTTCCCGGATTTTGGTATCATAAACTCCTGGCCTGCACAAGTTTTATAGCTGAATCTGTAAAAGAATAGATAGAAACAACGTCTCCTAAAATTCCCTAAAATTCCTTTATCGGAGGGGCTCCACTAAGATGAGAATCATCGCAATCATTGTTATTGTAACAATTATTGCACTTTCCGGATGCGGTGGTGATAGCAACTCTAGCAACGTTGTTCAATCCGGTAATACCAATACAACGCTAACGTTATGTTCGAACAACACAACAATTGCGGAAGCTATTGCAACAATCAACGAAGCCCGCAGCGTAAGTCGTACGTGCGGCACAACCAACTATCCGGCAACAACACCTCTGACGTGGAATTCAAAATTGGCAATGGCAGCAGATGGTCATTCAGCTGATATGGCAACGAATAATTTCTTGTCACATACAGGATCTAACGGCAGCACCCTTGCAGATCGATTAACCGCTGCTGGCTACCCGTATCGTTCTGCTGGAGAAAATATTGCCGGGGGCTACGGCACAATAGATGCTGTTATTACCGGGTGGCTGAACAGTGCAGGACATTGTGCAAACATTATGAGTCCGGATTTCAAAGAATACGCTGTTTCATGCTCCGATAATGAAAATTCTCAATACAAAACATATTGGACTCAAACCTTCGGATCACAAAATTGAACACCGTCTGACCTTTTGTTAAAAAGGGCGTACACTTTCCAAGCCGTATTCTGCATTGATATTTAATCAATGCCAAATACACGCTTTACACCTAAAGTTTTATGGTGTATCTTCAATGTAGATGCATGAAAGGCTGCTATTTGTGAGAACTCGTGTTCAAAAATGGGGGAATAGTCTGGCTTTGCGAGTTCCGAAATCTTTTGCAGCCGAAGTCGGACTGCAGAGCGATGCGTCTGTTGATGTTTCTCTGTCTGATGGGAAATTGATTGTAGTGCCCATTGGAAAACCGGGTATTACCTTGAAGAAACTGTTATCACAAATAACAGACAAGAACATTCATCGTGAAATAGGAAGCGGTCCAGCCTTCGGTAAAGAAATATGGTAAACACAAAACCATGTGAGAAACCCCAGGGTATCTAGAAACCTTAACACCATGCCTCAGGAATTCAGGGCAGTGGTGACATACCTGTGTACCCCTTTTTGTGCCCCCTGTTGACCATCAAGGATTATCGATGACACGTATTCGGAGCATCCTTGACTAAAGAGAGAGGGCTTTCAATCATCATCTGTTCGTTAAGGCTTTGAATCGGTTGCCAAAGATTACGGAAGCGGAGATATGTATTCATCTTCCCAAAAAGCGACTTTAGGTGACCTCAACCAAAAATGCAGCGTAGGCGCTGCTACTCGCCGTTAATTTTCGCCGTCAAAGGGACATAAGGTCTTCCCTTTGCAACGATTTATCTTTTCGGGAAGTCATGCCAGACCCGAACGATAATTTTCAACTGAAACCTTCAGCGTGACGACATCCTGAACTAACATCAGCATCAGTTCTCAGAAACGAGAAATTCATGTGGTAGTTGTTGCCGTTGCTTTTGATGAAAACATCCACGCGTCTTCCTGAACTGTTGTTATTACTATTCTTTGAAACTCAAATCAGCGATAAAAGGAAAATCGAGAAGGATCTATTCAATAAACGAAGCGGAACAGCGGTGATGTCTCATTTTTTAATCGCCACGATGTCGTCATCGCTGACGCCTTTTCTGTGGACAACGAATTCTATGCTGAAGTTTCACGGGTATGCTTGTAAATGCCCGACTGCATTATCACAGGAATGCCACCTGATACAGGGGCATGACCCACCCCCGATTAGCATGGACTCTTTAAAGACCCTTGCGTGGTCGAGTCGCCTGAAAAAGCTCTTGGACCTGGGATGGAAAGATATTCTTATTCGAGACCGACAGAATCACGCTGCTCATCCCTTGCCGGGTTTCAGGATTTTCGATAAATATTCAATTTTTTTCTGATACGCCTGTGCTTCTCTTTCCAACTTTTTTCTTTGCTCCAGCTTTTTCAGTAGTGCCGGGGCTTCATGGTTGGGGATATGTTTATTGACGACCTTGTTCCCGTCGCGGTATTTCAATGAGTGGTAAGAATAGGCTTTGTCCTTGTAGCGCTTCTTTCGCTCACTCAATACGCCCTTAGGTAGCCCTTCCAGGGAATTCTGCAGGCCGGCAAGCATATCCTGGTACCGCTTGAATTCGTCACGGAGCATGCTGCTGATGATCTTGGTCTTTTTCCACCACTTTCATGCTTATATTATGCCTTTTGTGGTGGAAAAGCGCAAGGGGCTTACTCCGGGCGACTAGCTTATTTGATAAAATCGTCCTGAAATACCCAGCAGCTCTGCTGCGGGGAATTTTACTACGAATAGCAAACACCCTTGCAACGAATACTGTTCGTAACTTTCGTCGAGCCCTGTATCCTCCTAGTTCTCGGCAGATGTAAATCGCGGATTTGCTCACTTCATCTCATATGCTTCAATTGCGGGATGTAGACGGCATGTACACTTCTTATCAAATATCGTTTGACATGAAAACTTCATAAGCCTAAAATCATTTCGATCATAGCTAGGTATTTTAAGTTCCCCCGTGTTACTTATCAAGCCGGTAGCTTAGGGTGTTGAAAAATTCCATTGAAAGTTGCATAATAATAGTAATCTCCTAACTCATCGTATCGAGGGGAAGTCGAATTCCATTTATTCCCCCCCCGGAGGCGACAACCCATGTCGGTAAAAGCAGTTGAAATGGTGCGAAAGATCCGGGACCAGATTATGAAGAAACGAAGAATCTGTCGGTTGCGGATCAGCTCAAGTACGTGAGGAAGAAATCCGATAAGCTCGAAAGAGAGCTTGCGAAGTGGAACAAGCGCAAATCTAAGCCCACGGCACCGGCAGCGCGTGTAAGGGGGAAGAAAACTGCTTCCAAACTCTTGATTGAGGATCGCAACTGATCATCTACCCGACCCTACGATCTATCTTCGGTAGATTAAGTTCGTGAAGAAAGCCGAGAAGCTTCATGAAAAGGTCAAGTCGCGGCGGTCAGTCTCGAGCACCCGCGTTTGCTCGTTCCAGTCTAAGCCTCCCCCGATTTGATACTCCGAAATCACACCTTGTGCTGTCAACGCCCGTGATGGCGCCGAAGAACAACTCATTCCATTTGAAACATTCGTCGAGTGCTGCATCCTGTAGGTCGCAAAATCATCCAACGGCAAAATTGCGCAGTTCCTGTCGAATTTGTTAATCACACAACGATAAATCTCACACTTCCAGCATTGATGTTTGCTGAGAACCTGAATGCTGATGTTTATTATTAAACATCTCTCTCAATTACTCTCAAGGGAAAAATGTTACCCAATTTCCTCTGATTTTGGTATCATAAACTGCTAGCGTGCACACGGATGTCCTTGAGCATCTTAATAAGGTTACAAGATTAGCAGGACAGTAAATGAATAAACCGGCTATACAATACTATAAAGCCACACCAATTAATTTTGAGGGCATTTTCCGTCTACAGAACAAGAACCTAATTACTGCCCTGCAAGGTGGGGATTTATCTCAAGGGTTTCTTACTATACCGATATCAAAGGACCAACTTCATAGAATATGCAGTGAGCATGGTATATTCGTTGCTCTTCAGGGATCAGAAGTTATCGGATACGTGATGGCACAGTCTGTAGAACTTGCAATAGTGTCTCCGTTGATAGCCCACATGTTTGGCAGGCTGAAGAACGTCGTATTTGAAGGTTCCCAATTATCATCTTGTACATTATTTAATTATGGACCTGTCTGTATTGAGAAGCAATATAGAGGAAAAGGAATTTTGGATAACCTATTCAATTTGATGCTTCAAACATTGCAAGGACAGTTTGAGGTGGGTATTGGTTTTGTATCAGAACAAAATCCACGTTCTTATTATGCGCATAAAAAGAAACTGGGATTGCAATTGATAGATGAATTTGATTTCAGTGGGCAGAAGTATTTTACCTTTGCCTTTGCTGTAACACGGAAAGAGCGGAAGTGACGTTGTCCTAACGACAAAACCCTAGCCGGTTGTTCGATGATCTCGACCGCAGCCTGCACTTCTCGGTTTGGATCTGCCCCAGAAAAGATGCCATTTCCGATCGTAACGTCGAGCGTGAGGTCATCCTGAAGCCCAAGGCTGCTGTAATATGTAAGACGTGTAGAATTCAAATGGGATTCCACAAATTCCAAAGAGTGAAACCCTCGTGACGATCATTTTGAACTTTGCACACGGGTTAATAGTGCCGGGAGTGTAACTTTCATGTCGTATCATTCAGCGCGCAGATCATCCTGTAATTCACGCCAAACACAAATCTGGGATCTGCGCACTTCATGCTGAATTTGTTAACGCATGGCCCAGAGAGATCCTTCCCCCGTCATTATTTCCCCGTCATTGACATCGTCCTGAATCAGGCATATATTCATGCAGTAGGAGGCTCATTCGTAGTTATTTTTGAGAGTGAATAAGATAAGTAGCGAATAATAACGTGCTGCTCCGAAGCGTCGCTCCGAAAGGCGGCGCGTGACCGGCGTTTATGATTGGAAAATTATCAAAATGAACTCTGAAATCGAAAAAAAACAATAACGGATGTCGCCAGCGAGATGAACACATCCATCATACGCTATAGGAGGAATTGCTCATGAGTTACATACAGATGATCAGAATGAGGCGACTGTTCTTGTCACTTATGGGAAAGCTGCTTCTAATTGGACTACTGATAGGATTGTGCAGTTGCCAGAGCATGCGGCGGATTACTAATCCTCCACCGGCACTTCCGGAGCCAAAATATGTTGCATCCGTTAATGATGACGTGAAATTTACGGTCATCCCTTTCAATTATTATATGAACCAGATAGAATTCGCAGCAGACGTAGAAAGCGTTCTACTCAAAGCGGGTCTGAATCTCGTTGCGGCCCCTCGAGTCACAAAAATGGTGGAAGAAAGGAAAGGCGCTGGAGTAGCACATGACAGTGATGCTTCAAGCGTATCAAATGCGCGAGTTCAGAGCGAGGAGATTCAAGCGACAAGCGTGGAAAAATATATTACCAACGGGGAAATCAATACGGATTACATAGTAGAAACAATGTTGATCCGTTATAAAGGTACTGTTAAGTTCACGAGAAAAAAAGACGCTAAAATTATGGGGGTCTTCACAGTTTCGGCTGACGACTCAGATCACCTTAGAAAGGAAATTTTTGATGCACTTGAGGACATGCATTTTATAGTTCGTACCCAAAATGACGATAATCCGTGATATGTAATAGAAGCTGTGTCAAACAAGAGCGAAGAAGCTTGTAGGCTGCAGCAAGGACACTTTTCTTTAGGGACCATTTTTTCACATCATCTCCACGGACAGCGGTACGACTGCTACACCCTGGAGTCCCAGACCGGTAAAACCCCTGACGTATAAGTTCACCGGGATGAACTCATCCAACGTGGGGAAGATCCCGTTGGGGATAACGTTGAACTGGATGCTCGTGAATTCGCCCAGACCGAACCCATTCATATTGCGCATCACGATATGCAGTAGGGCCGGTACCCCGAAGAACGCGGGTGTGTATTTGGCTGCTATGATATTGTTGTTACCAAAGTCGGCTACGCCCGATATGGTAACGACCCCGTCCGCGGTGATTCCTGTGGTCCGATCATGATCGAGCGTGACACCCAGTGGCAGGGCGAGCGTCACATCTAAGGCCGACAGGGCGAAGGGAATACCAACCGTTGCCAACTTGAGCACGCCGGTTGCGAATGCGGGAGGCGCGGTGGCTGTCGTTCCGGTCGCGGCTGTCGTTCCGGCCGCGGTTGTCGTTCCGGTCGTGGTTGTATTGTTGGTGAAGCTTGCAATAGCCCCGCTGATCATGTTGGTCGAATCCGTCGACAGGTCGCCGCCGTGTTCCTCCTCATCGTCGAACTTGCCGAGAATCCGTTCCAAGGCGTCGTCCAGCGGTTCATTTTCCAACTTGTTTAAGTTAATGAGCAGCGAAAAGGCTCCGCAGGCTGCAGCGTACTTCTTCTGGTCGTCCGTCTCCCCTCCTGCAACAGGCAGGACCGAGACGATGTTCCTGAGACTAAAGGAGACAGCGACGCTGGCATTTGAATTGTCAATCGATTCCGAGGTGAGAGGTCCGCTGCCTTTCGCTTTTTTATAGGCCAGTTCGGTCAGCGGCGTCACGGACACCGTCGTTGTTGCGTTGAGCTTAACGCCGGTAACGACCGCATGCAGCGGGATCTTGAGAGCGACCGTTGCCCCGCTTGCTTCGTCCGTAAATATTCCGCCTGTAACCTCAACGAATACTGGCCCTTCATAGGAGCCGAGGCTTACAGAATAGCTCCCTCCGTCAACGGTCTCTCCTGTCCCTATCGGAGCGGACGTGTCTATAAGGCCATCCTTTATCCCGTACACTTTTACCGCCGCTCCGCTGATCGGCCCCTTTGACACCATCCCGCTCAGAACGCTTGCCTGCGCAGGTGGGGGAGCCGTCGATGTCGTTGCTTCTCCTCCAGACTTTCCGTTGCTGCCACAGCCCGTCAACAAAAGTACCACGAAATAGAGAATGGCAATTGGCTTGACGTATCGTATTTTCATGGAACTGTACATTTCACTTCGGTCATGTAGAAAAGAGGAAGGTGCAGGTGACGCCTGCACCGGTAGCAGGAATGGGATGTTCTTCTTCATGGGATGCCTCCCTGCACTACTTGTAGGGAAAACTTGATTCTAATAAAATGATAGCACGGGCCGCAGATAACGCACTGTTTTAGAATATGGTATAATATTTGTCCTGTTTTAATGTTCGCTTGTGGCAGCAGCTGAATCAGGAGAACTTTTGCTGTTCTCATGCGAAGGGAGAAGTCTGCTTGGTAGATTTAGTCGGGAAGGCGATGACGTCCTTCAGAGGGGTTGGATCCCGCCGGAATGGTGGGTCGGATTGGACCGGAATACACATCATAGGTGCTATCGTTTTCGGTATCATTAACTAAAGAAGTTTAAACACAGACCCGCTGTAGACTGCACTTGGAGGTCATCTTCTGATTTTATTGTTGGCATGTTCCGACCAGGAATTCGTAGTTTTTCAAACGAGCGCAGACGCGAGGTAGTAGGTGTTGCCGATATATATGATCAATCGTAAAAATAACAAATCCGTTTGTAAACTTCAGTGCGGCGATAATCCTGTGGTTCACGCTAAACATAAATCGCGGATCCGCGCACTTCATGTCAAAATTGTTGTTTTCTGAAGTTGCCTTCCTTAAAATCAAGGGAATGTTTAGCTCGCTCGTTGCCTCAACCTTTCCTTGCTCGACGAATGTTCAGAAAACGAACAAGAGCACGGAGAATGGCACATATCAAGGATCTGCTGTCAACGCTAAAGTGAAAACTCACGGAATACGGCTTATAATAAGCGATCGGCCCAAAATGAGTTGCTCAGAATAACCCCACCCGCCCAAAAAAATCCGCACATACCTGCAAACATATTGTTTTCACTCAATCATTATCATCTTAATTTGTTGGCATATCATTTGCTTAAAAAAGCTCATAATGACTACAAAAAAAATTGTAGATGCACTCTTAATCGATGCAATGACATCCTGAAAGTCGCTCAGACAAAGTGTCACACGAGGCGGTTGAGTAATGTCTAAAGATACTATTTTAGACGTACAGTGTCCGGCGTGCCATTCGACGGCCGTCAATCGTTATGGATATACACGAAAAAGCATACAGCGCTATGTCTGCTTAATCTGTGGGAGGCAGTTTACTAATGGTTACCGTAAGATAGTCGAGCAAAGACCGTTATGCGTTTCCTGCGGCGGCATTATGTATCTCTACAAAGAGGAGAAGACGAGCGTACGTTACAGGTGCTCGAGATATCCTGACTGCAGAACATTCGTGAAAGTTTCAAAAAAGGGAACCAGTATCGAGGCATCATCAGCTCCAGCTCCAGCATAACTTCGGTCACATTATCTCCAAGTAATACTCAATATTCCGTTTGAACAAAAATTGAAGAAGCCTAATATCTTGCCATACCTTTTCTTGGAACAGAATCAAAATGTCAAAATCCCTTGACTAAAATTCTCTACTCTGACATACTTTCGTTCGCCCCTCTATTAAAGCACATTCAACCCAATCCAAAAGGAGGATCAAATGGCAAAAGCGATGACCAAGGCGCAATTGGTAACACGTGTTTCTGAGAAAGCCGGAATCACGAAGAAGGCAGCGAGTGACATACTTATTCACATTGCTGAAATAGCCTACAAGGAAGCAAAGAACTCATTTACACTTCCTGGCATTGGGAAGCTCGTGCTCGTTCAGCGCAAGGCCCGCATGGGCAGGAACCCCCAGACCGGCGAGGCCATCAATATTCCCGCTAAGAAGGTTGTCAAGTTCCGAGTTGCCAAGGCCGCAAAGGATGCGATCTTGGGGAAGAAATAACAGCTATCACCTGAGAGCAATCATCGGTAAAAGGGCCTTCTGACCTCTGGTTGGAAGGCTCTTTTGGGTTTGAGAGAACCATATTTGCGATCGTAATATTCAGCGCGTTTAGCTTCCTGAACTCATTGAAGTAGCATATCATTAAAACATATCAAGTTACATTCTGTATCTGTTGGGATGCCCCAAAAATACCCAATCAACGTGATTGACAGGAAATAACATCGACATTGCCTGGCTATACTCGCAAAAACAGATAACGATCCTTTCAACAACCTGCGAAGAAGCATCCGGAGGTTTCAGGACTGATCGAGGCGTTCAATAATTAAATTAATCCCACCTTTGCTTGTGTTTCTTAAATTTTTATGATATACATAAAAAGTAACGTTATCTCTACTCTCCATTACAAAAGCGCATAATCGTATTATTCTTTGATATCAAAATACTAACAACACCAAAAATCCGAGCAGTATAGCCCCGATTCTGTGTGGATTTCGGCAGAGAAAGGAGATTATACATGTTAAAAGAGTTCAAGGAATTCATCATGCGGGGCAATGTAGTGGATCTCGCAGTCGGTATCATCATCGGCGGGGCTTTTGGAAAGATCATCACCTCCCTGGTCGGTGACGTCCTGATGCCGCCGTTGGGAAAGCTCATGGGCAATATGGACTTTAGCGGGCTGTTCATCAACCTCTCGGGAACCGCGTATCCATCGCTTGCGGCGGCCAAGGCAGCAGGGGCAGCCACGATCAACTACGGGTTGTTCATCAACACGGTGATCGACTTCATCATCGTCGGGGCAGCAATATTTATCCTGATCAAACAGGTCAATCGTTTGAAAAAACCAGTAGAGGTTGCGCCTCCGTCCACCAAGGCATGTCCGTATTGCCTGTCCAATGTGCCGCTCAAGGCGACCCGTTGTTTTGCTTGCACTTCGGAACTAAAGGCAATGTGAAATATAGCACTCATTGATTCGGCAGCGAGATGGCGGATTCGATTGTCCCCACAAACCATAATTTAACTCTAATTAAAGAAAGGAATCGAGCCATGAAATGTAAAAAATCTTTTCAGATTACGCTTGCACTTTCGTCTTTGCTGATAGCTGCGGTCGCTGCGTCTCCCGCGCAAGCGAAGCCACACCTCGGATATGTCTACAACACGGACGAAACAGCTCCCGTGCGCACCATGGACGGAAATTGCGTTCGCACAATGGAGTGGCGGAAAGAGTTAGCCAACATGGAATGCAATCCCGAGTTGGTACCGGCGCCGAAGGTCGTCGCGCCGGCACCGGCCCCTGCTCCCGCGCCAGCGGCGGAATCAACCCCCGCACCTGCGGCAGCAGCAACCGCAGCTGCAGCTGCGGCTGTTGTTCCTGAAAAAGACAGCGATAACGATGGCGTACCCGATAGTAAGGATAAATGTCCCGACACGCCAGCCGGTGTAAAGGTGGATGCGAACGGATGCCCCCTTGACAGCGACAATGACGGCGTACCGGATTATCTGGACAAGTGTCCGGACACGCCCGCTGGCGCAACGGTTAACGCGGACGGCTGCGTGATTAAGATCACCCTTAACGTGCAATTTGATTCGGGCAAGGCGGAGGTTAAATCGCAGTATCTGCCTGAGCTCGAACAGTTCGCTCAGGCCTTGAAGCAGAAACCTGAAGTGAAGGTAGAGATCGAGGGCCATACGGACAACGTGGGCAACGCAGCGAAGAACAAGTCGCTTTCCGAAGCCCGGGCAAAGGCAGTTCGCGACGTGCTGGTCAAGAAATACGGCATTGCCGCCGACCGTGTTACGGCAAAAGGATACGGTATGGAAAAGCCGGTGGCCGGGAATGACACGCCCGAAGGCAGGGAAAAGAACCGGCGCGTAGACGCGGTCAGAGTGAAGTAGATATACGTTATTAACATTCTGGGAATTTTAAAAGGATGAGACTTGAAGACAAGCCCAACAAGGCGCTAAGAGGGGCGCGGCATGAAGCCGCCGCGCCCCCCAGCTTGGTCGTTCATGTGTATGATACAACCAGAATACTGCATGCCCGTTGATAGATCGTCTACTCGCTCTGTAGTGAATGTCGCAATCTTCATGTCGGCAAATGACATGTACCAGCCGAAATTGTTAACAGTATCGCCTTTTCGATTTCACAAGTAGTAGGTGACGCTGATAAATATTATGATGCTGAAGGTTAATAAATTCCAGTCGAAACTTTCATCGCGCCCTCCATCCTTTTATGTTAAAAGTCAAGCCTGGCTCAGACTAAACAGGCTGGCCGATAGGTTTTTCCCTGTTTGCTGTTTGTTTTCGTTAATGGTCATTGAAAGAGTATCAGTCGGAGGATTCCTCCCCTGCATTGATCGTTTGTGAGAAATTTCTTTGTTGGAGCAAATATCGGTTCTCACAAATGCCCCAGGATCGATTTTCCCGGGACAGTCCATATCCTGATACCCCCCTGTAGGATCCTTTCTCGGGATTTGTTCGCAGAACGGACAAATCTTTAAAACCACGCTTTTATTAGCAGACATGCCTACATCATTAAAGGCAGCTGCATTTCCTTGATCATGTATTAAAGTTGTGGGTCCGCAGTCTGAAGTAGTGCAGACACGCTTCATTAGCCGGCTGCAGGATGGAACAAAGCGGTACCCACGATGAATAAGGTTCTAAAATCGGCCGCTCTAACGTGATCCCGTTTCTTATTGTATAACCGCAGGCACATACTCCTTCTGATTCTTCAGGACGTATCTGATTCGATTCAATAGTTTTCTGGCGATATGAACGATGGCCCTTGTTCTTGGCATGTTCTTAGAGAGGCGTTCAAAGGCCATTAGCAACGCCGGGTCTTTCCGTGTAGCAATCCACGAGCTTTCAATAATCAAATGCCGAAGTGATTGGTTGCGCCGGTTGGTAATGCCTGTTGTGATGTCCTTTTCTCCGCTGGAGTCCGTATTAGGAATGAGACCGACATAGCTCGCAAGTTTGTCGAGTGATCCAAACCGATCAATATTACACAGTTCCGTGAGAAACGTCATGGCGGTGAGTGTGCTGATCCCCGATACGGTTCTTAACAATTTCACATTAACTTTATATTCAGCTGACCGAGAGAGGACGCGAATGTTCCGGTTCAATTCGACAACGATTCCCCGGATATGGTGTAGCTCTTGGAGATGCACCATAAAGGAGACATTGCCACTGGCTTTTTCCATGCGAATCGCTTCAAGCCATTTAATGAACTTGCTTGACCAGTTACGAGTAACAATGTCAGTGGGTAGATGAATGCCATAAAAAGCGAGCATGGACTTGATCTGGTTCTTGCACCGGGTCTGCTTCTTGACCATGTTTCGTCGAGTTCTGATTAAGCTGCGATCTTCGACCTTTATCCGCGTGGGAACATAGATTCCTGCGAGCTCTCCGTTCCTATGGCATCGGGCAAGTTTGCGGCAATCTACCTTATCGTTTTTGCCTGCCCGTTCCTTGTCTGTTGTCGGAATGTCAGCAGGATTTACCACTATGCAGTCGATGCCTTTTTCTCTTAACTGGTCGTGGATCCAGAATCCGGAATAGCCGGCTTCATAAACGGCATGATAGGTTGCACCAGGGAAGTTCCGATTCAAGTAGTTGGCAAGAACCGATGGATCTGGTGGTTGCGTGAAGGTCTTATGTTCAAACTGCTGAGTCAAGATGCATACACTCCAACTTTTCTTATGAACGTCCAAACCGACATAAATATGTTGACCGCTGAAATCGAGTTTGCTAATGTTAATCATGGCAAGTCTCCTTTCGGTGTATTTTGGTCTTCCTAACGAAAATATACCTTAAGTCAGACTTGCCATTTTAATCATAAGGTCTGAAGTTCACGAATTCCCATTCTTGCAAACAATCAACGTTACGTTTCGAATTTATTACCGTATGCCCCCAAAATACCCAACCGAAGTCGTGTTACAACAACTTCTTGACAATGACATGAGTATGGATTAAGTTATTTCTATGTCATTCAGGGACGCCATGACCGGGCGAAGTCGATTTGCCGGCGTACTCATACTTCTCCTACTCGTATCCACCTTCGTGGCGTTGCAGCATTCCCACCAGAATGCAGCCGATGACCACGACTGCCCTATCTGCGTCGTAAGCCATCATCAGCCCGCAACCGATCAAGCTGCGGTGGCATCTGATGTCGTCCCCTGTTTCATTGAAACTACTATTGTTTCCACCCCCTCGGTTTTTGCCGAAAACATCTTTGCTGATTCTCTGAACAACCGCGGTCCTCCCGCATAAATCATCCCCCGACAATTTCCCCCGTTCATTAAGTAGCGCGCTCGCAGAGAGGTCCGAAGCTGCCTTGGCTCCCTGTTGGTGCACTTTATCGCCTTGTGCCTATGCCAGAGGCACGATGCATCACGTCCACATTCTTTTCACGAGGAATCATGAGATCAAAATCTCTTTTCTCGATCGCATGCGTGCTCATGTTCGGTCTTTTTCCTGCCGCGGCTTTTGCCGAGGACCAGAACGAGCGATTGAACAAGCTCGAAGAATCGATGAAGAATCAGCAGCAAACCATCGAACAGCAGCAAAAAACAATCGACACGCTCAAAGCGGAGGTAATCAAAAGGGCAATCAGTATTCTTCTCAATCGGCACAGCCCCCAACAGAGCGGAAAGCAAGCGGCTTGTTCGGCGGCAGCATGTTTACGAACCCCAATATCTCTGTTGTCCTCGACACCTTTTACTACGGATCGAATCTCACCAATGACGAGTTGGCGAATCGGGGCATCCCCGGTTTTACCGCCGAACCCCTGGACCAGAAAAAGGGATTCAATCTCGATTCCGTGGAGCTTTTTATTTTTTCCCCGGTCGATCCCTATTTGAATCTCTACGCGAACATCCCCGTATCGGAAGACGGGGATCGAGATCGAAGAGGCCTACGTCGTGACCACGGCGCTTCCGGCGGGCTGGCAGATCAAGGGCGGCAAGTTTAAAAGCAATTTCAGCCGTCTCGACGCGCAGCATCCCCATGCCTGGGATTTCTGGGACATTGCTCTTCCCTATCGGGCATTTCTGGGCAACGAAGGTCTGGGCGGAGAAAAAGGCGTTCAGCTGACCTATCTCCCCGCCTTGCCGTTCTATACGCTGATTCGGCGCTGAAGTTCTCCAGGGAGAGAACGACCGTCCTGTTCGGGGCAAGCGCGGAGGAAGAGCCGCACGCCTTTTCGTTCTTCGTGAAAGCTCCGTCGATACGAGCGACTACTCTACCCTCTATTTCGGTCCCTACGTGCTTTTCGGCAAGACAAACAATACGAACATCGTTCCCGGACGCGGAGGTCAAGGGAGACAGCGCCCTGTACGGTATGGAAGCAGTGTGGAAATGGAAGCCGACCAACCAAGAGGCATTGACGATCCAGAGCGAATATCTGTTTCTCACCAGTCAGGGAACGCTACACGACGGACCCCGCCGACCTGCGGTCATCGATCTCGAGCTGAGGCGCAAACAGGACGGGTTCTATGTCCAGGGAATTTACCGAAAAAACCGATGGGGGATCGGCGCACGGTATGACGTGCTGAACATCTTTCCCGATACCTTCAAGCTGGCGGACGTGCAGCAAAGACTTCGGGGCAAGCCCTGGCGCGAGACGGCCAGCCTTGAGTACAACCCGAGCGAGTTCACCCGCATAAGACTGCAACTCACCCACGACAAGTCTGATACCCTGACAGAACGGACGAACGACGAGGCGATATTGCAGTTTAATTTCACCATCGGCGCGCACCCGGCGCATTCGTTTTAGGAGGAGTGAAATGAGAAAAACAATCTATTACAATGCTCTTGTCGCTCATCGTTGCGACGCCCGCCTTTGCGGCCTTAAACGTCGTCGCCACGCTTCCCTGGATCGGAAGCCTGGCAAAAGAGATCGGCAAGGACAAGATCAACGTGACGGTCCTCGTGAAGCCGGGCCAGGACGCCCACTTTCTCGAAGCGAAACCGAGCATGATACTGGCCGCGCGGAAAGCCGACATCATCATGTATGACGGCCTCGACCTGGAGATCGGCTATTTGCCGCTCATCATCGAATCGTCGAAGAACCCGAAACTCATGCCCGGTCAGATCGGCAATTTCGACTGTTCCCAGTTTGTCACGGTCGTTGAAAAGCCGACGACCGTGGACAGGAGCATGGGAGACGTGCATCCGCTCGGCAACCCCCATTATCATTTTTCTCCGTCAAAAGTGCTCCGCGTTGCCGAAGGGATGGCCCGGCTTCTCGCTGAAGCGGACAAGGCCAATGCCGATTTTTACCTGGCGAATTATAAAGCTTTTGCCGAACGGGTGAAAGAGAAG
The DNA here is from genome assembly GCA_963741205.1 of Nitrospirota bacterium. Classification (GTDB taxonomy): domain Bacteria; phylum Nitrospirota; class UBA9217; order UBA9217; family UBA9217; genus JAJYKN01. The sequence goes on from CAVUHW010000041.1 coordinate 17,848, forward strand.
GAAAAGCAGTGGCACGCGGTTCCGCTCAAGGGGAAAAAATACATCGCCTACCACAAGTACTTCGAGTATCTCGCGCCTGAATTCGGCATTCAGATCATCGGATACATGGAACCGAAGCCCGGCATACCGCCTTCAGCCGCGCATATCGAAGAGCTTATCAGAGATCATGAAAAAGAACAAGCCTGACTGCATTCTCATCACGCCGGCTCTACGGCCTGCAGGAAGCGGAATCGCTGTCGGCAAAAACCGGCGTAAAGGTCATCGTCCTGCCCCACGATGTCGGCTCCTTGCCCGGCACGGACGATTTGATTTCCTTCTGGGACAAGGTTATTTCATTGCTCAAGTAGCTGACGGAAAACAGTTTGCCCGTTCTGTAGAAAAAACGGGCAGCTTATCAAACTATCGTTATGGAGATCATGGAAGCGCTTAATTTTCTTTTGTATCCTTTTCTGGCCTGTCTCCTGCTTATCGTGATCCACGCCTATTTCGGCATCCACATCCTGCAGCGGGGGATAATCTTCGTCGACCTGGCCCTGGCCCAGTTCATCGGCATAGGCCTTGCGCTCTCGTTTCTTCTGGGGGGAGAGCGGCATGTTCTTCTTTCCCTGGTCTTTGCCATGATCGGAGCGTTGATCCTCGCGGTTTCAAAAAGGGCCGCAAAATACGTGAACATCGAGGCGTTTATCGGGGTCCTCTATATATTTTCCGTGTCCGCGGCCATCCTGATCCTCGACAGAAGCCCGCACGGGCTGGAGGAGTTCAAGACCATCATCAACGGTAACATCATCTGGGTCACTCCCGGGGATATCCTCTCGACGTTCATCGTGTACGGGCTGGTCGGCCTGCTTCATTTATTTTATGGAAAAAGTTTTTCGCACTCTCCTTTGAGGGAAAGGGCGGTTTCTGGCTCGAATTCCTCTTTTTCGCGAGCTTTGCCGTCGTGCTCGTGAAATCGGTGAAGATGGCCGGGAATCCTCCAGGTGTTCTCCTTCCTGGTGATCCCGGCGCTTGATCGGCAGGCTTTTTTCCGGTAATCCCTTAAGGGTGCTCATGATCGGCTGGCTCGCTCGGCGTCCTCGTCAGCATAGGGGGGATTTTCCTCTCCTACAAGTTCGATGTTCCGACTGCGCCGGTCATCGTCGTCTCCCTGAGCATTATCTTTTTCGTCTTTCTCGGGGCTCGGGCCTGGATCAAATGGAATAGGGATATTCGGAAGAGGGTACCAAAGTAATTTATGATTGCTTAACTTCAATGCCATATTCGCAAAGAAAGCCAATGGTGAAAAGAACGATGAAAATATTGATGGCGATAGCAATTGCGTTTGCTCTTGTTGCATGCGGCGCCACAGCCAAAGTAATAACGAGGATGAGCCAAAGCGAGAGAACCGATGTGTTCACTGAAGTGTCGGGAGAAGGGCCAATACCAGAGGGGTATGCTGATATCGTCATCAGAGCGTCTCTCAAGACGCCGCTAGAGGGGCATTACCCTCTTGAAGCGAAAAGGTCCTCAAGCGGCAAGCCTGAATACCCTTTCCTGTTAAACATAGACGGACAGGCGGCTCAATGGAAAGTGAAAGGACTAATACATCAACTCCCAGAGAATGTTAACGATAAAACAAACCTCGATCCAGAGGCAGGCGAAGGAATGAGATACATGCTTGAAAAGAAAGTCCGCGTTGCCGCAGGTGCACACAAGGTGTTTTTCGGGCTGCTAGGAGAACCACATTATGCAACAACGGAGATTCGTACGGAGAGCGGTGAATCATATATACTAGAGTTCAAACCACAATATCGGCATAAAACAATACCAACACGAATTCCCACATTCTTA
>CAVUHW010000042.1:0-52962 GCA_963741205.1 Nitrospirota bacterium
AGCAAGTTTATACTGTCGTGGGCAGCAAGGCGAGGGGGCCGAAGTGGTAATAAAGTATTGAAATAAAAAGCCTATCTCCGCCGGAGGTGGGCTTTTATTGTTTGGGATTGTCCTCTCGCGAGTTCACAAAAAGTCCAATTAATCCAGAGACCGTGCCGGCCTCTGTTAAATTTCGTCGCATTCCTTTATATAGATACAAAAGTCGCAGGAGAGTAATTTCTAACGGATTAATTTGTCGGATCGCCATCTTCTTAGTAAGCACGGGAGCACGAAAATGAAGATAAGACGAGGATTATTCGCGTTATTATCAGCTGCGGTTATTTATTTACTTGCACTTCCAGGTGCATCATACTCCTATGACGTCTCCGGCACCGTACACTATGCCGGGACAAAAACGGGTCGCATCTACATTGTGGTGTCGAACCACACCGGAGAATTGGGCACAAGCATCAGCACCCCCGGACTTTTTACGATCCGGGGGTGATGTGGAGCGAGCCAACCGCGTTTGGCGTATGAGACAGCAACATCGTTGCCTCGGTTCATAAGGAATGAGAACATGCTATGAAAATGAGACTGACCGCCGGAATGCTTTTTATGATATCGATTCTGTTTGCTTGCGGCGGAGGCGGTGCGTGGTGGGGCTTCTACTCCGACTCAGCCGACCACAGCGGTAATCAAGATTGCCACCCAGGGGACGCCTTCGAACAGCCCAGTAAGTGGAGTACAGGTAGTACTGCACCTTCCCGCCGGTGTGTCGGTAAAGACCGCCCAGAGTGAGCTCCAGACAGATCCCGGCGTTGTCACGGCATCGGGAAATGCCGCAGGAGCTGAGCTTGCCATCGGTTCATATTCGGCAGCAAACAATACTGTCTCTCTCTCGGTCGTCAAATCAACGGGCTTCGCAGTCGGCGAATTCGCCACGGTGAATTGCAACATCGCCACTGGCACGTTTCCCGCATCAGGAGACTTTAGCGTCTCGAACCTGACGGCTTTCGATACGAACGGAGCAGCGGTTACAGGTTTGACGGCAATTTTCACATCGTCGATCAATTAGGCCGGATTGAATGAAGAGTGTGACGATAAAAATCGAAAGAGATATGGAGAGGGGAGGTTCTATGAAACGCATATTCTGTCTGTCAATTGTGGCTCTCGTTTCGGCTATTCTTGTCACGGCATGCGGCGGGGGCGGGGGTGGAGGCGGCGGAAACGGGGCGGGCGGAGGAGCGGTTGGAAGCATGAGTTTTAATGTGGCCGGCTCCGAATCCCTTATCGCAACCAAGAACCCGGCCCAACAAGCCTCGGCATCGTTCTCCGGAAAAATTGCGATAATGCTGGGCATGAAGAAAAAAGAGCTTATCTTTATCGGTACAGGGGATCGTCAAACGGCGAAATCCATCCATGCAAGAAGCGCCTCCGGCGACCTGAATGGAACGACAAACTTGTTCGCAGTCGGCTCAGACGGGAATGTAACCGCGGCGATACAGAGCGATGTGTCAGTGAAGGTCATGTATTCCGTATTAAGCGCAGACGGCCAGTCTGTCTACGTCGCCCTTGACCCATATCAATCGCAGCCAACTATTTCCACATACAACTGCGCAATCTTTAAGGTATCCGTTGCTGATAACAGTTTTGCCTGTCTGGACGAAGGTTATATTCCGCAGGACGTAAACGCCTATCAGGATTATTACTTGAAAAAGATAAACGGCACCGTTAAGCCCATCCAGACGGATACGGCGGGAAACGTGTATTATCTGGGATACGAACGTCCGGTACTCCTCGCTCCTGGCGAGCCCCCGGTCCCGTATCAGACCGGCGGAACGCCCGTGATTCGAAGAATAAAGCCTGACGGGACGAAGGTTTCGATCACCCCCGATGTCCTTGCAATTCAGAGCTTTATCGTGATGAGGAACGGCGTGCTGGTATACACCTATTCCGGCATCGACTCCGGTATAAAGATGTACGACCCCCAGACCGGAAGTACAAACAGGCTTACCGATGACGGAGCCTCCCAATGGTGGAGCACTATGTTTCTGGCCGCTGATGACAAGGAAACCGTCGTGTTCGGCACGAGTTCCGCAGACTACACGGGCGTTTATTTCGTCCAGAAATACGGCAACGGCGGAAGATACGTGGTAAAACTGGACACGAGTTTGTTCGGCGGCACCTATGCAGGCGCGACCTATGCGCCGATCCCGGTACGATTGATTATCGGCGATGACGGCAATCTCTACGGACTTTTTTATGGTTCCCAAGCAATCGATCCGACCAATCTCCCCACGAACCCCATGGCAAGCGAAAAGTATCTCTCGCTCTTCCAACTTCTTCCCTATGATGCCTCCCCCAAGGCGACATGCAAAGGGGGGAGTTCTGTCGACTGGTGGACGGCGATGAACGGCATGGATTTTCAGGTAAGTAAGGGGCATGCCTACTATGTTGAAAAAGAAAGCCATCCCAGCGGCGTCTACAGCCCGAGGCAAGTCATAAAAATTGCCGATTTTTCCGGCGGCGTCGTCACGCTGCTCGGCGACGACCAGTGGTCGCAGCGATACGAGATCTTCGCCTGGAAGCTCGTCGGCGACGTTTTGTACTTTTCGGGCGTGGACGATTCAACTTCGACCATGGTCTCGGGCAGGATCGACACTGTCAAACTCCGCAATGGAGAGCCCGCTTCGTCCTATTTGACGGTAAATGAGGTGGCATCCGTTTCGGGCACCTCATCGGAGATACAGGACATGGAGGTCTTGAAACCTCAAACCCCCGCGGTTGACACGGGCGATCATCCCGTTGTTACGAAGTTGTTCGTCGATCAGGAGAACCTCTATTCAGCCAGCGTAAAATTCTCGAAATACATGGACAAGGACGGAGTAAACGCCGGGGTGCACCTGAGAAATGCAGGGACCGCGGCCGACGTTAACGCGATGAAGGTCTGGTTCTACACGACCCTGCACCTGATCGTGGACAAGGACTTTGTCGCCGGTGCGACCACGGCCCCTCTGGATTACGGTACTCCGTATGAGTTGTCCGTTGATCCGACTGTCAGGGATGTGTGGAACTGGGACATTGCAAACCAGAATCTTATTACCGGTTTTACCACCAGACCCCTGGAAGGCTGGTATACCGGCAGATCAGATGCAACCGGTGTTGCGGCAGGGATAACCGACGGCCTCGTCGGTAAATGTACGTCAACGCGCCTCTATGACCCTGCATCTCTCAACCAGCCTTACAGCAGGCTGACGTCAAGCAGCCCGGACGGGAATTTCCGCGTGCAGTTCTCCGCGAGGAACAGGGCTTACTGGGGGGAATTGACGCTTGCTTTGCGCGATGCCGCAAGTAACAGTAAATTGTTTGCCATCACTTTAAGTCCGGGTTCTTCCATTTTTCAGCCCGGCATGCTGGGTACTCAAGAGTACAAAACCATTGCCAGGGTATTTAACAGCGCCTGGTCGCGCTATTCCATCGATATGTTCAACGGGAACGTCAAGGTTGCCGCCTTCTACGCAGATGGAACACAGGAGATCATATTCGACAAATCGAACGTACTATTCAGCTCCGGCGGTGGTATCACGTTTAGTCCACCTACAACGGCCTGGGACCTCGATTTTAAGATAGGGTCAAATGCGGCCGAGTTCGACGATTTCAGGGTCATCAAACTCGATAATGCAGGAAACGAGGTCGGCACCCCCTTGCTGGATGAGACGTTCTCTACTGCAACCATAAGCAGCGCTTTGGTCACAACAGTACAAAATTCCGCTTTCTAAGCGGTGAAAACGTACGAGAATACAGAGCAGAGCATAATTGTGGTTGCTCTAGACGGCAAGGGGGGCATCTCGGAGAGCGCCGTGTGGAGCTTCACGACGCAATAGCGGAAATGGTTTGACCGGCCTATTCCGGAGCGGGTGAGGAGGGTACCATGAAACGCTTATCAGGTTTCTCTACGTTAATATTTGTTCTGGCGATTCTTGCGGCTGCATGCAGCGGCGGGGGAGGCGGTGGCGGCGGTTTGGGAGGCATCACGTATGATGGAGTGACGACGCAGGCCCCTCTTACGGCGGCCAACGCGAATGAAATCTTTTCCATGATGTGGAACGGCGGAATGTCGACGGGTTCCGTCTCCCTTTCACCGGCAATCTCAAAGTCAGCGTCATCCGGCGATTCGAAAGAAGGCGGAATTGTTTCTCTTGCCAAAGGTCTGAGGGCTCGTCTGACGGGAGGTGTCTCCAAGTTCTCCGGCGGGACGAAAAAGATGCGGAGCGCGGTCCCGGTAAATGAAACGATTCCCGGAGCGGTAAGCGGGACGCTGACCATGACCGGCAGCATCGACGACACGACGCTCACGGGAAGTATGACCATGACCTATACCAATTTCAATGACGGCGACGGGTTTACGATTGACGGCGTCGTGACCGTGACAGTAGACGGGTTCGACAGCGCAAACGGGATCCTGACCGATGCGACTATGAGCTTTACGTCATGGACCATGAAATCCCGAGGCGTCGATTTTACCCTCGGGGGATCGATAAGGATGCAGGAGAGCGTGCAGAACAGGAGCGACACCGTGACCATCAACATGAACGGCCGCGACAACATCGGAAACGACTCGTTCAAATTCGAAAACTATGTTGAGACGACCGTTTACGATAACCTTTTTTACCCCTCGACAGGATCCGAAACGTACAGCGGACGGGTGTACGCCGGGAAGTACGGCTATGTTGACGTCAGCACTGTCTCTCCCTGCGTCTATTCGAACCCCTACGGTGACCCGGGCAGCGGCGGACCGATCATCCTTGCCGGGGCGGGGAATACCAGGGCCGCCATCACACCCCTTTCAACGACCTATGTCAAAATCGAAGTCGATAATAACGGCGACAGCGCTTACGAGGACAAGAATACCTACGCCTGGAACAACCTGGATGGGGCTCCCTCCAATGTTTCCCCTGTAGCGAATGCCGGTCCTGACCAGAATGTGGTAACGGGATCCTTAGTGATGCTCAATGGCAGCGGCAGCAGTAGTGCTATAGGCGCGACGCTTACGTACAACTGGTCGTTCACGTCAATGCCGCCCGGCAGCACCGCGACCTTGTCTAATTCTACATCGGTGACCCCGACATTCAGGGCGGATAAAAGTGGGTCGTACGTGCTTAATTTGATTGTCACTGACGGTCAGGCGAATAGTGCGGCCGATACGGTAACGATCACGGCATCGACGACGAACTCGGCCCCTGTAGCCAATGCCGGCCCTGACCAGAACGTGACAACGGGCTCACTGGTCACCCTAAACGGCAGCGGGAGCATGGACATGAACGGGGACTTATTGACCTACAACTGGTCGTTCTTGTCAAAGCCCGCCGGCAGCAATGCCGCGTTGTTGATTTCTACCTTGGTCAATCCGATCTTTACGGCGGATAAAAGCGGGTCGTACGTGCTCAGTTTGATCGTCAATGACGGTCAGGCGAATAGCGCAGCTGACATCGTGGTGATAACGGCAACTACGACGGACATACCCCCTGTCGCCAATGCCGGCCCTGACCAGGTAGTGGTCACAGGATCTCTTGTGATGCTCAATGGCAGCGGCAGCAGTAGCGTCATCGGCGCGGCGCTAACATACAACTGGTCATTTATGTCAAAACCTGCCGACAGCACTGCGACGCTGTCAAATTCCACTGCGATCAACCCGACGTTTATGGCCGATAAGACCGGTTCATATGTGGTTAGCTTGATCGTAAGTAATGGTCAGACAAACAGCGCGGCTGACACCGTGGTGATAACGGCAACGGTGGCGAATATTACCCCCGTCGCCAATGCCGGTCCTGACCAGAATGTGGTGATTGGATCTGTCGTGACGCTTAACGGCAGCGGCAGCAGTGATGCCAACGGCGATGTGCTTACTTACAACTGGTCGTTCACGTTAAAGCCCGCAGGCAGCATTGCGGCGCTGACAAATTCTGCCGCGGTCAACCCGACGTTTACGGCGGATGTTGAGGGAACGTATGTCTTGAGCCTGATTGTCAGCGACGGAAATTTAACCAGCAGCGCCGATTCGGTCATGATAACGGCCACTTCTGCCTCACTGGTAGTCGACCAGCAGCAGCCGGTTATCGACATTGACTGTGGGGGGGCCGATAATAGGGGGTACCAGCCAGGAAAAACTGGCGCAAGTTGTTACTGCGGGTTTGTCGGGGATGCTTACCGAGGTGAGGTTCCCGGTCGCCTGCGCATCAGGCGACCTGATCGTCGAGATACAGGGCGTGACCGGAGGCATGCCCAATGGAATAGTGCTGGCATCGCAAACCATCCCGGCGGCAAGCCTGCCGTCTTTCTTCCCCACACCGGGAGTCGTGAGTTTCCGAAGCCTCTCCTTAACAACGCCGGTTTCCCTGTCAGCGGGGAGTCAATTTGCCGTTGTCCTGAGCTCTACCGGTGAATGCGGCGTTTTCCAGGGACCGGTTGGCGATTCGTACTCGGGAGGAAATGCGTTCTTTGACGCCCGGCCTAATGTCGCGGGCGTGTGGGTTTGTGTCTGTGATTTTCTGGGATCCCGCTTTGACTTACCGTTCCAGACCTTGGTGGAACCGGCAAACTGAGGGAATCCGAGCAAGAACTCACCGATTCAGTAGGGCCGGCACCAATTAGTCGTCGATGTCAAGGGATTTCCCCATACGGTGAAAATTAAGACGGATGGCATTCGCTGAGCATGGAGATGGAATAGCTAAAGACATGCTGGAAGAGTGGAGGCTGCTGGTATGTGCCTTGATTACGGGGAGAGTGATATGAGACGCATATCTTGGTCGTTTGTGGCGGCGCTCAGTATGGCATTTTTTATGGCGACATGCAGCGGAGGAGGTGGCGGCGGAGGAGGAGGTGGAACGCCTCCCGCACCCGTATTGCCTACGGTGAAATCAACATCTCCTGCCGCCGGCGCCACGAACGTCGCGATCAACACGGTGATTGCCGCCGCGTTCTCCGGGGAGATGGACGCCGCGACCATTAACGGGACAACCTTCACGCTCAGTAACGGCGTGAACGGCGTAGTCACTTATGATTCGACTAACTTCATCGCTACGTTCGCCCCGGCCGGTAATCTTGCTTCCAACACCACGTACACGGCAACGATAACGACCGGCGTTCGGGACAAGGCCGGAAACGCGATGGCGAGCAATTTCGAATGGAACTTCACGACCGGCAGCACTCTTGACACTTCACTGCCTCAGGTACTTTCGACTACTCCTTCAGCCGGCGCATCATCGGTACCGGTCAACACAGCTGATGACGGCTTTGTTCTCCGAGGCGATGGATGCCACGACCATAAACAGCGCAACCTTTACGCTGAGCAACGGCGTGACCGGCGCGGTCACCTACGATGCGCCAAACCATATAGCCAAATTCACTCCGTCCGGCAATCTTGCTTCCAATACTACGTATACGGCGACGATCACGACCGGAGTCCGGGACCTGGCCGGGAACGCCCTGGCGAATAACTTCGTCTGGAGCTTCACGACCGGCAGCGCATCAGACACCACTCCGCCCGCCGTATCATCGACTACTCCCGCAGCAGGCGCATCATTTGTCCCGGTCAATACATCCATAACTTCCTTATTCTCCGAGGCTATGGACGCCGCGACCATAAATGGCACGAGCTTTACGCTGAGCAGCGGCGTAACAGGCGCGGTCACCTACGATGCGGTAAACCATGCCGCAACGTTCGCTCCATCGGGCAGTCTTGCTTACAATACCACGTACACGGCTACGGTCACGAGCGGCGTCCGGGACCTGGCCGGGAACGCTCTGGCGCAAGATTTCACCTGGAACTTTACCACCCTGCCTATTCCTGCGGCAATATCAACAGGCTGCGAGGACATTTTCGGCGGTTTTGGGTGCTCAGTCCCTGATGGACGCTCAATTTTCCGCTGTCATGGCATTGGGCCAAAACTCGCTTCCTGCGGGTTTTGCGCCGGGCCTGACCAAGGGCAGCAGAGGAGATATCGGGAGCATCGACCCGACCCTTGCGTCGATCGTGGAGAATATGCAGAGGTTACTACGTTCGGCGGCAATCCAGGGCGCGGTAAGAAAAGCCGGGGCGCGTCACAGGCGCAGTTCGCCCCCAGTCAATACCACCTTAACGACTGAGTTCTGTTCGAACGCCGACGGAAGTGTCGCGATCACCGGCACCAATAATTATGATGATGCCCTTAGCACCTCGTCACCTTCACGTACGACCTGAGCTTCACCAACTGCAGGGACGATATCGAGTTTACGCAACTGGACGGCTTGCTGCACATCGAAAGCGTACAGAGCACAGCGAGTGACGCGATTACGTCGAGACTGACCGCGAATAGCCTGACTGAAAAACAGTTCTCTTCAGCCGTATTCGACGTCATGACGCAGCAATCCGTCATGAACGGCTCCTTCGTCATCGACAATCAGGTGATCACAATAGCGAAGACCGCATCTGGATCATTCGTGGTGACAACTCCGGCCCAGGGCGCCGCGACTGAAAAGGTCGTGACCTTGACGTACACCGGATTAGTTGAAAACAGCAGTTTGACGCACAACGTTGATGCGTCGGACACGAATGTGACAGCATCCGCGGGGACGATTATGCTGGGAGTCACGCAGGGAGGGGCCGTGACACTCCAGATGACCCTCGGGATCAGCCTTGAGAACAAGACGCAGACTTATGAATGACGTTGCGGGTACGAGAAAAAACTGGATAAACGGGACAGTGAACGCAACGTGGGTGCCCGACCTCAGCCAGGCCGGCTGCAAGACGGGCAGCCTGACATTCCTCATGCACTCGCGCCGAGGACCTTCACGTCGGCTTCCGGTCTCTGCCCGGTTTCAGGTACCGTGATGATGAATGATGCGACGGTTACCTATGGAACCCCGGTCCTGGTGACTGCGGGCAACGGGGAAACGCAGTTATTCCCTGATTGTACCGCATTGAATCAGGCAGGCGTTGTGTGTTTGCCGTAATAACGGATAACTTTGCAGGTGGTCAAATTGTTTACGTTGTCCCATGTTTTCGCATGAAGGTACTGGTTGAAGGGGGGCCGGAATGTTGAATCAGTGGTGATATTTGTTGTTGAACAATGTCATAGCTTGGCTCGCCCGACAAAAAATGTAGAGCCTTACCACTCACGAGACGGTTTTGACCTTAAGGGATACTGTGAGTGGGGCAAGGGACTATCGCGGTCATACATGATCAAAAAATAAAATAAATGATGCTTCGTATTCTCTTGGTTCTCTCGATTACATTCTGAAGAAATACAACGCAGATACTCTAAAGTTGGTGGGTGCCAGGGATGAAAGCAACGTTATGAAATGCATATTTTGCCAGACAATGAGGCGCTCGTTGATGGAAAGCCTACTGGAGTGGTCCAAGCGACGCGATTACTAACATCTCGAAAGGAGGAAAAAAAATGAAGAAAAGCATTGCACTGGGAACAGTAATAATTCTGGGTGTTTTTCTCTTTGTATCCGGTTGCAGCAGTGGAAGTAAAAGCAGTTCATCGGGAAGCGCGAGTTCCCTTCGTGTGCTCGCCAAAAATGTCATTTTCGGTATCATCTACGGCAAACGCGGCTACAACAATGAAGGCTGCCGGCGCTGTGGATACGACAACGCAGGTGTTAGCGGAAAACGTCGTTATCGAAACCGCAAACAACAGCTTAACGTCAGGAGATCTGCAAAGCGCATTAGACAATGAACTGGCCATCAAGCTTTCGGCGTATCTGCCGGGAACTGTCTGGACGGTTACGAACAAGACTGCCGATCCTACCTATAGAGGGATCAATGGGCAAATAACGTTCTCTATAGGTTCTCTTACAGTAAACTCGGGCAGATTTGCAGTTGCAGGTGTCGGCGCCGCTGGTGATAATTTTTGTACCCTGAATCCCGTTGGTTCTCTCACATATGAATTGCTGAGTGATGCGGTAATGTACCTCACCTGGACTGGACAGGATGGCAGTCAGCAAGATGCCACAATTACCGTTGTTGCGCGCAGCAAGGACAAATTAGTTTTAATTGGGACTGGCGGGTGTGGCTTTCAAGGTATTCCGAGAATATCTGTACTGACAAAGATATCTTAGCGTCAGGAGATTCAAGTCCGATCAATGCGGGATCATAACGGTCCAGCCAATTGTTTATCGAGGGCCATCTTTCGGGTGATGTGCCCCTGCTGCTCATACTGGCAGGGCTGACTTCGAGAGGGGAACAGCAAACGCGTCTTAAGAAAGGGGTAACGGTTGCCAGTTGCTCGTACGCGAAAGAAGAGTGAGTGGAACTGCAGTGTGAATTTTTTGATGCTTTTTCAGTTTAATTTTACTATAATACGGGCTAATTATGATACTAAACAAGATAGTCATTCAACGTCAGGACGGCAGCGTGATGAAGGGGATTACCCGGGATTTCATGCCCAACAAGGACATCTTCCATCTTGTGCCAACGGATGCTCCGCCGGATTTTAAACCCATAGCTGTTGTTGTCAAAGAGTTAAAAGCTGTTTTTTTTGTAAAGGATTTTACGGGAAACCGCCATTATAACGAAAAAAAAGACTTTGATATGCTCAAAGCGGCTTTGGGCAGGAAGATCAAGGTAGTGTTTCAGGATGGTGAAATATTAATCGGCACGACCCAAGGCTACCAGCCTGGCCGTCTCGGGTTCTTTGTCATCCCCGCTGACCCCAAGTCTAACAATGACCGGTGCTACGTGATCTCTTCGGCTACCCGTGAAGTTTCATTCATTTGAGCGTAACGCGCAAGATCGAATGTTCAGAGTTCATGGTTCAGAGCTAACACCGGAGCGTGCTGCTCCCCCAAACTCCGAACTATGAACCCCGAACCCGGGATGATCACGCCGCCTTCACTTTCGATTCCCGCGCGAGATTGAACTCGAAGGTATAGACCCTGAAATCTCCTTCCGGGAATGCCTTCTTCATCCTGCTGATAAACTCGTCATACACAACCTTTTCGTATTGCTGGATGTCGTAGTCCCTCGTCTTATCCGTCACACCCTGAAGTTCCATGTCAAGGTAGAAGTCCATATCCGGTGAAATGCGTAACCGCATATATGCTCACCTCCCTTCCGAACGAAACACTTAACGTTCCGAGTTAAGGGTTATACAATGCTTCCTCCTTCCTTCAAAAATCCCTTCTTGCTTATTCAACCTCCAACCGGGAACGCTGAAACTTACAACCTCATCTGTCACTGAGCTTATACTATTATTATACCTCTATACCTCGCTTCCCTCCTGCTGCCGCTACGGCCGTATCGTAAGGTAGATCGATCCCCCTTCGCGGTAGATAAGCAGGAGAACGGTGTCGTTTTCCCCGATCTTCGATACGACCGCGTCGTAATCCTGGGCGCCCTGGATGGCCTGACGATTCACCTCCTGGATCACGTCGTTCGGCTGAAGGATGCCCTGCGACGGGCTGTCCTGACCGACCCCGGTGACGACCACGCCGTTCATGTTCTCCGGCAGATTAAGCTTGTCCCGAAGACTGGGAGTGAGCTCCTGGACCGTGACGCCCCGGAGGACATTGGCATACTCCGTCTTTTTAATTACTTGCTTCTCCTTGAATTCTCCGAGCGTCACCGTTATGGTCTGCTCCTTGCCCTCCCTGACGACCTTGACATCCACCTTCGTGCCGGGCGCCGCCTGTGAGACCATGTTCCGAAGGGCCGTTGAGTCTGCGACCTTCTTACCGGCGAGCTCGATGACGAGGTCCCCCCGTTTAAGACCCCCCTTGTCAGCCGGACTGCCTTTTTCCACACCGGAGATCAGGGCGCCGGCGGTCTCCTTGATGTCCAGGGATTTCGACAGTTCGGGCGTGAGGTTCTGAATGCTTACACCCAGCCACCCGCGGATCACCCGGCCGTGCTTGATGATGCTGTCCATGACCGTTTTCACCATGTCCGAGGGAATGGCGAACCCGATCCCCATGTATCCGCCGCTGGTCGAAAAGATCGCGGTGTTGATTCCTACGAGTTCGCCGTTGGTGTTCACCAGGGCGCCGCCCGAGTTTCCGGGATTAATGGCCGCGTCGGTCTGGATGAAGTCCTCAAAGTCGGCAAGTCCGATGTTCGACCGGCCTACGGCGCTCACGATCCCCATGGTGATGGTCTGGTTCAGTCCGAAGGGGTTGCCGATTGCGAGTACGATGTCGCCGGTCTTCAACTTGCTCGGATTCGCCGAACCTGACAGTCGGCAGGTCCTTTGCCTCTATCTTGATCACGGCGAGGTCCGTTCTCGGGTCGGTGCCTACGACCTTGCCTTTGAATTCCCTCTTGTCGTACAGGATCACCTTGATATCATCAGCGCCCTTGACCACGTGGTTGTTCGTCAGTATATATCCATTTTCGGACACGATAACGCCCGAGCCCAGGGCAGACGATTTATACTGGCGCTTCTGCCCCGGGTGATCGAACTGATCTCCGAAGAAGCGGCGGAAAAAGGGATCGTTGAACATGTCGCCGAAGGGATTTTCCTGCATCGTGACCGTGGAGGTCGTGGAAATATTCACGACCGCAGGCCGCGCGATGTCCGCTACCTCGTCAAGCGCAAGGCTCAGCTTTTTAAGAAAATTCGCCGACTCCTGGGAGACGGCCTTCTCCGGGGCATGCGCGGCGCCATAGGCCGGCCCGATCGTAGCAAATCACGATGAACAGGACGGCAAGAAACAGCGTAAGATGTTTTTCCGAGCTTCATAAAGCTTTTCATGGATCCTCCTCCAGAAGAATAATTATTGAGTAGGGCAGGAGAGCTCGCCGCCTCCAGACCCTGTCAGCTATCTTACAATTCGCTAGAAAAATATAATACAAAAGAATGAAGAATTCAAGTGGCCAGTGATATGTTCGATCTTTGTCTGGATATGAGTATATACGATTTTACCTAGCCGCGAGGCCGCTCGGGAGGCGCAGTCTAAATATGGATAACAGTCTCCAGCCTCTTGCTGTCCAGGAAAAGGAGTGAGCCTTCCACAGTCTTCAGCCCGAAGAGGTTCATTACGGCTTCGCAGTATATCTGGAGCTGCGGCCGGTAGTGCGCGCTCCACGCCTTGAGCGCCTCGTCACGGTCGATGAGAATTGCCTTGTAATCGATGACAAATCCCTTGTTGTCCCTGACGACCACCCGGTCGATGATCCCGCTCACGATCGAGTTCCCCCGTTGAAACAGGAACGGCAACTCGGCGTAGGCGCCGCCCTTGCGCTCAAAGATCCATGCGAGTCCTTTATCCGTCAAGACGGCTGAAAGGACGGATTCAACGTCATCAATGAACGCCCGGATGGCGTCTCGTTCAAGGAGGCGGATATCGGGGTATTCTGCGGTGATCCGGTCCAGGTCGTATGAGCCCAGTTTCGCATACTCCTCGAGACAGCGGTGGAGAACGCTCCCCCGGACAAGGGGAGAGACCAAGCCGGCAGCAGCCTGGAGCGATAGCAGTTCGATTTCTGTTTCGCGCTCGTGTTCTATAAAATCGGTCGCCCTCTTCCACTCAGGCATTTTTGAAGGCGGGACCGGGGAGAGGTTGCTGAGAATTTGACGGACGTCGATTTCTTCGTCACCCTCCCCAACCCCCTTAACATCTCCCCTCTCCCTTATTCCCTCTCCCACTGGGGGAGAGGGGAAGGGGTGAGGGGGCTTAATTGTCGGAGGGGCTACATCTTGTTCCCTCTTCCCTTGTGGGAGAGGGGGATTTGTCGGCGAAGCGGCAGGATACGAGTACACGCGCATCCCGGCTGTCGTCTCAACCGGCGCTTCGAACAGCGGCATCGGGGCGGCCCCATGCAGGTATTCGAGCCAGGTATTCTGAGCGAGAGGTTTTTTCTCTTCTTTCAGCGTCCCGATCATGATCAGATGGTCCCGGGCGCGCGTCATGGCCACGTACAGGAGGCGCTGATGCTCACGCCTGAGCTCTTCCCGTTCACGCTCCCACATTTCGCCGTACAGCGGCCCCTTCGCGTCCTTGACGGCCATAAGGACGCGGCCGTCGCCTTCGACGAGCACCGGCGGGCCGCTCGTCACGGACTGGGGCTTTTGATTCATGCCTGGCAGGAACAGGACTGGGAACTCAAGGCCCTTGGCCTTGTGCACGGTCATGATGCTGACGGCTCCCTGAAAGCCGGGCAGGTTCATGTCCGCCGCGGCCTCGCGTTGTTCCGCCTCCCTGATGTTTTTGACCCACTCGACAAAATCCTGGAGCGTGGTGTATCCCCTTCGGTCGAACTCCCGGGCCGTATCGAGCAGCTTGTCGATGTTGAAGATCGCCTGCGGATTACGCCTCCCGAACCGGATGTATGCCCCGGTGTCTTCGACGATCCTATGGATGAGGTTCGATAAGGGCACGAGGCCCGCAATGCTCCTCCAGTCGCGGAAAAGCGCGGACACGTCGGGCCTGCGTTTTTCCAGGGCATCGACCAGGCTGCCGCCGTTATCCATGAGCTCGTAGAGGTCTTTGTCCGTGAAGCCGAAGAGCGCCGACTTGAGCGCCGAGGCAAGCGAGAACCGGTCGTCGCGGTTCCAGAGGAAAAAGAGGGTGTGGATCAGGGACTGTATCTCGTCCTCTTCGTAGAAACCGATTCCGCCGACTACGCGGAAGGGGACGCCTTCAGACCGGAGGACGGCCTCGTATTCCTTGAGCCTGGTCCTGGACTGAATGAGGACGGCACAGTCTCCGTATCCGGCGGGGCGTGATCTCCACCCGGGTTCAATGCTTCTTTCATAAATCATGGTCCCGCTCTCTATAAGCGACCTTATCTCTCGCGCGAGGACATCGGCTTCGGAAGGGCCGGTCTCTGCTTCCGCATCGTAAGAAAAAACCTCGACAAGCCTTACGCTCCCCTGATGCCCTGTGCGCTCCGCTTCAGACGGCTTGTACGTTCCTTCCCAGAGCGAGCCGAAGACCTCGTTCACGGTCTTAATGACCTCGGGCGTGGAACGGAAGTTCTTGTCGAGGGTCAGGATCTCCCGCGACTCGGGAGGGATGTTCCTCTCCATCTTCTGCCGGATGTTGTCGATCAGGCGGTAGTTCGCCTCTCGAAAGCGGTAGATGGACTGTTTCTCATCGCCCACCACGAAGAGGGTGGGGGACATGCGTTTGTCAGCGCCGATGCCCGCGAAGATCTCCTCGGTCAGCTTGTTCAGAATCGCCCACTGGATGTCGCTCGTGTCCTGGAACTCGTCCACGAGAAAGTGAAGGACCTTCCGGTCAAGCCAGTAGAGGATGTCCGGAGATTCCCTCCCTTGCAGCAGTCCGTAGGCATGGATCTCAAGGTCGTCGAAGTCGAGCAGGCCTTCCCGAAGCTTCGACTCCTCGTATTTTTCCCCGGCGAGTTGATAGAGCCGCAGAAGGCCCAGGGCCTTCATGCCGGCATCAACGCGGCCGGACAGGTTGCGAAAGCGGACCAGCATCTCCTGGACGGCGAAGAAGACTTTCTCATACTCCGCACGGTTTTTCCCGATGAAACACTTCTTTGCGATGGCGGGATTTTTTCGCGGTTCTCCCGTTGCGGTGAAATAGAGCAGGGCAAGGGATTCCGTTATCCGGAACGCAGAGACCTCGTCTTTTGCTTCGGCGAGGCGCAGATGCTCCCTGCCCATGCTTTTATCATACTGGCCGTTCTGGGTCCGGAGGAGCTCTTCCATATGCACGAGGCGCGCGCGCCATGCGGGGTCCGTCATGAGCGTTCTCAGTGCTGTTTCATCGCCGTCTATTTCCATGCCGGAGCGGAGGTTGCGGAGCAGTCCCTGCGGCCCTCCCGCGTCGATCTCCATGCGCTTGAGCCGGCTTCTGATCGAAAGCAGGTACTCTACGTTCGCCGCAACGTTGTCGGCAGTAGCTGTGCCGAGCGGCGCCATCACCTCCGGATCGCCGCCGGACTCGTCCAGGGCGTCTTCAATGGCTTTTTGGACCTTATTTACCCGGTCGCGCTCGTCGAGCACGCCGAAATCCGGAGGAAGTCCCGCCTCGATCGGGTAGCGCTTCAAGAGGTTCATGCAGAAAGAATGGATCGTCGAGATGCGGAGGTCCTGTCTGCCGCGGATGATCTTTTTGAGCATGGGCTCGGGAAGGTCGCGCATCACCCGCTCTTTGATCTCGGCCGCGGCCTTGTCCGTAAAGGTGATGGCCACCGCCTGGTCGATGTTGAGGCCCGCCCTTTCGAGCGCGTCGAGGAGCGCGAGGTAGCGGTCCTTGAGCGCGCGGGTCTTGCCGGAGCCGGCGGAGGCCGAGAGGTGGATGGATTTCGCGGTGTCCGCGGTCCTTGGCGGAGTTTGGTTTTCAGGTCTGTTGTTCATTTTTTTATAGCATGGGAAATCGGGAATAATCGCGAAGCCCGTTTTGCTGCGTCTGTCTGAGGTCGTCGTGACGACAGATTCGAAAACGCTTCATGATACGGACATCGTTACCCGCTGACGTCGCCGATGCCTTATGTCTCTTCTCTGCCGCACATTGCCTCGTTCGGGCAGTAGCGACACTTGTTCGCGTCCTTCGGTTCGGAGAAAAACTCGCCCGAGCGGATGCCTTCCACGGCCTTTCGCGCCTTGTCCATGCTCCGGGTCAGGATTGCATCGAATTCATCGGGCTGCTTCGGACTCGCCTTGGGTTTTGACGACGGATGTTCGCTGCGCGCTTCCCTGTCAAAGAGGACGACGTCTCTCGCTCCCGCTCCGGTCCTGCCTGCCAGGTCGTAATACGCCAGCCCGATGGGCTTTTTGAGGGCTGGCTGGCTGTCTTTCAGCGCGGACTTTGCCATGACCGCATAGACCGGGAGTTGGAAGATGTCCTGCTCGAGGTCCATCCTGGGCTTTGGATAGTCGCCGGTCTTGTAGTCGACGATGATGAAGTTGCCGTCAACGTCCACGTCGATGCGGTCGATCTTTGCCGAGAGCTCGACTTCCCCGCCGTCCGGCAGGACGAGGCGATACCGATCTATTTTTTGCTCGAGATATGCGGGCCGCATTCCCAGCTTCCAGAACTCCTCCTCAGCATCAAGGAACCGTTCGGCCATTATGGTTAGGAACAGTTCTTTTTCACGCCGATTACGGAACGTTGCGGCTTCCTGATCAAAGGCTGAATCCGCGAGCTTTCCGAGGAGCGTGCGGGCCTCGTTTCTGTTTTCCCTGGAGACCGCTTTGGTCCATGAGAGGTAAAAGTTTCGCAGGATGGAGTGCACCTTGCTTCCGCGGGCCAGGGGCGAGATGTCTTCGGTCACTTCCTCGAGAGGCGCCAGGCCCAGGACTCTTGTGACCAGGTAGTCATAGGGGCATTTCAGATAGAGGTCGAGCTCCGTTACGGAGAACTCGCGCTTCCCGTGCGGCACGACCTGCGGAATCGGTGCCGCGGCTCGATGCTCGACGGCCGACCGTATGCCGGACATCCCCTTGATGTCTGCCTGCAGGAGGTCCGTCAGTCCGGCCGCGTCTCCCGCGAGGCCGATTGCCTTTGCCAGTTCGGGGATGCTGCAGCTTTCTTCTATCCGGAGGTTGTACTGGATAGACGTTGCTTTCTCGATTTCCTTGTTGACGAGCCCGGCCTGTCTGAGCGGTGTGAGCTCTTCCACGAACGGGGAAGGGACCACGGGCCGGTCTCCCTCGTTCTCGGGGTACGTGAGGGTCACTTTCGGAGCAGAGAGCAGGAGCCGATAAAAGTGGTGGGCCGCGTTCATGCGCGCCCGCTCGATCGTGCGCACGCCGAGGGCCTCGAGTACAGCCTCGGGCAGGAAGATGTTCTGAGGAAGGCGCTGGGGGAATTTCCCGTCGATCAGCCCGCCGAGATAGATCTCGCTCCAGGCATGACCCGCGCTCTCTCCCAGGCCCAGGACCTGAACGCCCCCTTCATCCTCGGGAGGGACCTGGAACCGCATATGCGCGAGGGTCTTCCTGAGCAGAAAGAGCCATTCCCGAAACGTGTATCCGTATTCAGGAAAGAGCTTTCCCGCCCCGTCGAGCGAGGCCAGGGTTTCGAGAAGCTTCTTGTACGCCTGGAGATTGATGTTGAGCGGCCCCATGATGGCCGCGACCCGTGCGCCGACGCCCGCCCAGGCCATGAGGCTGCCGAGCCGCTCCATCCAGGATGCGAGCGGGGCTTGGTCCCGGGTAGCGAAAGGCTCAAGCGCGGCGAAAAGGTCGTTCAAGGGTTCCGTGAGGACATCCTGACCGCTTTCTTCCCGCGCATGCTGCTTGAGCGACGCAAGTAATTTCAGCTTGCCGCCGGTTATGCGCCTGTCCCGCATGAACCGGTCGAGCGCCGGCGCGAGGGACGGGTGTTCGCCGAATTTGAGAAAGGGCGAGCTGAAGACCCTCAAAAGAGAAGGCCCCGAGAAGTCCTCCTGGCAGGCGCGCAGGAGCGAGATTACGGCAGTCGCGACCGGCGAGGAGCTGAGCTGTCTGCCGAGCGCACGGTTGTAGGGGACCCCGTAGTCGGTGAAGATCTCTTCGATAAGAGGACCGTATTCGTCAAGCGCGGGAAAGGCAACGAGGATTGAATCCGGGGCGCAGCCGTTGCGGATCGACTTTTTCACTTCACGGGCGATCAGGGTTGCTTCTTCGCGGGGATTGATTGCGGAGAGAGGTATGATCTGCTTTTGGAAGGACCGGGGAGGCGGCGCCTTTTCTATTGCCTCGGAAAAGGATTTGTCCGAAAAAAGCGTTTCGGAGAGGAAGAGGTCATCGGTGTTCATGCTCAGAGATGCCTCTCCGGGGGCAAGCCCCAAGCCGCCGAGAAACTCGCGGGTGAGCCGGAGGGGATGGTATTCACCGGCGCGCTTGATGCTTTCCGGAGACGGCGCCTCGATGAGAAATAAGCAATCCGCGTTTGCCGCGACCTTGCGGAGCAGCAGCGACTGGAGGGTTTTTGCATCGTAGATGCCGTCGATGATGATGCGGGAGTACGGGGAGAGCCAGGCAGGGTCGAAGCGGTCCGTGATCAGGGAAAGCAGTCCGTCGGGGTCCAGGAGTCCTTTTGCGGCGAGAAGATTCTCGTATCGCTCGTAGGCGCCGGTGAGCAGCCTCACCTGGGCCTTGTCCGTGAAATCGCTTTCCGCGACCGCTTTGGAGAGGCGCTCAGCGGGGACCCCGGCCGATGAGAGCTGCTCGATCATGTCCGCCACGGCGGCGGATAGAGACGGGGCAAGGATGTCGGGGTTCCCGCCGAAGACGGGCTCCCCGCTCATGAGCTCCTTGACGATCCCTTCGAGAAGCACCAGCCTGCTGTTCTCGTCTATGAGCGTTTTACCGCTGACGTGTGCGGAAAGATGGCGGATGAACTGGTGGATCGTCAGCACGGCAGGCGGGACGAGCGCTGCGCTTCCACGGAGCCGCCGGAGCCGGTCGAGAAAGAGGCTGCCGTAGGTCCTCTTCAGGCGCGTTAATGGCGTCAGAATGAGAACGTCGTCATAGATAAAGGGCGGACCCGGCAGGGAGGAGAGGATATCATCGACGACGCGTGTCCTTTCGTCCCATCCGGCGCTTCCGTATGGCAGGGTGACGATCTTCATCGCCCGGCGATTATGCCACAAGTCCGGCAAATAGACAATGCCTTCGCATGTCAGGTTGGATAACTTATTACTATAGAGAAACTTAAAATAATAATAGGTCCCTGCCGCTGAAAACGCTTCCCTCCTGACTGTCATACCTGCGAAAGCAGGTATCTATTGGCTTTCTCGAACGAGAACTTCAAAATGGATTCCCCGATGAAATCGGGGCAAGCCCGCTGGAGTTTATCCCGACTCCGTCGGGGCGGGAACGACAGAAAAGATCGCTGTAGAATCATCGTGATCACGATATATAAGTGTCGTGCGACATTGCGGAGAACTGTTTTTTTGTGCTAAAATAGCGTTTTACAATAAGCGCGAGCGGTAAAAATTATTGACAACGATTAGTCCATAGTTTATTATTGCAAACAGTTGTTATATGCAATACCGTATTACAAAAAATAAGTGTTCCGGTTGCGGGACCTGCCTGGATATATGCCCCACCGAGGCGATCAGGATTGAAGACGGGCATGCGGTGATTACGATGGACTGCATTGCCTGCGGGGCTTGTCCCCGTGTCTGTCCGGAGGGCGCGATAAAAAAGCGTATGTCGCCAGCGCCGGCAACGAGTCTGAATCCCGTTGGAAAATAATTTTTTAGACGATTAAAATAGCGCCTTTGTACGACTCAAGGGTAGATCTCACCCCTCGGCGGGAGTCGGCGACGTTCCCTAACGGTAAAATAAATTTGAGGAGGCTGTCATGGCTGAAGCGGTGACGAGTGCAACATGGGAACAGGAAGTATTGAAAGCCCCCGGTCTTGTCCTGGTGGATTTCTGGGCGGTCTGGTGCGGGCCCTGCAGGATGGTGGCGCCGATCGTGGACGAGATCTCCAAAGAATACGAGGGTAAGCTCAAGGTCCTGAAGCTGAATACCGACGAGAACCCCGACGTAGCCGGCAAATACCGCATCATGGGCATTCCGACGCTCATGTTCTTCAAGAGCGGACAGACCGTAGACCAGGTCGTGGGCGCCGTGCCGAAGGCGCAGCTCAAGACCAAAGTCGACGCATTGCTCGCAAAATAGGATGCCTCGTCGTGTTTGTCGTATTCGCGGGCGGTCCTGTTCGGGACCCGCCCGTCATTCTCCGTGCTGCCCGTCTCCGGCGGGCAGTTTGTATTTTGGTCCGCGCCGTACGCGAAGGAGACCGCTTCAATGTTGAATAGATTATTCGCCGTTTACGTTCTGATGACGGCGATCTTGCTCGGCTGCACCGACAGAAACGTCCCATCCAGCGGTTCCTCGGCCTCGGATTTCACGCTGCAGGACCTCAGCGGAAATAAGGTCAAGCTCTCGGACTACCGGGGCAAGGTGGTGCTGCTCGATTTCTGGGCCACCTGGTGCCCGCCGTGCCGGGCATCGATCCCGGGGATCGAGAAGATCCACAAGGCTTACAAGGACAAGGGTTTGGTGGTCCTCGCCGTGTCGCTGGACGAGGGCGGCTGGGATTCGGTGAAGTCCTTCATCAAGAAAAGCGGCATCACCTACCTTGTGCTCAAGGGCACCGATGAGGTGTCGGAAAAATATCAGGTGCGAACGATTCCCCTGATTCTGATCCTCGACAAGGACGGCAAGATCTCGAAACGGTACCTCGGGTTCGGGAGCGAGGAAGACCTTGAGAAGGACATCAAGGCCGTTCTGTAGTAGCGCTTTGCCCTGCCGGTTTTTTGGTTGACAACATCCATGCCGGTCGATATAATGACCCTCGAAAAGCGGGCGTAGCTCAGTTGGTAGAGTACAAGCTTCCCAAGCTTGGGGTCGCGGGTTCGAGACCCGTCGCCCGCTCCATTTTTCTGTTAATAATCCGTGGGTTTATCTCACGGATTTTTTGTTTGTCCGAGAGTTGTCCGAGTCTTAATCGCATAGTTCATTTCGTAACTGCTGTCCCATTCTGTGCTGCGGCGTCAGTATGCTAAAATATCGTCATGTGTCTTCAGTCGTGCAAGGAATCCCGCCGTCAGCGAACCCACCCGTGAGGTGTAAAGGAGCATTGGAAAAATGAGAGTCATAGAAAAATCTTTGCAATTTGTTACGTTCATGATGTTGTTTCTCGTCATTGCATGTACGTCGACGAAATTTTCCGCTATATCAAAGGACGTGACATATCATGGGCATCCCGAAAAGATCCTGGTGATCAATACGTTTCCAACTCCCGGGACCAGAATAGTTTTCGAAGACGAAATCGTGAAGGCATTGAAGGATCGCGGGATAGATGCCGTCGTGAGCTATCCCGTTATGCCTGATCCTCTCGTGTCCGATGAGGTTTTTGTGTCACAAGCAAAAGAAGCCGGCGCAGATACTGTACTGATCATCGGATTTGTGGGACAATCAATTGAGAATAATACTCCTGAGCCCTGGGATATCAATAAGCTTTATATTAATACAAAAACATATGTTTATGACATAAAGTCGAACAGAGTGGTCTTTCGCATTTCAGCGGAAACGCATGTAAAAGAGGGCAGACCTCGTGTTCCCCAGATAGAAGCCTACATCATGGATATACTAAATAAGCTGTCACAAGAAGGGCTCTTTTAGAGGATGGGCCTGTTGTTCGATATTATTTTTGGAAAGATAATTCGTCCATGCCACTATAGTAGCTGAAGCATAGTTACGAATTGCGTTACAGTAACTGTCAACACAAATACTGTTCACTACAGGTTATGATCACGTCAAGTTGCCTAGGTCCAGCGAAGTGTCCGAGTCCTGTCCGAGTCCGTCCACTACGTCAATGAGCTTCTGCACATTCAAGCAAGCTTACATATCAGCGTGCAATTTCCGAATTACTGTGAAAGCATGGTTTCCGCTGCTTGTCGGCAGAATTCTACCAGTACGTCATGAACTTTAAGAATTTTCCCGGACGTTTATTTCTTAAAATCAGTGCAAAGTAAAAAAGAAGGTGGCCCCTTCATTTGTTTTGCCTTCAGCCCATATTTTACCGCCGTGACGGTGGATAATGCGCTGCACCGTGGCGAGGCCGATGCCTGTGCCTTCGAACTCCTCCTCCGAATGCAGGCGCTGGAAGGGCAAGAACAGCTTATCGGAGAAACTGTTGATCGAAGCCTGCCCCGTTGTCCTTCACGTAATAGACGGTCTTTCCGTCCCGCTCGAACGTTCCGAATTCGATGCGGGCATTTTCTGTTTTTGCGGTGAACTTCCATGCGTTGCCCAGTAGGTTCGTAAGCGCAATTTCAAGGAGTCGGGGGTCAGCCTGAACGATGAGGCCCTCCTTGATATCGAGTTCGACCTTGCGGTCCGGCTGTGCCTCGCGAAGTTCCGTTGTTATTACCGCGGCGATTCGGCTCATATCAACTTCCCGCTGCCGGAGCGCGTGATGGGAAATTTTCGACAGATGAAGGAGGGCGTCGATAATCCGTTCCATATTATCAGCGCCCGCGATTACCCGGTTAAGATGGTCTTTTCCCTGGTCGTTGAGTTGGTCGAAATTATCTTCGAACAGCGCCTTGGAAAATCCGGCTATCGAGCGAAGAGGCGCCCTCAGGTCGTGAGACACGGAATAGACGACAGCTGCGAGCTCCTTGTTCGTGAATTTCAGCTCCAGGTTTTTGACCACTAAATCTTCGCTCAATTTCAGGATCTGCTCCTCGGTCAACCTGCGACTCGTTACATCTTCAATGGCAAGGAGAATCAAAAGGGCATCAGACTGTTTCGAAGTCACGGTGCGCGCATTGACAAGCAAAAACCTTCGATCATCGCCTGCCGCTTCGTATACGACTTCGAAATCATTTAAGATGGAATTCTTCGCGAGTACATCATCAAGCAGCTCCCGGAGCGCCGGAATATTCCAGAGGCCATTTTGCAGCTCGTAGAAAGATTTGTTCTCTATCACATCCGGTGTTATCCCGAAATTCCCGTAATACGCATGGTTTGCGGTAACCACGCGCAGGTCTTTGTTCAGTACGATAAGGGGTTCCCGCACGGTCTCGACGATAGCCTCTGCATAATCGCGGGCTTCCTGGATGCGCAGCATGCCCTGCTTCAGGTCGTTGATGTCTTCGAGGGTCACGATTGCGCCGTCGATCCTGTTGTCAATGGTCTTGTACGGCCGTATCGTCATGGAGTACCAGCGGCCCTGCGTGTCCTGGATCTCCTGTTCCTTGATCGTCAGGGAGTCGACCACCTCAAGGATCATCTTATCAAGGTCCGGGACATTGATATTGGTCCTGATGTCGGAAATAGGCCGCCCGATATCGCTGGCAATAAGGTTCAGCGCCTTTCCCGCGGATGCATTGAACCGCCTGATCTGCAAGTTTATTCCCGATCAGCAGGATCGGGATATCGACGCCGCTCAAGACGTTTACCAGGTCGTTGTTGCTCTGCGTTATTTCTTCATTGCGGTTCTGGAGCTCGTCGTTCACCGTGGTCAGTTCTTCATTGGTGGATTGAAGCTCTTCCTTGGACGTTTCGAGCTCCTCGTTGATGCTCTGCAGCTCTTCGTTGCTGGACTGCACTTCTTCATTGAGCGCCTTGAGTTCCTCGGTAGACGCCTCATGTTCCGCGATGATCGACTTCAGGTGCTGCTGCGTGGCGGCAAGCTCGCGCGCAGCGGGGCAACCTGGTCCTCCTGGGGCCGGTCTTTTATCTTTGCCGGAGCTTTTCCCCGCTTTTTCGAGTCCCGCGCCGTCGGCTTGGCGCGGTCCTCAAAAATGACCAGAAAAAGGCGCTCCTGGGTATCACGGGTCTTAAACGCGACCACTTCGATGTTTACAGTCTGTGACGATGTTGTCATGCCTGACCTTTGATTCCTTCTTTTCTGACGGCAACGTCTTTTCCCGCAGGCCTGGCGGATGAGGACCCGCAGCTCCATGGCGAGGCTTTCGCCCGCCATCTTCATGAGATTGAGGCTTGCTTTGCCGGGCTGGGGTTTCAGATAGGGGCTGATGTTCCCGCGGAATTGAAGAATATCCATGTCCTCATTAATGACCAGTCCCGCGGGACTGTATCTGTTCAGGATGATGCTGTCGGCTTCCTTCTGGATGTCGGTCCCGCCTGTGGCATGGTCTTCCGCTTTTTTCTTCAATCCGGCCATTTCTCTAACAGGACTCCGCTTCCGGTCGAAGTGCAGTCCCGTCGCTGCTGTCTTTTTGGTATAGATCCTGCTGCCCTTATCGACCAAGGAAAAAAGATCCGAAAAACTCGCCGATGGACTCGGACCTCCCGAGCATGAGGTAACCGGTCGGGTTGAGGGCATAGTGCAGGACCGGGACCGCCTTTTTCTGCAGCATCGGGCCGAAATAGATCATCAGGTTCCTGCAGCTGATCAGATCCATCTTTGAGAACGGCGGGTCCTTGATAAGGTTCTGCCTGGCGAATACGCATTGCTCCCGGATCGCCTTGCTGATCTGGTATCCCTGTTCCGTCTTGGAAAAAAATCGCCTGAGCCGTTCAGGAGAAACATCCTGCACGATATTGTCCGGGTAAAGACCCTGGCGGGCCTTTTCAATGGCCGCCTCGTCGATGTCGGATGCGAAGAACTGGATCGGATGGGAAACACTCCGCTCCTCGCTGAATTCCGAGAAACACATTGCGAGAGAGTACGCCTCCTCTCCGGTCGAGCATCCCGGGACCCATACTCGCAGGGGCATATCGGATGGCCTGTTCTCCAGGATGCGCGGGAACACCACGTTCTTTAACGTAGTGAAAGTCTCCGGTTCTCTGAAAAAGGAAGTGACATTGATGAGGATGTCCTGGTACAGAATGCCGACTTCCGTGGGGTTCTCCTGCAGATAACGGACGTATTGTTCCAACGCCTCTATCTTGTGCAGGAGCATGCGCCGGGTGATCCTGCGCAGAATCGTTGCCTGTTTGTAATACGTGAAATCAACGCCCGTGGCCGTCCTGATCCGCATGAATATTTTATTCAGATCGTCCTCTCCTGCTGAAAGCAGCGGGCCGGGCTTCATGGCAGTGAGAAGGGTCATGACGGGATGGCGGCTGATCCTCGCCAGCTCTGCGGCTATTTTTTCAGGGGGCAGGATGAAATCCACGGCCCCGGTCGCAACGGCGCTCTTGGGCATGCCGTTGTATTTTGCCGATTGTTCGTCCTGGGCCAGGACGATTCCGCCCTCGGCCTTTATGGCCCGTATACCCAGAGAACCGTCGGAGCCGGTCCCGGAAAGGATGATACCGACGGCGCTCTGTTCCTGGTCCTCGGCAAGAGACCGGAAAAAAAAATCAACAGGCATATGCTGGGTATGAGTTTCGCCGCGCGGCAGAAGCCGGAGCTTGCCGTGGAAAACGGCCAGCGCCGTATTGGGCGGAATGACGTATACATGGTCGGGTTCCACGGTCATGCCGTCCTGTACCTCGCGTACCGGCATGGAAGTCGCTTTTGAAAGGAGTTCGGCCAACATGCTGTCTTTGGTGGGGGCAAGGTGTTGAACGAGCACGAAAGCCATGCCCGTATCGGGCGGAAGGTGTTCCAGAAGGTTCGTGAATGCTTCCAGCCCTCCAGCAGAGGCGCCGATTCCGACAATAAAAAACGTTTTCTCTTTCGATCGGTCTTGTTCAGCAGGCTGACTCCCTATCGCCGGGCTGGTCAGGCGTTTGGAAGAGGATTTTTTCGGCCCGGCGTTGTTACTGCCGTTGCCGTCAATCGGGCTTTTTTTGAGGTTTAATCCGTTTTTGACGTCCCTTGCCGGACGTCTACCCGGTGTTTGCTTTTTGGCCACGTGTTCTCCCGTAGTATGTATCATTCTTGAGAAAGATGATGACGCAATATATTAGCATAGAGAGTGCTCTTGTATTAAAGAAAAAAGCTCGTCCGCATCGCTGGGGAAACCGCATTGCCATGGATTATGCTTGTCACTCCGGCTGAGCCACCGAACCTGAGTAAAATGCCTTGCACTCTCCCCCCATGATCTTCCATGCATCTTTCAGCGCGTTCGACACGGGTCCCGTAATTGATTTAACGATACTTACCTTATCGATCTTCGGTTTACGGAACGGCCCGTGCACCTTCTGGCTGTAAACAGCGCACCCTCGTTTGTCGAGGACCGCTACGGTTACGTGGACAAACTGGTCGTTGTTGAAATTCAATCCGCCCTTCATGGCGATCCGGTATTTTTTTGTGGCAAGGGCCACGTCGGTCGCATCGGCAACGCCGTTTTTTACTTTCCAGATCGAGACGAGTTTTCTGATATTCCCTTTCCCTCCCTGCAACTCTTCGTACAGGCTTCCAAAATTGTAGCTCTTGGTGAGCGCCGGGCCGAAGGGGCCCACGAGGAAGAACGCCCCTACATCCACGAGGTTGAAGTTCTGGCTTCGTTCGTACTTCGGGATAAGAGCATCGATATCAATGTTGTAGAGCATAAGGTTTTCGCCTTTCAGGGAAGCGTCGCCGCTGAGCGATTGTTTCACCTCATCTACGCTCTTCCCCTTTGCAGTGAGGTCCATGGAAAAATCTGTCCGCCCTTCTATGCTTTTTTCAGGGAGTTTCTTGGGCGAGAATGCCTGGATAAGCTCGTCGACCCTGCACCGGCTGAGAGTATAGATTACCCGGTAAGAAGGTGACGCCCCCGTCATGTCTGCATGAATGCTTCCGCTCCCGGTTCCGCTGAAGATGTCCATTCTGACCGGGTTTATGTCGAATATCCCCCTTTCCCCCGCGGTTCTCATCACGAGGTTCGTCAAGGTGAAGTTGTTGATTTTAAGTGTCTTGCATCTGATATCCCCGGTGAATGTGATGTTCTTGTATGGTCCCGCGCTATCCGTACCGCCGTACGAAAGGTTTCGTATGGTCCCATCGAAATTGTCCACCTTGACCCTCTCGCCGGATCTTTCATCTGAATAAACAAGTCTCCCCTCTGAGATGGATATCTTGTTCACCGTAAGAAGCCATTCCACGATCTTGTGTCCCGGTTTTTCAAAATTGAACATCCCGTTTTTATACCGGACGACGGAGAAAACCGGTTTGACAAGCCCAACCCGGCTGAGCCTTACTTCGTGCCTCGTTAGGGGGATGAGCTTCAGCCCTATCCTCATCTTCTCAACGGTAACGACATCCGCTCCCTTTTTCTGCACGCTGACGTTCTTCAGCGATATGCCGAAACCCGGAAAGAGATCGATGCCCAATCTGCCCTTGATCCGGACATCCATTCCCAGGGCGTTCGACGCCGCTGCCTCGATCTGTGGTTTAAAGGTTTGTATATTGAGCAGGAGAACGAGGAGGATCGCAAAGATGACAAGGGTGATCACACCTGTTGTTATGAAGAATACTTTTTTTCTCTTGTGCGTCATGCTTAGCCTCGTCACGTGTCTGGTCAACTGGCTACACTCTGTCGATAACTTTTTTCAGTTTACTGCCGATCTCGGCAGCAATCGCCTTTAAAGCAGGATTTTCGACAGCCTGCATGGAAGCCAAAGGGTCGATGGCCGTGACCTCAACCTTCCCGTCTGAAATCTCCTGCACAATTACGTTGCAGGGAAGCATGGTGCCGATCTTGTCCTCCGCCTGCAATGCCTTGTACGCGAATGGCGGGTTGCAGGCGCCGAGAATCCTGTAGTTTCTGAATTCGACATCGAGCTTTTTTTTCAACGTGGCCTTCACGTCTATGTCAGTCAGGATGCCGAATCCCTCCTTTTTAAGTTCGTCCGTTACACCGGCAATCGCTTTATCAAAGGACATATTCAATGTCTTATTGAAATAGTAGCTCATAATAACCTCCTCCTGTTAATTGCACTGCCGATAAAACCCCTCCTGTAAAACCGTTATATTACCCTTCTGGCTTCTCTCTTTGATACAGAACCTTTCCCGACAGACCAGAATGCCCATAACCCAGTCATGCTTAATTGAAGCAAGGGTGATAGCCCTAACCCGAAGAAAGTCGGCATGTGCCGATTATAACTCCATGCCCCTGTCAGAATAACTTTTCTATACTCTATGGCAGCGGCCAGCAAAAGCCCTGCAATCAATACCGTAAATATCTGCTTCCTGTTCATCTCCTGAATCCATATTACATCCCGCCATAATGCAGCCACAAAAAGGTATATCCCCAGGACGAGGAACCCGTCTATCAATGAAACATAACTGACCATCGGCACATATTTCATTGCATTAAAATCATGATCTGTATAAAGGAATACGCCATGCAATGATTCCCAGGTAAAATTCGCCATGTATGAGTTAATGAAGATCAAAAGAACAACCAGAAAAAGCTCTCCAGTTTGTTTTGAATCTATTCTGAACTTCATGGTGGTCACTCACTTCTTTCTGTATTGTTCATCCTCTGCACCTTTTCTGGTTCAAAGGGATGACGATGGCCCCATCATGTCTTTTATCAACACCCGGGGCGCTATCTGTTTACCCCCTAGAGAAAGCCGCCACGCCTATGGCGTGGTACGTATCATTCCTCAGATCGTGGTTCAAAGCCACACTATGATGTCGTTAGAGAACGAAGTTCTCTAACGGGGTTTACTTTCGTTTCATCAAATACACGATACCAAAAATAATGAGAATCGCGATAATGATCCAGAAACCCCATCCATAGCCCATTCCCCATCCCCAATTGCCGCCCATCATGCCACCACCTTGACCGGTGCCCATGCTTCCTCCTCCTTGACAAAGGATTACGCATACTGTCCATTCTATCGTGAGACCGTTAATAATTTACTGAACTCGTCAGCGGGAAGGGGTTTGCTGAAGAAGTATCCCTGCATCTCATGGCATCCTAATGACCTGAGATATTCCATTTGCTCCTGTGTCTCGACCCCTTCCGCTATGACCATCATGTTCAATTTGCTGGCCATGGCGATCACCGCGCCGACAATCGCCCCGTCTTCAGGGGCGCTGGTGATATCCCGGATGAAGGATTTGTCGATTTTAAGCTTCTGAACGGGCAGCTTTTTAAGATAATTCAGTGATGAATACCCCGTGCCGAAATCGTCAATGGAGATCCCCACTCCCATCTCCGCCAGTTTGATCATTTTGGGAAGCATGTGTTCCAGGTTTCGCATCGCAACGCTCTCGGTAATTTCAACAGCAAGATGCTCCGGATTAAGACCGGTCTCACGCAGTATCTCTGTAATACTCTCAATGAGGTCTGATTTTTGGAACTGTTTGGCCGAAAGGTTAATTGCAACACAAAGGAACGAAAGTCCCGCGTTATGCCACTCTCGAACCTGGGCGCAGGCGGTCCTGAGCACCCATTCGTCAATAGCGGCGAGATATCCCATCTCCTCGGCAAGAGGGATGAAATGCTCGGCATCAAGCACTCCCCGTTCCGGGTGTCGCCAACGCACCAGCGCCTCCGCGCAAAACACCTGTTGCGTATCGATCGTGATCTGGGGCTGGTAGTAGACCATCAACTCCCCGTTCTCAAGCGCCCGGCTCAACTGGCTCTCTAGCCGCAAGCGTTCAATCGACCGTATGTTCATTGACGGATCATAGAATTGAAATGAGTTCCCGCCCTGTTCCTTCGCATTATACATGGCGATATCGGCATTCTTGAACAGCTCCTCTATACTCTCGCCGTCATCGGGATAGATACTGATGCCTATGCTGGTTGTTATGTTAAACTCATGTCCGTTGATCACAAAAGGTTTGCTGAAGGAACCAACGACTTTCATCGCAATGTTGATAATATCGTCGGCACGGGGGATTTGAGTCAGGAGTATATTGAACTCGTCTCCTCCCGTACGCGAGATCGTATCTGATGAGCGCACGCTGTGCTGCAGCCTGCCGACGACCTCCCTGAGCAGAGTATCGCCTGCATCATGGCCCAGGGTGTCATTGATGTGTTTAAAGCGGTCGAGATCGAGAAACAGCACGGCAAGCCTTTGCCGTCCGCGCCGTGCCTGGCCCAGCTCGATCGTCAGGATTTCCATCAACAGCCGCCTGTTCGGCAGATTAGTCAGTGTATCATGGTTTGCCTGGTGTCGTATCTCCTTCTCCATCTGCTTGCGCTCGGTGATGTCGATTGTCGCCGTGTGACAACGAATGCGGCTGCCCTCGGGGTCCTTCACCGCCGCGCTCTGTAATTGAACAATGAGTACGGAGTCGTCTTTTCTCCTGAGCCTTATCTCACTGATCAGGCGCATCTCTCCTTGCAGGGTCTCCCTGAGGTGCGCCCTGAAGATGTCCCGGTTGTCTTTGATGACAAAGTCCGAAAAAGGCCTGTTGATTAAATTCTGCCGTTCAACACCCAGAAGCCGGGCCCCGGTAAGATTTACTTCCCTTATCAGGCCGCTTTTATCGAAGGTGAAATAGCCGACGGGTGCAAAATCATACAGGTCTGCATACCTGCTCCGTGACGCTTCGAGTTCCGCCTGGGCCCTGCGCAGCTCTTCATTCTGCATTTCCAGCTCGATCTGGAATGTTCCGAGTTCGTAAACGAGGCTTTTCACGTCCTGCATGGAAATGCTTTTCATCTTATCCGTCTGCTGTTGCAGCCGCATTTCCGCTTCTTTGCGAAGCGTTGCAAGGTCGATGGTCTTTTTTATCATGATCTATCCTCACTGGCCCGACGTTTCGCGTGTCGGACCGCTCACTTCCTTCTCACGGTGATGCGCTCTACCGCAAGGAGGATCATCCGGATCTGTTTGCCGTGCTCGCAGACTCTGCGGCGTTGAGCATCATTTTATTTTTGCCCCTACGAGCTCTTGCGCATTCATTTTGGGTTGCTCCACTTCCAGTTCCGGATTTCCGGCATGTCCTGACCGTGCTTGTCGATGTATGCCTTGTGGTCCAGCAGCTTGTCGCGAAGAAACTGTTTGGCATGCGCAGCCCTTGAACCCAAGCCCGGCACCCGGTCGATCACGTCGCCGACCAGGTGAAAACGGTCGAGATCATTCAGCACCACCATGTCGAAGGGCGTGGTGGTCGTTCCATTTTCCTTGTACCCGCGTACGTGGAGGTTCTTATGATTAGTCCGACGATATGCCAGGCGATGAATCAACCAGGGATAGCCGTGAAAGGCGAAGATGATGGGCTTGTCCCTGGTGAAGAGAACATCAAAGTCTTTATCGCTCAACCCGTGGGGATGCTCGCTCTGCGGCTGAAGCGTCATCAGGTCCACAACGTTAAGAACACGGATCTTCAGTTCCGGAAAGTGTTGTCGCAGGATCTCCACAGCGGCCAGCGTCTCCAGGGTCGGCACATCGCCGCAGCAAGCCATCACCACATCGGGATCGCCGCCCTCGTCGTTGCTGGCCCATTCCCAGATGCCAAGCCCGGCAGTGCAGTGCTTGATGGCTGCGTCCATCGACAGCCATTGGAGTTCCGGCTGCTTGCCCGCAATAATGACGTTGACGTAATTTCGGCTGCGCAGGCAATGGTCGGTGACCGACAGCAGGGTGTTGGCGTCCGGAGGCAGATACACGCGGATGATCTCCGCCTTCTTGTTCACCACGTGGTCGATGAACCCCGGGTCCTGGTGACTGAATCCATTGTGGTCCTGCCGCCACACATGCGACGAGAGCAGGTAGTTCAGTGAAGCGATCGGCCGCCGCCATGGGATGTGGCCCGCCACCTTGAGCCACTTTGCGTGCTGGCTGAACATCGAATCGATGATGTGGATGAACGCTTCGTAGCATGAGAAAAAACCGTGTCTGCCTGTCAGAAGGTAACCTTCCAGCCAGCCCTCGCACTGGTGCTCGCTCAACATCTCCATCACCCTGCCGTCAGGCGTGACATGATCGTCGAGGGGAATAATTTCCGCGGTCGAGCAGCGGCCCGTGATCTCGAACAGGTTGTTCCAGCGGTTCGACGAGGTTTCGTCCGGGCTGAAGATGCGGAAGTTACGCGCCTCTGCGTTGAGCTTGAGCACATCGCGTATGAACTCTCCCTGGACCCGCGTGGATTCCGCCTCAACGACGCCGGGCTTCCGCACCTTGACTGCGTAGTCGCGGAAATCCGGCAACTTTAATTCTTTCAGGAGAAGGCCTCCGTTGGCATGGGGATTCGCTCCCATACGCCGCTCTCCTTTCGGAGACAGATCGGCCAGTTCAGGAATGAGCCTGCCGTTCTTGTCAAATAAATCCTCAGCCTTATAACTTTTCATCCATTGTTCCAGGATTTTCACGTGTTTTGGTTTCGCTGTAAAATCCGTGATCGGCACCTGGTGAGCGCGAAACGTGCCTTCGATGGGCAGTCCATCAACCACTTTCGGGCATGTCCAGCCTTTCGGCGTGCGTAAAATTATCATAGGCCACTGCGGACGCTTCCTGAACCCTTTGGTACGCGCCTTATTCTGAATGTCTTTGATCTCTGCGATGATCGCATCGAGTGTCGCAGCCAGTCGTTGATGGACGTTCATGGGATCGTCTCCCTCAACAAAATATGGCTTGTAACCGTACCCGAGGAAAAGCTGGTCCAATTCTTCGTGATCGATGCGTCCCAGCACGGTGGGACCGGCAATCTTGTAGCCGTTTAAATGCAGAATCGGCAGCACGGCCCCATCGGTGACAGGATTGAGAAATTTATTCGAGTGCCAACTGGTGGCCAGCGGGCCGGTTTCCGCCTCGCCATCGCCCACCACACAGGCAACCAGCAGGCTGGGATTGTCGAATGCGGCGCCGTAGGCATGCGACAAAGAATAACCGAGTTCGCCGCCTTCATGAATGGAACCGGGTGTTTCCGGCGCCGTGTGACTGGGGATACCGCCGGGAAAAGAAAACTGGGTGAAGAGCTTCTTCATGCCCTCTTCGTCCTGGGTTATGTTCGGGTACAACTCGCTGTAGGTGCCTTCCAGATACGTGTTGGCCACCAGTCCCGGCCCGCCATGTCCGGGGCCCGTGATGTAGATCATGTTCAGGTCATACTCTTTGATGATCCGGTTGAGATGGACATAAATAAGGTTCAGCCCGGGCGTCGTGCCGAAATGGCCCAGCAGTCGCGGCTTCACCTGTTCCAGCTTCAGCGGTTTCTTCAGCATCGGATTGTCATAGAGGTAGATCTGGCCGACCGACAGGTAGTTGGCGGCGCGCCAATAGGCGTTCATCTTTCGCAGGAGATCGGGCGACAATGGCTTGTCCGCTACCTTCAGCTTTTCCGTCTTCACAGCGATGTTCTCCTCAAACCCCGTTTTTACCTCACTGACAATGTTCTTTTCAGACATTTTTTTTATTTTCATGATCCTATTCCCTTTCACGTCTCAGGCCTAAAGCGCGCTATGCCGTTTTAGCAATCATTCACTTCTTATCCTTATGAATAACGCGCACGAAGATCATGCTGGTTTCCAAGGGGAAAACGACTTCATTCGCCGCGCGACAGTATAAGTCCATCGTGTGGAGCGGTTCCGGGGAACGAGTTTTTTGCCGTCATGGTTCAAACTCCTTGTGTTCAGCGCGCCATACCTGTTTACGCCGGCGCTGAACGCCCTTCGGCCTGAGCGGCGCTCAGGCAGGCGCCGAAAATGAAAATGCCCCCGGAAAAGTATATCCACAGCAACAAAGCCATGATCCCGCCGAACGCCCCATAAACCGCGTTTAACGTGGCGAAGTTCTTGATGTATATCACGAACAGACTTTCTGCCACCCGCAAGAGAACCGTGGCGCAAAGGGCGGCGGCCCAAACTTCGGCAAAGCGCGTGGGAGAGCGCGGAGCCAGCCTGTAAAACAGGCTCAGACTGAAGAACACCACCAGCAAGGGGATGATGAAGCTGCCGAGGGTATAGAACCGGGAATGGAAAGCACTCGCGGGAAAGAGCCAGGCTTTCGCCATGTTCACCAGCACCGGCACGGCCATGCCCAGGAGGACCGCACCCGCCGTGATGCCGAGCAGCGCCAGGCTTTTCAGCGGTATCCGCCACCAATTGTACACCGCGGTGTCCCTGGCGCGGTTCGTGGCGTGGATGAGGGTGGTGAAACATCGGAGGGCGCCCCAGATCAGTATGAGAAACGCAATCGCGCTTGCATGCCTGCGTGCTTTGATCACGCCGGCGATGGTGCCAAAAATGAGCTGTTGCATCTGGCCGCTGATCGGGATGTAACTTTTCATGTAGGCAATGACCTCTTTTCCGGCCGTGTCCCGGTCCACAAAGAACGAGGCGATCGTGACGAGCAGGACCATCGAAGGAAACAGCGAGAAGAACGCATGGAAGGCGAACGACCCCGCCCACTGCGGCCCGTCAATCTCAAAAAATTTTTTTACGGAAAAACGAAGTATCGCCCAGGCCCTGCGGGTCTTTTGGTCAAGCCGGCTTGAGATCTTCATCTGGCCCTGCCTTTCATTGCAGTCGGGCGCGCCGCGCAACCTTCTCTATCAACGTTCTCTCTACGCGGCACACCGAACGCGCTATCATCAGTTCCTCGTCCGTATGAATGACGCGGACCGCAACCCGGCCGGCTGCCGTTGAAATCACGCCCTCATTCGCCGCGTTTTGATTTACTTCGAGTTCGATTCCAAGAAAACCCAGCCCATCGCAAATGCGGGCGCGGACCGTGGGCGCATTCTCTCCGATGCCGCCGGAGAACACCAGCGTGTCCAGTCCGCCCAGAGCCGCCGCGAATGCGCCGATCCATTTCTTGACCTGATAGCAAAACAGCGCGACCGCTTCAGCCGCCCGCACGTCCTGCGTTTCACGGTCGAGCAAGTCATGCATGTCTGAACTGGTCTCTGACACGCCGAGCAGCCCGGACGCGTGGTTCACCATGTGCTGAAATTGCGCGGCGCTCATGTTCTCGGTGCGCGCCAGGTAGGAGACCAGTCCCGGATCCAGGTCCCCCGAGCGGCTGCTCATCACCAATCCCGCCGTCGGTGTGAAGCCCATGCTGGTGTCGATGCTCTTGCCGCCGCGCACCGCCGCCAGGCTCGCGCCATTGCCGAGGTGGGCGAGGATGACCCGGCCTTGTGCCGCTTCCGTTCCGGCCAGGCGGGCCAGTTCTCCCATGAGAAACGCATACGACAAACCGTGAAACCCGTACCGCCGCACCCCCTGCGCTTCGTAGCGGCGCGGGATCGGCAATAACCGCGCAACGCGCGGCAGGTCATGGTGAAAATCCGTGTCGAAACACGCAACCTGGGGCAGGTCGGGAAATCGGCGATGAAACGCCTCGGTCAACAGGATCTCCTCCGGCAAATG
The DNA here is from genome assembly GCA_963741205.1 of Nitrospirota bacterium. GTDB lineage: Bacteria > Nitrospirota > UBA9217 > UBA9217 > UBA9217 > JAJYKN01. The sequence goes on from CAVUHW010000042.1 coordinate 35,562, forward strand.
CTCGGGATCGAATGGACTGAGCCGGTGCAGGTCCTCAACCATTTCCGCGGTGATTCGCTGCGGCTTGCTGTACTTCGGTCCGCCATGCACCACGCGATGTCCCACCGCGGTCAATGCGTCACGCCCGAGGCGTTCCTCGATCCAATCCATCAGTGCGCCCACCGCCGTCGTGTGATCCGGCGCCGCCACTAACCGTGAAAAGTTGTCCGCCTGGTCCAGGCCTTTCACCTGCAAGGCGGCCTCCGGCAGCCCAATCCTCTCAATCCCGCCCTCCAGGATCCGTCGGAGCGAGTCGCCGGCCTCGAACAGCGCGAACTTGATGCTCGACGAGCCGCCGTTGATCGTCAGAATGCGTGGGTCAGACGGTCTCATGGATGACTCCTTTGCCATTCTGCAATCCGAACGAAGCCAGTTTCGCGCACGTGGACCTGTAATCCGTATGAAGAATGCTTCGAATCCCCAAACCTTCCGTGATCTGGACGAACACGGGGTGTTCTCGATACAGACTACATGGCAGGAGGTCTGGCTTGTCTGCAAACTGCACCGTTGGTTTATGATGATTTGCATGTCAGACTGCTTCAATGTCAACGATGTGTCCTATCAGTACGTCGATACCCCTTTGAGGGTTTATTGATAGGTTCAACTCGCTTCTCTATTTCATGTGCATGTCTTTCATGTTTTCCCATCACGATATTTTCTGCCTCAAACCAATTCTTTAAATCATTTCCGTGAACGCTGCCTTCTTTTTCATAGAGTTCGTACGCAACCTTTGCAATCTCATCATGTATGCTTTTTTTCATTTTCGTTCCATCCTCTCTCTCAATAATATTTCCTGTGGGTGTTCCCATCTCAGTCCTGACGACGCTAATTCTGAAAGTACTTCCGGACTTTCGACTCAATCTGACGATCAGTCATTTTGTCGACTGTTTCACTGCCGACGATTCGTCCACCGAGCTTGTTTTTGTGAAGACGCTTTTTCAGTTCGTCCTTTGCGTCGCCAGGACCAAATATGAAAATAGATTCCGCATCGCGAATACTCGCGATTACCGCGTCGTAGTAAATATTGAGATGTCCTGTAAGCGTTTTCTGGCGGCTGTCAGCTGCCGGAACCTGCTGCGATTCATAGTGCCCCTTAAGAGGGGAATCACCGGAACGGCGGAGCTGTTTTTCAGCCTTCGATATTATTAGTCGTATCTCTTCCCCTTTGTCCGTAATAGCAACAATACTAGCCTTTCTATGATCAATCCATAAACCCACTGCCGTTTTCATGCTTTCTCCTTTCGATATCGGATCCACTCAATTATTTTGTATCCGGCTGCTACCTCCCTCGTGCAACTCACGGAGCAGGGTTATTTATCCTGAAAAAATATCACCACCGTGTACGGGCCGACACTGGTTTATCCGGAGCAGGGCAGTCGGGCGGTTCCTTGCCCGTGCGGATCCGCCATTGATCGTTAGGTTGCGTGGGTTAGCGGGTTTCATGGATGGCTCCTTCGTCATTCTGCAAGCCGAACGAAGTCAGTTTCGCGCATTTCGAATCCCCTGACCTTCCGCGATTTTGTTTCATTCCTCTTCCATTGGAAATGGAATCACCGCTGCCACAGGATGTGTGCTTCTTCCAAAGGAACAGCAACGCCGACGTAATACGGGATTACCCGCGCTGTATAATCCGTCGCCGGGCGGCTCACAGACACCTGCGCACGATAAACGTAAGCGCCGTCTGCGGCCGCTGGTTGCCGGGCAAGCTTCATTTCCTGCCGCACAGGAGCGTTATCGTTAACGCTGTCGGCATAAAGTTCCACCTGCACAGCTTCGGGTCGAGGTCATGGAGATAGACCTGAACCTCGAATACATGCTGCTTCCCATGAGTCTCGATCTTCACATCGCCGAAGCGGAGTGTGGGCCATTTTTGCTCCACTGCATGCCGCCAGTCGACCACCCGGCTTCCCTCAGCCCCTTTATTTTCAGCTCGTTTGCGATATGCTATCGCGGCCGGGCAATAGTGTTGCTCGGTGTATTCCCGCACGGTCCGATTGGCGGAAAAACGGGGTGTCAGCCGGGACATGCTCTCACGGATGCGCGCGACCCAGGTCACGGGGATGCCGTTTGTGTCACGGTCATAGAACTCAGGGATCACCTTTCGTTCGAGCAGGTCGTAGAGCGCCTCTGCTTCAACAGCATCCCAGCCCGGGTCGTCTCCATGTTCCTTGCCGTCACCGAGCGCCCACCCCACTTCAGGCGTATAGGCTTCCGCCCACCAGCCGTCCAATTCAGAAAGATTGATGCCTCCATTGACAAGCACCTTCATACCGCTCGTCCCGCAGGCTTCCCAGGGCCGTCGCGGCGTATTGATCCAGACATCCACTCCCTGCACCAGTTGTCCTGTCAGGAACATGTCGTAGTCGCTCAGAAAGACCACATGGTTGCGCGCCTCGTTTCGCCGGATAAAATGGGACCATTCCTGAATCAGGTCCTGACCTGCCCGGTCCGCCGGATGGGCCTTGCCGGCAAGGATAAGCTGCACCGGACGCTGAGGATCGGTGAGGATGTGAAGGAGCCTTTCAGGATCGTGGAGCAGCAGGTTCGGTCTCTTGTAAGTGGCAAAGCGGCGTGCGATGCACAGCGTCAAGGCATTGACGTCAAAAACACTTTTTGCGCCTTCAACTTCTTCGGGTGATGCGCCCTCGGCTTCCCGTTGTCGGAAAAGCCGGCCGCGCATATATTCAATCAAGGTCTCGCGGGCGGAGGCTCGGCACTCCCAGAGCCTCGAGTCGGGAAGTTTGCGCATGTCCTCTTCAAGGTTTTCCAGAGTTCCATGCCAGCGGTCCTTTCCGCATGCGTCTGTCCAGAGAGCGTCGGTCTCTTCCGAATCCCAGCTTGACATATGGACCCCGTTCGTAACATGTCCGACCGGGACTTCTTCCTCAGGCCACCGCGGAATGAGAGGCGCAAAGAGATGCCTGCTCACTTTCCCGTGCAGTTGGCTCACCCCATTGACCGCCCCGCTCCCTCGCACGGCAAGGTAAGCCATATTGAAGGGTTCAAAAGAGTCGTTAGGGTCCTGGCGGCCAAGCGCCATGAGATCGTGAAGAGAGATGCCGAGCTTGTTCCGGGCATACGAACCGAGGTATTGGTCGATAAGGGCAGGAGCGAAACGGTCAAAGCCGACGGCCACCGCGGTGTGCGTGGTAAAGAGGTTGCCCGCCCTCGTCACGGCCAGCGCGACTTCGAAGGGCTGCCCGGTCTCTCCCATAAAGGTTCGAGCGCGTTCCAATACGGCGAAAGCGGCATGCCCTTCATTCAGATGGCAGACCTCGGGCTTGATGCCGAGCGCGGTGAGCAGCCGCCATCCGCCGATCCCGAGCACCAGCTCTTGATTGAGACGCAGCTCCGGGCTGCCTCCGTACAGCTCGCTGGTGATCCCTCGGCGGGTCGGGTTGTTCGCTGCGTCATTACTGTCAAGCAGGTACAGTTTCACCCGGCCGACCTGGACTTGCCAGGCGCGCAGCCATACTGAGTAGCCGGGCAGCTCGATCTCCAGCCGCAGCCAATCCCCGTTCGAACCGCGCAGAGGGGTGATCGGCAATTGGCCGGGATCGTTGTATGGAAAGAGGGCCTGCTGTGCCCCGTTCTTGTCTATCATCTGGCGAAAATAACCTTGCTGGTAGAGCAGCCCTACGCCGATGACCGGAACGCCCAGATCACTGGCCGATTTTAGCTGATCGCCGGCCACATTTCCGAGTCCACCCGAGTAGATCGGGAGAGCTTCACTCAACATGAATTCCATACTGAAATAGGCGACAGCGGTGAGCGGCGTCTGAGAATGATATTGCTGAAACCATGCGGGCGACTCTGCATCGCGGCGCCTGGCCTGCAAGAGGTCACCAACCTTCTTGCGAAAGACGGGATCAGCTAATGCGCGACGGAGTTGGTCCCGCGAGACTGTTTGCAGGACGACCCAGGGGTTGGAGGTAATCTCCCAGAGTGCGGGATCAAGCTGCCTCCACACTTCGTCGGCGGAATGGTTCCAATACCAGTGCATATCCAGCGCCAACTCAGCAAGGGAATCGAATCCCTCGACGTCTGTTGGCAAAAGTCCGTAGATAAGCTTGCTGACGGGCGTTTGTTTGCTCACCGACTCTCCTTCATACTTGTCCGGAATGGAAACTCCGACCGCTGGCGCATGAATAAGTATTCATGCTTTTACATTCATTTTTTTAAGGATGTCATGGGCAGCTACTGCCGACGATTCCGGGGCACTGCTGGATTCTAAGGCTTTTAGAAGCGTCGTGAGCAATTCGTTGAATCCATCCTCTTTCTGGTCCACCAAAACATGGTGTGCTCCCTTGCGCAATAAAACAGAATCCGACCCGCTTTTGATCAGCGCCTGTAATAATGGCGGCCAAGCGGTCTTTTTGTACGGTATCAATGCATTGGCAGCCAACCATGCCACGTCGGGGTCGCTGTCTTCGAGCGCTTTCACCAACGGCGGTATTGATCTGATATCGCTGATACTACCGAGAGCTTTGGCTGCTTCCCATCGAACTTGAACCGAACTGGAATTCAGCAATGCCTGGGAGAGGGAAGGGATGGCGGGTTTACCCAGAGCCACTAACGCCTCCCGTGCGTTCTGCCGGATCACGCCGTCCTTGCTTGCCAGCATGTCCATCAAGGATTCTAAATTTTTGCCGCTTTCTTTTTGCTCGTTCATGATTTTCCCTCCGAATTTGTTTTGCTTGCAAGCCCTGACCGCTGTGTTGACGCCGCTAAAAACATCGTCAACGATCGTGAACTTTGCGTAAATGCGGCGGTTTATGAGAAGTATAGACCGGCGCCTAAGATGTTCCAATTGTTAGAATGCTAGTGCCTGGATTGGATCAGTCCCGGTTTCCCGGGCATTCCGTCATATTCCACGACCCGTTCCGGTTTATCACAGAACACAAAACTCATGTTCATGTGGTCACGTTCATCCAGACCGATGCGTCTGAACACATCCGCCCAGGTCAGCAGCTCTCCGCGTTCTTTCACCTGTTCATTATTGACGGGCTGTCGTTCCCATTCCGGATGTTCTTCAACAAATTGTGCGTACACGTGTTCGGCATGGTCCTCGAACTCCGCATTGAACAGGAACGCTCTGCGAATGTCGATCAATGCCATCACATGCATTAAGACGGCATAGAAGCCGACCATAAGAAGGGGGAGAGGCGGAAACAAATAGTACGGGTCCTTGATCCCATCCTCTTTCATCTTTTCGTTGACAACCAGCAAGTGCCAAAATTCACCATCCTGCGCTTCGCGGGCCCACAGCATAATTTTGCGTGCCTCATGCACCAATGCCTGATCCCCATAACTTCGTGTCATGCGTGCATACTCACGGGTTTCCCAGTGGCGGTAGGGGATGCTGGCCAGTATCTCTATGAGCTTGACCTTGGGAAGAGTTATCTTTCTTCCTGCAATCAGGTCAATCGACAAGAAAAATACTTTTGCCGCAAGCGAATACCTGTATCGCGGCCTCTTGCCCGACGCTTTCTGTTCTTTCTTGAGATCAGGGGCCATGTTTTCTCTCCCGGGCCGCCTGTTCGTGACTGCCCGGCAACGGGCTCATGTGACTGATTTCTTGTCTGCAGACTACGATCAACCTACGGATTCTTATGCTCCGATGCCTGAGGGTTTCTGGTCAGGAATCCTGATAAAAATAACGCCAACAGGGTGTATGCCAGGAACAGGTAATACCCCGGCTGAAGGGAAGTGCCATTCGTAGTTAAGATCACCAGTTCCTGGCTTGCTGAGCTTAATTGACCGAACTGGCTGGTAATGATCCCGTTAAATCCGATATAGGCCATAAATATGGCAATCACCATGACGTCGGCCATGGACCATTTCCCGGATTTTAAGACAAAAAAATTGATCACCGGGTTTTTCCTTGCATGGTGATAATTGTAATAATATCCCACTGACGAGACTAGTTTTAACAGGGGGAAGAAGACGCTGAAGGTAATCATCAAGACCCCGACGAATTTCATCTGAATCTCCTTATGAGTAATCATAATCCAGAATACATCCAGGATGCTTTTACTTTGGAAATACAATACCTGGTTCTCAAAATGGATGGGATGCCCCATCAACACAAAACTCATCTTTGATGATTTTTGCTTCCAGATCGATCATGGGCGTGGTGACACCGGCTATCAGCAGCGTGATAAGAGACAGAACGAGGAGCATATACCGGGAGGGGGCCAGGGGGTGTCTGCTAAAACCGGACAAGGCAAAAAGGATAACCGACAGCATGATCAGCAGGATAGCCTCTTTGAAGATCAGGCCATGTTTAACTGAAATTGCCTTGTCGAGCTTGATCCTCGCACTTTCGATATCCTTGGAATCAGTCCTCAGAAGGATGCGGTTCAATTGAAATGTATCTTCGTGTTTCAAAGGTCTGGTTTAAATATTGTTTGAGCTGTTCGTTCAGCATGGTCCTTATCTGACCCTTTGTTTTCGATTTTTTCATCTCATGAATGATCGCATCCGCATATTCGGGAATTCCTTTTTTTATATCTTCCAGACTGACAAATATATTTATAAAGGCCTGCTTGACCCAACCCTCCGCGGAGCCTTTGTTCCCTTCCCTGATTTTTTGTCGACTTTATCAATAAGCGTATTCAGCAGAATTTCGATATGCTTTCGAAGCTCCCGCTCATTCGTCTTTGACAAATACAGCTTATCGATTTCCTCGGCAAGAATAACGGTAATTTGTCGTTTCCATTCTTCAATGCTGAAAAGACCGTATTTGACATGGTTGAGTTCAGCATAATCGTTTTTGTTCTGTTGGTTGGAAATTGCATTTGAAATAATTTGATGGCATAAAACAACCGATGCAATGATAATTATTAAAGATAAGATCAAATTGAGCAGTTTCATAATAGTGACCTTCGCCATAGGGACCCGGAAGGATTTTCCCGAGTTCAGCGTTCCAAGTCTGGTCCTATGCTTTCGTACCCTGTATTATCCGCTCCACGTCAGCTCTTTCGAGCACTTCTTCCTTTATCAGCGCTTCCGCAAGCGCGTCAAGGGTATGTCTTTTCCCTGACAATATTTCAGTTGCCCTTGATTCCGCATCGATGATGATTTTCTGGATCTCCTGGTCCATGAGCCAGGCCATCTCCTCGCTGTAGCGCTTCGGCAGGGACAACTCCCTGCCCAGGAACGGGTGTTCTTCACCGCGTCCGAGATTGATCGGACCGACCTTGTCGCTCATTCCCCACTGCGCCACCATCTTCTCGGCCAGCGAGGTCGCGTCTTTCAGGTCGTTCTGTGCGCCGCTGCTGATGTCGTTAAAGACGATCTTTTCCGCAACTCTGTCCGGCAAGGTTGATGCTCAGTCTGTTCATAAGATAGGTGCGGGGATAATAGTGCCGGTCTTCCCCGGGCAAAAGCTGCGTAACACCCATTGCCATTCCGCGGGGGATGATGCTTACCTTGTAAATCGGATCGGCCCCGGGTAATTCCCATGCGGTGAGCGTATGTCCCGCCTCATGATAGGCCGTTATCCGCTTTTCCATGTCGCTGATGGTCAACTCCTTCACCGCCCCCATCAGGATACTGTCCTCGGCCTCTAAAAAGTCAAGCCGGTCTATCATCTCTTTGTTCTTCCGCAAGGCGACCAGGGCGGCCTCGTTGGTGAGATTCTCAAGGTCTGCGCCGGTCATGCCCGGCGTTCCCTTTGCCAGGGCTTCGAAATCCACATCAGGCGCAAGCTTCTTTCCCCTCACATGGATCTCCAGGATAGCCTTCCGTTCTTTCCAGCCCGGCCGGTCGACCACGATATGCCGGTCGAACCTTCCCGGCCGGAGAAGGGCAGGGTCCAGAACATCAGGCCTGTTGGTCGCAGCCATAACGATCACTTCTTCATGGGGATTAAATCCGTCCATTTCGCTCAAAAGCTGGTTCAGCGTCTGCTCCCGTTCATCGCTTCCGCCTCCAAGCCCCGCTCCGCGCGTACGTCCCACCGCATCGATCTCATCGATAAAAATTATGCTCGGCTGGGTGTCCTTGGCTTTTTTGAACATGTCCCTGACGCGCGAGGCGCCGACGCCTACGAACATTTCTATGAACTCCGAAGCGCTGATGCTGTAAAAAGGCACTGCGGCCTCACCCGCGGTTGCCCGCGCAAAAAGGGTCTTGCCTGTTCCCGGAGGTCCGATCAGGAGCACGCCCTTCGGGACCTTTGCCCCGATCTTCTCGAACCGGGAGGGGTCTTTCAGAAACTCTATGGTCTCTCGCAGTTCCATCTTTACATTGTCCATCCCGGCAACGTCTTTAAAGGTCACGCTCGGTTTTTTCGCATCATACAGTTTGGCCTTGCTTGCTCCAAAGGTAAAGAGGCCACCCGGACCGCCTTGGATCTGCTGATTCCTTTTCGATATCAAGACCCAGAAACCGATGATCAGCACCCAGGGCAGAAAGCTGATCACCATCTGCCAGAACAATGCCCTGTTCAGCGGGCTCGATGGTGATGATCACATTCTTTTCCTTGAGCTGGGACAGGAGTCCTTCACCCTGGAAAGAAGGCAGGACGGTCTGGAAGTATTTTACTTGCGCGGGTTTCTTTTCTCCCGGCAGCGGGACACTCGCCTCCTTAATGAACTCTCCGTTTACCAGTTCCTTTTTTATGGAAACGGATTTGATATTGCCTGCGCTCAGTTGCTCGATAAACTGGCTGTAGTTTATCGTCGTATGCGCGGGAGCGTTGGGGTTGAAAAAGATATTCCACGCCATACATGAATATTGAAGCCGCTAAAAATGCCGCAAGGAACCTCCAATAGATCCTGGGGATGCCGCCGCTGGTGTCTTTCTTATCTTCTGCCATGATTCATACCTTCCTTCACTCTTCCGGTCGGGTAGTGCTCCCCGCGCGAATATGTCATCAGGTCCGCGGCCCCCTGGAGCACATCGCGCCATTTACCTGACCTCAATGCGGCCTTGAAGCAGGTAGATGAGAATCACGACGAGAATAGCCAGGACCACAAGGCCTATTACAAGATCGACCGGGTCACCGCCTGCCTGGAGTGAGTCCGTGTGGGTCGCGAGCTGATTGATCTGCTCGTCGGAAAGCTTGTTCACCCGCGCCATGGTCTCTTCCGGGGAAAGCCCGTAGTCCATTAGCTTCTGTTGGACGATCTTCGTCTCGAGTGCGGCCTGGATCTTGGCCAGATCGGCCAGTCCGGCCGGCAGAGGCTGCTGCAGGAGCGGCTGCATTCTGGTTTGGAGCGGACGTCACGAACATGGCCTCGGCCGGCCCGGCGAAGGTCGAGATCGCGAGAAGCGCAACGGCCAGATAGATTGCGAGCGGTTTTGCGTAGAAAGTCTCGAGTATGGTCTTCATGTGTGGTTACCTCCGGCTTTTATCGAGAACCTCGTTATTTCCTGATATATGACACTGTGCCCGGTTGCCTGGAGGACGACAGACTACGATGATCACCACCAGGATGAAGAAGACTACCAGGACGCCGACACCGTCCGCGCCCGCCTGAAGCGAGCATGCCCAGGTTCGCGGCAAGCGTAAAGAAACCGTTCTATAAATTGCTTCTCTGACTAAAACTTTTATTATAACAGCATCAGACGGGTCGTCCTCAGGCTTGAGCGTCGGCCTCTGATTGCCCAAGTGCAGCCCTCACGAGTCTGACTAATTCTTCGGCCTCAAAAGGCTTATGGAGGTGCGCGAACACCTCGCCACTGAGAGACTTTATAAAAGACTCCACACCGGTATGTGCGGTAAGCATGATGATCGGTATATTCCTGTACTTTTTGTTATCTTTGATCTTCCGGGACACCTGCAGGCCGTCCATCCCCGGCAACATAAGGTCCATCAGTACGAGGTCTATGGTCCGGGTTTTGATCTTCCGCAGGGCGTCTTCCCCGCTTGCAACGCTTACCACCTCGTAGCCTCTTGGAACGAGTATGTTTTCGAGCAGTTTGAGGTTCGCAGGTTCATCGTCGACAGAAAGGATGATCGGCTTCTTCAGCGTCATGTTTTCACCTCGGAATTCGGAATAATGTTTTTTACGAGCTCAACGAATTTTCGCGTATCTATGGGTTTTGTCACATATTCGTCAAACCCGGCTTCCAGCGCCTTTTCCCTGTCGCCTTTCATGGCAAAGGAGGTGACGGCCATCACCTTCAGCTTGCTCAGTTCCGGTGTTTTCCGCAATTCCCGTATCACCGCTAAACCGCCCATAACAGGCATCTGCAGATCAAGCAGTATAAGATCAGGCATGTGCTCTCTGGCCATCGCCAACCCGGCTGCCCCATCAGCCGCCTCCAGCACCTCATAGCCGTGATACTTCAGTATCTGTCTCATGAGGATACGGTTCGCCTCGTTATCTTCCACAACAAGGATTTTCTTAGGCATTCTTTTTCCTCCCCTGCCTTACGGGAATAACAAAGGCAAACAGGCTCCCTTTGCCGAACTCGCTCTCCACCCATATCCTCCCGCCGTGCAATTCAACAAGTTTTTTGGTGAGCGCAAGCCCGAGCCCGGTACCCTCATACTTTTTATCATAGGCCGACGACAATTGAGAAAACTCCTTGAAGAGCTTCGGGATATCCTCCTGCTTGATCCCTATGCCGGTGTCCCTGATGCTGATCTCTATATCCTGAGCTCCATTTATTTCCTTCGACAGTACCTGCACCTGGCCGTTGTCAGGCGTGAATTTCACCGCATTGCTCAGGAGATTGAACAGTATCTGCTTGAGTTTTCTTTCATCCGCCTCGATCATCGATAGAATGATCGGGTTCGATCTTTAGATCCAGCTTTATCCCATGCCTCAATGCCTTCTCCCGCTGCATGACCAGGGATGCGTCAAGCAGCTCTCTTAAAGACACACGCTCCACGTCGAGTTCCATCTTGCCTGATTCCACTTTGGAGAGATCGAGGATATCGTTGATAAGGCTGAGCAGGTGCCTTCCCGCTTTGAGGATGTACATCACGTTTTCGCGCTGCGACTCATTCAGCGAGCCGAGCAGCTGGTCCTCCAGGACCTCCGAAAAACCGATTATCGAATTAAGCGGGGTCCTCAGCTCATGACTCATGTTGGCAAGGAAATCGGACTTGGCCATTGTTGCGGATTCGGCCTCGAATTGCGCCTTCTTCGCGTCCCGTGTTCGTTCCGCCAATTCTCGTTCCAGCCTCATTTTTTCAGTGACGTCTTCTATTGCAAGGAGGATCAGCTGAGAACCGATTTCCTCTTGAGTGATCCGGCGGGCATTGAGCAGCATTACTTTGTGCCCGATGCTTGAAAATACATGTTCAACCTCATAGTCATCGAACTTGTTGTCTTTGGGAAGGATCTCTTCAAGCAGCGTCCGAAGCCTGGGAATGTCCCATTGCCGGTTTCCGAGGTCATAGATAAGATTTCCGATCGTTTCCCCCGGTGTTACCTTGAAGGAATCATAGAAACTGCGGTTGGCCTTGAGGACCCTCAGGTCTGAATCCAGCACCAAAAGGGGTTCACGCACGGTCTCAATAATATCTTCATTGGCCCTTGTTGCGGCCTCGGCATCGAATTGTGCCTTCTTCGCGTCTCGCGTCCGTTCCGCCAATTCTTTTTCCAGGCGCATTTTTTCAGTGATGTCTTCTATTGCCAGGAGGATCAGCAGATGACCGCTTTCTGCTTGGGTGATACGGCGGGCATTGAGCAGCATTATTTTGTGCCCGATGCTTGAAAATACATGTTCAACTTTATAGTCATCGAACTTGTTATTTTTGGGAAGCATTTCTTCAAGCAACGTCCGAAGGCTGGGAATGTCCCATTGCCGGTTTCCGAGGTCATAGATAAGATTGCCCACCGTTTCCTTCGGCATTACCTTGAACGATTCATAAAAACTGCGGCTGGCCAGGAGAACCCTCAGATTTGCATCCAGGACCATAAGGGGTTCACGCGCTGTCTCGATAATATCTTCAAACATCTAAGCATCTCCGATCGGTAACTACTCTGGCCTGTCTCGCGAAAGCTTGCTCCGTGAGATGTTTGCTGACGCGATCTCTAGCGGCAACCGCTCCGTTTCGCATGGCAGATGATGATGAGCCTTTTCTTCTCTCTCGAGCCTTCTCACCTTTGTTCAGATCCCAAGATCGTTCCTTTTTTCGACACTGGTGGAATGCTTTCAGCGGGCACCTTAGGCCCGAGCAATACGGCGATCCATCGTGTGCTTTTATTGTTCTCGCATGCGAACTTCAGCGTCATGGTAAACGGTATGCACAGAACCACGCCGATCAGGCCAAGCAGGCTTCCCCAAAAGACCAACGAGAGAAATACGACCAGCGTGGACAGGCCGAGCCTCCGCCCCATGAGCCTCGGTTCGACCACGTTGCCGAGTATGAAACTAACGGCCAGATATCCGGCAGCGGTGAGCGCGGCACGGCCGAACCCGAATTGGACAAGGGCGAGAATAACCGCGGGGATCGCGGCGATGATGGCGCCGACATTGGGTACATAGTGGAGCAGAAAGGCCAGGAAACCCCAGAGAACAGGAGAATCCACGCCGAGGATGGAGAGCCATATCCCGATCAGAACACCCGCGGTCAGGCTGATCCCCGTCTTGATGATCATATAGCGCTTCATATCATCAACGAACCTCGTGAACTGGGGAAATGCCTGCTGAGGATCGCCGAGGACAGCGCGGAGCTTGGCAGGGAAGCTTGAGGCTTCGAGCAGGATAAACGTTACGGTGAGCAGGATCAGGATAATGTTCGAGAGCGCGGAGCCCAAACCCCCGAGCATGCCGACAGCCAGCCTCATCACCGCCTCCGGATTGATATACTCGAGCAGCATCTTGTCCGTGACCCGGATGCCTTTCTTTGCCAGCAGCGCCTTGAGTGATGAAACTTGTTCTTGTATGCGTTGTTGATAGGAAGGCAGGGCATCGATAAAGTTGTTGAGGGACGTGCCTACAAGACCGCCGACGATCAGCAGGATGGCGATCATGCCTGCCACCACGAGCAGCACCGCAACGACGGAGGGAATGCGTTTCCGCTCGAGCCAGAGTACCGGCGGCGTCCCGAGCATAGCGAGGAAAACGGCGACGAGGAAGGACACCAGGACCGACTGCGCCTGATTGATGCCCCCGATGATGATCACGAGCGCAGCCGCGATGACGAGGAAGCGGATTCCGCGCTGAGAATTACTCTGTTCAGTCATGGACAAATACCTCTTCGGCAGGAATTCGCTCAGTTAGAAAGTCCGACCCATTCTGAGACCGCGATACTCTCTGTCGACCTCAAGCTGAAAACGCCATCCTTTGTGCGGCGCAGGGTGAACATAATTATTCTCTGAGCGCATTCGATGTCCGGTCCTCTCCCTGTTCAGGCGGCTCAGCGGCGGTCGGCGTAGAAGTCGCGCCACTCGACGGCGCCGAACTTGATGTCGCCGAGGAAGTTGTAGGCGATACTGACGGTTCCTACCGTCTGGTGCCTGTTGGGTATACTGGCATAGTGCGCATCCCGGTGCGATTCGACGTACTGGATGCCGATACCGTGGTGGCCGTAAACGCGCACGGTGAACGACGCGTTCCCGCGGAAGATATTCTCCGATCCACGTTCTCGTTGTCGGAGCCCATGCCGCTGACATAGTACTCGCGCCCCGTCATGTCGAGCATGGCCACATCGCCGAAGATGAGGCGGAGCGCCAGCAGCCCCTGCGGGACGGTGCCGAAGTGGTAGTCGCGTATACCCTCGGCGGGGCTACCCACGGGGGCGGTGGTGCCGGCCGCGCCGAAACCGACGCCGCCGAGGGCCGAACCCTGGAGCGCCACCGAGTGAGAGAGCCACCACTGGGCGGTGGTGCCGACCGAGAGGGCCGTGCTCGAGACGCGGAAGATCGTGCGGCGATATGTAGTCGTAGCTCCCGTAGAGGCCCCACACCCCGCGATAGGTGTCGCCAGCCGAGTATTTCGTTCCATAGAGGAGGCCGCGGGTCATGATGTTCTCGAAGGCGTTGCCGCCGCTGTGGGCGACGGCGGTGAATTCGAAATGGAAGTAGTCGAAGGGGCGATTGTAGCTGATAGCCGGGTTTCCCGGGGAGCCCGTAGGCCATAGAGAAGTCTCCCGTCGCCTCGGGCCGATTAACGGTTTTTCCGATGCCCTGGTCCGTCTCGGTGCTCGGTCAGGCTCGCGCCGAGCCGCAAGCGCATGAAGGTGGCCGGGTCGTTGCTCACCCACACGGCCTTGAACCGGTTGCCGAAGGCGAGACGGTTGATGCCGGTGGACGGCGAGATCCCTGCGGCGCCCAGCTCTCGCCAGAACCCCGGCTTGCCGTCCTCGAGGACAAAGCTCGCCATCCGAAAGAGCGCCTCGCCCAGGAAAGATCCGCCGAAGCTGGTCATGATCTGATCATTGATGGAGGGCGGTCCGGTCTCTCCGTACGTCTCCCAGGCAAAGCTTGCCGCGAAGGTATAGCCAAGCGACTCCCAGTAATTGAGGCCGGCTGACCGCGCGAAGCCGTAATTGAACGATCCCATGTACGGATGCATGATCATGTTCATGCCGAAGGGGTCCGTGTCCAACTTCCAGGTGCCGCGGATGACGTGTTGCCAGCCGGTGTTCCAGGTCGTGCCGTAGACGTCGGTGCCGTAGACGGCGCGGTCATACCTGTTGAGGAGAAAGAGGAAGGCCGGGATCTCGAGCGCCGGGATGAGGTAGCTCTTGTGATAGCCCGGACCCCAATCGGCCTCCAACGCCGTGTAAACGGGCGCGGCGGGGTCAGGCTTCACGGCGTAGTCTGTATTCCCGGCGGTCTTCAATGACGGGAGAATGAGTGCGTTGGAGGCTAAACCCTCTGCCGGCGTGCAACTGGGCGATCAATGGGTGGCCAAGCACGTTCCCCAGTGCTCGCCCTCCCGAGTGCGATATCCGCACGACTTGGCGGAGAGAAATTTTCTTCTGAACCCGCACACCCGAAAATCGGCTGGGTGCGCCTCCACAAGCCGAGTCGAGTTCGCCTTCATCACCGGCTCGCCGATCGTTAAGCAGGAGCGTTGTCGTTTCGGAAATCTGAAATGGAACGACGCCTGTTCCGCCAGCGTTCACGCGTTGGTGAGGGCACTGGCTCCAGCCGACCCAGGTCTTGTCCTTGTTGAAGTCTACTCCCACGACCCCGGGGCCCGGCTCATCCGGACGAGGTTGTTGACCACTATCGGACGCGATTCTCGCCAGAGAAACATCATCCGGATCTCAGCCTTCGAGCGATGGCCATCACCGTTGGGACCAACTCCGCGTAAGTCACTTCGTGTTACCGCAGAATCCAGCTGTGGAATTTTTGGGCAGTGCGGCCAATTTCTCCGGAGTTGATTCATCTCCACGCCCAGACCGGCGAGGAAATACAGCCGGTCCCACACGTAATCGCTCAGTGACTCGTCAGGCGGGAAATTCGTCCGCAAAAAAGGCCGGCGAAGTATGCGCGCTTTTCAGGAACGGCAGGGAATGTTTGCTGATTCTAATACTCAGTTGGGGTGGCTACGACTGGATGTCGAAGATCGTTCCGGAAATCGATCCTCGGCTGAACTCTTCAGCTCCTCGGACGACGCACAAAAGTTCATCGACTACTGGGTTACACCGTCTATCTGCATTAGAGGTCCGTCGCGTCGATATAAAAGCTGCCGTCCGCGTTTTCGCATATTCGTTACAAGGGACTTTACCCCCAGGGCGCTCTTGGAAGGGGCAATTCGATTCGCGTCTTCTGCTTCTCTGGTCTATCTCTCAGGCAGCACATTATGGGTTTTCGGATCGGTTTCGCCGACGATCACCTTGCGCAATAGCTCGAGATAGGAATTCTGGTCCAACCCGCTAAAGAATGGCTGCCATTCCGGCGGATCTTGGGACAAAAGCAGCGCGCAAGCAGCGCCAGAAAAGAGCTGGTAAGAGTAAGGCTGGGGAAACCCTGGAGCTCAATGAGGCGCGGATGCAGACGACCGTCTTTGCCGGCGCAGTACGCCGCATCATGGCATGAAAGTGGATGCGGGTTTCTGTTCGGAGACGACCAGTCTGGGGTGGACATCCGCGCCCTGGGCGTGCGCGCGGAATTCCGGCGCTTGCACCGGCAGAGCAACCAGGGTCACGCGCGGCCATCTCGATTTCCAGCGCGAATTCCGGTGTGAGAGAGAATTCGGGCGTTTCCGAAATGCGAAATCCGCCCGCCAGATTTCGGTCTCGATTCACCGCGCGCAAGAGCGCGGCGGACTTTTCGGGAGTGAAGTTGGCATTAAACCGGGCCGTCCGTCGGTTCCATCGGCGGTGAGCATGACACAAACCTGAGTGGATGAAGCAGCCACTGCAAGGACGCGCGCCACGTCCAACTCAATCGAATTCAGCTCCAACGGGAAACCATCACCGTTGCTGCGCTGTGTCAGCGCCGAGCGATTCGGCGGTCATAGATCGCCGCTACAACTCAGAACCCAACGAAAAGCGAAGCCATGCGCGCGCGGGTCTTGGCATCGGGCAGCCGGCCAACTCCCTGCTCCCATGTTGTCCTCGAGATGCTTTGGATCATTGGTGGCCGGGATCACGCAAGTGACTGCCGGATGAGACACAATCCATTTCAACAAAAATTGCGCCCAAGAGTGGCAGTCGAATTCAGCCGTCCACGGGGGGCAGCGGTTTGGCAGAAATGACTTGGAAAATGCCGCCGCTACAAAAGGCCGGTTGATGATGACTCCCATGCCCATTTCCTGGGCGAGCGGCAGGATGCGCTGGCGCCGCAGCTCGATCCATCAGCGAATAATTAATCTGAACGAAATCGGGTTTCTGGGGCCCGCATGACTCTTTCGACTTCACCGTGGCCTCGGTCCTCCGAATAGGTGATTCCGGTATAACGGATCTGTCCTTTCGCTTTCCATTCGCGCAGAGAAGTCATCTGGCGATCGACATCGGCCAGGTTATGCACCTGTTCCAGATCGATCGTCCTGGTCCGAAATCCGCTCCAAGGACCGTTGCATCTGGGAGATTCCCTCCTGCTTGTCCCTGGTCCACACCTTGGTCGCGAAGAAAAGCGAATTGGTGAATATGCTCTTTGTAAGCGAGGTCACCGATCACGCTTTCGGCGTTGCCATAGGCTGGCGACGTGTCGATCAATTTCCCGCCGTGTTTCACAAAAAGCGCCAGCACTTCTCCGATCGGTTGTAGCTGGCGCGAGCCGCGAACGTCGAAGGTGAGCGCGCTCCCCAGCCCGATCACGGGAAGTTTCTCATGCGTCGACGGAATTGCGCGCATGATCCGCTGGGAAGATTCACCTAGCCGCGAAGAGGCGTGATGCTCCGATCGGCAGGAATGCGCCGGCCGCTGTTGCGCCGATCAACTTCGCCGCTCGCCGCCGTGAAATCGTATTGTCCATCTTGAGGCAGCTACTCGTGCTGA
>CAVUHW010000043.1:0-99499 GCA_963741205.1 Nitrospirota bacterium
CGTCGGGGAGCAGCTCAAGGAGCTTGCTGTACTGCTTTATCGATAGGGGCAGCACATTTCCCGTGTTTGCCGGTGCTCCCTTCTCTTCATTCAGTTCTCCGGTCTTTGTAGTCACACAGCCCGGTAATGTGCATTGCTCTGTCATACTATTCTCCTTCCCGGGGTAATTATCATTCTAATCTTAATTTAGCACCTTTTTTGTCCTGTTTCATCATGGCTGCTTCGTCCGGCAGAGGCACGCGGTATGCATATCCGCGAAATACAGAGGAGGCCGGTTGGACAGAAGGCGAAAAATAGAGCCGGGAAAAGGAGGGGAGAAGGATCGGAAGAGCCTAAAGAATTAAGCCGGAGTGAAAAGACGGGATAAGGGAGGAGGGATTCAAAGGCCTGGCGCGAGGCGTCGATGACTCTGCAGTTGTCCGCGTGTCTCTGGTGCTAAAAAAACGGAGCCGGGTCTACACCCGGCTCCGGCCAGAGTTCTCCGATGTTATTATCAACAGCACGAAGCGTTATTTGATTTGACCGCGGACTTCTCCGTTCGGATTTTTCTCCGTGTGGATGTTGACATAGGCGCCCCCGTCCTTGATTATCTTGACGAGGTCCTTGACCGTCTTTCCGGCCAACGGGCCCTTCAGGTCCTTGTCAGTGATCATGCCTTTGGCAAGTTCGCCGCTGAACATTCCCTCTTTCTTCGGTCCCGCAAAGAGACCCGCGAGGGGCCCGCCATTTTCACCCTTCTTCCCTGCGTGGATGTGCGCAGCCGTGGCGTTTTCAAGGTCCTTCACCGTCAGGGTGTAGGCGAGTTCCTTGCCGTCTTTGCTCAGCGTGAATGTCGCCTCGCCGGTAGCTTTCGTCTCAACGGCCGGGACGATATCCTTGCCGCTTAACATGGCCTTATAACCGTGTTGATAGGCCGCCATTCCCAGAGATGCGGTCAAAAAGATAGCGAATACACTGTACAGAACTATTCTTCCGGTTTTCATGTTTTACCCTCCTCGTTGTTTGGCACTCAAAGTAGAAGCCTATTTAAATACTATAGCGCGTGAGAAGGGCTTGTCAAGTTGAGGGCCTCTTTTTTAGCTTGCCATTTTTCTAAATTTATACTACGGTATTAAGCACTGTAAGGATTCCTTACCTTGGCTAATACTTTGAGCCGCCTCGACACATATTGAGGCTTATCATCATTTGAACGGAGGAGAAAACAATGAAAAAGCTTGCTGCAGTTGTACTGATTCTTGCCCTGGCCGCGATCTTCTGGCCGGGGAACGCATCGGCTGCGAATAGTTTGAAAGCAGGTACGGTTGGGCTCAATGTTGACGTCAATAATAATTTCTTCGGGATGAACGGCGACACCAATAATAATTTCGTTATTACGGGCAAATATTTTATCGATTCGGACCTTGCAGTGCTGGCCGGCTTCGGCTTGGGTTTAAAGGGCGCCGATGCGCATGGCACCGATGTCGGTTATCTGCGGGAATAAGAAAAGACCTGAAGGTGGACGATTTCGCCCCCTTCGTCGGGGGTACCGTCTTTTACAGCACTACGCAGGACGGGGACGCGGTAGACTTCAGTCTGCTGGGGGAATTCGGGCGCTGAATATTTTCTGCACAAGCAGTTCAGTATTGAGGGAAAAGCCGGCCTCGGTTTCGATATTGCAGGAAAGGACAACGACCACTACTATAGCCGGCGGTTTTCTGAAGAACAACCACGGAGAGGCGCAACACGTTCGGCACGGAGAGGCTCGGCATAAGCTTCAATTTCTATTTCTAAAGTACTGTTGCCAAGACAGCCTGTTTTCAAGATGGAAATCCCCCGTGTGCGTCTGCCGGGGGATTTTTTTTGCGCTGAAGGGCGTGGGTGGCTGCCCCTTAACTACACGACTCCCGGGCCTTGCCCGGCGCATCACATCGGCATGTCCATGATGTCCCACACGCCCATCATGCCGATGTCCTCATGCTCGATGATGTGACAGTGGAACATGGTCATGCCCGGGTAGTCCATGACCGGCACGAGCATCTTCACACTGCCCCCCTTCGGGATAATGACCACGTCCTTCCATGCCGGCGTCTTTGTCAGAAACGCGGCGTAGGACGCGTCACCGCCAGTGATCGATATCACCTGGCAGGCGTTTACGTGCTGATGGAACGGGTGGTCCATGTTGCTCTGGTTCACGATCTCCCAGACTTCATACGTCCCAATATGCGAGTGGATGGAGAAATAATTTTCCATGGTGAAGGATATGCCGTTGATGTAGCCCTTGCCCTGTCCCATGGACAAGACGATCCGCTCCGTCTTGGCGGGTGTTGCTAAGATTCTCTCGGCCGCCGGGTTTACGATCGGGGGAATGGCGTCGTTCATCTTCGCTCCCTTGTACGCAAGGGTCATGAGCGTTACCTGCTGGCCGCCCATGTTGCCCTGTCGGCTGTAGGGAAGAGCGAGCAGCCGATAGTTCTTCGTCGTCTGGTTTGCCTTTACGAGGATGTCCAGCCGCTCGCCGGGAGAGAGCAGGATCGAAGTGACGGGATAGGGCTTGTCGAGAAGTCCGCCTTCGGTCCCGACAATGTACATCGTATGGCCTTCGAGGCTCAGTTTCAGGAACCGGGCGTTGCAGGCGTTCACGACCCTCCACCGCTGGACTTGTCCAGGTTTTATGCTCAGCACCGGGTTCACCTGTCCGTTCACCATCACGGTATTGCCTTCCTTGCCGTGCATGTAATCCATTTGCGAGGTATAGGGCTCGGGGGCCGACCCGCTCAGGGTGATGTCCTTGATGACCATAAGGTGCGTCTCGAAGCCGGACAGCGCGCTAATGTCGTCCTCCACTACGAGCGCGCCTGCCATGCCGCCCCAATACTGCTCGGCTACGGTGCCGTGGCTGTGGGGGTGGTAGAAGTTGAGCGTGCCGGGATACATCTTGGACAGGTCGTACTCATAATCGAAGGTGTCGCCGGACATGAACATCAGCATGGCGTTGTCCGATTTTCCCGAAGGCGACACGTGCAGCCCGTGTGTGTGCAGGTTCGTCATCTCGCGCTCATGTCCCAGAATGTTCGTTCCCATCATGGGAAGCGAGTTCTTAAAATGGACCTTCAGGATATCTCCCTTCTTCACGCGGATAGTGGGCGCGGGGTAGGCGCCGTTATAGGTGAGAAGATTCGCCAGGGTCCCATTGACGTTCACCCATGAGGGTTTCGCCTCCAAGTCCACCTCGACGATGCCGGGGATAGTGCTGAAGTTGTGCATCTCCACGGGGTCGGCGAACGCTGCGCCCGGCGGCGGATCGATGACGCTTGTCCCGCCGCCCATGCCCCCGCCGCCCATCCCGCCACTACCTCCGCCCATCATCTGGGCGAGTGATGGGGCGGCTGTTAGGCCCGATTGTTGCGCCTGCCAGGCCGATTGAAGCGTTTTTCAGAAACTCTCTCCGGGTAAGTTTTTTCATGGTTGCGTCCTCCTGATTGAAAATAGCCGGAAAAAAGGGGGCTTGCGCCCCCTAAACCTGTCATACGATTTTACATGACGTAGGTGTTGTCGCTACGGTTGCACCCGCCGCCGACGCAGTAGGGCCGCATCATCTCGTTGTCCTCATGCGAGAGGATGTGGCAGTGCCAGACGAAGAGGCCGGGGATGTCGAACTTGGCCTTCACGCGGGTCACCTTGCCCGGGTACACGAGCACCGTGTCCTTGGTCCCGGTTTCTCCCGGCTCGGGGCCGGTGATGGTCCCGGGGACGAGCGTCGCGGTCCCGGTGGCTTCATCGATCACGATATCCTGCCGGTTGATCACCTCGAACTGCACCTGGTGGATGTGGATCGGATGGGCATCCTCGGTGAAGTCGTAGATCTCCCAGATCTCGGTGGCGTCGAGAGCCGGGTTCTCGGTGATGGCGTCCATCCATTCCTTCGGCGTGGGGGTGATGACCCCGTTGACCACGGTCGCCGTGCCGAGCAGCGCCTCGACAGGCGCAAAGGGAACAGCCATGCTGCTCCTGGATTCTATGATCTTCCCGTCCGCAGTGATTACGAACACGGTCTCGGACTCGGCCTCGTTGAGCGAACCGTCCGGGTCTTGCTCGCCGTCCCAGCTTGGTCCGGCCGGGCAGCGTCAGGACTGGCGGTGCGGTGCTGGTATCGTCCGATCGTGCGCCGTCCGACCACGATCTTCATCACCTGGCCCGTCGTTGCCGGGTCGGCGAAAGCAAAGTCACTCCGGGCCCTGCCGCCGCCAAAGGGCTCGTCCGGTCCCTCGTTGATGAGGTAGAGTTCGTGCCCTTGGGGACATTCGTGAAGTCCACGATCACGTCGACGCGCTCAGCCGGGGCGATCAGGAGCTCGTTCGAGCTTGACCGGCTTGGGCAGGAAGCCGCCGTCGGCGCCGATCTGCCAGAACGGCACGGCCGGAACTCCCGGCCTGGCTAGTCGGATCCGGCGACGATCTTCAAGGATCAGCACCCGCGTGTCGTCCCCGTTCAGGATCCGGAACCGGTAGCGGCGCTGCTCGACGTTCAGCTTCGGCCAGGTCTTTCCGTTCACCACCATGGTGTTGCCGAAGAACTCCGGGTTCCAGATCGGCGACACGTCGCTCATCCCGCCTGTCAAGGTGCTGATCGGGAATGAAGGGGATCTGGAGATCGGGCACGGAGCAACGTCCCTCGAAGAACGCGCGGTTAGTCCGGGAAGAAGAGCGAGCCGTCGCTGTTAAAGGACTTGTCCTGGATCAGGAGCGGGATCTCGAATCCACCCTTGGGCAGATCCGTGCGGGTCCGTGTGCCGGGTCCCTGATCAGGTAGAAGCCCGCCAGTCCGGTGTACACATTGGCGCGCGTCATGCCCAGGGCATGGTCGTGGTACCAGAGCGTCGTGGCCCGCTGGTCGTTGGGGTACTGGTAGATTGCCTGTCCCGGCGTCACGCCAGAGCCGGGAATCTGGATCGTAAGTTGGACCCCTGGGTCGCATAGCCGGCCGGGATATTGTCCGCGTTAGGCAGGTACCACGCCTCGGGGTAGCCGTCGCTATCCGGCTGCACATGCGCGCCGTGGAGATGCGTGATGATCGGAACCGGCCCGGTGTAGGGATCCTGGCTCTGGCCGCGGCAGTCGGGTCATGTCATCATGCCGTCGATGCAGTCCATCGGGGGGTTCGCCCAGTGGAGCGTCTGGTCGATCGGCAGCAGGTGCGGCAGGAAATCTTTCGTTTACGGGTCCTTCAGGTCATTGATCCATTTGACCCGCACGGGCTTATTGACCTTGGCCTCGATGGTGCGGGCCGGGTAGCTGAAGGTCGATGGAGTCGTCGGCTGCGCCGTAGCCCCAGACCGTGGTCTTGGGCAACCGAGGGCAGGATCTGCTGCTTGAACTGACGGACCGCGATCTCGTAGTAGTCGATGTTTCCGAATGTTGCCTCCTTCGGCATCACCTTCGGGATCGGGAGCGGGTCCACATACTTCGGCACCGTCGTCGGATCGAGGGTCCCGCCCGGCACCACAGCGAAGGCCGCGCCGGTGGTCAAGACTACCACGGCAAAACAAGCGCTGCCATTGCCGGTAAGGATCCTTACTCAATGGATATCTTTCTCATGTTTTTCTCCTTTTTACCATATGGTGTTTAATGCAGCTTTCAAACGCCGTCAACCTAGAAAAAATTTGCATCCCACCTCCCTTCCTTTTTCCCGGAAATCTTCCCCAGTTTCCGGGCATGACTCGTAAGACAGACTTCCTCATCACTGCCCTGATTGATATTTTTTCACCGCCCATAAACTTTAGTTTAATCCGCCAGAATCGGAAGTCAATGGGTAGTAGTACCGATTTATTAAGAGTGCCAATTTGACGAACATCTCCGCTTAGCTTTTCTTATTCTCGTATGATAGATGCTTCGATTCAGAAACTAACGATTTTGTGCAGATTTGTTCTTGCTCTTTGCGGGATCACACATGCCTTCATAAACATAAAGGTAACACGACAGCATCTGATTTCAATGAGTAAAAATACCTATTTATAAAAAAAAGAGTGAAAAAAAATAATTGTTATTTCCTAGAAGGGATTGCCGCGCCGCTTCTCGTATTGATAGCTGTAGCTTCGAGGATCTAAATATTTGCTATGCTTTTTGAAGGAAGATTTTTTCGTTCTCCCAGGCAACTTTATAGTCCTCTTAAGTTGATTTGCAGAGGATAAATTCAAACGTGCCTTAGTGATCAAAGCAAAGAAAGGAGATTCGCCATGCGTTACCGTTTATTAGGGAAGACGGGTATTTACGTTTCCGAATTATGCCTGGGAACCATGACCTTCGGCGGCAAGGGGTTCTGGGAGGTCATCGGAAAGCTGACTTCGTCGGAGTCCGAGGCGTTCGTCGGCGCCGCGCTTGACGCAGGCGTGAACTTCATAGACACGGCCGACGTCTACTCGGAAGGAGAATCGGAAAAGCATCTCGGAGCCGCACTTGCCTCGCTCGGCCGGCCGCGCGATCAGATCATCGTCGCGACAAAGGTCCGCGGAAGGACCGGGCCCGGGCCGAACCAGACGGGCCTCACGCGCGGACACATCATGACGTCCGTGGATGCAAGTCTGCGCCGCCTGCAACTTGATTACATCGACCTCTATCAGATCCACGGCGCCGACTTCGTCACTCCGATCGAGGAGACTCTGCGCGCCCTCGACGACCTGGTGCGCGCAGGCAAGGTCCGCTATATCGGCTACTGCAACCTGCAGGCCTGGCAGGCCATGAAGGCCATCGGCTACTCGGAGGCGCATGACCTTGCGAGGTTCGTAAGCGCCCAGATGTACTACTCGATCGCAAGCCGCGACATCGAACGCGAGGTGGTCCCTCTGGCCCAGGACCAGGGCCTCGCTATTCTTCCGTGGAGCCCGCTTGCCGGCGGCCTGCTCTCGGGCAAATTCGACCTGGAAAAACCCGGGCCCGAGGGCGCGCGGCGCACGACCTACGATTTTCCACCGGTCGACCGGGAGCGCGCAAAGGACGTGCTTACGGTTATGCGATCTGTTGCAACGGCCATGGGCGTTTCCGTTTCGCGGGTCGCTCTCGCCTGGCTCTTGACGCGTCCTTTCGTCACGAGCGTCATCATCGGAGCGAAGACCAGGGAGCAGCTCCTGGATAACCTTGCTGCCGGAGACGTGGAGCTCTCCGCGGAGCACGTGGCGCAGCTTGACGAGGTGAGCGCGCTTCCGGCCGAGTATCCGGGCTGGATGGTCACGAGGCAGGACCGCGACCGGCGGCCGGCAACTGAAAAAAAGACCGATGTAAAGAAAGCGGCGTAGGGTCGAGATAGGTCGGAATAAAGACCCCAACTCCGTCATCCCCGAATGCTTCCATCGGGGATCCATTGTTCAATGATAAAAATGGATTCCCGCTCAGGGGCATTGCGGGAATGACCTGTTAGTGTGTAGTTTCTATTTTAAGACCGAATGCCAAACAGGGAGGATCACCATGAAAGCCATCAAGATCTCGAACTACGGCATCGCGGACGTTCTGAAGCTGTCCGACTCGGAACCTAAGCCCGCGCCTTCGGCCGGACAGGTTCTCGTGAAAATTCACGCGGCAGGGGTAAATTTCGTTGATATATACCAAAGAAGGGGGGCCTACCCCGTGAAGCTTCCCTTCATTCCCGGATTGGAGGCATCAGGCGTAGTGGAGGCGGTCGGTGAAAAGGTGACTGACCTCCGTCCCGGAGACAGGGTCGCCTACAACGGCCACCTCGGCAGCTACAGCGAGTACGTGGCCATAGACGCCGGAAGGCTGGTCCCTCTGCCGAAAGAGCTGACGTTTGTCGAAGGGGCTGCATTTCCCCTCCAGGGAATGACGGCGCATTATCTTCTCCACGAGTTTCGAAAACCGAAGAAGGGGGACACGGTGTCTGATCCATGCCGCGGCAGGCGGAGTCGGGCTCCTTTTGGTGCAGTGGGCGAAACATCTCGGGGCAACGGTGATCGGGACGGTCTCAACGGACGAGAAGGCCCGCATTGCCAAAGAGGCGGGCGCCGATCACATCATACTCTATACAAGCCAGGATTTTGTAGGAGAGACGAAGCGCTTGACGGGCGGCCGAGGCGCAGAGCTTATCATCGACGGGGTGGGGAAAAGCACATTTGCGGGCGACCTGGAAGCCGCCGCAGTCCATGGACACGTGGTGATCTTCGGCGCCGCGAGCGGTCCCGCCGACCCGATCGTGCCCAATTCACTCATGGCGAAATCGATATCGATTTCGGGTGGAATGCTGGGCAACTTCACGGCCACGCGCGAGGATTTGCTCCGCCGCTCCCACGATGTTCTCCAGGCGATGAAGGAAGGCTGGCTCAAGCTCCGCGTCGACCACGTGATTCCGCTGGCAGATGCCGCGCAGGCTCACCGGCTGCTTGAGGGAAGGCAATCCGTGGGCAAGATCGTTCTCCAGGTAGCGGATTGAGAGCGGGATCATTGTCAGTGAAACAGCCCTCCGCTGATAGGTTTAGCCGTAAGACATGAGCTAGAGACTAGTACACATGCCGCTGAACGAAGGGCCTGTCGAACATGGCGATCCTCGGCAGATGGTCCAACGGGACGTCGAATAAACAGCGATTGAAGGTTTCGCGAAGCGCGCCAAGGGCTTGCATAAAATCGTAAAGCCGGATTTCCGGGTGGATGTTCAATCCGCTTTCCAGCGCCTTTCTGCTTCTTTCCAGGAGCGTCGCCGCTCCCGGCGCACTCCCGTTTCGCATAATGGATAAAGGCCCCCGCGGCCATGATGAGCCCCTGGAGGAACTGCTTGTCCTCCGGTTCCTCCGCATTGAGCCACAGGATCTCCCACGCTTCATGGGCCTCGAAGAACCTGCCTTCGTTAAAGAGCTCGATGCCCCGTTCGAGGTTCTCCTCATATTGCGTTTCATATTTCAGTGCCGTATTCATGTTGCTTCTTCCTTTCATCTTCTCAGCTATCAATAAAATAGACATGACGTGATTGTTTTCATCTTATTTTAAAGTAACTCCGGCCGCGACGGATGTCAAGGAGAGGGGCTGTATCGCCTGAGGTGAATGCGGCAAAAAGCCCTCGAAAAAATGTGTTTATTGATTTCCGCCATCAGTCAGGACAAGACAAAATCCTTGAAATATGCAACTTTAGGCGCATAAAAGCATTATGTATTGACTTATGTCGTTTTATTTGGTAAATTATAATTGTTATTGTTTAGGAACCACTACATTTAAAACCAGGAGCGTTTAAGGACATAGTCAGCAGAAACCAGAATACACTTGAATTTGACAATGTAGTGCAGTCATAAAAAAAGAAAAATAGATAAACGATAATACTCAACCATCCGCGAGGGTGGGGCGGAAAGCCTCCAGGATCTCCATGAGACAGCCGGGCTGCCGAAATATCTATTGATATGAAGGCACCCGGCCTATTTTTTTGAACCCATCCGGAAAGAACGGATAATTGAGGAGGTTACATGGATCCGACGACAAAAAAAACACATTGCAGTGTATTGCGGCTCTCTCGAAACGTCAGCCAGATTTATTCACTGAAGGAATTTTCTCACCGGTAGAAGCGCGGCAGTTAATGAAGTGGTTATAAGACAGCAGTTCCGCTACCCCTAACATCAATAAGATTATTTACAAGGAGTACAAACAATGATAAAAAGTGCTATCAAGGCGTATATGACTTGCGCATTGGTGCTGACCCTCGCGTTTTTTGGGTGCAGCAAATCGTCGAACACGACAGCCTCGGGAACGATTGACGGGGCCGCGCTCTATAGCAGCGATTGCAGCGGATGTCATGGCTCCCTTGCCACGAGCGGCAAGAAAGGGGCATCGATATCCCAGATCCAAAATGCGATTGCACACAACATGGGCGGCATGGGGGCCTATGGGAGCCTCACTGCCGAGCAACTCCAGGCAATTGCGGCCGCCTTGACGGCAGTAGGGACGACAAATCCCACCACAACGAACGCGGTAGATACTCCCACCTCATCAACAGCCTCGCTCGACGGGGCCGCGCTCTATACGGACAACTGCGCTTCGTGCCACGGTCCGCTTGCCACAAGCGGCAAGGCCGGCGCAATGGCGTCCACTATCCAGGCGGCCATTGCAAACAACAAAGGCGGAATGAGCCAGTTCTCGAACCTAACGACAGCCCAGCTCCAGGCCATTGCGACAGCCTTAGCGACAACAGCTCGCCCGCGCCAACGCCCACGCCCACTCCAACACTGACCGACGGCGCTTCGCTTTACGCGACGTACTGTGCTTCATGCCACGGCGCCCTTGCCACAAGCAGCAAGAAGGGAAGGACTGCTGCCCAGATCCTGTCCGGCATCGGCAGTGTGAACGCCATGGGGTCTCTCTCCAACCTCACGATTGCTCAAATTCAGGCCATAGCAACAGCATTGGGATCGGCGCCTGCGCAGACTCCTACGCTACGCCCGCACCGACGCCTGCGCCCACGACAAATGACGGGGCTGCGCTCTATGCGGCCAACTGCAGTTCATGCCACGGCCCGCTTGCCACGAGCGGCAAGGCGGGAGCGACGGCTGTCTCAGATACAGAACGGTATTTCCAGAAACTACGGCGGCATGGGACAATTTTCAAACCTCACGACAACGCAGATCCAGGCCATTGCTTCTGCCTTAGCGACGCGCGACGCCAACTCCGACACCTGACACCTACGCCAACACCCACTCCGACTGACGGGGCGACGCTCTATGCGGCCAATTGCAGTTCATGCCATGGCGCATCTGGCGAGCAGCAGCAAGCGGGGAGCAACAGCTTCCCAGATCCAGACGGGCATCAGCAGCGTCGGCGCCATGAGCTCACTGTCGAATCTTTCGACAACGCAGATCGATGCCATCGCTTCAGCCTTAGCGACACCGGCCCCGTCGACACCTACGCCGACACCGACACCCACGCCAACTCCAACCGACGGGGCGACGCTCTACACGACGTATTGCAGTTCATGCCACGGCGCATTGGCGAGCAGCAGCAAGGCTGGGTGCAACGGCTTCCCAGATCCAGACCGGCATCAGCAGCGTCGGCGCCATGAGCTCGCTTTCGAATCTTTCGACAACGCAGGTTCAGGCCATCGCTTATGTATTAGCAACAACACCGGCACCCGCGCCAACACCGACACCAACGCCTGCGCCTACTGACGGGGCTGCGCTTTACACCACGTACTGCAGTTCGTGTCATGGAACGCTGGCCGCAAGCGCCAAGGCAGGAAGGACGGCCACTCAGATCCAGACAGCCATTGGAAGCGTAGGCAGCATGAGTTCTCTGTCTAGCCTCACGACAACGCAGGTCCAGGCCATCGCTACTGCGCTGGCAACGGCGCCGACTCCTGCGCCGACCGACGGCGCAGCGCTCTACACGAGCTACTGCAGCTCGTGCCACGGTGCACTTGCGAGCAGCAGCGTACGGGGGTCATCGGCCTCCACGATCAGCTCCGCCCTCTCGAGCGTGAGTCAGATGAGATCCATCTCCCTCACGTCTACGCAGATCCAGGCGATATCGACTGCCCTGGGGACGACAGGCAACGCCGACGCCGACACCAACACCTGCGCCGACTGACGGGGCTGCGCTTTACACCACGTACTGCAGTTCGTGTCATGGAACGCTGGCCGCAAGCGCCAAGGCAGGAAGAACGGCCACCCAGATCCAGGCGGCCATCGGCAGCGTGAGCGGCATGAGCTCTCTCTCAAATCTCACGGCAGCGCAGGTCCAGGCCATCGCCACTGCGCTGGCAACGGCGCCGACTCCTGCGCCGACCGACGGTGCAGCGCTGTACACGAGCTACTGCAGCTCGTGCCATGGGGCGCTCGCTTCAGCAGCGTTCGCGGATCATCGGCCTCCACGATCAGCTCCGCCCTCTCGAGCGTGAGTCAGATGAGATCTATCTCACTCACGACCACACAGATCCAGGCGATAGCGACTGCCTTGGGGACCACACCGACGCCTTCACCGACGCCGACACCCACACCCACACCGACCACGACGGACGGCGCAACACTCTACGTCAATGATTGTGCTGGATGCCACGGACCGCTTGCGACGAGCACTAAGAGGGGGGCGACGGCTACCATGATCCAGACGGGCATTTCAAATAACTCAGGCGGCATGGGACAGTTCTCAAACCTCACGACCACGCAGATCCAGTCTATAGCAGCGGCTCTGTCATCAACCGGCACGACGACCACACCGGTGCCGACTGACGGTCCGACGCTCTATGCCAATTACTGCAGTTCGTGCCACGGCGCTCTTGCAAGCAGCAGCGTAAGGGGAGCATCCGCATCTACGATCCGGTCCGCCATCTCAAGCGTCAGCCGAATGAATTCATTGTCGAGCCTTACGTCGACGCAGATTCAGGCGATTTCGAACGCTTTGGCTACGGTATCCGGGGGTGGCGGCAACTAAGAGAGGACCTGACACTCGTCAGAGTCGCTCACCCAACTCATACATAAAACAGAAGGGGACCTGATTTTCAGGTCCCCTTTTTATTACGCTTTCGGTCTACACGATCTGCCGCTAGTCAGTCTTTTTCTTCTCCCCGACCTTGATAAGCTCGACTTCGAAGATAAGGGTGGACATCTGGGGAATCCCAGGTGCGGGGCGCTCTGCGTAGGCAAGGTTTGCCGGGATGAACAGCTGCCACTTCGCCCCTTCCTTCATTAGTTTTAGCGCTTCGGTCCAGCCTTTGATGACCGCATTCACCGCGAAAGAAGCGGGCTCCCCGCGCTTGTACGAGCTGTCGAACTCGGTCCCGTCAATAAGCGTTCCACGGTAATTGACCGTTACCGTATCAGTGTCTTTGGGAGACTTGCCTTTTCCTTCTTTAATGACCTTGTATTGCAGGCCACTCGGCAGGGTCTTTACACCTGCCTTTTTCTTGTTCTGAGCGAGGAATTCCTCGCCGTCTTTTTTGGTTTTTTCTATCTTCTCCATTGCTTTTTCCTGCATCCTGGACTTAACGTCTTCCTGCGTCTTCGCTATGATTGAAGCCATCTCCTGTTCCGTAAGAAGCTCCTTTTTGCCGGAGAACGCGTCCTTCAATCCTTTTATATACATGTCTATATCCAAGTCGACTTCATATTGTTTCAGATTATGGGCCATGGACGCACCGAGTGCATAACTGAGCTTGTCCTTATCGGTTTTTAGTTCGTTTTTTTCCTGGCCAAAGACCGGGCCTGCCGCAAAAACAATGCACCACATAATGATGAAGAAACGTTTGTTCATACTGTCTAGTCTCCTTTTATTTCTCCGATAGCCGGAATTGTTTAATGATTATACCAGGTCAACGGTTGTTAGATTATCAACAATCATACAACTTGTCAACTATCCGGCCGTGAGATAATATTATGCCTTCAAAGGTGTTGTATGCACACAGGCTGCAAAATGAGAGTATAATAGATGAAGTGCAAGATGTCATTCATGGTCATGACCTTGCGCAATAAATAATTTCCACCATAAATTAAAATAGGTATTTCTGCCTATGTATTTTTCGCTCCGGTTTGATAGAATTTGTTCAGCCCCAAGGGAAAAAGAAAACCGTTCAGCTTTGAAACATTCCCGTGTGAGTAAACACGATCAAAAAAGTGCAAAAAGAGCGCCTGTCCAATTTAGGCCACTTAAAATGAGCCATAACACTTGCTAGTGCCCTCACTAATACTTAAATTGTGCTTTATTATTAGTAACATCTGTATTTCATTCGTTGATGGCACCGCTCTTGCTACTTAGACCGTTACATTACTAGCGAAAGTTCCCGCGACGATTATGCTATGATTAAAAAGTTTTGTAGCCATGTATAAATATAAATTGACCGATCCAATAAGAGGAGGAACGCGAACATGAAAGCAAGATATGTATTGAAACGTTTGGGTGTAATCACTGTTATGATTTGCTTTATGCTTGTTATGGGAACTGCGGCTCACGCGGCTTTAGCGCCAGCGCCAGGAGGCTTTGGGTTCCCGGCCCCGGGCACTCAGGGGTATGCCGACATTCTATCAGGACACAAACGGAGTTGCACTCGGGCCATGCTGGGATTATAACGGCTTCTGTTCGCTCCTTCCG
The DNA here is from genome assembly GCA_963741205.1 of Nitrospirota bacterium. Lineage (GTDB taxonomy): Bacteria > Nitrospirota > UBA9217 > UBA9217 > UBA9217 > JAJYKN01. The sequence continues at coordinate 14,037 of CAVUHW010000043.1, forward strand.
CCGTTTTGCCCTCCGACGTTAGGACTTGGGTGCATCGGAACGCCTATTAACCTGGATCCGGCCGTACCGATCAGCCCCACCAATTTCCCTATTGAGACTTTCTATTTTGACGCTACGACCGTCGCTAACTTCGGCGCGAATCTCAAGGCCAAGCTTACCCAGGTTATAGCCTTGGAAGGGTCTTTTGGCACCCTGCCCCCGGTAGTGGCGCCCGGCGGGCAGATCACATTCCTCAGAGTCAACACGAGAGTTGTTGCCGCTGCTGGAGAGCTCGTGCCGAACTCGCACCTATACGATCATCGAACCTTACGGCACCTATACCTTTAGCACGGATGCGGCCGGCGTTCCCCTTAAAGTCGGCGGCGCCGGGGTGAACCGTTTTCTGGACGGATGCGCAGGCGCACCGTGCGATTTCGCCATGCTCCTCCCGGCAGTCAGACGGGCGTCGGGCCATGGTTAACAGATACGGCTGGTTTTCATACTGATCCGGCAACCGGCAATAAATATATCGGCGCGGGACCACTAGCAGCCACTACCGTGACCGGGAGTCCGGCGGGGCAAAATTTTGTCAGTGTTACCGGACCATGCGCCAATGGCGGGGGTGCCGCATGTCTGGCAGCCCCGGTCACATCGACATTCACGGACCCTTTCTTCTTCCTGAGTGGAAAAGTGGTCGGGATCCTGGCTTCGCCGAATCCGCTTGTCTTCCCCACCCAGATGGCGGGCGTTGTTTCCGCACCGGTAACCGTTACCATTACGAATCCTGACACCATCAACACCGCTTTGCTCGGGCCCGCCAAGGTCACGGGACTCAACATTCCCGATTTTGCCATTCCAGCTGCAACCGATCCTTGTTCAAACGCAACACTTGCCACGGCAGGGGGAACATGCACCTTCGCGGTGACATTCTCCGAACCTACCGCCACTGCGGTGAACGGAACAAAGTCAGCGCTCGTGAGCTTCCCGGTCATGACGCCCTTGGGCAAGTCTGCCCGTGGTAATCAACCTGAGCGGCGCGATCGACAACATACCGCCAACAGTGATCTCCACGGTACCCGCGAACAATGCCATAAACTTCCCAGCCAATAGCGCGATTGGTCGCCACGTTCAGCGAGCCGGTGACCAACGTCACGTTGACCAGCTTCTTCGTGACTGCAGGTACAGGTACAGCGGTCTTCCCGTTACGGCTACAGTAGCCCTAGATGCCGCGAATAAGAACTTCACGCTGACCCCCTCTGCTGCCCTGACCCCCAATACAACTTACACAGCAGCGATTGTCGGGGGAACGGGAGCCGTAACGGACATCGCGGGCAATCCCATGGCGGCGAGACTTCATCTTCAGTTTCACAACAACGGAGAGCGTAACAGGATCCCGCCGGCGGTGATTTCAACGAATCCCGTGACAGCATCGACGGGGTTCAAGGTATCCGATCCTATTACCGTAACGTTCAATGAAGCAATTCAGGTGAACCCCCTTACCATGACCGCAACAACGTTTTTCCTGAGCGAAGGGGTCACGGGCACCGTGACGTATGATCCGGCAACCAGGACGGCCACGTTCAAGCCTGACTAAGCCCCTGCAGTTCTTCCACAAGTACACCGTGACGCTCGCCACGGGAATCAAGAGCCTCGGCGAGATCCCCATGGCCGCCAATTTTACCTGGTCGTTCCTCACCAATGGGGCGCCGAACGCACCGATACTCTATCTGCCGGCGGAGGCTGCAACAGGGGTCAGCATTGCCCGTGGATTTCCAGTGGGTAAAGTCCAAGGACATTGATGGTGAAGATGTGACCTATCATCTGTGGTATTGCACGAACCCGGGCTTCCTCGGCTGCACCCCGGTGGATGTCACGGATTCCACTACGACAACCGCTTCGTCCGGTTCTTCCCTGCATAACACCCTTGCCGGGCTCGGCGGGTACGGCGCCGGGATGCTCCTGGCAGGAATCGCTATCGTGGGAGGCGTGAGGTCCCGGAGGAAGATATTCTTCTTCATCGCGGTACTGGCGATCTCCGGGATGGTGGCCACGGCGTGCAGCAAGACCGAGACCGTTAGCACGCCTCTCCCGACCCGGCCACGATCGTGCATAGTCCAGTTTCGGACTTTAAAGCCCAAACGACGTATTACTGGAAAGTCGTTGCTGATGACGGCAACGGCGCGCGCATAGAAAGCGAAACCAGGACATTCTCCACCCTATAGCAGTGTCAATGATAAACGATGCAGGCGGGGTACCAACCCGCCTGCATCGTCATTTTCTTATTTCTTTCCCATCCGACCAGACAGTCTTCCAAACCCATACCCCCTAGCATTGCAATAACAAAGCATGAGATACTCGCATGAACCATAAGTCATATGAGGTGAAAAATACCCGTTAACCTTAGCCGCAAAATGGACACGCAATAGCAATATAGACGGCTCAAAATGAATAAATTTTCAAAAACAATCATGAACTACACCTAAGTTCTCCTATTATTTTAGTGGACATAGGTATATTTGCCTATCTGGCATTAGTTTTGCTTTTATATTTCTGGAGATTATATCAAAGGCTGTCCAATTCAAATATATCTAACGATAGAAGCTTCACGAAATCTAATCAAAGCATTAGTATCTAAATATATAGGACAGCAAGTAGACTGGATGTTTGGTATAATCGGTCACATGAGTTTCGCTTCATGACAAATATAAATGTGGAGGAGCATTACCATGAAAAAGAATCTAAATATGCGCTGGATTGTTGTGGTAGTATTTGCATTCAGCATTCTCCTGGCTGGTACCACAGCCCAAGCCGCTTTGGCCCCGGGGGGGGTAGGCCCTACACTCCCGCTGCCGACGCAGTATCCGACATGGTATCAGGATACCAACGGTCTCTCACTCGGGCCATGCTGGGATTACAACGGCTTCTGCTCGCTCCTGCCGCCGTTCTGTCCCCCGTCGCTGGGCTTGGGGTGCCTCGGTACACCTATCAATTTCGATCCGGCGATAACGATCAACTCAACGAATTTCCCTGTAGAGACATTCTATTTTGACGCTACTACCATAATGAATATAGGCTCGGCGGTCCCTCCCGCAAAGCCGGGAAAGTTTGTCCAGGTCATAGCGCTGGAAGGGTCTTTCGGGGGTTTGCCCGCGGTGCCGGCGCCCAATACTCAGACCACATTCTTAAGAATTAATGCTAGAGCTACAGGCACGCTTGCGCCTAACGCCACGTTTACGGTCGTTCATCCCTTCGGCACCTATACGTTCACAACCGACGCGGCTGGAACTCCCATCAAAGTGGGCGGAGCCGGAGTGTTCCGCGTAGTTGACGGCGGCGCGGTACGGCGATTTTTGACACACTTCTCCCTGCTCCGACGACAAACATCGGGCCTTGGTTGGTAGATGCTGCCGGTTTCCATACCGATCCGGTAACCGGCAACGTTTACATCGGCCCCGGTCCGCTCGCGGCGGTCCCTGTGGTTAACGGCCCTTTTGGGAATGTTGTTACCATTACCGGCCCGAATATCGGCGGAGTGGGCGTCGCCTCGGTCACCTCGAATGTCTTCTTTCTCTCGGGCAAAGTGGTTGGAGTTATTGCCGTCGATCCGGCGGGTGTTCCGCTCTCATCGGTCACCTTTCCCGTCCAGAGGCCGCTGGTTACGTCCGCTACGACGACTGTTACTCTGACAAACCCGGACAAAGTCAGTGCGGCTACGCTTGGGGCTTTCACGATTACCGGCGCTAACATACCTGACTTTACTATTGTGGGTAATACCTGCACAGCCGGAGTAACGCTTGCCGCAAACGGCGGGACCTGCAGCTTCGGGGTGATCTTTTCCGAGACGGCACCGATACTGAACGGCCCCAAGTCCGCGGCAGTTACCTTTCCAAATACCGCGCCGGCTAACAGGCCGCCTACGGTCGTTAACCTGATCGGGGCGATCGACAACATACCGCCGACCGTAGCTGCAACGTTACCCGCGAACAATGCCATCAACGTGCCCGCCAACAACGCGTTTACGGCCACGTTCAGCGAGCCGGTTACGGGCGTCTCGAATACGACCTTTACGCTTGCCGGCCCCGCGGGCGCTGTGACAGGGGCAGTGGTCATGGATCCGGCAAATAAAGTAGCTACGTTCACGCCGGATCGCGGACCTCCAGTCCGACCAGACCTATACCGCCACGATCTCTGCGGCGAGTCACGGACCTCGTCGGCAATGCAATGTTGAAGGACTTTATCTTCAGTTTCACGACCACGAACCCCGACACGACACCGCCCGCCGTCGTTTCCACCGATCCCGCCGACAGTTCTACGGGAGCGAAGGCGACGGATCCAATTACCGTCACGTTTAACGAAGCGGTACAGATCAATCCTCTTTCCATCAACGCAACGACGTTCTATCTGGACAGCGGAGTTACGGGCAGTGTGACCTGGGACCCGGCTAACCAGGACGGCCTCGTTTACACCTTTCAAGGCCCTGGATTTCTTCCACAAGTACACCGCAACGGTCACCACGGGCGTCAAGAGCCTCGGCGGGGTCCCCATGGCTGCCGATTTTACCTGTTCGTTCCTTACCAATGGGGCGCCGAGCGCACCGGATCTCTTTCAGCCGGAGGACGGTGCGACAGGGGTCGCCTTACCCGTGCAATTCCAGTGGGTAAAGTCCAAGGACCTGATGGTGAACCAGTTACCTATCATCTGTGGTATTGCACGAACCCGGGCTTCCTCGGTTGCACGCCGAAGGATGTTACGGAGACGGGTGCACTAGCAGCGAGTTCTTCCCTTCGCAGCACTCTTGCAGGACTCGGCGAGCTACGGCGCGGGCTTGCTCCTCGCTGGGTTTGCGATTGCGGGAGGTGTGAGGTCCCGGAGGAAGATATTCTTCTTCATCGCGGTAGTGGTGATTTCCGGGATGGTGGCAACTGCATGCGGCAGTAAGAACACCGTTTCCTCATCAACACCTGATCCTGCCTCGCTCGTGACGTATTCCGCTTCGGACCTTAAGTCCGGATCGACGTATTACTGGAAAGTCGTCGCTGACGACGGCAACGGTGCGCTCATAGAAAGCGAGACCAGGTCTTTCTCCACCCTCTAGGCATGTCGAAGATTAGCGATGCAGGCGGGCTTATGCTCCGCCTGCATCGTCCTTTCTTAAATTGTTACTGTCTTAATATTACTCAGATTAAAATGTTTTGTCATCCTAATCAAGGATATGTGGTCTGGGGCAACATGGCTGCCTTGATCTATTACAACCAGGAGTAAAGATTTTCCTCGATTCCATGTCGAATGCCGTTGGAAGGGTGAAGGAAATCCTCAACTCAAAATTAACATTCCGCTCAATTTAGGCGGTTCAAATTGAACATTTATAAAAAAAGCCATTAAACGATTCCTAAGTCTCCTAATTATTTTAAAGACATAGGTATTTTTACCTATCTGGCATTAGTTTTGCTCTCAATATGTGTATAAGTTTCCAGTATGTGGTTACTAAGCAACATCTTTTCATAAAAACGGGACAGTCACTGATGGGATGGTGAAGATGAATAAAAACAGCAATATATTGAGGACCGCTACTGGGAATATTATTTCTTTGCATGTTATGGCAAGGGGCCACAGCCCATGCCGCGCTGCGCGCAGTAGGCGCGGTCGATCCCGCGAACGGCTTCCCGGCTTGGTATCAGGATTTTAACGGGACCTCGATCGAACCCTGTCTGGACCAGAACTGCCCGACATGTGCGTTTTGCCACCGGAGTTCGACCCTGCCATAACCGCTCCACCAGCCCTTCAAATAATCACTCCCGGCCCCGCGACCGGCCTTACGCCGCTCAATTTCCCCGTCGAGCTTTTCTATTTTCTGGCGCAGAATCTCCAAGACGTCGGGCCCACATTGACCTCGAAGTTCGTTCTGAGAATAGCGCTGGAGGGGGCTTTCGTTCCTGCGGTAGTGCCACGGAAGTCAAACCGCTTTCATCAGGATCAACTTGAAGGCTCTGCACGGTCTGACGCCGAACAGCACCTACATCGTGACCCACCCCTACGGCACCTTCACGTTCCAAACTGATGCTGCTCGGAAATAACTTCCCCAGAGTCAATGGCCAGACTTTCCGCGCGGAAGACGGCTGCGTTGCGCGCCCTGCGGAGCCTTTGACCAGCTTCTTCCGGCGACCAATACGAACATGGGGCCTTTCCTGCGCGCCGAGCCGCCCGCTCCGTTTATCGTGAACAGTGCAGATGGAAAGTCTTACATCGGGGACCCGTTGATTGCCGTCGAAGTAACCGGGAGCCCTACAGGAAATAATTTTGTTCAGATAGACGGACCGGACATCGGCGGCACCGGTCTCAACACGATCAGGAACACCTTTTTCAATCTCTCGGGGAAACTGGGCCCCTTGTCGGTAGACAAGACCGCAATCACCTTCCTGCCGCAGAAGCCTGCGCCGTTCAAGACCACCTCAGGGCTCATCACGGTAACGAACCTGCACACGGTCAATCCGCTTACTATCGGCGTCATTGCGTTCGCTGGAGCGAACGCAGCAGATTTTACGCTCACGCCGGGAGCTGATCTCTGCTCCGGCAAGGCGCTTGCCCCGGCAGGTACTTGTACCTTTTCCGTGGATTTCAGCGGACCGCCCCCGGACGGGACCATGCTCGCGGACATAAATATCCCGGCAACGATCAATACTACGGGGATTCCGGTGACCCCAATCGCTGTGTCGGGATTCCTCAGGGCCAGCGGTGTTATCGACTCCACACCGCCTACCATAACTTCGACGACACCCGCGAACAACGCCGTGGATGTGCCCGCCAATCACATTATCACCGCCACGTTCAGCGAGCCGGTGACGCTCGTCACTGCGACGACTTTTATACTGTCCACCGCCGGGACCCCGACCGTGGACGGGACGGTGACCTACGATGCCGCGAGCAATACCGCCACATTTAGGCCGGCAGCGAACCTCACGTCCAATGTCACCTACTCGGCAACGATCACGACCGGTGTAACGGATATCGCCGGTAACGCCCTCGTAAATCCTGTTGTTCTCAATTTCCTGACGACCTTGCCCGATACCACACCGCCGCTGGTGACTTCCAACACTCCCACGGCAAACGCTATCGGCGTGCGCGCGGACCAGCCCATTACCGTTACATTCAATGAACCGGTGGACGCTTCGACCGTGAATGCAACGTCGTTTTTCCTGAGCAACGGTGTCACAGGTACCGTGGCCTATGATCCTGGCGACCAAAACAGCCACCTTCACTCCTCAGCCGCCCTTGGCGTTCAACCAGGCCTACAAGGTGACGATAAGCGAGGATGTAACGAGTCTCGGAAAGGTCCCCATGGCTGCTCCCTTCACTTTCTCATTCGTTACAAACGGCGCCCCTGGCCAGCCACGGCTCTATTCTCCGCTGAACGGCCAGACCGGGGTCGGCTCGTCAGTGGACCTCGTATGGTTCAAGTCGAAGGACCCCGATGGGGAGACCATTACCTATCATTTGACTTACTGCACGAATCCCTCCATGTTCAATTGCACGCCGGTGGACGTCGCGGCCAGTCCGTCCCTGCACAATAACCTTGCGTCTCTTGGCGGGTACGGCGCCGGGATGCTCTTGGCTGGCATTGCCATAGCCGGAGGAGTGAGATCGCGTAAGAAGTTGTTTTTCTTCATTGCCGTGCTATTACTTTCCGGAATGATGACCGCTGCGTGTCATAGTTCGAACAGCGGTTCCACTATCAGCGTGGACCCGGCCTCTTTGATGACGAAGACTGTCACGGGCCTCAGCCCCGGTAAGACCTATTTCTGGAAAGTCGTCGCCGATGACGGCAACGGTGCGCTGATAGAGAGCGATACATGGTCTTTTTCAACTAAGTAGCAGGAGATAATAAATCGACGCAGGCGAGATCCGCCCCGTCTTACAATCACATGGACGAAAGGAGAGGACTAGTCAGCAATAATCAACGCAGCAGATTTCACCTAGGGAGTTTATAGGCTTACAGCCAACAAAAAAAGAAATTAAGAGGAGGAAAAAGTCATGAAGACCAAAATATTATTTGCTATCATGCCGCTGGTGCTTGTCGCCCTTATGTTCGCGGGCTGTAGCAGCAATAGCAGCAGCACACCAGCACCGACTACTCGCACGCAGGCGACGACCGGCGTTGTTACGGGCTTCGGCAGTGTATTCGTCAACGGTATAGAATTCACAAAGAATGCAAGCGTTACCGATGCTGACGCCGTTACATTCAAATTCGATGACACGCATCCGGGGCAAGCAGGCCTAAAGATCGGTATGATGGTCACGGTAAAAGGCGCTGTAGATCCCGCGACAAATAAAGGAGAATTTGAGTCGATTGAGTTCAATCCCGAAGTAAGGGGACCGGCGGATTCGCTCACAAGCGCGGCCTCGAATACAATCAAGATAATGGGGCATGATGTGGTCACAAGCGCTACCACGTCATTCGAAGGCACTACCGCTATTCCGACTTTGACCGACCTTAAGAACCAGCTCGCCGGCGCAAAACATCCTGAAGTAGAGGTCAGCGGCCACACAGACAGTGCCGGCGTGTTCCACGCGACTCGCCTTTCGGTCAAGGCGGATGATTTCGGCGTAAGCGGCAAAGTTAATCTTCACGGTAAAATAACGAGCGCCCCCACAGATACAACCGGCGGGAAAACATTTGATGTGGGGGGCACTGTCATACGTCGTAACGGCGATCTACCGTATGTCAAACATAACACAGGCTTGATCCAAGGGGCCGCTGTCGAGGTCAAGGGGACTCTGAGCGACGGCGTCCTGACCGCGGACCGCATTGAAAGCAATAAGGGCGTGGGCGAAGGGGTCGAGGTGGAGGACAATGTCAGCATCCAGGGAATTGCCACGGGATCGCTATCAGGCGGTTCCTTCACCCTGAATGGACCGAACGGAGTGGCCACGATTAGCGTCAACAATGCAACGGTGTTTAGCGGAGGTGCAGGAGATGCGAGTATCGTTGCCGCGAACGCCATGGTTGAGGTAGAAGGGACGCTTCAGGCCGATGGTACCGTCCTTGCTACTAAGGTCAAATCAGAGACAGAAATCGAAAATGAAACGCATGGCGGCGAAGTTGCTGGCGGTGGCGAAACTGGCGGTGGTGGCGGCGGTGGCGGCGGAACCACACAACTGGGAAGTGATGTGCCATTAAACCAAGGGGCTAGTTATCTAGCCCCTTTTTTCGCCGGAAAAGGGGATAATTTTTGGGTTGTTTCTAACCATGTAACTTTTTAACCACTGGTTCGTCTTATGTAAAGGATTTAAAAGGAGGACTCAACCATGAAAGCTAAACTATTAAATATCGTCATTTCTGTGACGCTCCTTGGCCTGATGTTTACCGGCTGTAATAGTGGCAGCAGCGACAGCGGCACTCAAAGTCCGGGAAATGGCGCCAACCCTACACTTTCAACAACAGTAGCGGTAGGGGCCATGACCAAGGGAAGCATCAAGTTAAACGGCGTGGAATTCCAACCTAGCGCGACCATAACCGTTACCGAAGACAACATCACCAAACCCGAATCATTCCTGGATAACGGTATGACGGTGAAGGTGAAAGGTACGGTCAATGCCGACGGCCGTCACCGGGACTGCGGAGAAGGTTGCAGTGGTGAGCGAGGCAAGGGGTGCCATTACCTCAAAAGGGACCGATACCTTGACGATCCATGGCCAGACCGTGCTGATTGACGGCGGAACGTTCCTTGCTCCTGCCGGAGCGACACTTGCACAGGGCGATAATATCGAGGTGCACGGCGGCAGGGATGACACTGGCATTATTCATGCGACTCGAGTTGAGAAGCTGGCTGCGGGCGCCGGGACGAACGAGGTGAGGGGCGTGGTCAGCGGAAAGACAGGCACACAATTTAGCATCGGCGGCCTGCCGATCACATTTGCTCCCAGCGTGGTTGGTGCCGGCAGGTGCGGCCTTTGCAGACGGGGACGTTGTCGAAGTGCAGTTAAGTGTAAGCGGGAACACAGCGACGCAGATCACGGTGGAACATCTTCAGGAGGCCGAGTTCGAACCGGTGCAAGGCCAGGAGTTCTCATTCGAGGGTGTCCTTTCCGGTTACGGTTCAACCAGCACCTTTAACGTCGGTACCCAGCAGGTGCAGCTTGCTGCGAACACCACTATTCTCGGCGGTGTGCTGACGGACCTCGTCAACGGTTTGAAGGTGGAAGCCGAAGGCCACAACGTAACAAGTGGGGTTCTGACGGCCGAAAAAATTACCATCAAGGAAAGTATCCGAATCCAGGCGAACGCGGAAGGGTCGGATGCAGCCAATGTTCTGTCCTGGGTAAGTCCCTCCAGACTACGTCCCTGGTCAAACTGAGCAGCAATCTGTCGAGCATAGCAACCATTACGACAGGCGACGGTCTCAGCATCCGCGGGTTCGTAAACACGGACGGCACCACCATCACGGCCACGCGGGTGGACAAAGTCAGCCCGGTCCAGAACAACAAGATCATCCTCCAGGGGCCGGTGAAAAATATTGACGCAACAGGGCACACCTTCGTGATCATGGGCATTTCGGTGAGCACCGATTCCAACACAATTGCGCGGCCGAACGACGACAACGGCACGGACACTCTGACAATGCCGATGGCCGATTTCTTTTCAGCTCTTACGGAGGGCAGGACCATCGTGAAGGCAAAAGGAACCTTCTCTGGAGGTACTACGCCTACGCTAACGGCAACGGAAATAGAGCTTGAATAATGACTGAATTCCCACTGGGCGGCCGATAAGGCCGCCTTTTTTTTGTGTATAAAGAGCATGACGCTTTGTACTTCAATGCTGGCGTGCGGGGTATGGTTCTGGCCGACGAAATGGAGGCGCAAGTCCTTAACTGTCCGGAATACAGCGACATCTCACCGACTCGGGAAATTACCCCCGCAGGTGACAGTCCACGAAGTGGCCGCCTCCCAGGTCGGTGGTGCGCGGGACGATCTTGTCGCAGGGTTCGAAGCGGTAGATGCAGCGGGTGTGGAAGCGGCAGCCGGGCGGGATGTGCGTGGGGCTCGGGATGTCTCCCTTGAGCAGGATGTGCTTCTTCTTCACCGTAGGGTCCGGGACCGGGATATCGGCAAGCAGCGCCTCGGTGTAAGGGTGCGAAGGATTGCGGTAGATTTCTTCGGAGGGCGCGATCTCCATGATCTTCCCGAGATACATTACGACCACGCGGTCGGAGAAATGGCGCACGATGTTGAGGTCATGGGCGATGAACAGGAACGAGAGCTTCATCTCGTCTCGCAGGTCTTCGAGAAGATTGATGATCTGGGCCTGGACGGAAACATCGAGGGCCGATACGGGTTCGTCTGCCACGATGAACGAAGGCCCGCTCGCGAGCGCCCGCGCAATGCCTACCCTCTGCCGCTGACCGCCTGAGAATTCGTGAGGATAGCGGCGGAGGGCATCGGCCGCCAATCCGACTTTTTCGAGCAGCGCAGCGCCTCGTTGCTTCGAGTTCGCTTTTTTTCGCCAGCCCGTGGATCACGAGCGGCTCGGTGATGATCTCCTGGATGCGCATGCGGGGATTGAGCGATGCGAAGGGGTCCTGGAAGATGATCTGCATGTTCTTCCGGAGTTCCCGGAGTTCCTGTTTGTCGAGGGAGCCCAGATCTCTTCCCTCGAAGCACACGCTCCCGGACGTGGGCTCCAGCAGCCTGAGCGCAAGCCTGCCGAGCGTGGATTTGCCGCATCCGCTCTCGCCGACGAGTCCCACAGCCTCTCCTCGCGCGACGGAGAGCGTGACGCCGTCGACAGCCGTCGCCGCGAGCGTCTTTCCCAGCCCCGCTTTTACGGGAAAGATCTTATAGAGGTTGTCTAAGAAGAGCAGTTCGTTCAGTCATAGACTATTGTCAGAATTGACGTATTATCGGAAATCGCTTGTCGATTCAAGACATTCTCGCCTCGGGCAAGCCGGAATCGTTGTTCATTCCGCATTCCGCATTCCATGGTTCACTTCGCTTCCCAGCACCGCACCAGATGTCCGGGCTTCACTTCCACGAGTTCCGGGCTCTGCCTCGCATTTGCCGGTCCTGATGTCGCAGCGCGGCGAAAACGTGCAGCCTTTCGGCAGATCATGAAGCTGCGGCACGGTCCCCGCGATCGTACGCAGCCGTTTCCTTCCCTCTTCCCCGGGTTTGGGGATCGAGGCCATGAGCCCCCGCGTATAGGGATGCTGGGGGTTCGCGAAAAGCTCTCCGGTCTCCGCCTGTTCAACGATTCGTCCCGCATACATCACCGCCACTTCGTGGGCCCGCTCTGCGATCAGGCCGAGGTCATGGGTGACCAGGACCATGGCCATGCCCATCTCGGCCTGGATCGTGCTCAGCAGTTCGAGAATGTGCGCCTGGATCGTGACGTCGAGCGCGGTCGTCGGCTCATCGGCAAGGATGAGCGAAGGCTTGCATGCGATGGCCATGGCGATCATGACCCGCTGGCGCATGCCGCCCGAGAGCTGGTGCGGGTATTCATTCACACGTTTTTCCGGGGAGGGGATGCCCACGGAATGCAGGAGGTCTACGGCCGCGGCCATGGCTTGCTTTTTCGATGCATGCCGGTGGGTGGTCAGGACTTCGGCGATCTGGTTGCCCACGGTGAAAACGGGATTCAGCGCGGTCATGGGCTCCTGAAAGATCATGGATATCCGCGCCCCCCGAATGGTCCGCATCTCCTCGTCGGAGAGCAGGCGAGCAGGTCCGCGCCTTCGAAGAAGATCTTTCCGGAAACGATCTTGCCGGGATAGGGAACGAGGTTCAGGATGGAGAGTGCGGTCACGGTCTTGCCGCACCCCGATTCGCCGACCAGGCCGAGCACCCGGCCCTTCTGGAGCTTGAGGCTCAGGTTGTCGACGGCCTTGATCACGCCCGGCGCGGGTAAAAAAATGCGTGGTGAGGCCCTGTATGTCGAGAAGGTCCAACGGAGAGGCTCCGCTCAGGGATTCTGGGGCTTTACAAAATTCAAGTATGTCCGTCATGGCATTGTTGTCGGGATCGAACACGAGCGCTTCCCGCCATTCCTCTTCGGCGAGACCGTAAAAGCCCTGCGAGTAATAGGTGATGCCGAGGTGCAGCCGCGCGGGGATATACTTGGGATTGCACTCTTTGGCGCGGTTGAATTCCTTGATCGCCTCGTCGTATGACCCCTTGTCGCGGTAGGCGATGCCGAGGCGGGTGATGATGTCCGCGAAGTTCGGCGAGAGGCGGAGGGCCTTCTGATATTCATCGATCGCTTCATCGAGGAGCCGCAAGATCGTAGTACATGTTCCCGAGGCGCAAAGTGCTCGTCAGCAAGCTTGCCTTTGATAAAGGGATCGATTGCCCGCCGTGGCCGTTACGGACTTTCCATCCTGGTCGGTGAAGCGCGCGGCGCGCTCAAAGACCTCGCGCGCCTTCTCGTACTTGCCGAGGTCGCTGTAGGTGATGGCCAGATTGAGCGATGCCTCGGTGTAGCCGGGGTTAATGTCCAGCGCTTTTTCAAACGCCTGGGCCGCGAGCTCAAGCCTGTTGGTCTGATGGTAGATGATGCCGAGCTTGTTCTGGATATCGGCGAACATCGGTTTCGCAGTCAGTACCTCGCGAAAGAGTTGCTCTGCCTTTTCGTAATCACCTTTATCGAATGCTTCGGTACCCACTTTGTATAAGTCGTCGAGCTTTGGCGGCATGTTTGCTCCATCAGAATAGATTCGCTGTTGTATTAGGCAGGTGCAAAAAAAATTTAGCATACCTCGACCTGATATGTCAATGACAAACCAAGAGACCATTTACGCAAGTTTATCGGGGTAGCCATGCGGCAGTGAAACAATACGGTCCCAGTTCTGGGGGCGGACCCTTAGGCTGGAACGGTTTTATCACATGAGAAAGTAAAATTTTCCAGAACGCTCCGCTTTCCCCGTTGCCGCTGTGGCTATGCAGCTACAGAAATGTATAGTAACCGAGGCATTTTTACCACAAAAATAACACCCGGAAATTAAGTTGCTGTTTCACATGCTTTATTTAGTAACCCGATCATGGCATGTCAATTGCTTTGGTTTTACGAAGAAAGGATGACATCATGATCAGATTGCAGCGGACAATCAAGAGCAGTATCTCCTGTCAAGGCATCGGACTCCATTCCGGCAAGCTCGTGAAGATGACGCTCAAACCTGCCCCGGCAGACACCGGCATCGTGTTCATCTCGCACCGATCTGGGCGGCGCCCAGATCCGGGCGATTGCTGCCAACACCGCATCAACGAGCCATGCAACCACGCTCAGGCAAAACGGCGTATCCGTCATGACCGTCGAGCACATTCTGTCTGCATTTGCCGGCCTAAATATTGATAACGCCTTTATTGAGATCGATGCGGAGGAGATTCCGATCATGGACGGCAGCGCCCGGCCCTTTGTTCGGCTCATCGCCGACGCAGGCATCCAGCCGCAGGAAAAGCTCCAGCCCATGCTTAAGGTGATCAGGCCAATTTCGTGCGCGAAGGCAACAAGCAACTCGCTATCTGGCCCGCCGAGAGAGCGAGCATATCCTACTTTATCGACTTCAACCATCCCATGCTGAAGGAGCAGAGCCTGCACTTTCAGCCGTCGGAAGAGGCGTTTCTGCGAGAGGTGTCGGATGCCCGGACCTTCGGGTTCCTGAGCGATGTCAAGACTCTCCAAGCCAACGGCTTAGCCAAGGGGGCGTCTTTGGACAACGCCGTGGCACTCGGCGAGGATTCCGTTTTGAACGAAGACGGTCTCCGGTACAAGGATGAGTTCGTTCGGCACAAGATCCTCGACCTCATCGGCGACATGTCGCTTGTGGGCATGCCCATAATCGGTCACATCGTGGCGCATAAGTCCGGCCACGGCCTGAACTCGAAGATGGCGGAGAAGCTCCTCGCGAACGCGGAGAGCTGGGTGCTCATTGGGGCGTCCGATTCGGCCGAGGTTAAACGGCAGGAGCCTGAGTTCCAGCACGCAGTTCTGTAAAAATATCAAGGAGGGTTAACCCAAAAGCCGGCATCTGTATATGATGCCGGCTTTTTTTGTGCCGGCGTCACTGAGGCAAGCGAAAAGCCTGAGAGTCAGTCGCCGGTACTTCCATAGGAAAAAGCTTTCAGTCTCGACTTTTTTTTCACCATCCCCGGGCAGACCATTAAAGAAGAACCCGCTACTCTTTTTTCTCCTTCAGCAGATCTTTGAGAGCGGCAAACGGCTTGTAGGTGGAAGGTTGATCTTTTTCGGCAGGCGCCGTTTTGCCGAACGACTCTTCATCCAGATATTTCTGATGTTCATTGTCGTGGCAGTACAGGCACAAGAGCTCCCAGTTGCTGCCGTCAGGCGGGTTGTTGTCATGGTTGTGGTCTTTGTGATGGACCGTCAGTTCGCGAAGCTTTTTGCCGGAGAATTCGCGCCCACACCGTGCACAAATGTGGGGGTACATCTTGAGCGTCTGCTCCCGATAGTCCTTTTCCCGGAGTTCCCGGCTTCGCCGGGCCTCGGCGACGATCTGGTCCTTCCTGTCGACGTCTCGCTCAGATTTATTTGAGGTCATGGGTGCATACTCCCATCATTCGATCGGGTAAAGCCGGCGGCAGGTATTATGCTTGCACTGACGCGGCCATGCTGCATGACAAATTCGCGAAGAATTCTCCGATTTCTCTTTCCACGTCTCCTGCTCTCTCCAGATGGTTCACTTTTTCCCTGAACTCCGCCCCTCCGGGCAGGCCCTTCGTGTACCAGCAAAGGTGCTTGCGCATTTCGCGTACACCGGTATTCTCGCCGACCAGTCTGATCATGTCATTCACGTGACGGAGCATGACCGCTCGACGTTCCTCATGAGACGGATGCGTGGGAACAACGCCTGTTTCAAGATACTGCTTCGCTTCGCGGAATATCCAGGGATTGCCTTGAATCGCCCTGCCGATCATGACGCCGTCGCAACCGGTCTCGTCCTTCATCCGTTTCGCGTCCTGCGCCGTGCGCACATCCCCGTTCCCGATCACCGGGATACCGACGGATTCCTTGACTATCTTGATCATGCTCCAGTCCGCATTGCCAGAAAAACCTTGTGCTTTTGTCCTGCCGTGCACGGTGACCGCGGCGATGCCGACGGATTCCGCCGCCAGGGCGAGGTCCTCGGCTACGATATTTCTTGCGTCCCATCCGAGACGGAGCTTCACGGTTACCGGAACCCTGGAGGCCCTCACGACCGCGGACATGATTTCCTTCGCCAGTCCGATATCCCGCAGCAGCGCCGCCCCCGCGCCGCTTTTTAAGATTTTCGGGACGGGACAACCCATGTTGATATCGATGAAATCCACCTCTCCCCGCGACACGATGTGCGCCGCCTCCGCCATGGACGCGGGCTTCGATCCGAAGATCTGGAACACCACCGGTCTCTCGCCAGGGTCGGTCCTCAGCATGCCCTGGGTGCGTCTGTGCTCCCGGATCAACGCTTCGACGCTTACCATTTCCGAAAACACGAGCCCGGCACCCATTTCCTTGCAGATCAGGCGGAAGGGGAAGTCTGTGATCCCGGCCATGGGCGCGAGGACAAGGGGATTGTTTTTAAGAATTTCCTGGATTGAGCATGTGGCCATTATAACCGAAAGGAATTCAAATGCGAAAGCTTTTTGAATAATCACAGGTCTAAGAAATGGCGCAACCAGGTTCATGGGCTCCTACAAGAGGTACCTGACAGGACTGGCTGGTCGCCCTGCTTATAAAAAGAAGGCGGGACGGCAGTCCGTCTGGATTACCAGCGAGTTGTTCAGGTTCGTTCCTACTGGAGGCTCAAAACAGCGGCAGGACAAAACAATATATGAGCACCGGCTGATGCTTGGCACAAAGTCGGTCGATCTGGGCGAACTTAAGTTCAAGGCTCACGACGAGTACGGGGTTCCGGCGGCCATCACCATTACCCGGGAGTCCGGGAAATGGTATGTCTCGTTCTCCTATGAGAAGCAAGGCACAGTTATGAGCGAGCAGGAACTTCTCGAGCTTTACGGCGGCATGTCATCAGAGAGTCTCAATACCGTTACCCTGGGAATGGACCGAGGGGTTGTAATCCCGCTGGCAACGAGCGACGGCTCGGTGCATGACTTCTCCGGCATACAAAAAGAGCGACTGGCAAAAAAGGATGCCCGGAAGAAGAGATATCAGAGACAAATGGCGAGGCGGATCAAAGGATCCGGCCGCTTTAAGCAATCAGCAGCGAAATCAGCCCGGTGCCAGGCGTATGCTGCCAATGTAAGGCATGATTTCGCGCATAAGGCCAGCCGCAAGCTCGTGGATTCACCCGCGGAGGTGTTCGTCTTCGAGGACCTCAAGGTCAAGAACATGACCAGAGCGCCAAAACCTAGGAAGTCAGCCGGCGGGACGTATATTGACGAACGGGGCAAAGGCCAAGGCCGGTCTCAACAAGTCCATACTCGAATCAGCGTGGGGCAAGGTAAAACTCTTTACGACGTACAAAGCCTCGCGACGCAACAAGCTCGTAATCGCCATACCGCCGCACGGCACCTCACAGGAGTGTTCGAAGTGTTCGCACACTCACCCGGACAATCGCCAGTCACAGGCGGTGTTCGTTTGCCAAAGCTGTGGCTTTACGGAAAACGCCGATACCAATGCGTCTCTCGTTATCAAGAAGCGCGGCATAAAAATGCTCGTATCTGGGGAAATCACCGTAAACTGAAATGGATGCGGCTGCTGAAAATTAATGGGGAGGGTAGGAAGGAGGCAATGAAAAACCCCCGGATGCTTTCGCATGCCGGGGTTTGAGGCAGTGCCATCCGGTATGGCTAGATTTTTTCTATCTTGTAGTTTCCGTCCTTGTCGATCTCGATCTTGGCGTTCAAAAACTTTACCTGATAGCCTTTTTCCTTGAGCTTGTGGTACGTCATCTCCGCTCTCACACCATTGGCGCAGTGGGTCACGATCAGGACATATTTGCCTTTTTCCGGTCCCATGGCCACGAGCTTCTCGACATCTGCCGTGTTGATGAGCTTTTCGGGGGGCACCTTGATGGCGATCTTTTCCGAAATGAGGGTGGCAAACTTCTTGCCGTCCTTTTCAATGAACTGGGCATGGACCTTTGCCCTTCTTGATGGCGCGGAGCGGCTCCGACGGGTTGGCGGGGTCCGGCTGGACGTTCAAAACTTTCAGCGAGTCCTTGTCGAACCTGAGGATCTCCGTCACATCGTCGATCTTGATCTGGATGGACTGCGTCTGGTACGCCTAAGCTACGGGTTTTACTGGATTTACGCAATCTATGGCGAAGACGTAATGTTCATATATGGCTGCTATCAGATGATATTATAATTGCGGCTTTAGTCTTAGTTAATAGATCGACAAACTATTTAGCAGAAAATGTATTGCGAAGTCATAAGGGGAAATGGATCGGAATTTACACTGCCTGGTATAATCTGTTAGAAAATCCTTGACAATAATGGACTTATCTTATATATTCAATATTCTTTTTTGGAGTAGGTGCGTTCTATGTTTGACTCCCTGACGGGAAAATTAGAGTCTGTTTTCAAGAAGCTCCGGGGCAGGGGCGTTCTCAAGGAAGAAGACGTCAAAGAAGCCCTGCGCGAGGTGCGCCTTGCGCTCCTTGAGGCTGATGTCAATTTCAAGGTCGTCAAAGACTTCATAGGCCGTGTACAGGAACGGGCCGTAGGCCAAGAGATACTGGGCAGCCTCACGCCCGGCCAGCAGGTGGTTAAGATCGTCCACGAGGAACTCGTGGCGCTCCTGGGAGGTACGCAGGTAAAGCTCCACCTTTCGCCGAACCCGCCGACGGTAATTATGATGGTAGGGCTTCAGGGGTCCGGTAAGACGACCACCGCGGGCAAGCTGGCGAAGAACTTCAAAAAGGACGGCCGCAGGGTCCTTCTCGTGCCCGCAGACACGAGCAGGCCGGCAGCGGTCCAGCAACTCATGATCCTGGCAAAACAGGTCGGGGTCGATGCCTACAGATCGGAAGAGAAAGATCCCATAACCATCTGTGTCGCAGCGGTGAAGCAAGCCGCTTCGTCGCTGTTTGAAATCGTGATCCTCGATACCGCGGGCAGGCTCCAGATCGATGAACCGCTCATGGAGGAACTCCGGCAGATCAAGGCCCGGGTGAAGCCCCACGAGACGTTGTTCGTGGCCGATGCCATGACGGGGCAGGAAGCCGTAAACATCGCGACAAAGTTCAATGCCGACCTCGGGTTTGACGGCGTGGTATTGACCAAGCTCGACGGCGACGCCCGGGGCGGCGCGGCCCTCTCGGTCAGGGCGGTGACCGGCAAGCCGCTGAAGTTCGTGGGCATGGGCGAGAAGCTCGATGCCCTCGAACCCTTCCATCCGGACCGCATGGCCTCGCGCATCCTCGGCATGGGCGACGTGATGTCGCTTATCGAGAAGGCGCAGGAGAGCGTCAACCGTGAAGAAGCGCTCGAGCTTGCGAAGAAGCTCAAGAAAAACTCTTTCGACCTGGACGACTTCCGAAACCAGCTGAAGCAGGTGAAAAAACTCGGCGGTCTTGAGCAGATCATGGGCATGATCCCCGGGATGGGCAAGATGAAGCTCCCGGATACGCAGGTGAACGAGAAGGAACTGACGAAGGTTGATGCGATCATCAGCTCCATGACCCCGAAGGAGCGGAGGGACTACACCCTCGTTAACGGCAGCCGCAGGGCCCGCATCGCCAAAGGCAGCGGCACCCAGGTGCAGGACGTGAACCGGCTCCTCAAGCAGTTCGCCGAGATGCGAAAGATGATGAAGTCCATGACGAGCGGCAAGATGGGGAAGATGGGCAGGATGCTGGGAGGCAGGATGCCGTTTTAAGAAGGATCCCTATTTACCACTAAGACACTAAGACACGAAGAAAAGAGTTTGCTGTAAATCTTGTTTTCCCTTAGTGACTTTGTGCCTTCGTGGTAAAGAATTAAGTATCTTTAGAAGAAAGAGGTGAAACAATGTCAGTACGAATCAGACTCAAGAGAATGGGGACCCACAAGAAGCCCTACTACCGGCTGGTGGTAGCGGATTCCCGGTCGCCGAGAGACGGCCGTTTCATCGAGATGGTCGGCACCTACGATCCGCTCAAAAAACCGGCGGAGATCAAGGTCGACCAGGCCAAAGCTCTGGGCTGGCTCAAGAAGGGTGCGGTTCCGTCCGATACGGTGAAGACCCTGCTTTCCAAGGTCGGGGTCATGAAGCAGCACGCGGAAGCGAAGTAAGCCCGCAGCTGTGCAAGCCTTGCAAGCGTTACAGGCGGCGGCAAGCTATGTGGTCCATGCTCATAACCATCGGCAAAGCGGTCAAGCCCTTCGGCGTCAAAGGCGAGATGAAGATCGAGCCCATGACGGATTTTCCGGAGCGGTTCACGGGTTTACGCCGTGTGTATCTTGTTTCTCCTGCGGGCAAAGAGATCGTCTGCGAAGTGAAATCGGTACGGTACGCGGGCGGCGCGCCAGTTCCTTCTCTTCAGCGGTTATGATTCTCCCGAGAAAGGCGAAGGACGATGAACGGGTGGTTCATCAAGGTCCCGGAGGAAGAGGCGATTCCTCTCCCCGAAGGCACTTACTACTGGTTCGAGCTCATCGGCATGGAGGTCGTTTCCGAGACCGGTGAGAAGCTCGGCACCATCGTGGACATCTTCGAGACCGGCAGCAATGATGTTTACGTACTGAAGCGAGGCAGGAAGGAAACCTACATTCCCGCGACCCGCGAAGTTATCAGACAGGTCGACAAGCAGGCAAAGCGGATGACCATTCGCGTGCCGGAAGGTCTGTTGGAATAAACGGTTATACGGCCCCGTCTCCTATGCGAAGATTAAACTTTGAGGTGCTTACCCTGTTCCCCGGGATCCTCGCGGGTCCGCTGAACGAGAGCATCCTGAAACGCGCGCAGGAAAAGGGGCTGCTCACGGTAACGGTCCGGAACATCCGGGACTATGCCGAAGACAAGCACCATACCGCAGATGACAGTCCCTACGGCGGCGGGGCCGGGATGGTGCTTAAACCCGAGCCGATCTTCAAGGCCTTCGAAGCCATGAAGGCCGGGCATCCGGGAGAAGAATTTCACACGGTCCTGCTCTCCCCTCAGGGCAAGGTCCTGAATCAGCAGCGGGCGGAACAGCTCTCCGAAGAACAACGAAGGATTGTTCTTCTTTGCGGCCACTACGAGGCGATCGACGAGCGCGTACGTGAGGTCCTGGTCGACGAAGAGCTCTCGATCGGGGATTATGTTCTGACAGGCGGCGAGCTTGCGGCCCTCGTCGTGATCGACTCCGTGGCCCGGCTCCTGCCGGGTGTCCTTGGAGACGAGGAGTCAGCGTACCGGGATTCCTTCGGAGATGGGCTGCTTGACCATCCGCACTATACGCGGCCGGCCGAGTTTCGCGGTATGAACGTTCCCGACGTGCTCCTTTCCGGCAATCACGCCGAGATCGAGAAGTGGCGCCGCCGCGAGGCGCTCAAGGCCACGCTCGTAAAGAGGCCGGAGCTGCTGGCGACCGCTGACTTGACGGATGAGGACGAACGGGTGTTGGAAGAGTTGAAACGGAGTGAGCACCAATAACCAAGCATCAAATAACAAATAATTTCCAATAACCGAAATTCAAATTTGGCATTTGGAATATATTTGTAATTTGGATTTTGAAATTTGGAATTTATCAGTACCGGGAGGTTTGCAATGAATATCGTACAGTCCTTGGAAAAGGCACAATTAAAAGAAGGGATACCGAGCTTCCGCGTCGGCGACACCATCCGCGTTCATGCGAAGGTTGTGGAAGGCGACAAGGAGAGAATCCAGGTATTCGAAGGCCTCGTGATCGGCCGCCAGGGCGCCGGCGCGCGCGAAATCATCAGGGTCCGCAAGCTGTCCTACGGCGTGGGCGTCGAGAGGCTCTTTCCGCTCCACTCTCCCATGATCGACAAGATCGAGCTTGCCAAGGAAGGCAAGGTCCGCAGGGCAAAGCTCTATTTCCTGAGAGAGCTGCGCGGCAAGGCCGCCAGGATCAAGGAAAAAGAGCGCGTCTTTGCGGCAGTCGCCGGGGCATCGGTGCCGGATCCGACAGAACAGAAATAGCCGCTGCAACAAGCACGAAGCATGAACATCGAAATCCTAAACGAATTACGGTGATACATCGGGTCCGTTTAGGATTTCGTATTTTGAAATTCGGATTTATCTTCGCAAGAGGTGGATATGCCTCGTGGCCGTCCCCGCCGGGAGAAACCTCATCCGGGCCGAACCGACGATCTCTTCGGCGGCGAAATCGCGTGCGACCCGCTGTTCTTTGAAAGGCGCGCGAGAGAGGCAGACTTCACCTGCATCGCGGGGCTGGATGAGGCCGGCAGGGGACCGCTGGCCGGGCCGGTAGTGGCCGCAGCCGTTGTGCTTCCCGAGGGGCTGCTGATCCCGGGGCTTACTGACTCCAAACAGGTGTCCGAGGCCGGAACGGGAGCGGCTCTTCGAGGTGATCCGCGAGCAAGCGGTGTGTTATGGCGTCGGCATCGCAGACGAACGGACCATCGATGAGGTGAACGTTCTTCAGGCGACCATTATCGCCATGGAGCGGGCGCTCGAACCTCTTATGCCGAGGCCCGACTACCTCCTTCTTGATGCGCTCACACTCCCGCGTGTTCCGCTCCCTCAAAAGCCGCTCATCAAAGGCGACGTCCGCAGCCACAGTATTGCGGCGGCCTCTATCCTTGCCAAAGTGACCCGCGACCGATTGATGCTCGACCTGCATGAACGGTTTCCCCAGTACAATTTTAAAGGGCATAAAGGCTATGGGACCCGCGAGCACCTGGAACTGATACGGAGGCACGGTCCCTGCGAAGCGCACCGCAAGACGTTTCATCCCATTGCACAGATGCTTGCGGCAGAGCGGCCATGAGCCTTTTGCGGAAAATTCTCGGGCAGGAAGGCGAGGATCGCGCCGCCCGGTATCTGGAGAAGCAGGGCTACAAGGTCCTCGAGCGTAATTACCGCACCCCGAGCGGCGAGATCGACCTCATCGCCCTGCACCAGGGGACGGTGGTGTTCGTGGAGGTCAAGACGAGGACGAATGACGCCTTCGGCGCGCCGGAACTCGCGGTCACGCCGCAGAAGCAGCGCCGCATGGTCAAGGCGGCGCTGGGATACCTCAAACACAGGAAGTTTCACCAGGTCCCGTGCCGGTTTGACGTCGTGGCCATCAGCGCCGCGACAGAGAAAGAAGTGGAACTCATCCAAAACGCCTTTGAAATGGACCGGACGCGCTGGTGATGGAGTTACCGTGATCGATTTGCTGAAGAAGATATCCTTGTTCGAGAACCTCACGGCAATGGAGCTCGGCAAGATCCAGAAAATCGCGAGGAAGGAGAAGCACGCCAAGGACTCCGTCCTGTTCCTCGAGGGCGACCCCGGCGACCGGTGCTACATGATAACCGCCGGGGAGGTGCGCATCAGCAAATTCATCCAGAACATCGGCGAGGAGGCCCTGGCCGTGCTCAAGGCGGGAGACTACTTCGGAGAAATGGCCCTGATCGACAACTTCCCGCGTTCGGCTCACGCCATTGCCAATACGGACATCGAAGTATTCGCGATCGGCAAAACGGACCTGGACAAGATCCTTATCATGGACCGGGACCTGGGATACAAGCTGTTCTGGTCGTTCACGAGGACCCTGTCGAAACGCTTACGGGAAACGAATGAAAAAATGGCGGGCTTTCTGGCCCTGTCCGGGGGGTTCTGACGTATACGCTGTTGCCAGCGTCCGCGCCAAGTGGTATAGTAACTGAGCCTCGTTCATCAGTTTCCGTTAGAATCTCGTGCCAAAGCAATCATACAAAATAGGAATGGTCAGCCTTGGCTGCCCCAAGAACCAGGTTGATGCCGAGCAGATGCTGGGCGTGCTCGCGGCCTCGGGCTTCGAGATCACGCCGGAGCAAAGCGAAGCCGATGTGATCATCGTGAACACCTGCGGGTTCATCGAGTCCGCCAAGGAAGAATCCATCGAGGCGGTCCTCGACGCCGCGCGAGATGAAGACAAACGGCAAGTGCGCGAAGGTCATCATCGCGGGCTGCCTTGCCCAGCGGTACCGGGAAGAGCTTTTACGGGAACTGCCCGAGGCGGACGCCGTCATCGGCACGGCCGCGATCGGCGGGATCGCCGAGATATGCCGGGATGCGTTGGCCGGTCATGAACAGATGCTCAAGGTATCGTCGCCCGCCATGGTCTACGGCCTTCCGCGCCTCTCGACGACGCCCCGCCACTACCGCTACCTCAAGATCGCGGAAGGGTGCAGCAACCGGTGTTCCTACTGCGCCATACCGATGATCCGGGGAGATTTCAAAAGCAGGCCCTCGGCGTCCATCATCGAGGAAGCTCGCCGGCTTGCCGGCGAAGGCGCCAGGGAACTGATACTTCTCGCGCAGGACTCTACCGCGTACCGTGACGGCAAGGCTGATCTCGCCACGCTGCTGAAACGCCTGACGCGGGTCCATGGCATAGAATGGGTCAGGCCTGATGTACGCTTACCCCGGACGGATCAGCGAGGAACTCATGTCCGTCATCGCCGAGGAGGAGAAGATCTGCAAGTACCTGGACATCCCGATCCAGCACTTTGACGACAAGGTGCTTTCCGCCATGAACCGGCGCGGGTCGTCCGGGGACATCCGGAAAACGATCGAGCGGCTCCGGAAGCGCGTACCGGGCATTGCGCTCCGCACCTCTCTCATCGTCGGGATTTCCCGGAGAGACCGAGGCGGCGTTCAAGCGGCTCCTGTCCTTCGTGAAGGAAGCGGAGTTCGAGCACCTGGGCGTTTTCACCTATTCTCCCGAGGAGGGGACGGCCGCCAGCGGGTTCGAACCCCGGGTCCCGGGTGAAGTTGCGGCGGACCGGCTTCACGCGGTCATGAAGGCCCAGTCGAAGATCTCGCTTAAGAAGAATCGCACCTTGATCGGCTCGACGCGGCGGGTGCTCATTGACGGCATGGAAGACATGGCGCTTATGGGCAGGCTGCCGACACAGGCGCCGGAAATAGACGGCATGGTGTACCTCTCCGAGACCGAGGCGGAGGCCGGAGAATTTGTCGACGTCATCATCACCGACGCGACGGAATATGATTTGATGGGTACGGCGGAAAACAGTCAAAAGAATTTGCCACAGAGAACACAGAGATCACAGAGAAAGGGTTAAACCAAAGACAACCGGACGAGGATTTGTTTTTTGGCCTGACTTCTGTCACTATTTTCTTCCTCTGTGTACTCTGTGACCTCTGTGGCAAAGATTTTATACTAAATACTGGAAGGGACCTTATGGATACCGACAATCAATCATCAAACACGGCGGACAGCGAAGAGAGCTTCGCTGACATGTTCGAGAAGAGCTTCAAGAAACACGGTCCGGCTCGAGCCCGGCCAGATGGTCGAGGCGCAGATCGTGAAAATCTCGGCGGAGTGGATCTTCCTGGATCTCGGCGGCAAGGGAGAGGGGTATCTCGACAAGAAGGAGATGACGGACGAGGCCGGAAAGCTCACGGTCAAGGAAGGGGACAGGGTCCGCGCCTACTTCGTGACGTCGGAAAACAATGAGATGCATTTTACGGCGAAGATTGGGACGGGGCCCGGAAAGCAAAGCCAGCTCGAAGACGCATGGCGAAACGGCATCCCCGTGGACGGCACGGTGGTGAAGGAAATGAAGGGAGGATTCGAGATCAAGATCGCGGGCAGCGTGCGCGCCTTCTGTCCCTTTTCCCAGATGGGCCTTCGCAGGGGAGAACCGCAGGCTGAATACATAGGCCGGTCCCTGCCCTTCAAGATCATCGAATTCACAGAGGGCGGGCGCAACATCGTCGTGTCGCGGAAGCCTATCCTGGAGAAGGAGCGGCAGGACAAAGTGGCTGCGTTAAAAGAGAAGCTGACGGAAGGAATGAAGTTGAACGGCACCGTGACCTCCATTCAGAATTTCGGCGCTTTTGTGGATATCGGCGGGATCGAGGGGCTCCTGCCGGTCTCCGAGATCGCCTGGACCAGGACCGAGAAGGTGAGCGACATTCTCTCCGTGGGCCAACGCGTCGAGGTGATCGTCAAAAAGCTCGATTGGGAACAGAACCGTTTCTCCTTCAGCCTGAAGGATGCGACGCCCGATCCCTGGGAGCGTGTTGCGGATGCGTTTCAGATCGGTTCCTATCACTCGGGGACCGTCTCCCGTCTTGCGCCCTTCGGCGCCTTCGTGACGCTGAAAGAGGGAGTGGACGGACTCATCCACATCTCGAAGCTGGGGGCCGGCAAAAGGATCAACCATCCGCGCGAGGTGGTCAAGGAAGGGCAGGCCGTCGAGGTGAAGGTTGAGGCCGTGGACGCCGGACAGAGAAAGCTTTCGCTCTCGCTTGCCGAGATCAGCCGCGCGGAAGAGGAATCCGCTGCCGATCTCAAGAACTATCAGCAAACGTCCCAAGCCGCCCAGAACATGGGGACAATCGGGGAACTCCTGAAGAGCCGGACGGAGCCCAAAGAAGAAAAGTAGGAACGGCAGTCAGTCCACACATCCCGCGCGCCCGGTACCTTCGGGCGCGCGACCGCATCATGCCCTCCATCCTGCAACAAGCATCACATGCATAATCTCAGAATAGCATCTACTTAATTTCGAATAACAAATAGTTTGTCATCCCCGAATGCCTCTATCGGGGATCCATTTTGACGTTCTGAAAATGGATTCCCGCTCAGATTCGTTGCGGGAATGACATTTCAGCTTGTGCTATTATTCGAGATCTTTATTTCGGGAAAACCTTCTACCTTAGTCATCCCTCTGCTTTTCACTCGTCGGCACCTACCCGTTCGGGTAGGTCACAACGAGCTATCGATATGCTATCATGGCACCTTCAGCGAACTATCCAGGCATCCACCGTTCAAAAGAAGATCACCTCGAGTATTTACCGGATCACGACGAATAGAGCATGATGGAAACGCCGAACAGACAGAAAGAGAGCGAGCGCCGACGGGCCACGATCCTGTTTGCGGACATTTCCGGTTTCACGGCCATGTCCGAGCGGATGGACCCGGAAGAGGTGACTGCTGTCATGAATGAGTGTTTTCGCCTGATGGGGTCCATCGTCGAACGGTACGAGGGAACCATCGACAAATACATCGGGGACTGCGTCATGGCCCTCTTCGGCGTCCCCGTCGCCGTTGAAGACGCGCCTAGGAAAGCGGTGAACACGGCAATAGAGATCCGTAGAAAAGTCGTTTAAGCAATAAAAAAACCTTGCTGGCCGCTCAAAGAGCGGGTATAAAAGGATTGCTGAGAAGCAAACCCAATTAACCAACAAGGTGAAAGCATGATACGACAAACCGTCTTCGGATTCAAGCTCGAAAAAACGAGCGAGGAGTTGACCGCCCATGCGGGCATAGCCCTACTCGCGGAATACAACCGCGGCATGGGACTCCGAGAACTCGCAGATCACCATATGCCGGAACCGGGCAGCAATCGCGGCTATCAGCGCTCGGCATTTGTAGACAGTCTGGTCCTGATGCTCCAGGCAGGAGGCCGTCGTCTAGAAGATATGCGGGAGTTACGTCAGGAAACGCCTTTGATTAGGCTGGTTGATCGGGAAAAGATTACCGACCCCGATACTATTGGGGACTGGCTGCGCCGCATGGGAGACCGAAAGAACAACCAGATAGGGTTGATTGGCCTCGAACAGATCGGGACATTGTTAATCATCGGATACTGCGACGAGACCCCCTATTGGATTACACGCTCGATATGGACGCCATGCAGGTAGAGGCGGAAAAAGCGGACGCTCGATTTACTTACAAGGGCGACAAAGGGTATATGCCGATGCTGGGGTTTCTGTTCGAGCCTGCCATTTGCCTGCTGGATGAATTTCGGGAAGGCAAAGAACGACGAGACGACGGTTATGTGGCGTTTTACTGTTGATGCAAAAAGTGCAGTCCAAAGGCAAGCGGATAGCCCGGACGCGCGCCGACAGCGCGTCCTATCAGGCGGAGTTCATCAACGAGTTAGAAGAAGACAAGGTGCTGTGGACGATTACGGCGGATAAGGACGCGGCGGTGCAGGGGCTTATCAAAACGATGCCGGAGGAGGCATGGAGAGAGCCGAAAAAGGGCTGTGGTTATGAGCTTGCCGAAGCCGTACACACGATGAACAAGACGAAAGCCTCATTCCGGCTGGTGATAAAGCGTGAACTTCGGAAGCAGCAGGACCTGTTTGATGCAACCGGTGGAAAGTATCATCACTATGCCGTCGCGTCGAACTGGCCGGAGGAAGAAAAGGATGCACAGGCGGTGCTAAGCTGGCACAATCAGCGCGGGCAGGCGGAGAACTTCAATAAAGAGCTGAAATACGGTTTCGGCCAGGATCAGATGCCGTGCGGTGAAAGCTACGCCAATGCGGTGTACTTCCGCATTGGGGCGATCGCCTACAATTTTTTCCTTGGGTTCAAACGGCTTTCCTGCATTGAAACGTGGGCGCGCCATACTATGTCCACGTTTCGTTGGAAGCTGGTTCAGATTGCCGGGCGGATTGTACATCATGCGGGACGAGTCATCCTCAAGTTGGCGGTAGGTGATGATAAATTTGGGTTGTTTCAGCGCATCAGGCAGGGCTGTTATGAGGTAAGTCTGGCGCCCTAGCGGGCTAAAGAGCCAAGGGCAAGAAATATCGCGGGATCAGTGCGCCCTCGTTGGGGAATTTGAGTGAAAAAGTCACTGCGAAGTGAATCAGGGCTGCTCTTTGAGGTTGATGTGAAGTAGAACCGGCGAGCGGATTTCAAAAAAACCGGTCGCAGAAGCCTCAAGAGGGCCTGCGCAATTTCTATCATCTAAGGATAAACGTAAAGTTCAGATCCATGATTGATATATAATTAGCTATTGAAAAAGTAATGAGCTTATACCTAATACTTATCCACTCGGAAAGACAACGCAGGCAGAATAGCAACGAAATTGGGTGAGGTAATCAAATCGATGATATTATATTATTTTATCGAACGCGCGAGAGAACGCTTAAGTGCTTATTATTGCACTGATTTCCCTTCTTTGTTCTCCGATTTATGCCCAACAGGAGGTGACCGAACTCTACACAGACACTGGTGTGCCTACGCGGGCAGGCGTCAGCGAGTCAGAAGGTTTCCACGGCACGCTCGGGGCTGACTCGTCTGTCTCGAAGAAAATTATTGGCGACGGCGGGACAATCATTACCGTCGGCGCCATGATTTTTTGCGCTATGAGGATCTGGCATACTGGAGTCACAGGGGCGGGGGGGTCTGGCTGCTCTAGACTGATCATCATTCGCTCTGCTTCGGCGGCGGTATCAGGACGCATCCAGGCTGGGGCTGGAGAAGATCCGCTTCTCGCCGGAATGGAAACACGCAAGAGCTCACTCGACGGCTACCTCGATGCAGTCTGCAGCACGTCCATTGTCACGACAGGCATTGGCTACTATCACGATGCTCTTAGTTCAAGTCGCGGGAACACGGCCTCGCTCAGATTTTCGAAGAATATCATGCTGAACAGAGATGAGATAGTGTATTCCTTGATATATTGATCTATCATACCACCAGTATATGCATCCTATGTATATAAAATGGCCTCCACTGGAAAACGCACAATGATTCAGCGGGTGATCCGACTCGCAATGGGCGGCTCCACCCGCGTTAGCTCCCCAAGATCAGGAGGAATACGAGTATGGAAAAAATTTTGTTTATTGCAATACTCGCCTCTGTGTTTCCCATGATGGTCATTGGGAGACAGCTCCTAGCCATCTCGATAATATTCGAACAAAGAAACAACAGAGAAATAAAATCGATTGTTCTTTTTAGTACTCTCGCCAGCCTCGGAGTGATCAACCTATTTATTGCTTTTCCGAAAATAGTTCTAGGAGTTGCAGTAATTCTGATAATTATCTCAGTAATCAAATTTAACAAGAGGACAACTTGGATAAGATAAACGCTCTAGCTCTTCTTGTCTGGGCTCACGTGGCTCTTGTATTTTGCCTTGGAATTTGTCATGCGTGAATGGTCGCATGCTGCAATGCAACAATACTGTTATTTCTCCATTCGCAATATTATTTTTAAGCAGCAATTGCTTTATGTTTGCTTCCGTCATCTAACTGCCAGTGAAAAACAAGAGCTAACAAATCGTTCGAGCCGATAAATCGGTCAACTCATCGTTGATAGCGCCATGGAAGAGAACATTACATGACATCGATCATTGCAGCCTGTCGGCTTGGCTTTATTGATGTGCAGAAGCGTTCTGCCAAAGCAGTCATCGGGGAACGAAATAGATGTGGTTTTCATTTCTGTCAACGAGAAGAGAGCATCAGCATATTCATATCAGTCCTCGCTGTATCGTTTCTGACAATGCATGATAAAACGCGAACTGCAAAAATGAGAATTCCAACCAGCCGGTCCTCCGCATTTAATGACTTGTCTTCTTATTGGCTGTATAGGCCTTATATTTGGCGCGTTGACAAGTTTGGTTGGTAGAAAGCAATGATTTACCAAGTAACTTCCCTTCCTTTCCACGTTTTCCCTTGGATAATTCAATTTGACAAAGCTTTATTTAATATTTACAATGTAAATATGAACTTGACCTTCGATTGGGACAACGAAAAGAGCGCATCAAACCGAAAGAAGCATGGCATCTCTTTCGAGGAGGCGCAGACTGTCTTTCTTGATGAGAATGCAGTGATGATACACGATCCGGACCATTCCGCAGAAGAGGATCGCTTTATCATCTTAGGATTAAGCGTTAAGTTCAGAGCCTTGGTTGTTTGTCACTGCTATCGAAAAAGCAATGAGGTTATAAGAATCATATCCGCTCGGAAAGCAACCCGTATAGAACAGAAACGATATTGGGAAAGGTGATCAAAATGAGAAAAGAATACGATTTTTCAAAAGCACAAAAGAACCCTTATGCGCGCCGACTGAAGCGACAAGTTACACTCCGGATGGATGAAGGCACAATAAGCTATTTCAAAGCTCTAGCACAAGAGATCGGTGTTCCCTATCAAACATTGATAAATCTTTACCTCCGAGATTGTGCAGCCTCGCATAAGAAACTGGCACTCCACTGGAAAACCGTATAAAGATTTAACGGATCATTCGAGTCGCCAAGGGCGGCTCAATTCGTCGTTAGCTCCCCAAGATCAGGAGGAATACGAGTATGGAAAAAATTTTGTTTATTGCAATACTCGCCTCTGTGTTTCCCATGATGGTCATTGGGAGACAGCTCCTAGCTTATCTCGATAATATTCGAACAAAGAAAACGACAAGAGAAATAAAATCGATTGTTCTTTTTAGTACTCTCGCCAGCCTCGGAGTGATCAACCTATTTATTGCTTTTCCGAAAATAGTTCTAGGAGTTGCAGTAATTCTGATAATTATCTCAGTAATCAAATTTAACAAGAGGACAACTTGGGATAGGAAAAACGCTCTAGCCCTATTCTTGTCTGGGCTCACGTGGCTCTTGTATTTTGCCTTGGAATTTGTCATGCGTGAATGGTCGCGTGCTGCTAATGCAACAATACGTGTTGATCTTCTCTTCATTGCGCCAATATTGTTCTTTGAAGCAGCAATTGCCTTATGTTTGGCTTCCGTGGATCTAACTGCCAGTGAAAAACAAGAGCTAACAAATCGTTCGAGCCGATAAATCGGCTCAACTCATCGTTGCTCCAATTCAATGAACCGAATTATGCCGGGCAATAATATTATGACGCCGAAAGATATCATGCTCTCAGGAAAGCGGGTCCGTGTCTTCACCAGCGGAACGGGGCCGGGGCTCTTGCTGCTCCACTCCGCGTGGGGAGACGCAGTAATGAGCTGGGCGCCCGTGTGGAACGGTCTCAGCGAGTTCTTCACTGTTATCGCGCCTGACCTGCCCGGTTTCGGAGCATCGGAGCCGCTTGATGTACCAACGCTCGCAGCAAATGCCAGGGTCATGAAGGAACTACTCGACGCTCAGAAGATCAACGCCGCCATCGTTGCCGGCAATTCCTTCGGCGCTGCCGTAGCCATTGAGTTCGCCTCATCCTTTCCTGGACACACCCTCAGCGTCGTGCTGGTGAACGGCGGGTACCTGCCCCGGCTTCCCGGGTTCGTGAGAAAGCTGATCTCTTTGCCGATCGTGGAAAAGCGTTTCCGCGCTTTGATGCGGAACATGAGCTGGTCGGACAAGGCATTCGCGAAAGGCTTCCCGAACCCCGGCAAGCTGCCCCCGCTGTTTTTCGACCGGATACGCCTGAACGAAGGGAAACAAGCCCCGATCGTCTTCAATACGTTCATGCGACAGACACAATCGCAGGTACCGCCACCGGTCCCCGCCGCGATGATCTGGGGTACAGGAGACAGGCTCGTCACCATGAGGCAGGCGGGAATCATCCGCAAGTGGCTCGGCAAGCCGGACTTCGTACCTATTGACGGTGCGGGCCATATGCCTCAGGTGGAACGGCCCGCGGAGTTTGTGGAGGCAATGAAGAAGATAGGGCAGATGTGAGGTAAACTTCCGGGGGGCAAGTTTATACTACCGGACTTTTATAGAGGTTTTACTAAAAGCTCTTTTAAACCGTCACGCTCGGTGTAGCTTTATTTACAATCGTGTGAGACCGGTCTGAGCAGCCGCAATCAGAGATGCAAAAAATAACGGCGGGGTCCAAGAGGCCCCGCCGTTTGCATTTCGTGCGACTCATCAACGTGCGGTCGCTCAGCACTTCAGTATCTTTTCCGCCGCGATCTGCGCCTCATGGATGCAGTCGCCGATGCCGATGCCCTTGTACGAGCAGCCGATGACGTGCAGTCCCGGGTGGACCGCAAGGGTCCGGTCGAGCTGGCCGATGCGTTCCAGGTGTCCTACCGTGTATTTCGGCATGCCCTTGTACCAGCGGTAAACCTTGGAAAACTTGGCGTCGGCCTTGAGGCCGAGAATCGTGTCGAGCTCTTCCTGCACCATGTCGACCATGCCGGCATCGTCGAGGTCGTGGACCAGCTCTTCGTGATGGCCGCCGCCCACGAAGACGCGGATAAGAACATGATCGTCGGGGCCGCGGTTCGACCATTTGATGGAGCTGAAGGTCGCCGCGTTGACCCGTCTTCCCTCGACGCGGGGGACGATGAAGCCGAACCCGTTCAAGGGGACCTTGACGTCCTCTTTCCGGAAGGCGATGGAGACCGTGGCAGACGAGGACCATTCGATCTTGTTCAACTGCTCCGCGAGCGCCGCATCGAATCCCTTGACCATCCCCGCCGCATCATACGCGGCAGACGCGATCATGACGTGGTCTGCTTCGAGGGTCTCGCCGCTTTCGAGGACAACGGCATATCCCTTGTACCTCGGTTCAATTGCCTTGACCGAGGCGCCGGTGCGGATCGATTCCCCGCCGATGTACTCGGCGCAGGCCCGGGACAGGGTCTGCATGCCGTTCTTGAAGCTCATGAAGTAGGTCATCTTCGGGGCGCCGGGCTTGGGCGGAGGGCCGGAGAGCGTCGCATGGGGCCGGTTCTTCATCGCGGAAATCATGCCCATGATCAGGCTGCCGCTCTTCCGTTCCATCTCGACGAAGCGCGGAAAGGTCGCCAGCACGCTCATGTTGTCCGGGTTCGAGGTGTGGATGCCGGCCACGAGCGGCTCCGCGATCTTTTCGAGGCATTCCCGCCCCAGTCTTCGCGTGACGAAGGAGGCGAGGCTTTCATCCTCCGGGTACCTGCGCTTCGGCATGAATACCTCCATGCCCATGCGGATTTTGCCGGGCCAGGAGATGAGGCTGGACTTGGCCATGGGCCAGAACGACGTGGGCACCATGAGCATCACGCCCTCGGGCAGGGAGTGGAGCCTGTTTTTTGAATAGATGAACGTACCCTTGAACTGGTCGTTCGAAGGCAGCATCTCCGGTTCAAGCCCCATGTGCTTCGCAAGGTTCACGCTCCAGACCTTCTCCGGGAAGAAAACTGTCCGGACCGCCCTCGACCAGGAATTGGTCGTGCTTTTCGGTCAGGATCTTGCCGCCGATTCGGTTGTTCTTTTCGAGCACGAGGAGGTCAATGGTCTTGTCGTAGGCCTTGGCCCCGGTCTTTAAGTGAACGGCGGCGGCCAGCCCGGCGATCCCTCCGCCTATGATGATGATTTTCGGCATAAGTCAAATTCCTTTGGACGCAAATTTATAAAAAGATTTTTGTACGCGGAAACATCGGAAACTGCGAAAGGAGCGGATTGCCTCTTGCCGCTGTTGAATACCCTCCGCTTCACTTCGGGTTTGGGTCCGAAATTCATAAGAAGTCCGACCTCGATCTTTGTTGCTTTGAGGTAATTTAAAAGCTGCGCTTCATGATCAATAGTGAGGGTCCTGGCAGCTTTTATTTCCAGGATGATGCAATCTTCCACAATTATATCGGCAGCATATTCTCCGATTATTTGTCATCATAAAATACGTGTATAGGGATATTCGGTTCTGGCTCGTAAGCCCATTTTTACTAATTCCATCATCAACGCAGCAACATAAACCTTTTCCAGAAACCCGTACCCAAGAACATTATAGACCTTATAAAAAGCCTTGATGATCTTTTCCGACAGCTCCTTATGTTTGAAATCCTCAATTTTTGGATCCATCATCCGAAACTTCCGCCTTTACCGCTCTTTCCGCGTCCACAAAGGTTATAGGTTTTTCTTCACCACGTCCGCCAAGGCCTTGATAAACAGCGGCGAGGTGTTCAGGGATTCGGCGCGCTCGAACGCGAGCCCGAGTTTTTTCGCGTGGGCCCGGTGCACGATATCGATGTCGTAGAGCGTCTCCATGTGGTCGCAGGTGAAACCGACAGGCACCTCGAGAACGGCTTTGTATCCTTCGTGCGCGATCGCGTCGAGCACGGGCTCGACCTCCGGTCCGAGCCACGGCTCCGTGGCCCGCGCCCCTTTGCTCTGCCACGCTACGCGCCAGTTTTTGATGCCCAGCTTGTCCACGATGAGCTTCACGGTCTCTTCGACCTGGCGCTGGTACGGGTCTCCCGCGGTGATGTAGCGGACCGGGATGCTGTGGCTCGTGAAGATCACCACAACGTGCTTTTGATCCCCGGTCCAGAAACGCTTCAGGCCCTGAAACACATGCTCCTGCCATGCATTGATGAACAGAGGATTGTCATGCCAGCTCGCGATGAACGTTTTTCCGATGTTCCCCGGCCCCAGCGGCTCGAAGGCGCTCCGGTACGCGCCGGTCGTGACCTCGGTGGCAAAAGGGGACATCGAGAGACCGATGACGCGGTCCGCGCCTTCCTTGACGGCCCGGTCAAAGGACTCCGCGACCGAGGGTGAAGAGTACCGGAAGCCTTCGTACGCCCGGTGGCCCTTGCCGAGCTCGCGTTCAAGGGCGGCTGCCTGGGCCTTCACCAGTTCCGGGAGCGGCGACCTGCCGCCGATCAGCTTATAGCGTTCGATGACCGCGGAAACAACGGGAGGGGGGGCCGGCCGGCCCATGAAGGCGGCCATGAAGGGGCCGACCTCATCGAGCGACCGGGGGCCGCCCAGGGCGATGAGTATGATGGCGGTGTGATTGGACATGAGAAAATCAGGGGGCAGGGTAGCAGAAGTAGCGAAGTCAGCGAAGAGTCTTGAGACTTCCTGGCTACTGACCCTTGCCGCTTGACTCTTGACCCTATCTTTTACTCAGCTCATGCGTCGCGTTGATGAACTCCGCTGCGTGGTCGAGCGGCGTCTGCTGCAGGATGCCGTGGCCCAGGTTCATGATGTGGCCGTTCCTGCCCGCGGCCCTGTCGAGGATCTCCTTCGTCCTTTTCCTGATGAACTCCTTGGAGCCGAACAGCGATACCGGGTCGAGGTTCCCCTGAACGGCCTTGTCGTGACCCGACGCGCTTCCAGGCCGCATCGAGGTCGCAGCGCCAGTCAAGGCCGATCACGTCTCCGCCCGCCTCGGAGACCATCTCCAGGAGATGGGTGGCGCCGTGGGCGAAGTGGATGAGCGGAACGGTCTTCTTGATCCCGGCGATCACGTTCTTCTGGTGCGGCAGCACGAACTCGCGGTAGTCGCTCGGCCCCAGGGCCCCGACCCAGGAGTCGAAGACCTGGACCGCCTGCACGCCGATATCGATCTGGGCGTTCAGGTAGTTGATGATGACGCCGGTCAGATGCTCCATGAGCTTGTGCCAGGCCTTGGGCTCCGCGAACATCATGGCCTTGGCGTGCTCGTAGTTCCGCGACCCGCCGCCCTCGATGATGTAGGAGGCGAGCGTGAACGGCGCGCCCGTGAACCCGATGAGCGGCACCTTGCCGTCAAGCTCCTTCAGCACGATCTTGATGGCCTTCATGAGATAGTCGATCTGCGTTGCGGCGTCGATGGGCTTGAGCTTCTCCACGTCGGCCAGGGTGCGCACGGGATTATGGATCACCGGGCCCTCGCCCTTGGCGAATTCGAGCCCGACCCCCATGGGCTCGAGCGGCAGCAGGATGTCGGCGAAGATGATGGCGGCGTCGATCTCGTAGCGCCGAACCGGCTGGATCGTCACCTCGGCGGCAAGCTCCGGCGTCTTGCACATCTCGAGGAAGCGTGTGCTTTGCCCGGATCTCGCGGTACTCGGGCAGGTATCTTCCCGCCTGCCGCATCATCCATACCGGGGTGCAGTCAACCTGCTCGCGCCTGCATGCCTTCAAAAACCTGTCTGCTCTGGACATCCGTCGTGCTCTCCCTGTCGGCGTTGGAATGAATGAATACGGTGGTGCGAAGGTTCATAATAGTATTTTGCGGTTGAAAACTCAAGAAAATTTTATTTGCAAATGCCACTCACGAAATCACTCCTTCCGGACGAGGGAGGAAATCCCCCCCTCATCAAGGATTGCAATGCCTGGGGGATTATGGTATTTTCACACCGGATATGAAACCGTTAATAGCAGTCGTCATTCTTCTCTTGTCCCTAATCGCCTGCGCGCGGCCGCCCGCGCCGGTGACCAGGCCCGAGGATGCGCTTGCGCCCGCGCGGGTGCATGCAGCTTTGCGCGACGATCTCGAATTCCGGGATGTCGCGGCATCCGCGCGCCAAAGTCTGGAGTATTACCGGAAGCTTTCGCCGGACGCTGCGTTCCAATTCGGGCCTACCCGCTTGACCAGCCTCGACATGATCGTTACGCTCCAGGATTTTCTCCTCATCGTCGAGAATGATTCCCTGACTTCCGGGCAGAAGATCGACCGCATCAACAAAGATTTCGTTTTCTACCAGGCCGCGGGTTCGGACGGCAGGGGTAAGGTGCTCTTCACGGGATATTATGAACCCATGCTTTCCTGCCGAAAGTCGGCAGACAGGACCCATCAATATCCGCTCTACCGTAAACCCGACGACATCATCGAGATCGACCTGACCCAGTTCGGAAACGGGTTTCCGAAGAACAAGATTTACGGAAGACTCGACGGCAAAAAGGTGGTCCCTTATTACGCGCGGGAGGAGATAGACCTGAAGAAGGTCCTTGCCGGTAAGGACCTCGAAATTCTATGGTGCAGCGATCCCATTGACATCTACGTGCTCCAGGTGCAGGGCTCGGGCAAGGTTGACCTCGGGGGCGGGAACGTCATCAGCGTTTTGTACGACGGCTCGAACGGCAGGCCCTACAAGAGCATCGGGAAGTATCTCATCGATACGGGCGCCATCCCGAAGGAGAACATGTCCATGCAGGTTATCCGTGAGTATCTGCGCTCCCATCCGGAGAAACTCGCGGCGGTTTTAACCAGAACCAGAGCTATGTCTTTTTCCGGCTCGGCACCGGGCCGTCCATCGGGAACATCGGCGTTCCGCTCACGCCCGGCCGGTCCATCGCCACCGACAGCAAGCTCTTCCCCAAGGGCGCGCTGGGATTGATTGTCGCACGGAAGCCGGTGATCGAGAACGGCGTCATCAAGGACTGGGCGCCCTTCACCCGGTTTGTGCTGAACCAGGACACGGGCGGCGCGATCAAGGGCGCGGGGCGGGTGGACGTGTTTTTCGGCCAGGGACCGGAGGCGGAGCTTACCGCGGGGAACCTTCAGCAGGAAGGGGAGTTGTATTTCCTGGTGAGGAAGAAGTGAAGGAAAAATAGAGACGCTTGTTTATCGGCTTAAATCGTCCGTCATCCGCTCCTGAAAAAAGAGCCCTCCCGCCTACGTTCCCCATCGCGTGATATAATGAATATCATCGTTAACCGGCGCATGGCGCCATTTCCGCGCCGCCGACCCCCCCGGAGGAAAGCCTTTCAACGATTATGTTTTTCGTGCCCAAGAGGAGGCGCGGTCCCGGAGCTGTCGGACCTCCCCCCCGAGACCTACAGCCAATCCGAGCTCGCCGGGAGCCTTGCGGACATCAGGAAGGTCAACCGCTTCCTCGGTGACAATCATGCGACGCTCAAGTTCTTTTCGGCCCTGGTGTCGGGCATCGCGGCCGCGGACAGGCCCGTCAGGGTGCTGGACGTTGCGACCGGCTCGGCGGACATTCCCGTAGCGATCGTGAAGTGGGCGCGCAAACACGGGATAAAAGTCGTCGTGACCGCCGTGGACCTCAACCCCATCGTTGTGCGCGAGGCCGCGGCTTTCACACGGACGTACCCGGAAATAACCGTCTCCGTGGCCGACGGCTTCTCGCTTCCCTATGAGGACGGCAGCTTTGACATCGTGTTATGCATGAAGACCCTGCACCACTTCAACGAGGAGGATACGGTCAGGCTGCTTGCGGAGCTTTACCGGGTGGCCGCCTTCGGCTATATCATCATGGACCTCAGGCGGAGCTGGGTGGCGTGGGCTGCTCATAACCGTGCTCACGAGGCTCTTCACCCGTAACAGACTTACCCGGCACGACGGCCCGATGTCGGTGCTCCGCTCGTACACGGATGCCGAATTGAGCGCCCTGGCCGACAGGGCGGGCCTCGCGGGCCACAGGGTGGCGAGGGCGCCGTTCTGGCTGATGGTACTATCCGGGAGGAAGGACTAAGATGAAAAAATTCGGCATGTCTGTCGCGACCAACTTCGATGACGGGCTCCTTGACGCCATTTCGGGATATCCGGTCAGAGAGGTCTTCGGCAAGCTCCAATCCGACCGCGTGGGGGGGGGCAGGGCCTCCTTCACGCTCCCGCCGCTTTCGCGCAAACGGTTCGAGCGCCACGTCGAAAAGGCCAAATCGAAGGGCATCGGTTTCAACTACCTCCTGAACCCCGCGTGCATGGACAACCGCGAGTACACCAGGCAAGGGCAGAAGGAGCTCGAGGGTCTCCTTGAGTATATCGAGGCAGCGGGGGTGAGCGCGGTGACGATATCGCTCCCCTTCTTGCTGCCCGTGATAAAAAAACGCCATCCCCGGCTCAAGGTCAGGGTGGGCGTCTACGCAAGGGTTGACGGGATCGCCAAGGCCAGGTTCTGGGAAGACGGCGGGGCGGACTGCATTACGCTCGAGTCCTTGAGCGTCAACCGCGACTTCGGGCTGCTTGCGGCCCTCCGCACGACGCTCAAGATTGAGCTTCAGCTCATCGTCAACGCCAACTGTCAGCTCTTCTGCCCGCTCTCGGGCCAGCACATGGTAAACCTCTCGCACGCATCTCAGAAGGGGCACCTGACAGGCGGGTTCATGATAGACTGGTGCGTCATGAGGTGCTCGTATGACAAGCTCAAGGACCCCGCGCAGTACCTGCGCTCCGAGTTCATCAGGCCTGAGGACCTGGGCATGTACCTCGACCTGGGCTACGACTCCTTCAAGGTATTGGAACGGGGCGCTCCCACGCCGGTCCTGGCAAAAAGGGTAAAGGCCTACTCCGAAGGCCGATACGACGGGAACCTGCTTGACCTCATACAGCCGTTCGGGTACAAGGAGAAAAGCGATGCGTCCCTGTCAAAGGGCCTGTTCAACAAGTGGAGGTATATGTTCAGACCGGGTATGGTCCGGTTGCCTAAGCTCATGAAGCTCAAGAAGCTTGCCGCAAAGCGCGGGATGCTTGCGCCGCTCGAGGGCGACCCTGTGTATATCGACAACAGCCAATTGACCGGCTTCATACCGGGCTTCAGGGACCGGGACTGCCGAAAGACCGACTGCGGCGCGTGCGGCTGGTGCGCCTCGTACGCCAGGAAGGCGGTCAAGGTCGATCCCGCGTATCGCTCGGAGCTTCTCAGGCTCTATGAGGAGGCTTTCGGCGACATGTATTCGGGCGAGCTGTGGGGGATTTAGCGGAAAATTTTCATCGCAAAGACAACCCTGCACTCGCGAAAACGTACCGCTAGGCGAAGGCGAAGTCACGAGTAAGGTTAGGATTAGCCGGTATTAATCCAGAAAACATCTGTTTCGTTTTTCTTTGTGACTTTGCGACTTCGTGCGTAGACATCTATTGCTTCCGGTTTATTCGGGTCAGGCTCATCGTGAAGGAGGGCTCATGGACATCAAAGAACGAGAAGTGCCGGTTTCCGAACTTCGTCATGAAACCGATCCCGCGGTGTTCCCCTTCAGGACCACGGCGGACCTCACGCTCAAAGACGAGGTCATCGGGCAGGCGCGCGCCGTTCATGCCATCGAGTTCGGCCTCTCCATCAAGAACCACGGATACAACATCTTCGTCTCGGGCGTCCCCGGCACGGGCCGCAACTCCATCGTGAAATCGCTGGTCAAGCGCATCTCCCAGGACCTCCCGGCGCCCGATGACTGGTGCTACATCAACAACTTCAAGGACCCCGACCGGCCGCTCTCCGTCCGCCTCCCCCAGGGCATGGGCGGCGAGTTCCGGCGCGACGTCGAAAGGTTCATCGACTTCATGCAAAATGAGATACCCAAGGTCTTCGACGCCAAGGAGTACGAGGAACAGAAGTCGCACATCGTCGGGGAGGCCGAGAAGGCGAAGGAAGTCCTTTTTGCCGAGGCCGCCAATCGCGCGCTGGAGCTCGGGTTCCAGCTCACGATCCGGCGCACCGGGATCGTCAAGGTACCGCAGTGGAAGGGCAAACCGCTCACCCCCGAAGAGCTGGAAAAGCTCACGGCCGAGCAGAAATTCGAACTCGAGGAACATGAGAAGAAAGTGGACGCCGAGATACGCGACTTCCTGTCCAAGGCGCGCCAGCTCGACAAGGAGGCCCACGAGAAGATCCATGAACTCAACCGGCGCGTGGCGCAATTTGCCATGGGACATCAGCTTGACGACCTCAGGGAGAAGTACCGCATTAATCCCCGCATTCCGGAGTTTCTGAGCAGCATGGAGGAGGACATACTCGGCAACCTGCGCGAGTTCCTGGGCCAGGCGCAGGAGACGCCGATCCCCCTGGAGGGGATGGACAGGGCGAGCTTCCTCGACCGCTACAAGGTAAATCTCATCGTGGACAACGCCGAGACGAAGGGCGGGCCGGTGGTCGAGGAGGCGAATCCCACCTACGCCAACATCGTCGGCCGCATCGAGCGAAAGTCGCACTTCGGCGCGTCTCTACACGAATTTCACCATGGTCCGGTCGGGCTCGGTGCTTCACGCCAACGGCGGCTACCTCCTCCTGAACGCCCTCGACGTGCT
Organism: Nitrospirota bacterium; assembly: GCA_963741205.1. Classification (GTDB taxonomy): domain Bacteria; phylum Nitrospirota; class UBA9217; order UBA9217; family UBA9217; genus JAJYKN01. The sequence goes on from CAVUHW010000043.1 coordinate 55,506, forward strand.
CAGAAACCCCTTCACCTGGGACGCGCTCAAGCGGATCATCAAGAAGAACGAGGTGAAGATCGAGGACGTCACGGAGCTCTACGGCTTCGGCACGGGGGGGATCAAGCCCGAACCCATCCCGGTGTCGCTCAAGATCATCATGCTCGGCAGCCCCTGGCTTTACTACCTCCTGTACTACTACGACGAGGACTTCCGCGACATCTTCAAGGTCAAGTCCGACTTCGACACCCGGACCGCGGCATCCGACGACGAGAAGATGCGCTACGCGAACTTCGTCGCGAACATGGTGAAGAACGACGGCCTGCTCCCCTTCGACCGGAGCGCGGTGGCGGGGGTGGTGGACTACTCCGTGCGGCTCGCCGAGAAAAAGAACAAGCTCTCGCTCCGGTTCAGCGACCTGACGGACCTCGTGCGGGAGGCCTCGTACTGGGCGGCAAAGGCCGGAAGCGGCGCGGTGACGGCCGAGCACGTGGACAAGGCGCTCGACGAAAAGATCTACCGCTCGAACCTCATCGACGAGCGGATGCAGGAGCTCTTTACCGAAGGAACGATCATGGTCGAGGTCTCGGGTTCCGTTGTCGGCGCAGGTGAACGGCCTGTCCGTGTACGACATCGGAGACTTCGCCTTCGGCAAGCCGTCGAAGATCACGAGCCGGGTCTATCTCGGCAAGGCGGGCGTCGTCGACATCGAGCGCGAGGCAAAACTTTCGGGCCGCATCTACAACAAGGGCGTGCTCATTCTCTCGGGCTATCTCGCCGGCGCTTTATGCCCAGGACAAGACGCTCTCCGTGTCCGCGACCCTCGCCTTCGAGCAGAGCTACGGCGAGGTGGAAGGCGACAGCGCCTCGGCCGCGGAGCTCATCGCGCTCCTCTCCGGCATTGCCGAGGCGCCGGTCAAACAGAACTTCGCCATCACGGGCTCGATCAACCAGAAGGGAGAGATCCAGCCCATCGGCGGCGTGAACGAGAAGATCGAGGGATTTTTCAGCGTCTGCAAGAACCGCGGCCTCACCGGCGAGCAGGGCGTGATCATCCCGCAGTTGAACGTGGCGAACCTCATGCTCAAAAAGGAAGTGGTCGAAGCGGTGAAAGAAGCTAAGTTCCGCATCTACGCGGTCAGGACCGTGAACGAGGCGCTGGAACTCCTGACGGGGCTTCCGGCGGGCGAGCGCCAGGCGGACGGGACCTGGCCCGAAGGCACGTTCAACTTCCTGGTCGACAAGCGGCTCAAGGAAATGGCGAAGAAGCTCAAGTCCGACGACAAGACCGAGGAAAAGAAGGAAAAGAAAGAGGAGAACAACGAGGCGGCGCCGAAGAAAGAGCCGACGCCGGAGTCGTAGAGCCGATGGGCGTCATGGCCCCGGCCGTCTCGAAGGCCAAAAAGATCGAGAACGAGACCCCGAAAACCGCCGAGGGCGAAGTGGCACTGAAGAAGGCCGCATAGAGAGAACATCAGCCTGTTTGTTCATCCCGCAGTCATCTCTAAAGAGGTGACTGCGGGATGTTTTTTTTAAAGACGATATGAAGAACCAGATCCCCATGTACAGACACGAAGGCGGGTTAGGGACGCAGCCGTAGACATTGACGTTTGATGGATATATCGTTAATATAAGCCATGAAGCCTCTTTTTATAAAATACCTGTCGCAGCTTGCGTCACTTACTCCTCTACAAATCCATCTCGTCGGCGGATCGGTCCGCGACCTCCTGGCCGGCAGCAGGGACCTCAAGGACATCGACCTCCTGATGCCATCCGGCTCGGACGAGACGGCTCGCGCTTTCGCAAACTCGATCGGGGGGAGTTTCTTTTTTCTCGATGAAGAGCGAAGGATAAGCCGCGTCGTAAAGCAGGAGGGCAATGATGTCCTGCAATTTGATTTTTCGAATTTCGAGGGGCCCGACCTTCCCGCCGACCTCGGCCGGAGAGATTTTACCGTCAACGCCATGGCGCTCGATCTGCGGGAGTTCGTCGTTCGACAAGCCGTCGATGGTCTGGTTGATCCGTTCAACGGGAGGTCGGACGTCAGAAACATGCTGATCCGGGTTGTCCGACCCGAGGCACTGGACGAAGACCCGTTGCGCCTTCTGCGAGCCGTTCGCCTCGCAACGACACTCGGCTTCAAGGTAGAGGCCGCGACCTCGGATCACATACGACGAAGGGCGAAGGAGATCATCAAGCCGGCGCCCGAAAGGGTGCGGGACGAGCTCTTTCTGATTTTGTCCGAGCGAAATGCGGACGAGCATCTTTTGCTTCTGGATTCTCTCGGCCTCCTTACGCCCCTCCTGCCCGAGCTTGAGCCGCTGCGCGGGTTCACTCCCGGCATGTACCGCTCCCACGACGTCCTCACCCATGCGATCAAGACCGTGGGCTACGTGGACGGCATACTGGACGATCTCTTGTCGCTTTCCCCGGCACACGCCGCAGCGGTTGCGGACCACCTCAACGGGCAGATCGAGCACGGGATCCCCAGAAAGGCGGCGCTCCGCTTTGCCTGCCTTCTCCATGATATGGCAAAGCCGGATACCTTTACCGAAACGGACGGCCACGTCCGCTTTCACGGCCACGACAACCTGGGGGCGGACAAGGCGGTTTTTTTATGCAGGCGGCTCCGGCTTTCACGAAATACCGAGGCGCTCGTCACCAAGACCATCAAGTATCACATGAGACTCTTCAATCTGTCCGCTCCCGGCGGTCCGAGCAGGAACGCCCTGTACCGCTACTGCCGCGACCTCGGCGACGCCCTCCCCGAAAGCCTGATCATGTCGCAGGCGGACGCGCGCGCGACGTACGAGATCATGCCGAAGGAAAAATTCACGGACACGGAAAGGCCGATGGCGCAGGTGCTCGAGTACTATTACACGAAGTTCCTGAAGGCCGAGGCCCGGCCGCTCGTAAACGGCAACGACCTTATCAGGCTCGGTCTCGCCCCGGGACCGCGGTTCCGCGAGATCCTGGAGGAGATCAAGGAACGCCAGGCGGAGGGGCTGCTCAAGGACCGGCAGGAGGCGCTTGACTATTTGAAGACGTTCCTGTAAAAGAATTCAGCCACGGGTTTGCATCCTCAATTGAAACATTCCAGGACAGGCTTATGTGCACGGATAAAGGAAGCGGATAATGGGAAAGAACATAGAAAACATGTCGATCGACGAACTCAAGGCCGAGCTCAAGCGGCTCAAGGACAACCTCTGCGACCTGGAGGACATGCACGCCTTCACCTTCGGGAAGACGTCGGTCCACATCGGCGCGGAGAAGGCCCAGAACCTGACGGCGGAATATGAAGAGGAGTGCAAACTATTCAACGAGCAGATAGCTGCTGTCGAAAAGGCGCTTAAGGCGTGAGATGTGGTGTAGAGGTTTGTTGGTGAGGGTTTTCGGGAGAGAGTCTATGTCGAAAAAAAAAGCGTCGTTTAAAAAAGTCCCCCCTCCGGCGGAAACAGCAATAACCCAGCGGAAGAGGGATCGGGTCGCGTCGATTCTCGCGATCGTAATCGGGCTGCTCTCGATCAGGGAAGGGGGCGCCGTCCTCCTCGGCGTGACGGTCCCCGATTTCCCGGTACTGACCTGGCTCGTCTGGTACAATGTGGCCCTGGGATTTGTTTCCGTCGCTGCCGGAATCGGCATGTGGATCAAGCGTTATTGGAGCCGCACCCTCGCTCTCAACATACTCGTCCTCCATGCCGTCGTCTTCGCCGGCCTGGTCGCCCTGTACCAATTAGGTCAGACCGTGGCCCACAGGAGCATCTTCGCGATGATGTTCAGGACCTTCACCTGGATCGTCATATATTCTTTGCTGAAGTGGAAAAGACAGGAAGAAGGGTAAGGCATCTCGGCGACCTTGACTCGGGCAGGGGGCCATACATCAGGATCCCGCAGGTTGTGGGTGCTTGAGGGTGAAAAACGTCAAGGAGACAAATCGTGAAGATCGACTGCTATATATCACAGGGGTGCGGTTCCGAGGAAGCGCTAAAGGAAAACATCGCCCGCGCAGTGGAAGCGGAAAAGGTTTATGCCGAAGTCGGCTTTCACCGGATTGATGACGACGAGGCAATAAAACTGAAACTCAGCGGGTCGCCGTCGGTTTTTATTGATGGAAAAGAGCTGCAGCCGCAGGGCACGGTTGGATTTTCCTGAAGAATGTTTAAGGACGAGTCAGGAAGACTCGCAAATGTTCCCTCGGTGGAAACGCTGAGGGAAGCGATCGGAGCCCGGAGTGGACATTTGAAGAATATACCGGGTGAAGAGGCAACCTTTCTGAAAAGCCTCATGGACCAAATCGGCGATACGGTAAAAGGAAGAATATCGGAAGCACAATTAAGTCCCCTGGAGGACGAAGTACGAAAATATATTTTGAGAGACTTTGCCAGGACCGGCAAGCCCCCGTCCGATAAGGCAATTACGGAGGCAATGAGGCTGCCATCCCTCGAATCGGCCCGCCAAATCGTTCAAAAACTTCACCGAGCGGACATTCTTACCCAAGAGGGGAATGAAATCATCTCGGCATATCCCTTTTCCGCGAAAGCGACGCGCCATAAAGTTGTTTTTCGTGACGGCCATGAGGTCTATTCCCTCTGCGCTACAGATGCTTTGGGCATCCATTTCATGCTCCATGAGAATATTACCGTCCGTTCCCGGTGTCCTGAATGCGAAGGTGAAATGAGAATCGACGTAAAGGACGGCAGGGTCGCCTCCTCTGTTCCGGAAGGCGTGGTGGAATTCGTCAGCAAGAGAGAACAATGCGGATGTACGGCGAAGACCTTTTGCCCTTTTATGAACTTCTTTTGTTCCCGTGAACATCTGGAAAAATGGAGAGAGAAAAATCCCGCCTACGCAAAGGGAGAAATGTACTTGCTTTCCCAGGTATTGGAGCACGGGAAACATATATTCGAAGACTTTCTGAAATAGACGGGTCGCCGAGAGGCAAGAGGGCCGGGTCTGCGGGATTTCGCTCACTCCAGGATTCAATCAATGGTTGAGGCCCTTTTAAAGCGCTAGGACAGGCTTTTCACCAGCCTGTACAGCTCGGGATACTCGCTCTTTACCGCTTCTGTCTCTTCCCTGAGCAGGCGTAACGCCTCGGGGACGTGCTTAAGAAAATACTTTTTGCCCTTCACCTTCGACAGGAACCCGTAGGCTCCCAGGGCCTGCATATGGCGCTGGAGCCGGCAGGGGATGAGGCTGTCCAGGAATTCCCGCTCTTTGAACCCTTCCTGCTTTGCGCATTTCTCCGACATAGTAACCCATCAGCCTATCGCGCAAATCGCCGGCGAGCCGGCAGTAGGGGTCCCAGAGGATGGAGGCGACATCATAAGCGGGCGGCGCCATGCGCGCGCCCTGGAAGTCGATGAGACGCGGGATGCCGCCTGCCGTTATTATGATGTTCTGGCACTGGAAGTCGCGGTGGATCACGCCCTTCGGAGAGGCATCCACCGTTTGTGCAAGACGGTGAAACTCGTCATTCAGCGCGGACCCATCGGGCAACGCCTTCTCCTTCAACCCGACAACGAACCGTTCAAGAAAATACCCGGTCTCCCACCGCAGATATTCATAATCGAAGACCCGCGCCTTGAGGGCCGGGCATTCATCGACGTGCAGGGTGACGCGCGAGTGCAGCTTCACCAGGATATCGAGAACGCTCTGGTAGATGTCCTCGATGTGTTCGGTATCGTGCGGAAGCTTCAGGTAGGAGTAGAGGCTGGTGTCGCCCAGGTCCTCGAAGAGGGCGCAGCGGCCGAGATCGTCCGTATCGATGATGCCGGGAACGGGCACGGAGTGGGCCTCAAAAAACCGCGTATAGACGAGATGCCGCTCGTAATCGGGGTCTTCCTGCTTGCACTCCATGAGCACCGCCGTCTTCCCTCCGTTCCGCACGCGGAAGTAGCGGCGGTCCGATCCGCCGAGGCCGATGAGGACCGCATCCGCCTGGATCTCCTCGGTCGGTCCGCTCCGGCAGCCCCGCCGTGCCGAAGAAGAACGTAAAGAGCGGGTCCGAAAGGTCGACTTTCTTCTGCTCCCGCGCGTGGAGGGACGGCTGCATCTCCGTTTCATCGAGCTCGATCACATAGTCCGGTCCGATGATGCTGTTTTCGTGCCTGCCGGAGACCGAGGCCCCCGGCATGACGATGCAGTTTCGGGGCCTCGCCTTGTCCCTGTACCTCGCTTCCTGCTTCGAGGACCACGTAGCCGTCCATGCCGATCTTCCCGCACCTCGCGTCAGGGGACAGGTAGACGGTCTCCCCGCTCTCCCGAAGGGCATCGAGCACGCTTGCGGCATACGAGGCGGGCGTGCCGATGTCGCTCCAATAGGCGCCGGTGAAATCGAGGGCCTGCACCCGGTGTCCCGCTTTTGCCGCATCGATCCAGGCCACGGTCACGTGCGACACGCCGGTTGGCAGGAATTGCAGAATTTCCGGCGAGTACACGGCGATGCCGGTATAAGCGACTTTGTTGGCGATCCTGCCCGGGTCAGGCCGGGAGTCGCCGGGATTTTCCACGTCGATCACCAGATCGTTTTCGTCAAGGACGACATTGGAGAGCTTCGGGTGCCGGTGGGTGGCAAGGGTGGCGATATTGCCGGATGAGAGATGGGTCTCGATCAGCCTGGTGAAATCGATGTCGAGCAGGATGTCCGCGTTATGGACGAGAAACGGGCCGCTTGAAAGAAAGGCCTCCGCGTTCTTGAGCGCGCCGCCCGTGCCGAGTATCGGGTCTTCGGGGAAGAACGTCATGCGGTCAGCGTAGGGAGACCGCCCGGCCCAGTCACGGATCATCTCAGGCTTGTAATGGAGGTTGATCCCGATCCTGCCGGAACAGACCGCGGTAATCCTTCCGAGGATGATGTCGATCAGCGGCCTGCCGAGGATCGGGAGCAGCGGCTTGGGCAGGTGGTTCGTGATCGGCCTGAGCCGCTCGCCGAGACCGGCGGCGGGGAGAAATATGGTTATCGGAAATTGAGACATAGATGTATTATACCGCGGAGGAGACCGCTAGGAAATTTGGACGAAGATTTTCGCGGAGGAACGCAGATTTCAGACGAAGAAAGAAAGGAATCCGCTGCAAGAGCATCTGATGCCTCTCCTAAATTCAGGATCTTATCCGCGTTCATCTGCGTGCATCTGCGTCCAAAAATACCGGCTACTCATATATCAAGAACTTCTTCCTCATTTTCTCGAACGCCTTCGCCTCTTCCTTCCACCACGTCTCCATCTCATCGAGATCTTTCCATGCTTCGATGTCCTTTCGCAGGCGGTCGGTGCCGGCAAGAATGTCGATGGGGATTTTGACCTCCTCATACTCGTAGGGCGGCTCCTTCCATTTGAAGTCGCGCGGGATAGGTATTGTGGATCGCCTTCAGGATCGCCACGCCGGTCTTGAAGGGCTTGAACTTCTCGCGGTCGGTCACATGGATCTGGGCGCCGCCGCACAAAAGGCCGGCATGTTTTTGGAACGTGGGCTGGAATGAATGCGGCCGGAACGAGACGCCGGGCAGCCTGAATTCTCTCAGCACACTAACGACCGTCTCGGCATGGATGAACGGCGCGCCGAAGATCTCGAACGGCCTGGTCGTGCCGCGGCCTTCCGAGATGTTCGTCCCTTCGAACAGGCACATGCCGGGATAGACCAGCGCCGTGTCGAGGGTCGGCATGTTGGGCGAGGGTATGATCCAGGGAAGCTTCGTGTCGTCGAACCACATGGCGCGTTTCCATCCCTGCATGGGCATGACGCGGAAATCCAGGTCCGGATAAAAAGTTTTATGAAGATAATTCCCGATCTCGGCGATGGTCATCCCGTGGCGAACGGGCAGGGGCTTGAGTCCGACAAAGGACGCGTAGCCCGGGTCGAGCACCGGCCCCTCGACAAGTCGTCCGCCAAGGGGATTCGGCCGGTCGAGGACGATGACGGCCTTGCCCGCCTCTTGACAGGCCTGCATGCAGTGGTCCATGGTCCAGATGAAGGTGTAGTACCTGCTGCCCACGTCCTGCAGGTCGATGGCGAGCCACGTCGCAATGCTCCAGCATGGAATGGGTCGGTTTGCGCACCTTGCCGTAGAGGCTGTATACGGGAAGGCCGGAGGCGGGGTCGCGGAAGCCATCCCACTCGACCATATTGTCCTGGGTCTGACCCTGGATGCCGTGCTGGGGTCCGAAAATTGCCGTCAGCCGGAATTTTTTCGACCAACGGAAAATGTTGACCGCGTGTTCGAACATGCTGTTGACCGAGGCGGGGTGGGCCACGAGCCCGACGCGGGCGCCTTTGAGGTCCCTGGGCCAGAGCTTTTCAACGAGGTCAAGACCGGTGAGGACGGCATGCTTTTTCGTCGTCATGCGCGGATTATAGTAAGTCCCCGGGGGAATAGCAACAGGAAATTTCTGCGCGGCGCCGGCATCAGTTATGGGGAAAGATAACGATCTTGTTGTCCGTCCCCATATTTGCCTAATGGTCATTCCCGAGCGTCTCTATCGGGAATATGGGTTCTTAATTCGGAAGCAACTCACCGGCCGCGCAAGTACCAATAGAGTACGGCAAGAATGACGGCAACGGCCACAGCCGCCGTGATGAACCGGGACATCCCTTTCTTTTCCTTGAAAGGGTCCAGGAGCGAGCGTTCCGCATTCTCGGGAATACGCGCTGACGAGGTGAGTTGGGCGCCGAAGGGGATGTTGATCTTTGCGCGCGCGTTGACAGCCCATCCACCGGCGTCGAGCAAAGGCCCGAGGTTCCGCTGGTGCAGCTTGAACCAGGCGATGACCATTGAAGGACAGGAAATTGCCAGCAAAATAATGCATACCTCCCGCGGACCCTACTGCTTCCGGACCTCAACGCGGCCGGTCATATACGCATGAATCGAGCAGAAATAATTATAAGTTCCCGGCCGATCGAACGTGCGGCTGTACGTCTTGCCGGGAAAGAGCGTATCGGAACCTTCAGAGCCGTCTTTGAACGCGACCGCGTGCGGGCCGCCATCTTGATTGTACCACAGGACGCTGTCGCCCGGGGCGACGGTGACAACCTGCGGCAGGAAAGCGAAATTAACGATCGATACCGTCGCGCCGGCGGCCGACGTCTGCACGACGACCTTGCGCGGCTGATTGCCGACGGCGATCGTGACGGTCTTACCGCTTGCAATGTCCACGATTGACAGGGTATTTGAGCCTTCGTTCGTTACATAGGCGGTCTTGCCGTCGCCGGACACGGCCAGCCAGTGCGGCTGATCGCCCACCTTGATGCTGCGCACCGGTTTATTGGTCTTCGGGTCGAACAGAAAAAGTTCGCCGGGTCCCTGAACGATCGCCATGCCGAACATCGTGTTGCGGGGGTGGTTAACATAGTGAGGAGAGACCCCGGTAGGGATCTCCGCCACGATCTTATCGGACGCGGGATCGAGCACCTGGACCGCATTGGCGCCGGCCTCGGTGAAATAGACCTTGCCGTCAAAGGAGTATTCCAGATCGCGGGGCGTTTTATCGAGCGGGATCGTTCGCAGGACGGTACGCGTCGCGAGGTCGATGATTGCCACGGCGAATCGACCCGGGACCTGAGACGATACATAAGCGGCCTTGCCATCGGGGCTGACTCCTATGGTATGCGGCTTCCCGACGCCCACGGTGGCGACGACGGCCAGTTTCGCGGTGTCAACAAAAGCGATTTTGTCTTCGCCGTTGACAGCGACCAGCAGCAGGTCCTTGCCGGGCACGAGTGCGAGGCCGTGCGGAGATTTTCCGACTTCAACTGTGCCCGTAACGCGATCAACAAGAGTGTCAATGACGCTGATTGTCGAGGATCCGTCGCTGCTCGCGAAAAGCCGGCGGCCGTCCGGAGTAATGACCATGCCATGCGGCCCTGCGGCGATCGGTATGGTTGCGACGACCGTGCTCGTGGACGTATCGATCACGCTCACCGTATTATCCTTGAAGTTCCCCACATAGGCCTTCGGACCGGCATTGGCGAGGCCGGATACCAGGCACAACGAAAGCGCTGCAATCAAAGACCGGACGAGATTGAACCGCATAGGGAAATACATAGAAGCCTCCTTTCCCGAGGTTGAGCGCTCAGAATGGGCTCAGATGACGGGGATTCAATTATTCACCATGCTAGTTAAAAAATATCAAAAAAATCAATGTAGTCAATAGGACCAAAGTATGTGTATGGCGTTTGATCCGACATGACGAGTAGTCAGAAACTTCTTTGGGAATGCACCTACTAATGGAGGTCAAATCCGGTAGTGAACTGCCGCTTCCTTCGCAATGCACGTACCTGACAGTATTTTATTGACTTTCATAAACAAATTTGTTACAATTATACCAGTAATAATGTTTATCGGTATTCACTGCATCGCGGGAAGGATCGTAAGGTTCAACACGGGCGGGGAAATGTCAGATTTTCAACAAAACGGTGTCTTTTCGGAGTCTGCCGAAGGCAAACTCCGGATTGAGGCTAAAACGGAGAAACCTCTGGACGCTCAACCCCCCGCTGTGGTAAAATTCCCGGCTGACGGCGTCTGCGGCGTCATAACCTGAGGAAAGAAATGCGCGACACGGTAATCATAGCGATAATCATAGCGACGATCGTAACACTGTTGTTGCTGATTATTATCCTGTTTCTCGCAAGTATCATCCGCAGGGGAGTCAATGAACGGAAATATCGGGAACTCGACCGGCTGAGGGAGCATTACGGCGCTATCATTCGCGAGGCGCTCGAAGCGGGTAGACACGGCGAGAGTGGAGAACGAGTGCGCAGCCCGTCCAGCATCGAACGAATGGCAGGCCGTCGAGGACGTTCTCCTGAGGTTGATCGACAGGGACCGCTATCAGGATGTGACGAAAGAACTCTTCGCTCGCCTCGGGTATATTTCCTATTATGAAGAGCGACTGGCGAGCGGGAATGTTCATGCACGGTCGCTCAGCATCGACAAGCTGGGGAAAATGAAAAGCAGCGCGTCGGTCCCCAGACTCATCGGCCTTTTGGACGCGGAGAACCCGGAGATCGTTTCCGTCACCGTGCGGACACTGAGTAAAATAGGCGGTGCGGAGTCATTGCAGGCCATAGCCGAGCGGCTTCCCGCGCTGCTGGGCGGTTCGGTTGTCGCACGAAAGACCATGCACACGGCCCTCCTTGCGTTCGGCGCCGACGCGGTCCCTTATCTCGTCGAGCGGAAAGAGGGAGGGAATGATCTCGCCGATGGCCTCGAGCATTCTGGAGATTCTTTCACGATTGCCTGCTGATTCACGATCCGTGGACCTGGCCGTCAAACATCTTTCGAGCGCGAATGCCGAGGTAAGGAGCAAGGCCCTCAAGGTGCTGGGACGCGCCGAGAATATTCAGGCGGCGCCCCATCTCTCGGGGTTGATCTTTCCCCTGCTTCAGGACCCGGTCTGGTTTGTCAGGCTCCAGGCAATACGATCGGCCGGGGTGCTGCAGTGCGGGGAGGCGGCCGGCCCCATCGGAAAACTCATTTTTGACAAGAATTGGCAGGTTCGGAACGAAGCGGCCCAGGCCGTGATCAAGCTTGGGGAATGCTCGCTCGACACGATTCTTGAAGTTCTCACCGGCGCGGACGATTATGCGAAAGACAGCGTATGCGAAGAGATCGAAAAAACGGGATTTTCGGCTCGGCTGATCGAAAACCTCACAGGAAACGACGCCGGGCTTCAAAAAAAATCACAGCAGGTGCTGGAGCTGATGTGTTCCCGCGGTTTTTCGACCACGCTTGAGGCGTATCAGGACCGGTGCGGCATCGAGAGCATGCAGCAGGTCATGGGGGGGATGATGAGTCTGGAGTCGCTCACATGATGAGTTTCCTCACGGCGCTTATCCTCTGGTTCAATTTTTTCGTTGTGTTCTATTTTGGCGCCGTGAATGCCGTTTACTCAGTGCTCCTGATGCTCGCCCTTTTCAAGGTTTTCGGTCATATCCGCCGCCTGAAGTATTCCGCGCGCAAGGAGTTTCACGCTTCCCCCGAAACGCCTCCCATCACGATCCTCATACCCGTGCATAATGAGGAAAAGGTCGTCCTCCGGAGCATTCGGTCCGCCCTCGCCGCCGACTACCCTTTTTTCGAAGTAATCGTCATCAATGACGGTTCAAGCGACGCCACGCTGCAGACAGTGATCAACGCTTACCGGCTGCGGAAGATCGACCGCGTCTACCGGACGTTTCTCAAGACGAAACCCCTCAAGGGGTTTTACTTCAACATGGAAACGCCTAACCTTCTGGTCATCGACAAGGAGCGCGGCGGCAAGTCCGATGCCCTGAACTGCGGGATAAACACTTCCCGCTCGCCGTATTTCTGCTCGGTCGATGCGGATTCGCTGCTTGAAGAAGACGCCCTTCTCAGGCTCATGACCCCCCTCTTGGAGAGCCGCATCCCCGTGATCGCCAGCGGCGGCGTGGTGCGCGTGATCAACGGCGTCCGCCTCGAGGACGAAATAACGATCCGGGAAATCGATCTCCCCAAAGAACCGCTCGTCATGTTCCAGATCGTGGAGTACATCCGGGGCTTTCTCTTTGGACGGGTGGGATGGGACACCCTGAACGCTTTGCTGATCCTCTCCGGCACCTTTTCTCTCTTTCATAAGGCCACGGTCGTGGATGCAGGCGGCTTCAAGGTCGGAAACGTATCGGAAGACATGGAAATGATCGTCCGCCTGCACCGTCATATGCGGAAACAAAATAAACCGTACCGCATCAAGTTCGTTTCCGATCCCATCTGCTGGACGGAGGCGCCGGACAGTATCACCATGCTCGGCAGGCAGCGGAGGCGGTGGCATCTGGGGCTGATCCAGAGCATCTTCGACAACAAGGAGATGATCCTGAACCCCCGATACGGATGGATCGGCATGGCGGTTGTCCCCTACTATATCTTGTTCGAGATCCTGGGGCCGGCCGTAGAAGTCCTGGGGTACATTTTCATCGTTATTTCCTATGCGATCGGGATTTTAAGCCTGCATTTTCTCCTGCTCTTCCTAACCCTGGCGATATTTTACGGGGTGTTTCTTTCGACTGCCGGCATCTTTCTCGAAGAACTGACGTTCAGGCGGTATCCGAAGTGGGGGCACCTGTTCAAGCTTCTTCTCTATGGAGTGTACGAAAACTTCGGATACCGACAGATCAATTCCATCTGGAGGTTCTGGGCGCTCATCCAGTTTCTTTTTGGAAAAAAGACGTGGGAACATGTTCAGTTCAAGGGTGGCAAAGGCCCGGCAAAGGAACGTGCGGTATGAATTATGTGGATTTGGGCCTCCTGGCAATTAAAAAGCAGGATTATCAGGAAGCAGTGAATATTTTCAAACGCGCTCTGGAAATCCGCAAAGAAACTGACGCATTCTTCGGGCTTGGACTCGCCTATTATCATCTCGGCGATCTTCCCACTGCACGGTGGGCCTTTTACCAGGCGCTGGACATGAAGAGCGATCATGCTTCATCAAAGGAATATATAGGTCGCATCGAGCGCTCCGTTAACAAAAAGAGACCGGCGCAGAAAAGGAAATCCCGGTTTCGGGCCCTTAAGGACCATCTGGAGATCCACGACGGTTCGTGGAAGAAGTTCTTCGTCAAGGGCGTGAACATCGGTCTCGGCCTTCCGGGATATTTCCCGGGCGAGTATGCAGTAAAAAAGGGGACCTTCCTCAAATGGTTCGGCCAGATAGCAGACCTCGGCGCAAATGCAATCAGGGTTTATACCATATTCCCGCCGGATTTCTATGAGGCGCTCTACCAGTTCAACAGCGCAGGGAAGAGGCTTTATCTCTTCCAGGAGATATGGACTGAGCTCCCGGAGGGAAGCGACTTCCATGACGACCGCTTTATGGAAGGGTTGCAGAACGAAATTAAGAACGCCGTGGACGTGATTTATGGCAACACAACTCTTCCGGAACAACCGGGGCACGCACACGGGACATATGAATACGACGTTTCGCCCTTGCTTGCCGGATTCATCGTAGGGAGGGAGTGGGAGGCCTGTGCGGTCAAGGAATACAATGAAATGAATCGAGAAAAATCTGGCGATTATTACGGCCAGTTTCTCCAAATCCGGAACGGCAACCCCTTCGAAGTTTGGATCGCCGAAGTATGCGATTTTCTCCAACAATACGAGGACAAGCACTATCATGTGTCGCATCCGGTCGCTGCGGTCAACTGGCCTACCCTCGATCCGCTGACACACCCGAGCGAATCCACCATTGAAGTGGAATCAAAGCTTCAGGGCGTGGCGGTCGGCAACACAGTGTGCAATAACAATGAAGACAGCGAAGTATTGGACGTGGCAAAGATTATTTCGAAGAAGGGGAACGGTTTTTTTGCCGTCTATCATGTCTATCCCTATTATCCGGATTTCATGAATAACGACTATGAGAAAGAGGACAATCCCTATCGCGCGTATCTCCAGGCCTTGAAAAACCACCATGGCACGCAGCCAATTCTCATAGCCGAGTTCGGCGTGCCCACAAGCAGGGAGAGCGCGCACTGGCAACGGGACGGGTGGAATCACGGCGGCCATACGGAGAGGAAACAGGGGGAGATCAACGGGCTTCTCATGCAATCAATCCGCGAAGCCGGAATGTGCGGCGGGATCCTCTTCAGTTGGTGTGATGAATGGTTTAAGAAGAACTGGAATTTTCAGCGGTATGAGCTGCCCGCTGAGAGAAAACCCTTTTGGTTTAACTTTCAGGACCCGGAAGAGAATTACGGCCTCCTTGCGGCTTACCCCTCCTATCCCGGGAAAAAGGTTCGCCTTGCGGGGCACAAAGAAGACTGGCAAAATGCGCAGGTTATTTATGAGGCGCATGATGCCGCTCCCGCCTTTCTGTTCCACGATGGCGCTGACGATGCACGGGAGTTGCTTCGGCTTGCGGTCCAGCATGACGAGGGCTTTCTCTATATATTTCTCCAAACCCGGGGTACGCTGGATTTTACCAAGGCACACTATCTAGTCGGTCTCGCTACGTGTCCGACCGACGCCGGCGAACGGCTGCTTCCCTTCGGGACGAACCTCCTGAGCCCGATCGGGCTTACGTTTGTGATTCACCTTGCAGGGAAAAACCGCAGTAGAATCCTGGTCTCCGGCTCTTATGATAAATACCTGAATGACAATCCGCGAGTGATACGGCCGGAGTCCTCAGACCAGGGCGCCTGGGCAATGATGCAGTCACTCACGAACTTTCGGAGGATCAGCAAGGACGGTAAAAGGTTTTTCCCCTCCCATGTGTCCACGATGAGCCGACTGAGATTCGGCAGTCTTGACACGCGCCATCCCGATTATCATTCTCTTGCGGATTTTTTTTATGTGGGCTCATCGATTGAGCTCCGTATCCCGTGGGGGCTCATGAATATTACCGACCCCAGTTCGAAGACAGTCCTTTGGAGGGACAAGGACGACAAGACGAGGACGACGAACGGAATACGCCTCCTCGCGGTTTCCTACAGGCCGGAAGATGACGGCATTGCCGCCCGGAAGACCGGCGGGCCGTCAAATCATACATGCAGTCTTCCGACGGAGCTTACCGCGGCGCGTATCAAGACCTATTCATGGGACGGTTGGGACACGCCGGTCTATCATACCTATCTGAAGGAGAGCTATTACAGTTACCAAAAGGTCCTTCGATCGATTCCGGAGGACCAATGAGCTTGACACGAAGAGCATTTTTGAAACTGAGCGGCGCCGCCGTGGCGTCACTTTCATTTTCCCAATATGCGACAGCGACCGCGGCGAACATCCCGGTGTTTATGTACCACGACATCTCATATCAACAACGTGAAGAGGAAACCGTGTCGCCGTCGCTTTTCGCGGCCCAAATGGAGTGGCTCTATGGCAACGGATACCGTGCAGTCGCGTTCGAAGAGATTGACTCGCTCGACGCAGAGAGCCTGAAGCGGGCAGTGATCATAACGTTCGACGACGGATTCGTCTCGTTTATGGACTATGCGTTCCCACTTTTTACGGAATACGGGTTTAAATCGACGATCAACGTCATCGGAAGATACATGGGGGGGTTCATAAGCGGCGATGATCCGCGCCTGAGCTGGGATGAATGCAGGTATCTCGTCAAGAGCGGTATCGTCGAAATCGGCTGCCACACTTTCAATCTACATGCCTGGTATGGAAATCTGTCCCGGGCAGATGCAATCGCGGCCGTTAATGAAAAACTGCCGGAAGATCTTGCCCGTTTTCAAGAAGTTTATACAGAGGAACTGGGACGTCCAGTGAGGATACTTGCGTGGCCTTACGGGAGGTATGACGGTGAGAGCATCGAGATAGCAAAGCGGGCCGGATTTCGCTACATACTTAGCTCGAATCACCGCTATTTCATGACTGATGGAAGCCGCGCAGATATCCCGCGTTTCACCATTGACAACAATGCCCCCCTTCCCCTCGTCAGGAAAATCCTTGAGAGGCGACTATGATTGTGCGTGGCCTTCTGATGATCGTACTTCTGTTTGGTGTTTGCGCTTCTCCGATCCTGGCTGAATCGACCGGGGAGGGCAGGGACGCGGAATCGGTGGAACTCTCTTCCCAGGCAACCACGTCGCCCGGAGATGCCCGATCGGAGGCGCTGGTGCGAAAGGAGCGGGGAGACCAGTATGCATCGCAGGAAAACTACAAGCAGGCTGCTGAAGAATACGTGAAGGCGCTCGAAATCGATCCCGAGGCGTTCAATGCCTCGGAACGCCTCAAGATGGCCATCGCGGTCTCGTGGGCCGACCGCCTGGATGACGCAATCCATATCCTCCGGGCAATCCTAACAGAAGATCCCATGAACCGGGAGGCCCGCGTCCACCTGGCCAAGGTTCTGTCGTGGTCGGACAAGCTTTCCGAGGCCGAGGCTGAGGCCGACCTGGTCCTGCGTGACCATCCGGAAGACCAGGAAGCGCTCTTGGTCAAGGCGAACGTGCTTCGGTGGCGCGGGGACGCCAGGGCATCGATCCCGGTCTACGAGAGGGCGCTTGCCCAGGGAGAGAACTTCGACGTCCGGATCGGCCTTGCCAATGCATACATATCCGTCGGAGACCGTAAGAACGCCGAGGAGAGCGCAAAGCCGCTGAAACCGCAATATCCTTACCAAGAGAAGGAATTAAAAAAACTGGATGATGCCTTTTGCAGCGTGAAGACGTTCCAACCTCTCCTCCAGTACGGTTATTATCACGACTCCGATCATAACATTGTAAATCGATACACCCTGACCCACGGCTTCCGCGCAGGAAAAAGTGAGGCGGAGATCAGCTACCGGTTGTTCGATGCGAGGGATCTGACCCGTCGCATCACTGCACAGGAGCTGCTCATCTCGGCAAACGAACGCTGGAACACCATCGGCGCGGGCGCGACCTTGGGCGTCAGCCGACCGGGTGAGGGGAATATTGCTGTCGGATCAGCTCGGGCCGATAAACAAGCCGCATGGGGATCGGTCGGGGTATCCCTTTCGCGGGATCTGATGACGGACACGGCTCAGATCATCGAAAATAAAATCGTGCGGACCGCCGAGGCGCTCTCACTCGTGCAGAACTTGACCCAGCGGACGTCTCTCTCCGAAAACTACAGCCATGCGTCCTACTCCGACAGTAACCACGCCGACGATATACAGGTAGGCGTCAGGCAGGCCATTATACCCTCTCCCCGCATAGCCGCAGGTTATCGGTTTCGTTACCTGAGCTTCGAGCGTCAGAGCAATGGCGGGTATTTCGATCCCCAATACTTCACCTCACATCTGATCTTCGTTTCCCTTTCCAAGGCGGAGGGCGGATTGCACGCCAGCCTGGATCCTTACTTCGGGCTGCAGTCGTTCCATCGGAATGGCGAATATAACAGCCATGGTTTTTTTGGCGTCAATGCCGCTGCAGGCTGGACTATGAAAAAATGCACATCTTTTGAAGTAACCGGAGAAGGCGGCAATTACGCTGGCGGCACTACTGCGGGATTTAACTATTTCCTGCTCGGATTCAATCTCAAAGTATATTTTTGAGTCGCGGATCAGTTGAAGAAGTCGGGAAAGTCAAAAATGTGCAACCCCGACTAGAGTTCAATCTCGCGGTGTGAAGTATAGACGAAGAGCGTAAAGTCGTTCGGGATCCGGTCATGCCGGAGGGCCACGGAAGGCGAAAGGTTTTCGAGGGAAAATTTCACCATTTCCTCGGGAGAGGTGAAGTGGAGTTCGGGGTCCTTGATCGGCGTATGCGATGACAGGGCGTTCAGGGCGAGCCCCTTGTTGCAATGTTTGAAGAGCGTGACGAGGGCGTTCTTCATATCGTCCTCGACGCCCGGGACCCGCAGGTTGAAGACCCCGCAGATGAAGATATAGTCATAGAACCCCTCCAAGCTCATCGTCGTCGGCGCTCATCACCCGGAAAGAGCACTCCGGATATTTCTTCTTCGCCAGGCTGATGAAGTTCTCGTTGATGTCGACCCCGGTATATTTCACGTTGATGCCCCGCCGTTTTAAGAACCGGTAAAAATCACCGGTCCCGCAGCCGTAATCGAGGACCGTGCTGTTGTTGAGCTCCGACGGCGGACGCGATGTCGGCGAGCATGTGATACCGTCTGAGCTGGCCCTGCGGCGTCCAGCGCAGGGCCTCGGGCCGGTCGCCGAATTTCTTCAGATGGAAATTGTAGAAGGACAGAAGCTGCTCTTTGGAATAGGGGTCCATGGTTTCCTCCGTCGTCCACGCCATTGTACTTCATCGGCCGGGCGAACTCAAGCGCGTCAACTGTTTTTTTCCGGGGTTTACTCCCGCCAAAGTTATGGCTGTTATAATTTTTTTTTATTGACAAACAGATGACGGTTTATTTAATATGCACAGGTTTTCAGAAGTTTTGCTAATTTAAAATTTAATACTTATAGTCCTCACAGAGAGGGAGAAGCGTATGACACCAAGTACCTATCTTCCGGAACACTTTCTGCCGGTGGTGGTTTTTCTGCTGCTCGGCGCCGTGGTCGGCGTAGGGATGCTGGTTGTCGAGCTGGATTCTCCGGCCGAGGAACCCCTATCCCGAAAAACTGATCACCTACGAGTCCGGCATCACCCCCTTCATGGACGCCCATCAGAAGTTTTCCATCCGTTATTACATCATCGCCATGCTGTTCCTCATCTTCGATATTGAAGCCGTTTTCCTCTATCCCTGGGCCGTCGCGTACAACCAGATCGGCCTCTACGGCTTTGTGGAGATGGTGATCTTCATCGCCATCCTGCTCGTGGGGTACATCTATGCATGGAAGAAAGGGGCCCTCGAATGGGAGTAATCCAGAATCTGTTTGAAGAAGGGTATATCTCGACCACGCTGGACGGTTTTTTGAACTATTGCCGGTCCTGCTCCATCTGGCCGATGACGTTCGGCCTCGCCTGCTGCGCCATTGAAATGATCCAGTATTATTCCGCGCCTCAGCATGATTTCGACCGTTTCGGCACTGTGCCGCGTCCTTCGCCGCGGCAGTCCGATCTGCTGCTCGTCGCCGGTACGCTGTCGAAGAAGATGGCGCCCATCGTGCGCCGCGTGTACGATCAGATGCCCGAACCGCGGTATGTCATCGCCATGGGCAGCTGCGCCGGCTCCGGCGGGATCTTCAATACCTACAGCGTCGTGCAGGGCGTGGATAACATCGTCCCCGTGGACGTCTACATCCCGGGTTGCCCCCCGCGGCCCGAAGCCCTGATGAACGGCATCATGAAGCTTCAGGAAAAGATCAGAAAAGAGCATTACATCCGGAAGTAACAAGTCACCAACATACCGTTGCCACTTCACATGAAAACCGCGCACCACGAGCGTTCAGTCGGTGCGTCCAGGAACGAGGTTGTATGGACCCCTTACAGATCGCCAAGATGATAGAAGAAAAATTTGCCGGGCCAGGTGCTCGGCACAACGGCCTATGCCGGGCAGGTCGGCGTCACGCTCAAGAAAGACCGTGATCAAAGACATTTGTCTTTTCCTGCGTGATGAGCCCTCCCTCAAGATGGACCACCTTGCCGACCTCACTGCCGTCGATTTTTCCAAGTATCCCGGCGACACCGGGCCCCGGTTCGAAGTCGTATATAACATGATATCGACCGTTCACCATCACCGCATTCGTTTGAAGGTCAGGGTGCCGGAAGAGGACCCGAGGATAGACTCGGTCGCTTCGATCTGGCAGACGGCTAACTGGCACGAACGTGAGACCTTCGACCTCATGGGGATCAAGTTCGACGGCCATCCCGACCTCCGCAGGATCCTGCTGCCCGAGGACTGGGAAGGGCATCCGCTCAGGAAAGAATATCCGCTGAAAGGATACTGAAAAAACAAGTCAAGCCAAATCAAGACAAACAAATATTTCCTGGACCTGAGTTGAAATTGGATTTTACTATGGTGAACATATGTCTCCTACCGATACGAAAAAAGAAATAGTCCAGAAAGAAATAACGCTCAACATGGGCCCCCAGCACCCGGCCACCCACGGCGTGCTGCGCCTGGTGGTCGACCTTCAGGGGGAGACCGTGTCGGGCTGCGACCCGCGGCCCGGCT
Source organism: Nitrospirota bacterium (assembly GCA_963741205.1). Classification (GTDB taxonomy): domain Bacteria; phylum Nitrospirota; class UBA9217; order UBA9217; family UBA9217; genus JAJYKN01. The sequence goes on from CAVUHW010000043.1 coordinate 75,982, forward strand.
ACCTCCACCGCGGGATCGAGAAGTGGATGGAGAGCAGGACCTACCACCAGATCATCCCGATGACCGACCGGCTCGAGTACATCACCTGCATGAACAACAACCTCGGCTATGTCGTGGCGGTCGAGAAACTGGCCGGGATCACGGTGCCGGAGCGGGCGCAGTTCATCAGGACGCTCATGGCCGAGCTGACCCGCTTGTCCGGGCACCTCGTGTGGCTTGGCACCCACGCCCTCGACATCGGCGCCATGACGGTCTGCATGTACACGCTGCGCGAGCGGGAGCTTATCCTCGATCTTACGGAGATGGTCACCGGCGCGCGCCAGACCGTGAGCTATTGCCGCATCGGCGGGGTGCGGAACGACATACCCCGGGATTTCTTCGACAAATGCCGCGAGTTCACCGAGCTGTTTCCCAAGCGGCTCGAGGAGTATGATACGCTCATCCGGGAAAACCGCATCTGGCTTCAGCGCACCGTGGGCATCGGCGTGTTTTCAGCGGAGGACGCGGTCAATTACGGCCTCACGGGCGGCACCCTCCGCGGTTCGGGCGTGAACTACGACCTGCGCAAGGTCGAGCCCTATGCCGCCTATGATAAGGTCGAGTTCGACGTGCCGCTCGGAAAGAACGGGGACGTGTACGACCGGTACATCGTGCGTATCAACGAGATGCGCCAGAGCAACCGGATCATCAAACAGTGCCTCGACATGATGCAGCCCGGACCCATCACGACCGACGACACCGCGCTATGCCATCCCCGAGAAGATGAAGGTCATGCAGAACATGTCGACGCTGGCCCATCAGTTCGTGCTCATGAGCAAGTGGGTGCCCATGCCCAAGGGCGAAGTGTACGTGGCCACCGAGGCGCCGAAGGGCGAGCTCGGCTTCTATATCGTAAGCGACGGGAGCGGCAGGCCGTACCGCATCAAGATCCGCGCCCCTTCGTACGTGCACGTGAGCGCCCTCCCGAAAATGGTGACCGGGCATATGGTGGCGGACGTCATCGCCTGCATCGGCACGATCGATATCGTGCTCGGCGAATGTGACCGGTAGGGAGCGGGACCATGATGAAACTGAGAGAGATCATCAACCTTCTTCAGGCGCGAGGTCCTGGTCGGGGACGGCCTCCTCGATGAGATCGAGGTGGACCGGTGCTTCAGCGCGGACCTCATGAGCGACGTGCTCGGCCGCACTCATGCGAACGGCATCCTGGTCACGGGGCTCACGAACCCCCAGGCGGTGCGGACGGCCGACATCGCCGATATCAAGGCGGTCTGCGTAGTGCGCGGGAAGCAGCCGGAAGCGGACACCATGGCGCTGGCAAAGCAGAAGGATATCCCCCTTTTCGTCACCAAGCTGACCATGTTCGAGGCTTGCGGCATTCTCTACATGAACGGTCTCAGAGGGGTGGCCGAGCGGCAATAGACTGATGGCACAGCAGGGCAAAGAGCAGGAGACGCCGGACCGGTTGACCAAGACCCAGGAGATGGTCTATGAGCTCACCGTCGGCGAGGTCATGTCCCCCAAGATGGTCACCGTGGGGCCGGAACAGACCATGGCGGAGTTCAGGCTCATTCTGCGGGACAACCGCATCTCCGGCACGCCGGTGGTCGAGAACGGGAAGCTCGTGGGCATGGTCAGCATCGAAGACCTGATCAACGCCCTTTACGACAATGCGATCAACGCTCCCATCCGGGAGAGGATGAAGACGAAGGTCGAGTGCCTGTACGCCGACGAACTGCTGGTCCACTGCATCGCCAAGTTCTCCAAGACTGGGGTACCGGCGGTACCCGGTACTGAACCGGAAAGACGAGCTGGTCGGCATCGTCACCAAGGGAAGCATCGTCGAGGGCCTGCTCAAGAAGCTCGAGATCGAATACGAGCAGTCCGAGACGAAGGCCGACCTGAGCGCGTCAGCGGCCCACGATGAGGAAGTTCTTCGAGGACGTTACCGCCGACGAGATCAGCTTCACCTTTAAGTACAACGTCGCCGGTCAGACCCTGAAGGACGCAGGCAAGGCGGCGAGCGAACTCAAGAACGCGCTCAAGAAACTGGGCGTCTGCCCTCCGCTCCTCCGGCGGATCGGGGTAGCCACCTACGAGGCGGAGATCAACCTCGCCTCGTACACGCAGGGCGGCGAGATTCGGGCCCAGGTGGAAAAGTGGGGGATCATCGTGGAGGCGATCGACACCGGTCCCGGCATCCCCGACGTCGAGCGCGCCATGCAGCCGGGATATTCCACGGCCCCCGACTGGGTGCGGGAACTGGGGTTCGGCGCGGGCATGGGGCTGGTGAACATGAAGAAATGCGCCGATGAGATGGACCTGAAATCGTCGGTGCCCGACGGAACGCATTTGACCATGCAGTTTTACTACACGAGTTGACCGGGGGCCTACTATGAAACTGAAGCGACCTTGTAAAGGAATTCGGTCTGGAAGTAAAAGCCGGGTTCCGGTCGCCTCGACAGCGAGGTGACCGGGGGATACGTAAGCGACCTCATGTCGGATGTGCTGGCCCATGCGGATGACGGGGTCCTCTGGGTCACGCTCCATATCCACCAGAACATCGTGGCGGTCGCGTCGCACAAGGGACTTGTCCGGCATCATCCTGGTCCAGGGCAGGGCAGCCGGAAAAGGACACCATTGCCAAGGCCGAGGAAGAGAACATCCCGATCATGGTGAGCGAGCTTTCGGCGTTCGAACTGGTCGGCAGACTATACAAGGCGGGGATCCGTGGCGCTTAGGCGCATTAAGGCCGATCTGCACGTGCATACCTGTCTGTCTCCCTGCTCCGGCCTGGACATGTCGCCCCGAGAGGTCGTGAATGCGGCCCTGCAAAAGGGCATTGACCTGATCGGCAGTGTGCGACCATAATTCGGCGGAGAACGTTCTGGCCGTGAAGAAGGCGGGCAGGCGAAACGGGCTGATGGTGCTGGGCGGGATGGAAGTCGCCTCATCCGAAGAAGCGCACATCCTGGTGTTCTTTGACGATGACGACGACCTCCTGAATTTTCAGGAGTATATTTACCGGCACCTGACGGGCAGGAACGATGAACGTTCCTTCGGCCTGCAGGTGATCGCGGATGACGAGGACGGGGTGACCGGTTTCTGCGACCGGCTCCTGATCGCGGCGACCTCGCTTCCGGCCGAAACGATCGTTGCGGCGGCCCGCGGGGCAAAAGGCGAAAGCCTCGTGATCGCCGCGCATGTGGACCGGGAGTCCTTCAGCATCATCGGACAGCTCGGGTTCATACCTCCCGGGCTTGGACCTGGATGCCGTTGAAATATCCGGCCGGATGACCGCGGCCGACGCTGGTGAGCCCGATATCCCGACTGCTGGAACTACCCGGTCATAACCGGTTCCGACGCGCACGGCCCCGAGGACATCGGCAAGCGCTTTACCTGGCTTACGGTCGAAGACGGGACCATAGCCGAGATCAAAAAGGCCCTGGCCGGCAGGGACGGCAGGAAGGCGGAGTGCTGAGGCCGTGGAAGATATCTCGCTCCATATCCTCGACATCGCCGAGAATGCGGTCCGCGCCGATGCAAAGAACAATAGAGATCATCGTCATCGCGGGAGGGCGGGACCTTCTCCGCGTCGAGGTGAATGACGACGGCAGGGGAATGGACGCCGCGACGCTTGCAAGGGTCCGGGACCCGTTCTTCACCACGAAGCGAAGAAGACAGGTCTTGGGAATACCGCTCTTGTCCCAGGCAGCGGAACAGGCGGGCGGAAACGTATGCCGTGGATTCCGCTCCGGGCAGGGGCACGAGGGTGGCGGCCACCTTCCCTTGGAACCATGTGGACCGGCCGCCGGTCGGCAGCATGGCGGATACGCGTCCTGACGCTGATCGCCGGCCACCCGGACAGGGAGTATATATATGAAGAACGGGAAGGGGACCGCTCCTTCCGGTTCGACACACGGGAGATCAAGGCCGATCTCGACGGGGTCCCGATCACCGAGCCGGCGGTGCTCGCGGCGATCAGGGGCATGCTGAAAGAAAATATCAGGATCATTTGAAAGTAAAATTTCAAATCGCGAAGAGGTAGACGATGAGTAACGAAGCTGCCGTACAAGAACAAGACAGACTGCAAGCGCCGACAGATGGATACGTTCATAACGCCCGAGCATGTACCAGAAGATCGACGTGATCATCGAAAAGTACAGGGACAAGCCCGGATCGCTCATCCCGGTGCTCCAGCAGGCGCAGGACGTCTGCGGCTATCTGCCGCACGTCGTGCAGCGATATGTCGCCAGGGGGATGAAGATGTCGCCGAGCGTGGTGTTCGGCGTGGCCACCTTCTATTCATTCTTCACCCTGGTGCCGCGCGGCAAGCACGTGATCCGGGTCTGCCTCGGCACGGCCTGCTACGTGAAGCGGAGCGAGGAGATCCTCGACAAGATCAAGGCCGAGATGGACCTCGAGGTCGGCGAGGTTACCCGGGACAAGAAGTACTCCCTCGAGGCCGTGCGGTGTCTCGGCGCCTGCGGTCTCGCGCCGGTCGTGGTCATCGGGCAGGACACCTACGGCGACGTGGCGGCGACCAAGGTGATGGATATCATTAAGAAGTACGAATAGCATTGCGAAATTTGAAATTTGTCGAATCTACACTGATTCGGACTACCGAAGGTGGACATATGGCAAAGCTGACGATCGCTGATTTGAAAAAGATCAAGGAAGACTACCATCAGGGACTGCGCGAGGGCGGGTTCCGGGCCAAGATCACGGTGCATATGGGGACCTGCGGGATCGCAGCGGGCGCCCGGGGCATCATGAACACGATCATGGAGGAGCTGGCCAAATCCGGGCTGAAGGATGTCGCGATAACCACTTCGGGATGCGCCGGCCTTTGCAGCCAGGAGCCGATGGCCACGATCGAACTTGCCGGCGAACCCCCGGTGAAATATATCGCGCTGACCGAGGACAAGATGCGCAAGATCTTCGCCGAACACGTGGTGGGCGGCAAGCCGGTCGCGGAGTACGCCCTGGTCGTGGGGCATGAGACGACGTACTGACAAATGATTGGAAATTGGAAATTGTAGATTGGAAATTAAAGATTGAAGCAAACATCGATTCTACAAATTTAAAATTTCCAATTTTCAATCTTCAATTTTCAATATAGTTACGGAGTAAATAACAGTGGAAACGACACTATCGTTCAAACATAATGATCTGCGCAGGAACGGGCTGCGTGGCAAACGGATCGCTCAAGGTGAAGGACGCGCTCGAGACCGAGCTGATCAAGCGAAACCTCCAGAATGAGATCAAGATCGTCCTGACCGGGTGCAACGGGTTCTGCGCCAAGGGCCCGGTCATGGTGGTCTACCCCGAGGACATCTTCTACCAGCTCGTGAAGCCCGAGGACGTGCCGCACCTCGTTGAGGAACACTTCATCAAGGGCAGGCCGGTCCAGAAGTTCCTGTACACGCCGCCGACGGAAAAGAAGACGATCCCCGTGATGAACGAGATCCCGTTCTTCAAGCACCAGGTGCTCCGCGCGCTCCGGAACCGGAGCCTCATCGACGCCGAGAAGATCGAGGAGTACATCGCCCGCGACGGGTACATGGCCGCGGCCAAGGCGCTCACGGAAATGACGCCCGAGCAGATCGTGGCCGAGGTGAAAAAATCGGGGCTGCGCGGCCGCGGGCGGCGCGGGGTTCCTGACCGGCCTCAAGTGGGAGCTCTGCGCGCGTGTTCACGGGCGATATCAAATACATCCTGTGCAACGGCGACGAGGGCGACCCGGGCGCGTTCATGGACCGGAGCGTCATGGAGGCGGACCCCCACTCGGTGCTCGAAGGCATGATCATCGCCGCCAAGGGCATCAACGCCCATTACGGTTATATCTATGTGCGGGCCGAGTATCCGCTCGCCGTGCACCGTCTCCAGCTGGCCATTGACCAGGCCAAGGAACGGGGTCTTCTGGGCAAGGACATCCTCGGCACCGGGTTCGACCTCGACATCGAGATCTACCAGGGAGCCGGCGCCTTCGTGTGCGGCGAGGAGACGGCGCTCATGGCCTCCATCGAGGGCAAGCGCGGCATGCCGAGGGCCAAGCCGCCGTTCCCCGCGGTCAAGGGTCTGTGGCAGCGGCCGTCGGTGCTGAACAACGTCGAGACCTTCGCAAACGTTCCGCCGATCATCCTGAACGGCGCGGACTGGTTCGCGAGCCTCGGGTCCGAAAAGAGCAAGGGCACGAAGGTGTTCGCGCTGTCCGGAGCGCTGAACAACATCGGCCTCGTCGAGGTGCCCATGGGCATCCCGCTCAAGACCATCATCTTTGACATCGGCGGCGGCATCAAGGACAACCGGAAGTTCAAGGCCGTGCAGATGGGCGGTCCCTCGGGCGGCTGCATTCCCCATTCGCTCATCGACACGCCCGTGGATTTCGAGAACATCAACAAGACCGGCGCGATCATGGGGTCCGGCGGCATGGTGGTGATGGACGAGACCACCTGCATGCCGGCCATGGCAAAGTTCTTCCTCGAGTTCACCGAGGACGAGTCATGCGGCAAGTGCGTGCCCTGCCGGATCGGGAACAAGACGCTTCTCACCATCCTGCACCCGGATCACGAACGGCGAGGGCCGCGAAGGCGACATCGAACTCCTGCTCGCCCTTTCCCAGCAGATCAAGGACACCTCGCTCTGCGGCCTGGGCCAGACCTCGCCGAACCCGGTGCTTACCACGATCAAGTATTTCCGGGACGAGTACGAGGCGCACATCAAGGACCACCGATGCCCGGCGCAGGGTCTGTACGCCCCTCGTCAAGTTCATGGTGGACGAGGAGAAATGCAAGAAGTGCGGCCAGTGCTTCAAGGACTGCCCGGTGGGCGCCATCAAGTGGGAAAAGGGCAAGGTCGCGTACATCGATCAGGAAAAGTGCACGCAAGTGCAAGACCTGCATCAAGAACTGCAGGTTCTGGTCGATCGATTAAGATAACAGTGAATTTTGCCACGGAACGCGCGAAGCACGCGAAGAAATTAGATAAAGGCTCTATGGACTCCGTGTCTTTGTGGCAGGAAGACATGCGTTATAAGAAGGTAAATCATTATGCAAAAGATGACGGTAACAGTTGACGGAAAAAAGGTCGAGGTCCCCATCGGGCTCGACCATCCTCGAGGCGGCGAACGCCGCCGGGTCGCGGGTGCCGACCCTGTGCCACGACAACAAGCTCCATCCTTTCGGCGCGTGCCGGGTCTGCCTCGTCGAGGTGGAAGGCACGCCGCGCAAGTTCACGCCGTCGTGCACGACGCCGGCCACGGACAACATGGTCGTGAGGACCACGTCGCCCGCGCTCATCGAGGCGCGGCGGATGGTGCTCGAACTCCTCCTGATCAAGCACCCCCTGGACTGCCCGGTCTGCGACAAGGCGGGCGAGTGCCAGCTCCAGGACCTGGTGCACGAGTACGGGCTCGGCAAGAGCCGGTTCGACGCGGAAAAGGGATACCTCCCGCCGGACTACGAGAGCTCCGATCGTCGAGCGCAACATCAGCCGCTGCATCCTCTGCGGCAAGTGCGTCAGGATCTGCGACGAGCAGAACGGCGTGGGCGAGTGGGCCTTCACCCGCAGGGGCACGCGGGCCCGGATCAGCACCGATTTCGACCGGCCGCTGGACTGCGAGTTCTGCGGCGAATGCACCGAGATCTGCCCCGTGGGCGCGCTCACCACGCGCCAGTTCAAGTACAAGGCCCGGTCGTGGAACCTCGAAGGGACGACATCGGTCTGCAATTACTGCGGCTGCGGCTGCGGCATCAGCTACGAAACGCGTGACGGCAAGATCATGCGGGTCGGGCCCTGCGCGGAACAACTACCTCTGCGCCAAGGGCCGGTTCGGCTGGGACGCCGTCCATTCCGCGCGAGCGGCTTACCACGCCGAAGATGCGCGTGGGCGGCGAACTCGTGGATTGCACCTGGGACGAGGCGCTGTCCGTCATCGCGACCAACCTCAAGGTGATCAGGGACAAGACGCGGCGCCGGGAGCATCGGCGGGCTCGGTTCGGTCCGGACCACGAACGAGGACAGCTACGTGTTCCAGAAGTTCCTCCGCACCGTGGTCGGGACCGGCAATGTGGACATGCTGGCCAGGCTCAAGGTCCCGAAGGGGCTGAACACGGCGTTCTTTTCCGGGGAACTCGCCCGCATGACAGGAGCACGAGGTCATCCTCGTGCTCGACAAGAACGTGGGCGAGATCAATCCGCTCACCGGCATCGAGATCGTGCGCGCCGTGAACAAAAAGGACCGGAAGGTGATCCTCGTGAACGAGGAGTTCAACAAGTTCAACAAGATCGCGACCGTGGTCATGCCGGTGGGCACGGACCAGGCGATCGAGGAGCTGCGTGGCGGCCCTCTCTTCCTCAACGGGAAGCGACGCTGCGAACAAGGCGGCCGCACTCCTGAAGAATGCCAAGAGCGTCGCGATCATCGTTCCGGCCCGGATTTCGGACAAGGAACTGGCCGGCATCAAGGAACTGGGCGGGACAGCTCAAGAACGTGACGTACTATCCTCTTGTGCGGCGGAGCAACTTCCAGGGTTCGCTTGACATGGGTATCGATTTCCGGATATCTGCCGGGCTACCGGAAGGCGGAGAAACCGGGTTTGAACGCCGTTGAGATGATCGACGCCGTCAAGAGCGGCAAGCTTGCCGCGCTGTACATCATGGGAGACGATCCCGTGGGGAGCGATCCGGACCTCAAGCCAGTCCTCGAAAAGCTCGAATTCCTCGTGGTCCAGGACATCTTCATGACCGAGACCGCGAAGCTCGCCCAGGTGGTGCTCCCGGCCGCAAGTTCGGCGGAGAAGACCGGCACGTTCACCAATCTGGAGCGCAGGCTCCAGCAGCTGAACAAGGCGGAGGAGCCGGTCGGCGAATCCCGGCCCGACTGGGAGATCATCCAGGACGTCGCGAAGAGGATGGGCGGGTCCATGAACTACGGCTCTCCCCGGGAAATCCTGAAGGAAATCAGGTCCGTCGGTCCCGATGTACGGCGAACTCGCTGCGGGCGCCTGCTGGGCAGCGCGAGAAGTCGCCGCTTGCCGGCACGGCCGTGGACCTTTCGCTTGCATCGGACTCGATCATGAAACAGGAAGTCATCACCGCCGAGCGGCTGCTTGTTCTCCTCGGGGACGAGCATCACGCGTTCCCATGAGATAGGGACCATCCGACATTACAAGATCGAAGTGTAGGAGCAGAACATGCCTGAAATGAATCAGTTACTCCATTATATCTTTACCGCTTGGCATACCCGTTGCGGTCCTGTCTGGTCTTCATTCTGGCCAACGCCATGTACCTTCAATTGATGGAGCGCAAGGTGCTTGCGCACATGCAGGGGCGGCTCGGACCGATGCGGACCGGCTGGCACGGGATCCTCCAGCCCATCGCCGACGCCGTCAAGTTCATGATGAAAGAGGACATCATCCCGGCACAAGGCGGACAAGTGGGTGTTCAGCATCGCGCCCCTGATCCTGCTCGTCATGGCCTTCGGCGCCATGGTCGATGATCCCCTTCGGCCCGCCCACGAACTTTTACGGCCTCCTGTCGAACAAGGTCCCCCTCTGGGTGTCGAACCTGAACGTCGGCGTACTCTACATCCTGGCGTTTTCGAGCGTCGGCACCTACGGCGTGATCATGGCGGGCTGGGCCTCGAACAACAAATATTCCCTCATGGGCGGTTTCCGCTCCGCGGCCCAGATGATCAGCTACGAGATCCCCATGGCCTTTGCCATCCTCACCGTGGTGCTCATGGCCGGGTCGCTGAACCTGTCCGACATCGTGCAACGCCCAGACGGACCGCTGGTTCATCGTGGCGTTGCCCGTCGGGCCCGGTGGCCTTCTACCTCTATCTTATGGCGGGCATCGCCGAGACGAACCGCGTGCCCTTTGACCTTCCCGAGGCGGAGAGCGAGCTCGTGGCCGGGTACTTCACCGAGTACAGCGGCATCCGGTTCGGCATCTTCTTCATGGCCGAGTACATGAACATGATCGTCGTGTCGCTTCTGGTCGAGCATCATGTTCCTGGGCGGCTGGCTGCCGGTGCAGATCTTGCCGCACACGCTCGGCCACTCGCCCCGATCGCATTCATCAACAGGATGCTCGCGGCCATACCGCCGACGCTCTGGCTGCTGGGCAAGCTGTACTTCTTCATCTTCTTCTATATGTGGCTCAGGGCGACGCTTCCCCGGTACCGGTATGACCAGCTCATGGCGATTTCCTGGAAGGTCCTGCTGCCGCTGTCGCTCGGGACCCTGCTGGTCGCGGCGGGTATGAAGCAGATGGGATGGCTGTAAAAAGCAGAGTGCATGAAGTCAGAAGTGAGCGAAGTTGGAGTGAGGAGTTTACGACGATGAATAAAATGAAGAAACTTCTTAAAACGATCTTCCTGTACGAGATCGGCCCAGGGCATGTGGTTGACGCTCAAGACCATGCTGACCACTCAAAAAAGCAAGAAACCGAACGCCGTCACCCGGCAGTATCCCACGTTCAAGCGCAAGCCGATCCCCGGGTCGCGCGGGCTCCATGCCATGCGGCGCGATGAGGCGGGAAATCCGGCCTGCATCGGGTGCGGCCTGTGCGAGGCGGTCTGTCCCGTCCAAGGCCATAACGGTGGTGACTTCCGAGAGGCCCGAGCACGAAAAGATCGTGAATTCCTATGAGCTCGACCTGCTCCGGTGCGTGTTCTGCGGCTTCTGCATCGATGCGTGCCCGGTGTCGGCGATCCTGCAGACGCCCGAATTCGAGCTTGCCTGTTATTCGAGAAAGGACGCGTTCTATACCAAGGACCATCTCGTCGAGATAGGCGACAATTCATGGGCAGGAAGGCGGTAAAAAAGTAATATGATGAACAAGCTTATCTTCCTCTATTTCGCCGTCGGTCATCCTGGTGTCGGCGGTCCTCACGATAACGCGCCGGAACCCCGTGCACAGCGTGATGTTCATGCTGCTCCTGTTCTTTCATATCGCGGGGCGTCTTCGTGCTGCTAAACGCGGAGTTCCTGGCCGCGGTGCAGCTCATCGTGTACGCCGGCGCCATCCTGATCCTGTACCTTTTCGTCGTGATGCTTTTGAACGTCGACCGGGAAAGTTCCGCTGCCCGCGCGAACCGGTTCTGGCCCTGGATGGTCGCCTTCGGCGTGCTGATTGCCGGCGAGGTGATGCTCCTGATCTCGCGCGGCACGTTCCCGACGGAGGCTGAACAGCCCATGCGGCTTGCCGGCATCGGGTGTCAAGGAACTGGGTGTAGTGCTCTATCAGAAGTATCTGGTGCCCTTCGAGGTCGCATCCCTCATTCTGCTCGTGGGGCTGGTGGGCGCGGTCATGCTGGCGAAGAAGAACGTGAACGAATAGAGTATATTGCGGAATCGGATTGCGGAAGTAGAACCGCAGAGATGCTTCTCCGAATCCGAAATCCGAATCCGAAATTGAAACCGGAGGTTTCTATGATTCCCCTGTCCTGGTATGTCATGCTGAGCGCGGCGCTTTTCACCATCGGCGTCGTCGGCGTGCTTTCGCGCCGCAATATATTCATTATCCTCATGTCCATCGAGCTTATGCTGAACGCGGCGAACATCAACCTGGTGGCATTTTCGCACTACCTGCAGTCGCTCACCGGCCAGGTATTCGCGATCTTCGTCATCACCGTCGCCGCCGCCGAGGCGGCCGTGGCGCTTGCGATCATCATCCTGATCTCGCGCGCAACCGCGGGAGCGTGTATGTGGATGAGTTCAATATTATGAAGGGTTAGGTTGTAAATTCCAAGTAGCAAGCTCCAAATTCGAATCAGTACCGATGACCAAGCATCAAGTTCAAACGTTTGGTTCATTGTGATTGGCGATTGGATATTGCTTGGAATATGGAATGTAATTATTTGGATTTTCTCATAGAGGTGTCTATGCTCAAATACGCACTCATACCGCTCTTGCCGTTCGCCGGCTTCCTGATCGCAGGACTGTTCGGCAAATATCTGAAGGAAAAAGCCGCCTACTTCCCCATCGCGGGAGTCATCGGCGCGTTCATCCTGTCCGTCAGCGCATTTTTCGACGTGCTGGGCGGCGCGAAGATCAACGAGAACCTCTATTCCTGGATATCCGATCGGGACCTTCTCGGTGAACGTCGGGTTCCAGATCGACCAGCTCACCACGGTCATGCTGCTCGTCGTGACGACCCTGAGTTCGCTCATCCATATCTACTCCGTGGGCTACATGCACGGCGACAAGGGATATCCCCGGTTCTTTTCCTACCTGGCGCTTTTCACGTTCTTCATGCTCGTTCTGGTGATGGCCAATAACTTCCTGCTCATGTTCGTGGGATGGGAGGGCGTGGGCCTCTGCTCCTACCTTCTGATCGGCTTCTGGTACGAGAAAAAATCGGCCGCCGACGCCGGGGTCAAGGCCTTCGTCGTGAACCGCGTGGGCGACTTCGGGTTCGTGCTCGCCGTGCTGCTCATTTTTCTCACCTTCGGCACCCTTGATTTTTCCGAGGTCTTCGCCTCGGTCGGGCACGTCTCTCGCGGACAAGACCTATCATCTCTTCGGCGGCGAGATCAGCGTCATCACGCTCATCGCGCTTCTCCTGTTCCTGGGGGCCACGGGCAAGTCGGCCCAGCTTCCGCTCTACGTCTGGCTGCCCGACGCCATGGAAGGCCCCACGCCGGTCAGCGCCCTGATCCACGCCGCGACCATGGTCACCGCCGGCGTATTCATGGTGGCGCGCTGCGCGCCGATCTTCTCGCTTTCCGAGACGGCCATGAACACCGTGGCGATCGTCGGCGGTCTGACCGCGGTCTTTGCCGCGACCATCGGCCTGGTGCAGAACGACATCAAGCGCGTGATCGCCTATTCCACGATCAGCCAGCTCGGGTACATGTTCCTGGGCCTCGGGCGTCGGCGCATTCTCCGCGGGCATCTTCCACCTAACGACGCACGCCTTCTTCAAGGGGCTCCTGTTCCTGGCCTCGGGCAGCGTGATCCACGCCCTCTCGGGCGAGCAGGACATGCGCAAGATGGGCGCGCTCAAGTCCAAGATCAAGATCACCCACATCGTGTTCATCATCGGTTCGCTGGCGCTCGTCGGGCATCTTCCCGTTTGCGGGTTTCTTCAGCAAGGACGAGATACTCTGGAGCGCCTATCAATGCCTCCGTCGACTCGGGCGCGGCGCTCTGGTTGCTCGGCGTGGTCGGCGCGTTCATGACGGCGTTCTACTCGTTCAGGCTGATCTACCTGACGTTCTATGGAAAGTCACGCGCTCGACCACGAGGTCGAGCACCATGTGCACGAATCGCCGAAGGTCATGACCATCCCGCTCATGATCCTCGCCTTTTTCTCCGTCTCATCGGCTGGATCGGCATGCCGGCGTGATCGATCCGCAAGGGAATCTGTTCGGTGAATATCTGGCGCCGCTCTTCCCGCATGCGGAGCATGCCGCGGCGCATGAGAGCCACTGCGCTCGAGCTCGGGCTGATGGTCTTCTCGGTTGCCATTGCCGTCGCCGGGATGCGGCTGGCGTATCGGCTGGTACTAGAAGAATACCGCGGTGGCCGGATCAGGGTTGCGGAAAAATTCAAAGGCGCCTACACCCTGCTCCTGAACAAGTACAAGGTTGACGAGATCTATAACGCCATCTTCGTAAACGGGCTGGTCCACAAGGTCGCCAAAGTCCCTCTATACGATCGGGGATGTCAAGATCATCGACGGTTTTATCAACGGTCTTGCCGGCGCCATCGGCAGCACGAGCCAGAGCGGGAAGAAGCTCCAGACCGGCTATATGCAGCAGTACGCCTTCACCATGGGCCTCGGGCTGGTGGTGCTGGTCGGGTTGTACTATATGCTTATTAACTAACGTTCATGATATCATCGCTTAGCGTCATTCGCGCAGTGCCGCAGAGCGGAATCCGGTATCCTGATTGAAAACCATATCCTCGATGAACATTCTGCGCATGACAAACAGTTAAAGGAGCTATTCTCATGCTCGAATTACATCTCAATCAGCTCGATTATCCGCTGCTGAGCCTCATGATCTTCCTCCCCGTGCTCGGGGCGTTCCTGCTGCTGTTCATCCGGAACGCGGCCGCGGCGCGCTGGATCGCGCTCGGCGTTCTCGCTCGTCGAGATCGGCCTGTGCCTTCCGCTGCTCCTGAATTTCGACAGCGCCACGCCGAACATGCAGTTCGGCGAGAGCATGCCCTGGATCGCGGCCTGGAACATCAACTACAGGCTCGGCGTCGACGGGATCAGCATCCTGTTCGTGGCGCTGACCACGCTCCTCACGACGATCTCCATCATGGTCTCCTGGACGGCCATCCAGGACCGGGTCAGGGAGTTCATGATCGCGATGCTGTTCCTGGAGGCGGCGATCATCGGCGTGTTCGTGTCCCTCGACCTGTTCCTGTTCTACATCTTCTGGGAAGCCATGCTGATCCCCATGTACCTCCTGATCGGCGTCTGGGGCGGCCCGAACCGGCTGTACGCGGCGATCAAGTTCTTTCTGTACACCCTCGTCGGAAGCGTGCTCATGCTGGTCGCGATCATCGCCGTGTATTTTGCCGCAGGACATACCTTCGACGTGCTCGCGATCATGAACTATAAGTTCGACCGCACGTTCCAGATGGTCGCCTTCGCCGCGTTCTTTGCGGCGTTCGCGGTCAAGGTGCCGATGTTCCCGGTCCACACCTGGCTGCCCGACGCCCACGTGGAAGCGCCGACCGCAGGCAGCATCATCCTGGCCGGCATCCTCATCAAGATGGGGGCCTACGGGTTCCTCCGGTTCTCGCTGCCCTTCTTCCCGGACGCGGCGCATCGCCTGGACCCCGGCCATCATGGTCCTGTCCGTCATCGCCATCATCTACGGCGCCTACATGGCCTTTGCCCAGACGGACTTCAAGAAGCTGATCGCCTATTCGAGCGTGAGCCACATGGGTTTCGTCACGCTCGGCATCTTCGCGCTGAACAGCCAGGGCCTGGAGGGCGGCATTCTCCAGATGCTGAACCACGGCGTCTCGACCGGCGCGCTGTTCCTTGCCGTGGGCGTGATCTACGAGCGGACCCATACGAGGCTGATCGCCGACTACGGCGGCATTGCGGCGCGGGTGCCGGTCTATGCCGCGTTCCTCCTGATCATCACGCTTTCGTCCATCGGCCTGCCCGGCACGAACGGTTTCATCGGCGAGTTCACGATCCTGCTCGGCGCGTTCCTGCACTAGAAGACCTATGCCGTGATCGCTTCGCTCGGGCATCATCCTGGGCGCGGGCTACATGCTCTGGCTGTACCAGCGCGTCGCCTTCGGTAAGATAACCAATCCGCACAACGAGCACCTGGCTGGACATGAACATGCGCGAGGTCGCCGCGGCGCTGCCGCTGGTGGCGCTCGTCTTCATTATCGGCCTGTACCCGAATGCGGCCTTCGGGGTGATGCATGTATCGGTGTCGAACCTGATCCAGCACATGAACGCCAAGGTGGAGTCCGCGCCGGCCGTCGACGCAGACGCTCGGCACGATATAGGAAATAAGGTAAGGAGAATCCGATGCCATGTACCAGCAATTCCTGCAGACCATAATCCCGATGCTGCCCGAGGCCATCGTGATCGCGGTGGCGCTTTCGGTGCTCATCTTCGACTTTTTCATCGGAAAAGGGCCACAAGTCCATCCTCGGCTGGTTCAGCCTGGGCGGCATCCTCCTCGCGGCATATGCAGTTACCAATTGATGGGCGATCAGCGGAGCCTTTTTCGGACGGCACGTTCCAGCTTGATCCCTTCTCCACGTTCTTCAAGTTCGTCTTCTACATCGCCTGCGGCCTCGGCATCCTCCTGTCCATGAACTACCTGAAGATCGAGGACATCCAACGCGGAGAATACTACGCCCTGATGCTCTTCGCCACGACCGGTATGATGCTCATGGCTTCGGCCGGCGACCTCATCACCCTGTACCTCGGCCTCGAACTCATGGCGCTTTCCATCTATATCCTCGCCGGGTTTCATGCGGCGGGACAACCGGTCGAACGAGGCGGCCATCAAGTATCTGGTCCTCGGCGCGTTCTCGTCGGGCATCATGATCTACGGCATGTCGCTCCTCTACGGGCTCTCGGGGACCACGAACCTGGCCGGGATCCTCGCGTTCCTGCGCACGGCAGACCTCATGAACCCCGTCATCTTCCTGGCCATGATCATGCTGGTCGTGAGCTTCGGGTTCAAGGTGGCGGCCGTCCCGTTCCACATGTGGGTGCCCGATGTCTACGAAGGCGCGCCGACCTCGGTTACGGCCTTCATGTCCGCGGGGCCCAAGGTCGCCGGTTTCGCCGTTCTGCTCCGCGTGTTCCTGTACGCCTTCGGCCCGATGCACGACCATATCACGGTGGTCCTCTCCGGTCTCGCGGTCCTGACCATGGCGGTGGGCAACATCATGGCCCTGTCCCAGACCAACATCAAGCGCATGCTCGCCTATTCCTCCATCGCCCATGCGGGCTACGCCCTGGTGGGGCTCGCCGCCGGCGGCCCCGAGGGCGCGGCAAGCGTCATGCTCTATGTCTTTATCTATGCGCTCATGAACATGGGCGCCTTCGGCGTCGTGATCATGCTCAGGAAGGCGGGGGAGCGGGGCGAGGAGATCGCCGACTTTGCCGGGTTGGGCAAAACCAACAAGACCGCGGCGTTCCTCATGCTCATCTTCATGTTTTCGCTCACGGGCATTCCGCCCCTCGCCGGCTTCATGGGCAAGTTCTACATCTTCAAGTCCGCGGTCCAGGCCGGGCTTGTGTGGCTCGCCGTCGCGGGAGTATTGTTCTCGGCCATCAGCGCCTATTTCTACCTCCGCGTCATCATGGTCATGTACATGAGCGAGCCCAAGGCAAGCTTCGAGATATCGACCTCACCGTCGCTTGCCCTTGCGCTGGCGATCTCGGTTATCGCCGTGGTCGTCATCGGCGTCTACCCCACCGACCTCCTGAATTACGCGCGCGCTTCGATCGCCGGCATCATGTAAGCCGGATCGGCGGCACTGACCCAATCAGCAGTTCTCGCGGGCATGCATGTGACCATCAAGAATATAACCTGCCTGACGCTGCTCGTCGTGTGCCTCTCCTTTCCCCGGACAGGGCTCGCCGGATCTTCCGCTGACGAGGGGCGGGCCACGGAGTATCTCGACACGCAGCATCAGGCTGTCGATGAGCGGACACGGGAAACGGAAACGACCTTTCTGCCGACCGGGGACCTTTTCATTCCCCTCCTCGCCGACCCCAAAGAACCGAGATTCTACCTCAGCTACCGCATCTTCACGCTTCGCTCCAAACAGATCCACGCAGGCGTCGGCGGCTACGGGGAGATCTTCGGATTATACCGTCACCGGGACACGGCCGGCGGATACGACTGGCAGGCAAACTTCGGCGGCGGGATCCATTCCCAGTTCGATCTTCATTCCCCGTCGCTCGACCTCATAAATACCGACTTCCTCATCGGCTTTCCTTTTTCATTCCGGAAAGGCGCCGGATCGTACCGGCTCACACTCTATCACCAAAGCTCCCACCTGGGCGATGAATTCCTGCTGCATAACAATATCGAGCGCATCGAACTTTCTTTTGAGGCGATCGATCTTCTCCGGTCGTACGAGTGGAAGACGTGGCGCGTCTACTACGGAGGGGCTTACATGGTCCACAAGGAACCGACCAGCATGAAACCGGCGTTGCTGCACGGCGGTCTCGAATACTATGCCGCGGAGCCGCTCGTCGGCAGGGGCAGGCTGGTCGCAGGATGGGACCTGAAGTCCGACGAAGAACACGACTGGTCCCTGAACTCCTCGCTGAAGTTCGGGCTCCAGTTCGACAGCTCGGCCAATAACGGACGATACATCCGCCTCCTCGTTGAAGGATATAAAGGATTTACCCCCTATGGTCAATTTTTTTTGGACAGGACTTCCTATGCCGGTATCGGGGTATACCTGGGGTTTGAATAGGGAGTCAGTTTGACAATCGAAGTCGGGACATCGGTAACTTGAGAGGAAAAAGAAATATGAGTGTCTTAATCGGGAAAGAAATCGGGAAGGCTTTAAAAAGTAAATTGATCACGATCGAACCGCTCGATAAATCGCAGATCGGCCCGGGTTCGATCGATCTTACGCTTGGCAATGATTTCCGGATTTTCATAAAACGTTCAAAGATCTATCATGTAAAAAACGATTCTCATTTTCAGGATATAACCAGGGCCGTTCATGTGAAAGACGGCGACTACGTCACGATAAAACCCGGCGAGATGATTTTGGGGATCACGAAAGAAAAAATCACCCTTGCCGACAACATATCCGGCCGTCTTGAAGGGAGAAGCCGGTTCGCCCGTTTCGGCCTGGCCGTTCACGTGACCGCCGGTTTCATGCATCCCGGCATCTCCAACCATCAGGCCCTGGAAATAGTAAATTTAGGACATGCGCCGTTGGCCCTGTATCCCGGCACCCGGGTTTGCCAATTCATTTTTGAACGATGCGAAGGTCATGCCACATATAAAGGCAGATTTGTCAAGCAGGTTAAACCATGACCGGATGGCTGTTCACTCCGGTATATTGCACCTGTGATAAGATACATTAAGGTAATAATCATTGGTTATCTGAGAAAATAAGTATGTCGTCAAAAAGATATCATATCGTGCTCTTGATAATAGTATTGGCTTTTTGGACCTGGTCGGGAATCGAGCCGCATGATACCCGCCTTACCTGGGTCCTGGAAACCTTCCCGTTCATGATTGCTTTGCCGATTCTGCTGCTTACCTATAAGAGATTTCCGCTGAGCAATTTAACCTATACTCTCATCGCGATCCACGCCATGATCCTGATGTTGGGTGGACATTACTCTTACGCCAAGGTTCCGCTAGGCTTTTGGATGGAAGATTGGTTCGGCTGGACGCGTAATAATTACGATAAGATTGGGCACTTCATGCAAGGATTTGGTCCGGCGATATATACGCGCGAAATTTTAGCGCGAACCTCGCCACTGAAGCGTGGCAAGTGGCTGGGCTTTTTATCCATCGCTGTACCTTTGGCTTTTTCAGCATTATACGAAATTTTTGAATGGATGGCTTCGCTTTCGAATCCGACTGATACCGAAGCCTTTCTGGGAACGCAGGGTTACATCTGGGACACGCAAACCGATATGTTTATGTGTCTCATCGGATCGATTGTTGCGATCGTCTTGCTTACGAAATTGCACAATCAACAGCTGCTCAAAAGCGGTGTGTACTGAAGAAGACGTGCAGAAGCTCTGGCGAAGCATGCTACGTGGCCTCCTTCCTGAATCCTTCACCACGGGCATGCTTGGCAAGGGTCATGATTCTACTGAAACATGTGTGGGCGGCCGCGTGTTTTGCTGCGGGGAGCTTTGAACTCGCCCTGCTTATAAAAAGAAGGCGGGACGGCAGTCCGTCTGGATTACCAGCGAGTTGTTCAGGTTCGTTCTTACTGGAGGCTCAAAACAGCGGCAAGACAAAACAATATATGAGTACCGGCTGATGCTTGGCACAAAGTCGGTCGATCTGGACGAGCTTAAGTTCAAAGCTCACGACGAGTACGAAATTCCGGCGGCTATCACCATTACCCGGGAGTCCGGGAAATGGTATGTCTCGTTCTCCTATGAGAAGCAAGGCGCGGTTATGAGCGAGCAGGAACTTCTCGAGCTTTACGGCGGCATGTCATCAGAGAGTCTCAATACCGTTGCCCTGGGAATGGACCGAGGGGTTGTAATCCCGCTGGCAACGAGCGACGGCTCGGTGCATGACTTCTCCGGCATACAAAAGGAGCGACTGGCAAAAAAGGATGCCCGGAAGAAGAGATATCAGAGGCAAATGGCGAGGCAGATCAAAGGATCCGGTCGCTTTAAGCAATCAGCAGCGAAATCAGCCCGGTGCCAGGCTTATGCTGCCAATGTGAGGCATGATTTCGCGCATAGGCGAGCCGCAAGCTCGTGGATTCACCCGCGGAGGTGTTCGTCTTCGAGGACCTCAAGGTCAAGAACATGACCAAAGCGCCAAAACCTAAGAAGTCAGCCGGCGGGACGTATATTCCGAACGGGTCAAAGGCCAAGGCCGGTCTCACAAGTCCATACTCGAATCAGCGTGGGGCAAGGTAAAACTCTTTACGACGTACAAAGCCTCGCGACGCAACAAGCTCGTTATCGCCATACCGCCGCACGACACCTCACAGGAGTGTTCGAAGTGTTCGCACACCACCCGGGCAATCGCCAATCACAGGCGGTGTTCGATCGCCAGAGTGTGGCTTTACGGAAAACGCCGATACCAATGCGTCTCTTGTTATCAAGAAGCGCGGCATAGAAATGCTGTATCTGGCGAAATTGCGTAAAGCTGACAACGCGCATGGGCTAAGTTGAAAGCGGCATTGAGTAATAGCCGAGACAGACGACCATAATGGGGATAAAAAATATAAAGGCATTGACTTTCGACGCTTACGGAACGATTTTCGATGTCTTCTCGGTGACCGCTCTGTGTGAGGAGCTGTTTCCCGGTAAGGGGAGCGCCCTGGCCCAGCTCTGGCGCGCGAAGCAACTCCAGTACACGCTGCTGCGAAGTTTGATGGGCCGCCACCGGGACTTTTGGAACCTGACCGAAGACGGCCTTCTCTATGCGTCAAAAAGCCTCAAGTTGGATATGACTGCCGCAAAGCGTACTCGCTTGATGGATGCCTGGCTGGGCCTCGCCGTATTTCCCGATGTGAAACCGGGCCTCACGGCACTCAAGAAAAAGGGGTTGCTCCTGTCCATCCTGTCCAACGGCGATCTCAAGATGCTGGAAGCGGCCGTGGACAACGGCGGAATTTCTGGTCTCTTCGACAGCATTATCAGCGCGGGGGAAGCGGGGATCTATAAACCGAGTCCCCGGGTATATGGCCTCGGTCCCGAGCGAATGAAGGTGAGCAGCTCAGAGCTGGGGTTCGTTTCGTCGAACTCCTGGGACATAGGCGGCGCGGCATCCGCCGGACTGGCCACGTTCTGGATCCAGCGTGGCCAGGCGGAACCGTCCGAGGAACTGGGATATGAAGCCTCTCGCACGGTGAAAAGCGTCGGTGAACTGGCTCAGATTGTTTGACTGTAAAAATGAAATATATTTCACGCGGAGACGCGAGGCCGCGTGGTCTAGAAACGCATTGGAGACACCGCTCTTCTCCGCGATCTTCGCCTGCGCCCGGTGTTTACGGGTGCGGCGGCGCGAGTGCAGGATGCGGGGAAAGAGAGACAGTTGTTAAATCCGGCTTGTCCGGGTTAGGACTGGTTTATTTATTATGACAAAAACAAACGGACATCAACACCGCGCTCTTTTGCAAAGGATCGCACGCCAGGCGATGGTCGAACGGGGGCTGCTGCCTGACTTCTCTCCCCAGGCACTTGCTGAACTGGACGGCATTCGCGCGTCTGCGCCGGAAAAACAAGAGGCGGCGCGCGATTTACGGCAGTTGCTCTGGTGTTCAATCGACAATGACGATTCACGCGACCTGGACCAACTGACGGTTGCGGAGAACATGCCCGACAGAAGCGTGAAAGTTCTTGTCGCCGTTGCCGATGTCGATGCCCTGGTCCATAAGGATTCGGCAATCGATGAGCATGCGCGCCAGAATACCACGTCTGTATATACTGCCGCCAGAATATTTCCCATGCTGCCCGAAAGGCTCTCGACGGACCTTACGTCTCTCAATTACGATTCGGAACGGCATGCGTTGGTCGTTGAAATGACTGTCGGGGAGGAGGGAGCACTTCTGCGATCCGATGTGTATGAGGCGCTGGTCAGAAATCGTGCAAAGCTGGCTTACAACAGCGTTGCCGCCTGGCTGGAGGGCTCCGGAGAGATTCCGCCGGAGATACGCGCGGTTCCCGGTCTGGACGAGAACATTCGGCTCCAGGACCTCGTAGCCCAGCGGCTGAAGAGACTCCGGCACGAGCACGGTGCGCTGACCCTGGAGACCGTGGAGGCGCGGCTGGTGTTCGACGCGGATGAACTCAAGGATGTGCAGGCCGAACGAAAGAACAGGGCGAAGGATATTATCGAGGATCTCATGATCGCGGCGAACGGCATCACAGCGCGCTTTCTTTCCAGCAAGGGGCTTCCGTCCTTCCGTCGCATTGTTCGCACCCCCAAACGGTGGGACCGGATCAGGGAACTGGCCTCGGACAGTGGCCAAGAGCTCCCCAAAGAGCCTGATGCGAGATCTCTTGAAGCGTTCCTCACACAGGCCAAAGCTGCCGACCCGATCAGGTTTCCCGACCTCTCGCTTGCGGTTATCAAGCTTCTCGGAGCGGGTGAATACGCGCTCGAAGTTCCGGGGGGCAGCTCAAGCGGCCACTTTGGTCTTGCGGTCCAGGATTATTCCCACTCCACGGCCCCGAACCGCCGCTACCCGGACCTGATCACGCAGCGCTTGCTGAAGTCGGCGATAACGGGACAACAGATGCCTTACGGGAACGGCGAGCTTACGGCGCTGGCAAAGCACTGCACGGAAAAAGAGGACGACGCAAAGAAAGTCGAACGGCAGGTGAGGAAATCCGCGGCCGCAATGCTGCTGGAACACAGGATCGGGGAACAGTTCGACGCCATCGTTACCGGCGCTGCGGAAAAAGGCACCTGGGTACGTCTCCTGCATCCGCCCGTTGAAGGAAGGCTGACGAGCGGTTTTGAAGGCATTGATGTCGGCCACAGGGTCCGCGTGCAGCTTATGCGTACCGATGTGGAGCGTGGATATATAGACTTCAGAAAAGTCGGGTGAAAAGTGCTGTGCGTTTCTTGCTCCAAAGTTCGTCAGTCCTTCTCAGCGTATGATTCTCCTCATAACGCTCTTGCCTCATGCATGATATAATTCCCGCATGAAAACCGAGGCAAAGGGCTACTTCCTGAAAGAATACGGCTCCTGGAGCGTCCTGACAGTCGCTTATCTCGCCGGCATCGGCGTGAGCCGGACGTTCTCCTGGAAATTGGTCCCGCTCTTCCTCTCCCTCGCGCTTCTGATCAATTCGAAGCAAGCTTTCACAAAATGGAACCGGCGGACTGACGAGAAACGATCGTTCGTCATCTTCCTCGCGCAAATCGCCGTTGCAGCAGTGATCCTTCTCGTAATTTTCGGCGGCGACATCCCTATGCTTTTGCCGCTCCTCGTCTTTCCGGCTGCCTACCTTCTTTCGAGCAAGATCAGCGGCGAGCACTTTATCCTGACCGAACTTCTCGGCTTTGCTCTCATCAGCCTGGCCGCCGTACTCGCGAAATTCCTTCTCACGGGCGGGCTGGATGTGAGGCTCTTTCTCTGTGTGGCGCTTTACTTCACTGCCGGCGTGTTCAAGGTCAAGACGCTGCTCCTCCGGAAGACGAAAGACCGGGTGCTGGGTGCTCTGTATATCATAGTGTCCGTTTACGTATACCACAGGATGCATATTCCAATCATCCTCCTTCTGCCTCTCGTGGATAATATTGTTGTTGCAGCAAGGCCGTACAAGATCAAGCTTCGTACCACAGGTTGGACTGAGGTGGTCAAGAGCATTGCGTTCCTTGGGC
>CAVUHW010000044.1:0-18585 GCA_963741205.1 Nitrospirota bacterium
TCATGGCTGCGACGAGCATGAGAGAGGCGGGATAGGCGAGCGAGGTCACGGCACGCGAGATCGTGACCTGGCCGTCCTCGAGCGGCTGGCGGAGCGCCTCGAGCACGTTTCTTTTGAACTCCGAGAGCTCGTCCAGGAAGAGGACCCCGTTGTGCGACAGGCTCACCTCGCCCGGCTTCGGGACCTGTCCGCCGCCGATCAGGCCCACGTCCGAAATGGTGTGGTGCGGGCTCCGAAACGGTCTTGTCGCGATGAGGGGCTGGCCCTGACGGAGAAGCCCCATGACGCTGTGGATCTTTGTCGTCTCAATGGACTCGTCGAAGCTCATCTGTGGAAGGACGGAAGGAAGACGGCGTGCGAGCATGGTCTTGCCCGAGCCCGGAGGACCGAGCATGATGATGTTGTGGCCGCCGGCAGCGGCGACCTCGATGGCGCGCTTCGCATGCTCCTGCCCCTTACCTCGGAGAAGTCTTCCTGGTAGGCGGAGTAGGTCTAAAAGGCGTCCCGGACATCGACGCGAACCGGCTCGACGGGAGCATGGCCAAGGAGGAACTCCACGACCTGCGGCAGGGTCCGCATGCCGAAGATCCTCACTGACTCGACGACGGCCGCCTCCTGCGCGTTGTCGGCCGGCACCACCATGCCCCGGTATCCCGCCTTTTTCGCGAGTACGGCCATCGAGAGGGCGCCTCGAACCGTCTTGACGCGGCCGTCGAGCGAAAGCTCGCCTACGATGAGGAAGCCGGATGCCTGTTCCTGAGTGATGATTCCCTCCGCGATCAGCATGCCGATCGCAATCGGCAGGTCGAAGGCGGAGCCTTCCTTCTTGATGTCCGCGGGCGCGAGGTTCACGACCACCTGTTTCAGCGGGAAATCGAAACCCGTGTTCTTGAGCGCGGCGCGCACGCGCTCCTTGCTATCTTTTACCGCGGCGTCGGGGAGTCCCACTGTAGCGAAGAAGGGAAGGCCCCTGCTCGCGACGTCTACTTCGACTTCTACAGGGTAGGCGTCGATACCCAGGACCGCAGAGCTGATGACTTTTGAAAGCATAAGAATCCTTCGATAGTTCTGAGTTCAGGGTTCACAGTTCATAGTTTCACGAGGCATGAATTCAAAAACAGAAGCGGTCTCTGCAAAGAGGCAAAGGACGAAAAGGAAATCTTTAAATTCTGGTTTTAAACCCGAAAGTTATGCCTTTCTTTGCGAGCTTTGAGTCTTTGCGAGAAAATAGATTTTTTTATTTCAACAGTGGATAGCAGAGAAAAGGAAGAATTGTAAACTGAAAGTGGCAGCGCAAACCGTGGTAAGGAAACTACTGCTCGAAGCGTGTTACGAAGGCACCGATGAACTTCATGTTCTTCACGTAATCGGCAAACAGGACCTCTTTGACCACGCCGCCGTTCGGAGTGCTCCATTGATTCTTGCTCCCAGCGGCATGGAGAGGGCATCCACAGAATGCTCTACCCATATATGACCCAATCCGTTCACTTAGCCATTCATCCCGATGATTGAGGATGGAAACAGGAAATAGCCACGATATCATCAAATGGTTTTTCAACAAACCAAAATTTTCACAGAATCTGGAGCGACACTATGAGGAACGGGTCGTACATACAGCACTAACCTTGAAGAATGTCAGCGTCTAACTTTAGTAAAAAGAATGCTGTCCGTATCCTCGTAGACAACATTCCAATCAGGACTGTGCCGAAGGGAATCGACAGGAGGCATATTAGGGCTGAACAATACCAACTCATGAGCATAGGAATCAAGAAAGCCATTTTTTTTGCCGCTGATATAATCAAAATATTCGTTTGCCACATGATCCTGATAGACTGTTTCGTATCGGCCGTCCAACCCAACCTTCATATGTGGCCCGAGGTTCCAGATCAAGTATTCCCCCCATGCAAAGTTGGTCAAGATGTTGCCTGATGAATAGTGTTTCTTCACATATTCCAACGCCCCTGTCGGATAATACACGATCTGTCCTTTTTCTTGTGGCGGAATACTAAGTGTGAAAGAAGACGAGCCGAGAAAGACGCAGAAAAGGAAGATGAGGATAGCCATGAAGAAAGCAGCCATTCGTCTTGAGTCCACGAAAGCAACTGGCGCCTTTTCTTTTAGCCATATCCGGATATTTGCCAATAGCGTTTGCAGACCCTCAAAATAGCGCTGAGATGGTTCAGGCAGATACACAGCGACAAACATCATAAAGAACGCCTCGTGACGAACATGTTGTATGCCTAAAAGGAAGGTAACGGATAGGAGCAGTATGGAGGTAATCTCACGCCAGCGCGCCCAGACTAGTATCCTCAATGACAGGATCCCAATAGACACATACCAAAAGATTTCGCCTAGGGAAATACTGTGTCTTACGTAAGCGGTAAAGATTGAAGCCCACTCGGTAATCTCGCTGCGAGGCAAGGTAACCGCATGGAATAGGTAAGTCCAATAGTTAACACCATACGGATTGATAAGAGTCGACAAAACCGTCAATAGGAAGACCGAGAGGTAAGGCCACCATGTCCGGCGCGAAAAAGCTTCCCCTACGCTGTAAATAGCGATTATGCCAAGGCCTGCCAAGAAGCCGCCATGCAGATTGCACCAGACTAGCTGGATAGGAACAAGAATAAGCAAGAAAAACCATTGTCTTTTCTGGCGCGACCTTTCCAAAAGAAAGAGCGTTACAGCAGTAAATAAATACGTGAAGGTTTGTGCCCGAAGCACCGTACCGTATCCGACTTTCAATAATCCAGAAGCTAAAACAAGCCAAAATAGCGCGCTGGCGCGACTACTTTTCCGGATGCGGGCTGCGAGATAGAGAAATCCCAGAGTAGCGAGAGCGACCAGATCCCTCAGGAGAACAAGCCCGAAGCCGCCGGTAAACTTGTAAATGGGATACAAGCCCACGCCTGTGAGCCACTCGTGGTATATCCATCGCTCGTGTGTCGGCAAATAGGTAAATATGTCCTGATAGGGAAAAGTCCTGGAATCCCAGAAAAGCCGCCCGAAGGTAAGGTAACCCCAAAGGTCGGGGTCGGCAACTGTCGATCTGTGTAGAAGAATCAACACGATCACAGATAGTGACAGTGGCACCCGCACCTGCTGAATGGAATATTTCTCTTCTAGCATCCAGACCCACATTCACCATCTAGACGTTTTTTGTATGACCTAACTCCCTGTCCACGCTTGTTCTCCAGCGATTTGACACGTGAGATCATGAATTTCGGCAGAGAATAGCAGAGAAAAGGAAGAATTGTCAAACTGAAAGTGGCAGCGCAAACCGTGGCAAGGAAACTACTGCTCGAAGCGCGTTACGAAGGCGCCGATGAACTTCATGTTCCGCACATAATCGGCAAAGGGAACCTCTTTGACCACGCCGCCGTTCGGAGTGCCCCATTGGTTCTTGCTCCCCGCGGCATGGATGAGATAGGGGGTACCGGATTTGACCTGCACAATGGACAGGTGGGCCACGATCTCCTCGACAACGCGCTTTTTCGGGTCCTTGACCCAGTAGACGATGTCTCCATCCTGGAGTTTTTTCTGAAGCGCCTTGGACAGGAGGGCCTCTTTCGGCAGGATGTCCACCGTGTCCTTGCCCCGCGAGCCGGGGATAGTTTTTATCGCGCCGAGTTCGGCAGAAATGTTCTTCCCCCACTTGCCGCTCATGACCATGTCCTCGCCGTACTGGAACCGTTCATCGTAGTTAGTGACGAGGCCGTCCGCGAGCTTTCCCCGGGAGGTAAAGCGGAGATCGAGCGCCCGGTCGACGGCCTCGCCCGGCGTACCGCTTTGCGCAAGCTCTACGGAACGGAACGTATGGTACATGCAGTCGACTTTCTCGTCGGCTATGATGCGGTTCGTACGTACATAGAGTCCGAGCGCGTCGGTGTCGTAGGGGGTCCCGATGAAGCGGCCTGCCCAGTAGGCTATGCGTTTGCCGATTGGGAGTTGCATCACCCGCGCCTGCGCGAGGAGGATCTCGTCGGCGGCCATCTGGGCCGTGCGCTTGCTCTCGTCAGGGCCGGCGCCGAGAATCCGAAGGCAATATTGGAGTGAGTTGGCATGTCGCCGGTCGGCGACGCCGGCAAGCTGGACCTTGCCTTTTTTCGCAACCTGGAGGAACCGGCCGTCCCCTACGTAAAGGCCCCTGCCCTCCCCGGAGAAAACCAGGATGTCACCGGGATCGAGGTCTTTCTTCGATATACGCGCTCCCTGTGCCTTGAGCTCCGAACGCTCTGTGTTAATCGTGATTCCGTGGACACGGTAGCTGACGGAGATGAGACCGTTCATATCGATGCCCTGGGCGGTCATTCCTCCCGCGAGATACGGGGCACCCTGGAAGCGCTTTGCCGTGTTCGCGATCTCCTCGGGCTTGGTCTCGTTCATGACCGGATCCGAAGATTTCGCCGGCATCACATCGGCGCCGGTGATAATTGCGACGGACCTGTCCGGAAACTGGACCTTGAAACCATTCTTCGTTTTTTCGAGCACCGGAAGGCGCGTGCCGGCATAGAGGGGGACTTTATGATCGCCGGTCTTGTCAAGTATCAGCGCCTCGGACTTGGGCGCTACGATAATGATCCAGGGACGATCGGAGTTCAGATAGAATCGTCCCTTGTCCTTCGGAATCTGCACGGCTTCCTGCTGGATCCAGCCTTCCCGGTCACCCTGGTTCGGGATCGAGATCCTGTAGCGGTTGTCCTGCATTCCCAGGACGCGCACCACGTCTCCCATGAGCACTTGTGTCTCAAGCCGGGACTTGGGGAGCGGCTCTTCATGGACGTTGGCAAGCGGAGCGGACACAATCCCGAGGCTGGCGTTCTGCGGAGGCTGGGCAAGGCCTACCATGGGAAAGAAAACGACGGAGGACCAGAAAATTATTATGGGGAGAAGTTTAGCCATTAGATGAGTCAGGAAAACGGGATGGAATGCCGCGTGCCTGTGTCGAGTGTTCCGGTATAAACCCCGCTGGACAACACGTTATCCAACGTTCGCAGATAGTGGCTTTCTACCACAACCTCTAACTAAGGTAAAGATGGTGCCGAAGGGGGGACTCGAACCCCCATGGGTTGCCCCACACGCCCCTCAAACGTGCGTGTCTACCAGTTCCACCACTTCGGCACTTGCAACAACCTAATTCGTTATAGCATGGGAAAAATCCGAAGCACGAAGTACTAAATCCTAATAGGGAAACAATTATTTCTTCATCACCGGCTGTTTTGCATAAACCGGAGTTAGCCAGTCCGCATGCCTGCTGTCTCGTCCGTGAACAATATCGAAAAATACTGTCTGCAGCTCCTTGGTCACCGGCCCCGGCTTGCCCGATCCTATGGCGCGATTGTCCACTTCGCGGATCGGTGTGATCTCCGCCGCGGTGCCGGTAAAAAAGGCCTCGTCAGCGACATACAGTTCGTCCCGTGTGAACCGTTCTTCGGCAAGCCTCATGCCGCGCTCCGCCGCGAGCTGCATGACCGTATCCCGCGTAACGCCTTCCAGGATCGAGGTGAGCGGCGGGGTCTTGATCACGCCCTTGCGCACCATGAACACGTTCTCACCGCTGCCCTCGGCAACATACCCGTCGGTATCGAGCAGGATGGCCTCATCGTAACCGTCCTTGAGCGCCTCGCGCTTGGCTAAGAGCGAGTTCGCGTAATTCGCCGTGGCCTTGGCGCGGACCATAGTCGCGTTCACATGGGGCCGGGAAAACGACGAGATCTTCACGCGGATGCCGTTCTTAATGCCCTCGTCTCCGAGGTAGCTGCCCCAGGGCCATACCGCGATCGAAACCTCAACCGGGTTTTCCTTGGGAAAGACCCCCATGGCGCCGTAGCCGATGTGCGCGAGCGGCCTGATATAGCATGCGTCAATCTTGTTGACGCGGATCGTCTCCAGGATCGCCTCTGTCACGGCCTCCCGGGTGAAGGGCATCTCCAACTGCAGGATGTGCGCGGAATCGAAGAGCCGGTCAACGTGCTCCTGGAGCCGGAACACCGCAGAACCGGAATCGGCCTTGTAGCAGCGGATGCCTTCGAACACGGCGGTCCCGTAGTGGAGCGAATGAGTAAGGATGTGCACCCTGGCGTCGTCCCACTTGACGAAAGAGCCATTCATCCAGATCTTATCCGTTGCCTGAAGCATAGACGACATTTATAACAGCCTATATTTGAATTGTCAACCGTTTTTTCCGCACTGATTGCCGATTACATATGCCGAAACGAGGGACGCGGAGGTATGTATTTAAGGATTTTGGGTCGCATAAATGGATGTGCTGCAGTGTTTGAATATAGTAAAAAAACGTACCTATTCATACTGTTTCTTTTTTACGAAACACTTAACGCTCCGATTGAACGGCGCATCCCGCCAGATCCCCTACGCATGATCTTGGATCAGGATCCGAAGAGCTTCTCCCTGTAATGATTAAATCGGAGGGAAACCGTTCTAAATTTGTTAATCGTCAGGCACGAGGAATGATGATGTCGATGAACACGAAAAAGCTCGCCATCAATATCCCGACATCCCCTGCAGCCGGATGCCGGGTTGCTTACCTGGAGGCAAAGGAAAAAGAGCTCAACTATTCCGGATATTCATTCATGAGAATAGAAATAGACTTATCGTTACTATCAAAACTTGTCACTGTTGATAACAAAATTTGTCACCAAATAAGCTGAGGCCAGCAAATCGTCATATCCAGAGTTCTGGCCAATCATACAATCCTAACAGTAGGGAGATTGCCAGTCTGCGACACACTTTTGCAGAAAAGGTCAGAACACTGCACGAAGTTTGCGTAAAAGCCGCTTGTCAAACCTGGAAAACCATATATAAAGAGTGCCCCCCGGGTGCACTTGTACCAAAATGTATCCAAAGTACACAAAATATTTTGTTTTTCACATTAATTTATATCGAGTTAGATAAACTGGTTCCAAAAGAAACAGTGCAAAAAATTAAATAATGTGAAAAATGTTATGAACTGGTTCCAAAAGAAACAGTCCTGATCATGGCACGGATGCATAATTGCGCAAGTTATTGTAATAATGAGTTTTTTTATAATGGCATCGTACTTGCTTTCTAAGGTAAACATAAATGCATGGTTTTTGTGTACCCGGAGGAAGCTTGTGTCGATGAATCAATTTGAGCATAAAATGGATATCGGAAGATTGATAATGGTTTCAGTATTCGGCCTGTTAATGGCGGCTAATATAACGAGTTTTTGCGGGGACGCAAAAGCCTTAGAGTCCGCTAGCACGATTAATGTTGCCACGCTCATACATCGCCTCCTTCTTGTATTCTTCTATGCCTTATTGGTCTTTCTTTACTTCACAAGAAGCGTCGCCAAGTCTACCACGGAATCTTTCATAACTAAAACCATCGCTGTCCTCGCGACATTTTTGCCGTTCGCGATACCGTTGTTTGGGAAACCATCAGATCATCCCCAAATCATGCTCTTGGCAAATCTGGTAACCGTCCTCGGCATGGTGCTGGCCCTCTATTCGCTGGGTGCCCTTGGCAGGAACTTCAGCATCATACCCCAGGCTAGAACGCTGGTGCAAACAGGGCCCTACAGGCTTGTGCGTCATCCGGTATATTTGGGTGAATTCATCGCCATCTTCGGCGTTGTCCTGGGACGGATTTCGATTTCTGCAGTAACAGTATTATTCCTTTTTACGGCATTGCTTATATACCGGGCTATACAGGAAGAAAAGCTCCTTGTCTGTGTCTTCCCGGAGTATAGGGCCATTTCGCTGAAAACGGCACGCTTTATTCCGGGGGTATTTTAAAGCGCGATCAAGGAAATAAGACACTCGTTGCCAACGAGGCAACTTCTATCCATCAGTAGAAACGTGAAGAATGTTTATCGCCATAACAGAAAGGAGGTGAGCGGGATGATAAATCTGTTAATGAAACTGAAAGAGCAGAAGGGTGCAACAGCTGTCGAATACGCGTTGATGGTGGCTTTGATTGCGGCTGTCATCATAGGTGTTGTCACGACTCTGGGCACAAACGTCAACGGCGTGTTCAACTATGTGGCAGGCAAAGTTACGACTCCGTAACGATTCACTTCACCGGTGAAATCGACACATGTGGTTGCAGTCGTGACCTTGAGGGGAGATGCCTCTGAAATGAGGCATCTCTCCCAAATTTAAAGCAAGTGAAATTATCTGTCATTGGGGGTGTGCGGTGAAAAGATACAAGCCTGTCATACTTATCGTCCTGACTGTGCTGGTCGCACTTACCACGAGCCTTCTGTCCTACCGATGGCTCAAAGAAAGGTCTCTAGCAAACGCGGGCCAGCACGGAGAGACCGTGAACGTGGCTGTGGCAGTTACGGACCTGGGCTGGGGCACGATAATAAAACCGGAGATGGTAAAGACCGTTCCATTCCTGAAGGGAAGTCTTGTATCCGGCTTCTTCACAGACCCAGCCTCAGTTGCCGGGAGGGTCGTCCTCACCCCCATAAAGGCCGATGAGCCGATATTCGAATCGCGCCTGGCTTCCTCGACCGTTACACAGGGCGGGGTCGCGGCCGTGATATCCGAAAACAAGCGGGCCATGGGAGTGAAGGTGGACAAGGTGCAGGGTGTGTCGGGCTTCATCCATCCGGGAAACAGGGTGGACGTCGTCGCCACCTTTAAGCAGTCAAATTCAACGATACCAATAACCATGACCGTCCTTGAAAATATCACAGTCCTCGCAACCGGGACGGAAACGGAGATCAGGGGCAAACAGGAAAAGCCGGTTGAGGTGGACGTGATCACACTCGAAGTGACGCCCGACGAGGCCGAAGTGCTCGCCCTCGCCTCGGCGGAAGGGAAACTGCAGCTCTCACTAAGGAATTCCAGCGATATTAGTAACATGAATACCTCTAAGAGGGCCACGACGGTTGAGTCGCTCATGAAGTTTCTGGCCGGCAAGAATAATGCCCCGGAGAAGAGAACGACAACAAAGAAAGTCGTTGCCGCCGTGCCCGTACCCGCACCCGTAAAAGAATCTTACTCCAAAGTCGAGCTGATAGAAGGCCAAAAAGTCGCTGAAGTGAAATTCAAAGAAGGGAGTGAATAGGGCATTATGAAAAAACCATGCCGGGGGGCTTTATTAACCTTCATATTTGTTATCCTAGCGTGTTACACGCTTACCAGTGAGGCCGTGGCGAATGAGTTCGTGGTCACGCTCGATGCCGCAGCACCCCAGAAGATAAACCTCGTAGTGGGTAAATCCATCGTCATCGAGAGCCCCAGCGCGGTAAAGAGAGTCTCTCTGGCTGCTCCGGCCTTCGCCGACGCTATCGTGCTTTCGCCCCGGCAGATATACCTCACCGGGAAAACGCCGGGCCTGACCAATCTGACCCTGTGGGAAGGCGAAACTGTTCTGGCCGCTTTCGACGTTGAAGTCTCTCCGGACATCGTCCGCCTCAAGGAGAAGCTCCATGAGATACTTCCCCGGGAAGAAAACATAAAAGTCAACTCACTCCATGATACGATCACTCTTTCGGGTACGGTTTCGAACGCGGCAAACCACTCAAATGCACTTGCCATTGCCGGCCCGTTCGGCAAGTTGGTCGACCTTCTCGAGGTCGGCGGTGTCCAGCAGGTGATGCTCGAAGTGAGGGTCTCCGAAATACAGAAGAGCACTGCGAAAAGGCTCGGCTTCAATTTCAGCGGTGTGTCGGCATCCGGCCAACAGTTTGGGGTATCCGTCCTCAACAACCTTACGAGTTTGAAGACACATCCGCCCCTGAATTTTCCATTTGGGTTTTCGGACATATCCGCACCCGGGGGAGTGGCCGTGTCCCAAAACATCAACGCAATTTTCAGATTCATTCATGACGGCGCAACGTGGACCGGATTCATCGACGCCCTCAAGGACAACGGACTGCTTACCGTGCTTGCCGAGCCGACGCTCACGACCCTGAGCGGTCAGACGGCAAGCTTCAACGCGGGGGGAGAAGTGCCGATTCCGGAATCCGCAGGGCTCGGTTCCATATCCATCAGATACAAGAAGTTCGGCGTGGGACTAAGCTTCACCCCCACGGTCCTGAGCGATGGGAAGATCTCGATGCAGGTGACACCGAGGGTCTCGGACATCGATTTTTCCAACGCCATCGTCTCGAACGGCTTCCTGATCCCAGCCTTTACGGAAAGGGAGGTCTCAACGGTTGTTGAGCTTGGTGACGGTCAGAGCTTCGCTTTGGCAGGGCTTTTAAGCGAGA
The DNA here is from genome assembly GCA_963741205.1 of Nitrospirota bacterium. GTDB lineage: Bacteria > Nitrospirota > UBA9217 > UBA9217 > UBA9217 > JAJYKN01. Next base: position 10,205 of record CAVUHW010000044.1, read on the forward strand.
AAGTGACCGAAGACATCGCAAAATTCCCCCTTCTCGGCGACATACCGATCCTGGGTGTGCTTTTCAGAAGCAGCGCATTCAAGAAGAACGAGACGGAACTCGTGGTGATTGTGACTCCCCATCTCGTAAAACCCCTTGACATGAGCAGACAGACGCTGCCCACGGACAAGTACGGTGACCCTGACGATGTCGCGTTCTATCTCATGGGCGACCTGGTGGGAAAACCGGCAGAGCGTAGATCTTCCGTGCCTCTCAGCAAAGAGGGTTTTGACGGCGAAGTAGGCCATATCGTTCCGTAATTATAGAAGCAGTTAATAGCTGATGGCTTATGGCTTAGAGCTCGGAGCCATGAGCCAAAGTCATACGGGAGGCAATAATGAGAAGAACATATTATGTAACAGTCGTCGTCCTTATCTTTTTGATTACGACCGGGTGCGCCCATTTCGGAGCCCTTGAAGAAGATTACGGCAAGTCGTACTACGCGGCTAAAACCGGCCAGACGCTGAACCCCGAGGCCTCGAACAACCTTGAACCGGTTACGGGTCTTCCCGGCGCGGCCGCTGACGGAACTATGAAAAAATATACTGACAGCTTCTCGCCTTCAGGACAGACTCAGCAGATGCCGCAGAGCTTCGCGATAACACCGATAGTACCCACTGAAGGTGGAGGGACGGGACAAAATGAGTCTGGGAAATAGGGAAAAAGGGGCTTCGGCCGTGGAGTTCGCACTCGTTCTGCCTGTGCTCATCCGGTCCTCTTCGGGATCATCGAGTTCGGCTTCATCATCTACGACAAGGCAGTCATCACGAACGCGAGCAGGGAGGGAGCGAGAACGGGTATCGTCTACAAAACGGGTGCCGGCGGCGTGGCTTCCGCAGTCCCCCCGAACGACATCAAGGATACCGTTAAAAACTACTGCATGAGCGCCCTCATCTCGCTCGGAGGAGGTCCGTCCGACCCTTCGACGACAGTAACGGGAAATTGCGCTGTTGCCGGCAGTGCACTTACTGTGGCGGTAAGCTATCCCTACACTTTTCTTGTGCTGCCGAATTTTGTGAGCGGGCTGACAGGCGCCATCACGCTGAATGCGACAACGGTGATGAACTGTGAAAACCAATTATAGAGAAAAACATGAAACGATCTCTTATTGTCGATAACGAAACAGGCGGGGTTATCGTATTAGTTGTCTTCATACTGCTCGCATTCCTCGTCATGGGGGCATTCGCCCTGGACGTGGGGCATCTCATGATCGTACGGAACGAGCTGAGGAACGCGGCCGACGCCGGCGCCCTGGCGGGCGCGCGCAAACTCTATTCAGGGGTCACGACGACCGGGATTATCGTCAACAGCGGGGCAAACACGGTAGCTTTCGATGCTGCCGCGGCAAACGGGAGCGACGCTTCCCCGGCGGAGGTCTCTCTCGTCGAGAGGGGACACTGGTGCTTCGGCTGCGTGGGAGCTGATGGAACGCCGGGGGTTTTCACCGCGAACGATTCCCTGAGCCCGTATAATTTCATGGGCCTGTCTTTTGACAGTCTCGATGCCGATCCGAATTACATAAACGCCGTGAGGGTCGTCACTGACCGCTCTGCAATACCGGCCGCCTCCTTTTTTGCCGGTATATTCGGTTTCAGCGGTTTTCAACTGAGCGCAGAGTCGGTTGCTTGGCTTGGGTTTGTGGGCTCGAATATCAAGGTTGACCAGCCGATCGCCATTTGCATAGAAAGCATCCTCGATAAAGGCGGCAATCTCACCTGTACGAGAGGAAGGATGGTCAATTCTTCCGGATCCGGATATGACAGCGGAACCGGGGCATGGACAAATCTCGAGCAGGGGGACGGTGCCTGCAACGGGGCAGCGAACGCGAACGAGGTCAAAACGCTTACCGGATGCGGCAATGGAGCAATCTCAGACATTGTCCTCCATTCCGGACCGATGACCACGGTAAACGGTCAGATAGAATCGGCCTTCAAAAAACTTTATGATTGCTGGAAGTCGACTGCGGATTCGAACGGTGATGGAAAGCCTGACCGGCCGTGGATTATGACGCTGCCGCTGATAAAATGCGACGACAAGCCACCCGGACCCTGCAACGACGTCGTCGGCGCGATAAAGGTAGAGGTGCTCTGGATGACAGACCAGAACGATCCGCATTTCAATGATGTCCCGACATCGTATGCCGACCCGGAACCGTCTGGGGCCAGTTTTTCCTGCTCTGCCACCACCGAGGCGGACCGCAAGATCTGCTGGGCCAGTTTCCTGAGCACATACGGAATTGTTGATGAAAACGGGGTAGCCTTTGATGATGATACAGCGGCGAACGCATATGTTCAAAAAAACATTTTTTTCAAGCCCTCCTGCACTCTTGCTGCGGAAGGCAGCTCGGGCGGGGTTCCTTCCAATGTGGTAGCAAAAATACCAAAGCTGGTCAAGTAGAGGAGAAAAAATGTCGCAGACTCTCATCGTCAAGCTCAACGTAAAAAATCCTGAAACAACAGTTGACCTGAAAGAGGCCGTCTGTTCGGTACAGGGTTGTTCCATCAGCAGTAATGGCATACCCTGCGACGTCATGTTCGTAGAAGTGGGCGATGATCTTGATGCCGAGTTCAAGCACATAGAGCAAATCAAGGCAAAAGGACTGGCGCGGGAGGTCTTCCTCACCTCTTCGCGCAATGACCCGGAGATCCTCTTAAAGGCTATGAAGACGGGAGTGAAGGAATATTTCTACCAGCCGGTAAACAAGGAAGAGGTCATAGCTTCTCTGAGGAAATACAGGAAAAGTGGCGAAGTGAACGCCCCTAAGCTGGAGAAAAAAGGGATCGTCATCAGTGTCATCGGAGGCAAGGGCGGCGTGGGAGCGACGACGACGGCAGTGAACCTTGCCGTCTCCCTCAGTGAGACGGCTGGGAACAAATCCGTGGTCCTGATGGACATGAACCCACTATTGGGCGGCATCCCTCTTTTTCTCGACATAAAAACCTCGTTCAGCTGGGCAGATGGGGCGAAAGACATTGCACGCATGGATTCCACCTATCTCTTAAACACCCTTTATAAGCATCCCGCAGGGATCCACGTCCTGCCCGCGCCTTCGAAGCCCGCAGGGCTGGAAGCGGCGACCCCCGAGACCATGGAAAGGCTCGTGGGCCTGATGCGGTCTGCTTTCGACATTATCGTGATGGACGGCTGCCGATACCTTGACGATCTATCGCTCCGGATGCTCGCACTTTCCGACACGATCCTTGTGGTATCCGAATTAAACCTTCCCTCTCTCGTGAATGCCAAAAAACTATTGGAGACCTTCGAGGACCTGGGCCTCTCCCGTAGCCAGGACCTGAGAGTCATCATCAATCGTTACCAGAAATCACCGATGATATCTCCTGAAGAAGCGGAAAAGATCCTCGGAAGAAAAATTGTCTCAATGATCCCGAACGACTACGAGTCGACCATGTCGGCAATCAATACGGGGAAAACTCTTTCCGACGTGGCCCTCAAATCTGCCGTCATGGAGCATTTCCGGGAACTGGCTGCATTGCTGCTCCATAAAGAATGGGTCAGGAAGGACAAATCTACTTTTTCGCTTGTGAAAGAGAATTTCAGAGATCTGGCCTTTCGTCTTCATAAGGGTGACGGCAAGAACAGAAGATCCTTCTCCTTTTTGAATTCACCGGAGAAAGCAGAACCTTTTGGAAAGGTGAAATGAAAATTCCAAACCATTAGTAATATTCAAGTTTCATTCTTGAAACGTTTGACACATGGTACTTCGTACCTGGAATTTAGTTATAGTTTGTTGCTTCAGATTTGGAGATTGTCTTTCACGGAGGGTCCATAATGCAGGAGATAAAAGGACTGGATAAGACACCGCAAGCCCCTGGATTTAAAAGGGCCTCTCAGCCCGTCGTCAACCGTGGCTTTGTCGCTACGAACGAGTACCAGGAACTGAAAACAACCGTCCAGAACAAGCTCCTCGACGCTCTGGATCTCAAGCTCCTGGAGACCGTCGAATCGGGCCATCTTCGGCAGGAAATCCGAAGGCTTGCTGAGCGCGTACTCTCCGAAATAACAACCACGGTGCCGCTTAACTTTCTGGAGCGCGATCAGCTTCTTAAAGACATAGAGGACGAGGTGATGGGCCTGGGCCCCCTGGAGCCCTTCATGCGCGATCCAACGGTGGCGGACATACTCGTCAACACGTACCGTCAGATCTACGTCGAGCGACACGGAAAGCTGGAGAAGACCGAGGCCCGTTTCAAGGACGACGCACACTTAAGAAGGATCATCGACAAGATCGTGTCTGCGGTGGGGCGGAGGATCGACGAATCGAGCCCCATGGTGGATGCCCGCCTTGCCGACGGATCGAGGGTGAACGCCATCATACCGCCTCTGTCGATTGCCGGGCCGATGCTCTCGATCAGGCGCTTTGCCGTGGACCCTCTCGAGCTCGAAGACCTGATCGGCCTGCGAACCCTGACCCCGGAGCTCGGCTCCCTTCTCAAGGGCATCGTTCGTGCGCGGCTCAACGTGATGATATCGGGCGGCACCGGTACTGGTAAGACGACATTCCTGAACGTCCTGTCGCGCTTCATTCCTGCCGATGAGCGTATCATAACCATTGAGGACTCGGCGGAACTTCAGTTGAAGCAGGAACATGTCGTGAGTCTCGAGACGAGGCCTTCTAACATCGAGGGCCGGGGTGAGATCACCGCGCGCGACCTGGTACGAAACAGCCTCCGGATGCGCCCGGACAGGATCATCGTGGGTGAAGTCCGAAGCCAGGAAGCCGTGGACATGTTGCAGGCCATGAATACGGGCCATGACGGCTCTTTGACCACGATCCACGCCAATTCTCCCCGGAATGCCCTTATGCGCCTTGAAACGATCGTGTCCATGGCAGGGCTCAATATCCCGAACGTGGCAATTCGGAAGTACATAAGCTCCGCCATCGACGTCGTTATTCACCTTGGGCGTCTTATGGACGGGACGAGAAAGGTTGTGAGTGTCGACGAAATAATGGGCATGGAAGGCGATGTCGTGACGATGCAGGAGATTTTCGCTTTCGAGCAGACCGGAATAGACGACAAGGGCTTGGTCAGAGGGAGATTCGTTGCCAGAGGCGTGATGCCCAGGTTCATCGAAAAGTTCAAAATCAAGAACATTCCCGTACCGTACGATCTCTTTGATGAAACCAACATCATGGAAATCTGACGAATCAGAAAACTACTTTCTGAGGACTCTGCGAGGCTAATATAATACTTTTTACGATTGAATCAAATCGGAGAGAGGAACTGATCCATGGAAACACTGATCGGAGTAGGAGTTTTTCTGTTGACCCTTCTTATAATCTACGGGGGGTATTTCTTCGTAAAAAAAATATATAAGCCCGAGCAGCGGAAGGTGCATAAACGGCTGAAGACGCTCTCGACGACAGCTCGCCAGAACGAGGCAGTAGATATCCTCAAGAAAAGAATCCTGAGCGAAATCCCCTGGCTGAACAATAAACTACTCAAGCTACCCTTTATTGTCAGACTCGAACGCCTCCACGGCGAGGCCAACGCATCCCATCCGCTCGGGGTCTATGTAATGCTTTCCATGGTGCTTTTCTTTGCGGGGTTTCTTCTGGCAAAGATCATGAGAATTGACCTCGTTATCATGACACTTCCATCGGTCCTGCTGGCATCGGGCCCCTTCTTCTACCTCTCTCACAAGAGGAAGAAGAGGATGGAAAAATTCGAGAGGCAGCTGCCCGATGCCCTGGAACTTGTGGCACGGGCCCTCAAGGCCGGCCATGCATTCACCGGGGGACTGAGATTGGTGGCTGAGGAGTTCGAAGACCCGGTCGGTACCGAATTCGGACAGACTCTTGATGAGATCAATTTTGGTATGAGTGTACCCGAAGCCCTCTCAAATCTGACACAAAGGGTGGACAGCGAAGACCTCAGGTTCTTCACCGTCTCCGTAATCATCCAAAGAGAGACCGGAGGCAACCTGGCCGAGATACTCGATAATCTGGGTCACCTGATCAGGGAGCGCTTCAAGTTCCAGGGGCGTGTACGTGTCCTTTCCGGCGAAGGCAGAATGTCGGCTATCGTACTCGTGGCAATACCCTTCTTCATAGCCGGGTTCCTTACTCTGGTCAGGCCCGAATACATCAAGCTGCTCGTCTCAGACATCATCGGGAGGGTCCTTGTCACAACAGCTTTGATTTTGATGGCTTGCGGCATTTATGTGATGAAAAAAATGGTTTCCATAAAGGTATAGGGAGGGACGGGAAAAATGGACGGTAGTCTCCTCATAGCGTTCTTGATATTTATTCTGGTTTTGCTTCTTGGCTTTCTGACGTTTTATTATTCGAACCGTTATTCAAAGAGAATAAGCATCAGTGAAAGGATAAGGAAAGAGACAGCGCCGGACAATTATGAGGGCTTCTCCCAGGAGCGGAAGTGGCAAGGGATCGTTCAGAAAACGGTAAGCGGGTTCGGCGAAACGGTAAGTCCGAAAAATGAAGCGGATGTCTCACGGACCATGAAAAAGCTTGTGAAAGCGGGGTACTATGGAGAAGACAGCCTGACGGTATTTTTAGGATCGAAAATTATCGCAGCCATTATTTTTTCGGCGCTCTGCGTGGTCCTGAAATTCTCGTTCCTGAAGACGATGCCAACCCAGCACTTCCTCGTTCTCATCGTTTTTTTCACTGTCGCAGGCTTTTTTATTCCCGATCTTTATATCTACCGGAAAACGCAGACAAGAAAAAGGACAATCTTCGAAGGGTTCCCCGACGCACTGGACCTCATGGTCGTCTGCGTTGAGGCCGGCATGGGGCTTGATGCGGCCATAAAGCGGGTGGGCGATGAAATATCGCGCAAATGTAAGGAACTGGGCGCTGAGTTCAAAATGCTGAGTTTGGAGCTCCGGGCAGGCAAGCCGAGGGCAGAAGCCTTGCGGAACCTCGCGGAGAGGACTGACCTTGAAGACGTGGCGAGCCTCGTTACCCTTCTCATCCAGACCGATAAATTCGGCACCAGAGTGGGGCAAGCTCTGAGAGTGCATTCCGATGCAATGAGGACAAAAAGATACCAGCGGGCTGAAGAGATTGCAGCGAAACTGCCGGTAAAGATCGTATTCCCTTTGATATTTTTTATATTCCCCGCTCTTTTTGTATCAATTTTGGGGCCGGCTATAATAAGGATCTACAGGGTCCTTATCATGCGATAATCCCGAAGGAAGCATGGCTCCCAAGGGTTGCACTTCGTTATAGAACTGGCGAGTTCAAGAATTGGTGGCTGATGATCAATCGTTGCTTACAAGAAGACTGAAAACTTCAGGATCTTAGCGAGAAATGCATTATCTGCTTTCCGGTTTGGCCGGGTTCGAATGAAAGGATCTATCCATGATGAATAGAAAGACAGGGACGATACTTCTCATCTGCATCGCAACAACGGCTTTACTTGCCGGATGTGCAACGAACAACACCGGGGCCGTCCCGAAAGCAATGAAATACGAAAGGCCCGAGCGCAGGCTCTTGACCACAGAGGGCAAAAAAGCCGAGGAAGTGCCGGATACAGCCGAAAATTGCGAACACCTTGGAGACCTTAATCTTCAGCGGGGTGATGTCACCGCGGCATTCCTCAATTATACGAAGGCACTCCAGATAGAGCCTGAAAGGCCCTCGGCTTCTTATAAGACAGGAAGGCTTTTTTTATACAAGGGTATGACGGAAGAAGCCCGCAGAGAATTCGAAAAGATATTGAAGAAGGACCCGAAGAACGCCCTCGCCTATGAGGCAATGGGAAGAACCTATCTCTTCGACAACGATAATGAAAAGGCCATTGAATATTTCATGAAGGCCCTGAACATAAACGATCGTCTCTGGGAGGTTCATGACCTGCTCGGCATCGCCTACGACAGGCAGAGAAAATTCAACGCGGCTATTGACCATTACAGGATTGCGATTTCAATAAAGCCCAATACGGGCGCGGTCTATAATAACCTAGGGGTCTCATACTTCATGAATGAAGAGTACGATAAGGCGAGAGACGCCTTCACCACAGCGATAGAGAAAGGCGAAGAGGGGAGCAGGGTTTTCAACAACCTTGCAGTTACTTTGGGCAAACTGGGAGAATATCGTATGGCCCGTGAGGCTTTTAACAGGGCCGGCAGCCAGGCAAAGGCTGAGAACAACATCGGGTATCTCTACATGCTTGACGGTAAAAACAAGGAAGCCGCTCTTGCCTTTGAAAAGGCCATTGAGTTGAACCCCGCCTTTTACGGGAAGGCCCACGAGAACCTGAAGAGGGCGAACGAAACCTTGAAAGAGTAAGGAGCGCCATTGCCCAGATCTCTTAGAAGACGATTGCACGTTCGAGAAAGTATAATCGCAAAGAGTG
>CAVUHW010000045.1:0-91645 GCA_963741205.1 Nitrospirota bacterium
CAGGAGGGATCATCATGGAAAAGTTTGATTACACGGTCGAAACAAAAAAGAGCTTTGATGATGCGGTGACGGCCATCGAGGTGAAGAGAAAGAGAAGGGCTTCGGCGTTCTCCATGTTCATGATGTGAAGGCTACGCTCGCCGGAAAAGGTTTTGACCGGGAGCCGCTCAAGATCATCGAGATTTGCAACGCCCGGTATGCCAATGAAGTGCTGAAAAAAGACATAAAAATATCCCTCATGCTTCCCTGCCCAGTCAGTGTTTATGTTCAGGACGGCAAGACCTACATTAGTACCCTGCGACCGAGAGTAATCGGAGAATTCTATCCCCATGTAGAAATAAAAGCGTTGGCCGACGAGGTAGATAATATCGTGGTGAGTATTATCAACGAATCAAAGTGAGGCATACGGCATGAACAAATGAAGGAGAAAAATTATGAAAAGAAAAATGAGTTTATTTGCAATAGTGGCCTTTGGTTTTCTTGCCTTGTTACTGCCCGGCACGCAAACAGCTGTTCGTGCGGAACCCCGCGAGGTGACTGCGGAAAACACCAAACCGGTGCTCGAGATTACCAATCAAACAGGAATTAAAGTGGTTGCTCACATCAATTATGCGGACACCATTCCGAACGGCATCAGCAAACAGGTCATGGCAGTCAAAAACCTCTACGACCAGTACACCGCCCTCGGCATGAAGCCCGGCAAGGACTATGAGATTGTTATGGTCTTCAGGGCCGATGGGGCGCAATTTCTTTTGACCGATGAGGCGTATGACCTTAAAGTAAAGCAGCCGCATCCCAAAGGCAATCCCAACAGGGCGATGATTGAGGCCTTGCACGCCGGGGGGAGTGAAGATGTACGAGTGCCAGGTGGCCATGACGTTGAAAGGTTACAAGCCGGAAGATATCTTGCCCTTCAGCCGTGTCGTGGTGTCCGGTATAGGCGCTGTAATCGATTTCGAAAAATCGGGCTACCTGTCCATAACGCCGTGATCGACGAGGCTTGAATGGTGATCTGAGCGGCCACGCATACTCCCGGCTCCTGTCTTGAGATGGTACGGCTGCCAAGGGCACGTAAAAGGGCCTTCTGACCTCGGGTTGGAGGGCCCTTTTCGGTTTGGAGAGAACCTTATTTGCAATCGTAACCTTCAGTGCGCCATCCATCCTCCTACACTTAGAAGTGGTATATAGATAATAAAGAAAGGCAGGAGAACTTCTTGCATCCTGGGTCTTGGAACCCTTAGTACAGTCTGTTCCCTGCCTCCCTTAGCCATGATAGGTTGATTGGGCCAACGAGCCCTGGTAACGATGGAGGATTGGTCGGGAGGCAGTTCCTGCCTATCTAAATTTTAGCATGGGGAGGGGGATTTATGGAAAACTTAATCGTTGGTGTCGATGTTTCCAAAGAGTCCTTTTCTGCAGCCGGCCTTGATGGCAAAGGGACGCGTTGTTTCTCTGAAGAATACACCATGGACAGTGATGGGTTTTCGAAGTTTCTGGCAACGATCAAGGCACAACAGCCTGATGTCTCCCATGTCATTGTCGGCATGGAGTCTACTGGCATCTACCACCTCAATCTCTTTTCTTATCTCACAGCACAGGGCATCCATGCCGTGGTCATTAATCCGCTGTTGATCGCGAACTTTGCCAAACTGTCACTCCGGAAGACCAAGACCGACAAGAAAGATGCCATGACGATCGCCCAGTTCCTGCTGGCACACAGGGATAAGATCTCACAGATGTCCATTAGCCAGGACATGCAGGATATGCGCGACCTGGCCCGGGAGCGGGAGTCCATAAGTCATTTGATTACCGCGATAAAGACAGAGATCAAGGGGGTCTTGCAAACGACCTTCCCTGAGCTTGAGCGCCTATGCAACGTCTTTACGGTCATCATGCTTGCTTTTTTGCAAGAGTTCCCCTCCGCTCGCTTGATCAATTTGGCTAAGCCGCGGGCGATAGCGAAAGCCATGGAACCACACGGTTCAGGGAGCAGGATATCCACCTTTACGGCTGATGATGTAATCAAGCTGGCCAAGAACTCGGTTGGGACGGTCAGCCCGGCCAAAGAGGCCATCCTGCGGGGCAAGATATCGACGCTGTTGCATCTTGAAGGTCGCCTGGATGAGTTGATGGCGATGCTTACTGACTACTGCACCTCCCTGATGGTGGAAGACCTGGAAATCGTAACATCTGTCGAAGGCATCAGCAACGGGACCGGGACTACTTTTCTGTCTGAGATAGGGGGTATCAAGAACTATGAGACGCACAAAAAACTGATTGCATACGCAGGGGTTGATCCAACGGTGTATCAATCAGGCAAGTACGAGGGGGCAAGCAAGATCTCGAAGAGAGGAAATAAGCATCTTCGACACGTGCTGTGGCTTATGACGTCTAGTGTGATTATGCATAACAAAAATTACCAGGCGTATTATCAAAAGAAGATACGGGCTGGACTGCCCTATAAGAAGGCGGTCATGGCAACAATGCATAAGCTTATTCGGATGCTTTTTGCAATGCTGTCACATAGACAGTTTTACCTTGAATCGCGTGTGAGCTGAATATAGTTGACTGTACTTCACGCCAGTTGCCAATCACGGATCTGCGCACTTCATGCCGAATTTGTTAATCTCACAACGACAAATTACACGCCTCCCGGCATTGACGTTTGCTGAGGACCTGCATGTTGATATTACATATCTCTCTTAATTACCATCGAGGGGAAAGTGATACCCAATTTCCCCGGATTTTGGTATCATAAACTGGTGACGTGCACAGACCTGACCCTTAGGCATGTAGGCAGCCGGTCCGGGCCGGCAAGGAGGGATGTATGACGAAGTTCAACTGCAGTCTCTGCGGTGCCGTATGGCAGCGGCAGGGGAAAACAAATTGCTGGAGCTCCGACCCGGCGCAGGCGCCGGCCAAACCTGGCTACTGCCCGTCCAGGGAACATATGCCGCTCATTAACAAGGCTTTCGCACAGTATCGTGGCACGTCCGAGGACGCGAAGATATCGCGGGTGGCGACGCAGGTTGAGGGCATGTGCTACCAGCGGACGCAGGGAAGCCAGACAATCAACGCGCGGTGGACGCGGGTGGAAGACACCATCGCCTTCGCAAAACTGATGAGGTACCAGAGGATCGGGCTTGCGACCTGTATCGGACTACTCGACGAAACAAACCGGCTTGCGACTGATCCTCCGTGCGCAGGGCTTCGAACCGCTTTCCGTTTGCTGCAAGGCGGGCAGCAAGGACAAGCTTGAACTGGGAATAGCGGAGGCGGACAAGGTAAGGCCGGGGACATTCGAGCCGGCATGCAATCCCATCGCCCAGGCGCGGCTTCTGAACAAAGCGAAGACGGACATGAACATCATCATCGGGCTGTGCGTGGGGCACGACATGCTGTTCAGCAAGCATTCTGCGGCGCCGGTCACGACGCTCGTGGTCAAGGACCGGGTGACCGGCCACAACCCGGTCAGCGTTCTGTACGGGCAGAACTTCTATTACAAACGGCTGCAGGGGGCAGCCCTGGAAGTGCCGTCCCCGGGGCCCGGGGACGCACTGGAGAAAGCGTCAAGGAAGCAGCCGATCAAAGCCCGCAGACAACGAGGGCGCTCTTAGGGGCTTTACCGTTCAATCATTCCCGGGTCGGACCAGGCTGAGCCGCCGATGTTCAAAGGATATCGTTCCAACAATGGGCGTTTTTAAGCCGCTCTTTTTTAACGCATCGTAGTGCCCTGACAGGATGAGCTGAGACATTCGGCAGTGTACAGCGGCAGATGATCTACTACTGGTAGAAATGGTCAGTCTCAATGACATCCTGAAGGTGTGGAGTTTCCGCTCCTTGCAACAATCAATACTACATCCGAAATTTATTAACTGATACTCCGCAAATACCCCTCTCCGGTGATTGACAAGCATGTCGAGCAGGACTATAGTCTACTGAATCATTGAAACAAGCACAGCACAATCATTGCTAAACGAAATAACATCGGAAATCTGGTGTCATCTAGGGGGCTAGCCAATACCGGATTTCCGGAGATATCGAGGGGGCTAATCATCCCCTTGTTGTCCGAGGATATCAAATGAACTATCTAAAAGAGATCCAGTCAATAATTATGAAACAAGGATTCCTTGTCTTCGCCATACTTCTCAGCACTTGCGCCACGAACAGCCAACCGTCGCTCCTGGCGGTGGTCCCCCAGGTGGACCTGGGCCGCTACCTCGGCACCTGGTATGAGATCGCGAGTTTCCCCCAGCGGTTCCAGAAGGGCTGCACCGACTCGCGGGCTGAGTACCGCCTCCGCGACGACGGCGCCATCGACGTGCTGAACAGCTGCCTCCGGGACGGAAAGGTGGACACGGCGAAAGGCAAGGCCTGGGTCGTGGACCGGATCACGAATGCGAAGCTGAAGGTCTCGTTCTTCTGGCCTTTCCGTGGCGATTACTGGATCATCGACCTCGGCAAGGACTACGAGTTCGCCGTGGTCTCGGCGCCGTCCATGAAGTACCTCTGGATACTTTCGCGGACGCCCAAGATGGAGGAACATCGGTACCAAGAGATCGTCGGCCGTCTGAAGGAACGCGGGTTCGACATGGTGAACCTCAAACGCACGGATCAGGGGAACCGGACAGACCGGTGAGAGAACATATCAGCCGGTAGCTTGAAATAGGCTGCAAACATAGAGACCTTTTATGTCTTTCCCACCATTCTTTGTACAGCCAGCAGCATTACCACTGCCGCAATAAGTAGAGAAAGCTCAAGCCGCATCGATCAATCGCGAGCACCGTGTCTGTTCCCCCTTAGTTGAGATCCTCATGTGGACTAAAAGAGGTGAGTTACCCAGTAGTAAAGGGAAAGGGGATTCTCTGTTGACTCTTTCCACTCGTAACGTTCAGCGCGATTAGCATCCTGTAACATTGGAGTTTCCATTCCTAGAAACGATCAACAGTTCATCTCATATTTGACAGCATTAAACCACTATATAAGCCAATCGACAACCCTCACCGTAGTGATCACGCCACCGTCGTGATCATTGACATCACCGTAAATCAGGAATATATTCGTTGTTAACGCCTTCACACGCTCCGATAGATGGATAGCGGATAAACCGGACAAAGACGTCGCAATACCAGACGATGTACGAGAATGTCTTTATGAACGGATGGTCTCGTTTCCTGATTTGACCCAGATGGAGAGCCCGGTTGACATGCAGCTTAAAGCGGCAGTCGAGATCCTCACGCAGATTAAAAGAGGTGAGTTACCGAGTAGTAAAGGAAAGGGGGGATTCTCTGTTGACACTTTCCACTCGTAACATTCGGCGCGGTTAGCATCCTGAAGGTGTGAAATTCCAAATCCTCTCAAAATGTGCACTTCATGTCGAACTTCTCATGATTGCGCGACGATCAACCATAATCATAAACGAAAAGTGTCACTCATTTTAGCTCATTTTGGTATCATAAACTTCTATCGGTACCACTACCAGGATTACGAACACAACGGCCTTGTCAGGGACATGTCTGCGAGAGGCCTCTATCTCAGCGCAGGCTTCCAGTTCTGATACTGAGACCTCATGCTCAACGAGAAGGGTGAGCGGGCCGAGGCTATGCTATACTTGAGGCGGCATCCACAGTAGCAGAAGCCGAGGCGCTCCTATAAGGAAGTATTAGAGTAGGAAACAAGGTTTTATAAATAAGGAGAAATGATATGAAGCAGATTTCGAAGATGGTCAGTATTCTGCTGCTGCAAGTAGCTATCCTTGCCATCGGAGCAGGCTCGTATGCTGCAGACTCGTCACCCGCAGCAACGCCGGACCGCACGGTGCTGCCGGTTCAGGAGCCGAAACCGCCGTTGTACAAGGAGCTGGATGCGCGGAACGCGAAAATGCCGCCAAACTTCGAGGTCAAGGCGCCTGCCGGAGCGCCGAACGTGGTCATCATCCTGATCGACGACCTGGGCTTCGGCGCACCGGCACCTTCGGCGGCCCGATCCCCACGCCGACGCTGGATCGTCTGGCGCAAGAAGGGACTGCGCTACAACAACTTCCATACCACGGCGCTGTGCTCGCCGACGCGGGCGGCGCTTAAGTCCGGCCGCAACCACCACACGGTGAACATGGGCTTCATCACCGAGATGGCGACCGGTTTCCCGGCGCCACCGGCCAGATCCCCAACGCGACGGCTCCGGTGGCGGAAATGCTTCGCCTGAACGGCTACAGCACCGCGGCCTTCGGCAAGTGGCACGAGACCGCCGCCTGGGAGACCAGCGTGTCCGGGCCCTTCGACCGCTGGCCGACGCACCAGGGCTTTGACAAGTTCTACGGCTTCCTCGGCGGCGAGACCAATCAGTGGGCGCCGTACCTCTTCGACGGCGTCACGCAGGTCGAGCTGCCGAAGGACCCGAACTACCACTTCATGACCGACATGACCGACAAGGCGGTGGCCTGGATCAAGTACCAGAAGGCCCTGACGCCCGACAAGCCGTTCTTCGTCTATTTTGCGCCGGGCGCCACGCACGCGCCGCACCACGTGCCGAAGGAGTGGATCGCCAAGTGGAAGGGCAAGTTCGACCAGGGCTGGGACAAGATGCGGGAGGAGACCTTTGCCCGGCAGATCAAGGTGGGCATCATCCCGCCGGGCACCAAGCTGGCGCCGAAACCGGCGGCGATCAAGGACTGGGACAAGCTCTCGGCCGACGAGAAGCGCCTGTTCGCCCACCAGGCCGAAGTGTTCGCCGCCTATCGCCGAGTACACCGACACGAGATCGGCCGGATGCTCAAGGCCGTCGAGGACGACCGGCGAGGCCGACAACACCCTTGTCTTCTACATCGCCGGCGACAACGGCACCAGCGCTGAAGGCGGCGAGAACGGCATGTTCAACGAGTACACCTACTTCAACGGCGTGCCGGAGAAGGTCGCGGACATGCTGAAGGTGCATGGACAAGTGGGGCGGCCCCGAGACCTACCCGCACATGGCCGCGGGCTGGGCGGTGGCCTTGGACTCGCCGTTCACCTGGACCAAGCAGGTCGCCTCGGACTTCGGCGGCACCCGCAACGGCATGGTGGTCCACTGGCCCAAGGGGATCAAGGCGAAGAACGAGATGCGCAGCCAGTTCAGCCACGTGATCGACGTGGCGCCGACCATCCTGGAGGCGGCCGGGCTGCCGGAGCCCAAGGTGGTCGACGGCACGCCGCAGATCCCGATGGAGGGCGTGAGCATGGCCTACACCTTCGACGACGCCAAGGCGAAGGAGCGCCACACCACGCAGTACTTCGAGATCGCCGGCAACCGCGCCATCTACCACGACGGCTGGTTTGCGCGCACGATCCACCGGGCGCCGTGGGAGACGAAGCCGCGCACGACCGCTGGACAAGGATGTCTGGGAGCTGTACGACGTGCGCGACGACTTCAGCCTGCGCGACGACCTCGCCGCGAAAAACCCGAAGAAGCTCGCGGAGATGCAGGCACTCTTCATGAAAGAGGCCGAGGAAGTACCACGTGCTGCCGATCGACGACCGCGTCTTCGAGCGCATCGATCGCCGCGCTGGTCGGGCGTCCCGACCTGATGGCCGGCCGCACCTCGCTGACGCTCGCCGAGGGCATGACCGGCATGATGGAGAACGTCTTCATCAACGTGAAGAACAAGTCCAAGACCATCACTGCGGAGATCGAGGTGCCGGCGGGCGGCGCGAACGGCACGATCATCGCGCAGGGCGGCCGCTTCGGCGGCTGGTCGCTCTACGTGAAGGACGGCGTTCCGGCGTACGACTACAACTTCCTCGGCCTGCAGCGCTATCGGTCGCCTCGACCAAGAAGCTTGCCCCGGGCAAGGACGACGGTCAAGTTCGACTTCGCCTATGACGGCGGCGGGCCCGGCAAGGGCGGCAATGGCACGCTGTTCGTCAACAACGAGAAGGTCGCCGAAGGCAGGATCGAGCGCACGCAGGCCGGGATGTTCTCGGCCGACGAGACGGCCGATGTGGGCATCGATCTCGGCACGCCGGTGGTCGAGGCCATCGGTTCGGAGGCGAAGTCGAAGTTCACCGGCCACATCCCGAAGGTGACGGTCGAGGTCAAACCGATGAAGGCGACCGACAAGGCTGAGGCTGAGAAGGTACAGAAGGAAGCGGCCACGAAGAAGGCGATGTCGGATTGATTTTAACACCGGAAAGGCAAGGGTGACATGCTCTTTCCTTTCCGGTGAAGTTCTTCAATTCAACGCCTGAGAGGACCTCGCGCTCCGGCACCCACTCTGGGGGAGCGTCAGTGAAATGAACCTGCGGAACTACCAAAATTAATAAAGTGGAAATGTCCTATATCGTTGATTTTAAAAATGTGTCTACGGTTGGTTTAGAGTCTTCGCCTGTAAAAGAAGCGCTTGCTGGTTTACGTGCTAATGAAGCCCGTTACTTTATGAACAAATACAAGCATGAATTTACGGTTGTACCAGCTAGCGAAAGCCAGGAGACCCTTGATTATGTGAACCGAATTTTGAAAGAAGAACGTGATATTGAGTTTGCGGCCAAACCTTTAGAAACGTCGCGTTTTCAAGTGGAAAATATCAAATTTGCCTATGTCTTTTATGAGGATGGTCTTGCGGTCAACGTCATGTATACGGTTGATGACCCTAAGAAGCGGGCCGTTGGTTTTAAGCTTTCTGAGGGGATGGAGGTACCAAAGGAGTTAGAAGGGAAGTTTAAGTTTGCCAGGCAGAAGTCTAAACTAGCTGGAACAATTCGGGGTTCGTTTTTTGTAATTAAAGGAGAATATTAAAGTAAGCAAAAGCGCAAGGGGTAAAGATAAAGGGACGTTGGTTTCTCATGTTGACTATCTCAACGTATAATGATCTGCCCTAACTAGCCATCCTTGGAACGGCCGACCGATCAATTCATTGTTATAGCGATATATGTTCCTCCCCATTATAGATTTTCTTTAGCAGCCATGCCGGACTAGAACGTTAATTTCCGACTAAAACATTCGGCGTGACGAGCATCCTGAATGTGTGAAATTCCGAATCCTCTCACAATCAACACTTCATTTTGTATATGTCAACAGCGACTGAGTATCTCGTCGCAACTACGCCCACCTCCAATTGATAAGAGCGTAAGTCTATCTGCACACTACACAATTAATATTGGTCAAGGGCTACGATAATTAGTGATTATTCCCTTGACCAAAGAAATCAATTCTGCAATAATCTGAGCGCATCTTGCTGACCTACCACACCAACGAAATATCACAGGATCTGCTCGGACGAAAATGAAAACTTAGTTGTTAGTGCTATTGTTATTCATAAGAGTAAAGCACATTCGACAAATCCAAAGGAGGATAAAATGGCAAAAGCAATGACCAAGGCTCAATTAGTAACGCGTGTTTCTGAGAAAGCCGGGATCACCAAGAAGGCAGCGATGGACATACTTATTCAAATTGCCGAAATAGCCTACAAGGAAGCAAAGAACTCATTTACACTTCCTGGCATAGGGAAACTCGTACTTGTTCAGCGCAAGGCCCGCATGGGCAGGAACCCCCAGACCGGCGAGGCCATCAAAATTCCCGCAAAGAAGGTTGTCAAATTTAGGATTGCTCAAAGCCGCAAAGGATGCGATCCTGGGGAAGAAATAACAGATATCACCTGTGAGCAATCATCGGCAAAAGGGCCTTCTGACCTCGGGTTGGAAGGCCCTTTTCGGTTTGAGAGAACCATATTTGCGATAGTAACATTCAGCGTGTTTAACTTCCTATATCTCACGAGGTTATTATTCTTAGCAACTCGTCAATTTCGAACCCGAGTATGACAGCTACACCATAAAAACATTTCATCCACTTATTTGACCAGTCTTGATATTTTTGCTTATAAAGATGTCGCGTGAAGAGTGGTCCAGGGCTTTGCCCGAATGAGGGGTCATCGTCGGCATCGCCCGGAGTTCAGGGAAAGTAGGTCCGGTGATCCGGCTACGGCGCGGGCAGGCAAAGAAACATGACGCACAGGGTGCTTAGCACGATTCAAGATCTTGAGAAGGTCAGGTACCATAAAAGGCGAACAGGAGGAGCAATATGATGAGAAGAGCATGGATGGAGAAAACGGTTCTTGCGGCTGTGATGATCGTCAGCATGGCGCTGCCGGGTTGGGCGGAATCGCCCAAGATGAAGATGAGCACGACATCCCGCCGGGCATCGGCTCGCCGGACAAGGTGGAGACCCGCCTGGGTACGCTCAAGTTCTTTGACGGCTTTCCGGACAAGGCTACCGTCGAGAAGCTCTACGACAACCTCGACTTCCAGCGCGCCGTGCAGGCCTATCTTCTGGCGCTGCCGCCGGTGAGCCAGGTGGCCAATCGCAAGGCGATCCTCGAGGCTGGGGCCGGCCAACACGACCGTGCCGATCTTCGAGACAACTGATGGACTCGCGGTCGATTTTCCTGACCGCGAACAACAACACCGCGTACA
The DNA here is from genome assembly GCA_963741205.1 of Nitrospirota bacterium. Classification (GTDB taxonomy): domain Bacteria; phylum Nitrospirota; class UBA9217; order UBA9217; family UBA9217; genus JAJYKN01. The sequence goes on from CAVUHW010000045.1 coordinate 10,443, forward strand.
GCTGGATGTGGCTCGATCTGCGCAACGGTCCGCTGGTCGTCGAGGTTCCGCCGAAGGTCCTCGGGGTGATCGACGACATGTGGTATCACTGGGTCGCCGATATCGGCATCACGGGGCCGGACAAGGGCCAGGGCGGCAAGTACCTGCTGCTGCCGCCCGGTTACAAGGGCGAGGTCCGGATGGCTACTTCATCGTGCGGTCGCCGACGTTCAGCATCTGGATCCCCTGGCGCAGTTTCCTGGTCGAACGGCGACCCGAAGCCGGGCGTGGACCTCGTCAAGAAGTCCACGAAGATCTATCCGCTGTCCAGGCGGCCAATCCGCCGAAGCATGAAATTCGTCGACGTTTCCGGGCAAGGCAGTTCAACACGGTCGCCCCGGCGGATTACTCGTTCTGGGAGTATCTCAACCAGGTCGTACAGGAGGAGCCGACCGAGTCGCTAGACCCGGTCACGCTGGGCTTCTATGCGTCGATCGGCATTCAGAAGGGCAAGCCATTCGCTCCCGATGCGCGGATGAAGAAGATCCTGACCGAGGCGGCAGCGGTGGGCGACGCGACGGCCCGCGCCATCGCGTACCGCATTCGCGGAGCAAGGAAGATTACTACTACCGCACGAACAGCGCTTGGCGCCTGCCGTTCGTTGGCGGCTACAAGTTCGAGGATCAGCCGGTGCGCGTCATTCTGGACGGTTACTCATGTTCTACTTCTACGCCACCGGCGTAACGCCGGCGATGGAAGCGAAGATGGTCGGGCGAGGGTCGCAATATGCCTGGCGGCTTCGTCGACTGCCAAAGGCAATCCGCTGGACGGCGGCAAGAACTACAGGCTGCACCTGCCGCCCAATGTCCCGGTGCAAGGACTTCTGGTCGGTCATCCTCTACAACAACCAGACCCGCTCGATGCTCCAGACCGACCAGCAGTGCCCGAGCGTGAGCAGCCAGACCAAGGGACTCCTGGTCAATGCGGACGGTTCGGTCGACGTCTAGTTCGGCCCGAAGGCGCCGCCCGGCAAGGAGAAGAACTGGGTGCAGACCGTCCCCGGCAAGGGCTGGAACACGATTCTGCGCCTCTATGGCCCGCTGCAGCCATGGTTCGACAAGACCTGGCGGCCGGGCGAGATCGAGTTGGTTAAATAGGAGAACAAACAGCTAAAAAACATCCGGTTTTAGCAGCCGATCCTCATGTTCGACTGCTGAACCGGATATAAACTTCAACTTGAAATTGATAATGGATCAAGTGCCTATCGAGTGGGTAAAAATGAGGGTAATAACTCATAGAACCCGCTCTACATCAGTGTTTTTTGCTTGTAAAGGATGAGAAAAATGTGATATGAATCGGGCATGCAGAAAAACAGACGGCTCACCGATGCATATCACTTTCCTCAATTCAAACCCCATCAGTCGCTGTCCGGAATCTTTGGTGATCCCAAAGCCCGGGTGATCAAGTTTACTCGACGGGGGAAAAAACTATATGCGGTGCCTGCGGTAAATCGCATCGATCGATTTATGACCGCAAGGTCAGGTTGGTTCGTAACCTGTCCAGCGGAGACAACCGCATTTATCTGGAACTGGAAATCCGGCGTCTTCTTCTGCCGGAGGTGCGGCAAGGTGAAACAGGAGAAGCTTATCATTCCTTGCTGACAACCCATTTTATAGTAAGCGCTTTGCCTTCTTACGGTAATTCAGCGTCGAGCCTATGGTTTACGAGATTAAGAATATCTTCGTCTCAAGGTCTTGACCTGCATGCTTCCTGAACTCTGACGTAAAACAACTAAAAAGGACCCACTCAGAAAGCACTTGACCCTTAATAATAATTGCTATCCTCCAAACTCACACCTTGTAGGTGACGCTGATAAATATTAGGATGCCGAAGATTAATAAATTCCAGTCGAAACTTTCATCGCGCCCTCCATCCTGAAGTTCTCGCCCGCCGATATCGTTCGAACTCTCAACTTCATCTCGAATTTGTTAAACTAAAAACGTGAGGTTCACGGTTGCCCCCCCGGCGTGTCGGAAGATCAGAAAGGGGGGCGTCGCAGCCCTTATCATTCGTGGAGTAACGCTTCTGTTTCTTACTTCCCCTTCGCGTCTGTCGCAGGATAGTATGTTACATGCGGATTATCTCCGCTCTGCTTACTCGTATGACAGACGCTGCAATTTCCGATTGAAGCGGGGGCATGCTGCAGATTCGAAGGCTGCAGGTTGTCGACCCAAAGCTTCGAGGGCCACCAGGCATGAGGACTGTTATGGCAGGCCGCGCAGTAGATGCCACCGTGACCCTTTGCATGACGGTAGAGATCCCCGCCGGTCGAGTAATTGTTTCCGTGACACTGCTCGCAATTCGGTTCCGTGATCCATGGATTCCTGTCGGGATTTCCCATTGCTGTGATGCCGCCATGGCACAATCCGGTCTGGCAGGAAGGAATATACCCCAGGTACCCCATCCCCCCAATGCCGGTCCTCAGGCATTGGGTTCCCTCCTGGATGGCAGGAATAACACGTGGCATCCGGAGCGCGATCAACCCCATTATGCCAGCCGTGCATCGCCAGGGAGACGGACTTGACACCGGGCAGACCTGGAGCGCCCAAGGCATTGCTGGAGTGACACTTTGCGCATAAAACAGGCTGCTTGCCAACCAGGTTCGGACCGGTCGATGTCACGCCGTTCTCTCCATTGTAGTAGTCATGGACCATCAGGATGTTCAGGTCCGTGTCCATGGTCCCGTTCATTCCTGTCGACGGATCAGTCGGAAGGTTGACTGTGCCGTCCATGCCTTGCATGTGACATAGGGCGCAGTTGATCTCGTCGGAGACAGGAAGGACGACTGTCGTTTTTCTCGGATTCCCCCCGGCGTCCGTCCTCAGTTTAACGACCGCGGTCTGAAAGGGGTTCCAATTCATGCTGTCGTCATAGGGCAGCACTGGGATCCCCGTTGCTTCGAAGTGGTCGTTGACGAGCTTCATTTTTCCTGATAGACCGTTACCCGTCAGCCCGATCCCTTCCGGAAGATTGACGCCGAAGAGCTGCTGCACGTACAGCCAGAAATCCGTTTTCCCGTTTACCTTTGAGTTGTTGACGATTGAATATTCCAGCGTGATTCCCGACGTAACGACCATGGGCGGGTCGCCCCCTCTTGATGACCTGAACCCACAGGTTATTGTACGGGGGAAGAAGCGCCAGCGTCTTGTAGCTCGGGTTGATGCAGTGCATCCCGAGGTCGTTCCAGCCGATCACGACGTAGTCGTCGCCCTTAAGCTGCGGCGCTGCGAGGAGGTCGCTCGCTGTCGGGAAAAGACCTGATCCGATGATGAGCAGCATCAGCAATCCCCGCTTCGCGAGAGACCCGGCAGAAGGCCTCAGTCGTGTCCAAACATTCCTCGTGATTTTTTTCATGATGTTTTCTCCGTGAGGCTGAATTGTTTCCCCCGGACAGCAGAAGGAAGCACTTGCAAAAGGAAAGGGGGGGCCTTGCGGCCCCCCCTCCGTGGAACTGCGTATCTGTAATACGGAGCGGCTACGGCTGGACCGCATAGGGCCGCATCATCTCGTTGTCCTCATGGTCCAGGATGTGGCAGTGCCAAACGTAGCCCGGGGCCAGACGTAGGATCGAACGTGTACAGGTTATCTCCGGCGGCAACGCCTCCGACGGGGGTGTCAATCGGGGCCCAGCGCACAATGATCCTGGTCACCTCGCCGGGGAGCATGACAAACGTGTCCTTCCACCCCGCTCTATTGGGCTCCGGGGGTACGGGTTTACCCTTCAGGTACGGGTCCACCCAAATGTTTCCACCCACAATGTTGCTGCCGGTCGGGATGGTAGGATTGCTGCTGTTGGAGTAATTGAATGGCGTAGCCGTCTCCCGGATTGAAGCCGCCCTGGAAGGCCGCTTCCCAGTCCTTGCTGTAGGCGCCGGCCTGATAGGGCTGGGTGTTTATGGCCTGGAACTGGATCAGATGGATGTGGATCGGATGGGCGTCGGCCGTGGTGTTGATGATCTCCCACTCCTCGGTCGAGCCTTGACGCGGGAAGCTCCGTGACATACGTATCGCTCACGAGCGTGCTGTCCGCGAGGGGCGTGGGGCTCGCCGCTCGTGAGGTGCTCTCCTTGAGGCCGGTCCACCGGCTGTTATTCAGCAGCACCTCGATCGGCCCACCGGGGCCCTCGATCTCCTTCAGCACGAGCTGCCTTTTCTTGTCCACGAAGACTCCCGGGGCGATATCGCCGTTTTGGGCCAGCCGGACGATGGGATTCGTGCCGCGGAGGTTGCAGCTATTGATCGCTGCGGGTTGCAGGTCGAATCCGTCACCGCAGCCGAACTCACGCGGAACTGCATGATCTGCCCGACAGTCTGCGGATCAGCCGGGGCGCCCGAGGGGAACGGGGCCTTGGCATCGTTGTCCAGGATGAGCGTCTTGTCCCGCAAAGCCGGAGAAATCCACGATGACATCGGCCCGCTCGGCCGGCGCCAAAAAGAGCCGGTTCGGCAGGGCGATCGCTACGGGCGCGTCGAGGAAGCCCCCGTCGGTACCGATCTGCCAGATCGTAGGGCCAGCCTTCGGTGTTTTCGAGGTGTCGCGGATCGCGAGGTCGATCATCCTGGCATTGGAGGCGTTCAGGATCCGGAAACGATACCGGCGCGGCTCGACGTTGCAGGAACGGCCAGCTCTTGCCGTTCACGACTATCACGTCGCCGAAGAACTCGGGGCTCCAGAAGGGATGGATGTCGGGGTTCGTCGGTGGCCCGTTGAACCCTGAGGGGGCGCCGTCCGGGAAGAGCAGTTGCCCGTTAGTATCGAACTGGCGGTCCTGGATAAGGAACTCAATCTCGTTCGCTCCGCCAGGAAGACCGATGTCGTTTGCCGGGAGGCCCGTGTCTCTACTGTCACGGAGAAGATAAAACCCCGCAAGCCCGCTGTATACATTGAGGCGGGTAGAGCCAAGGGCGTGGTCATGGAACCAGAGCGTCGTGGCATCCTGGGTGTTCGGATACTGGTACACTGCCTCATTTAGGGGAACCGGGAAAAGCGAAGCATACGCAAAGCCGTGGAGACCGTTGGGCGTGAACCACTGCTCGGGGACGCCGTCAAAGAACGAGGGCACCTCCGCGCCGTGCAGGTGCACGACCGCGGGCACCGGCCCTGTGAAGGGCTGGAAGCAGCCGGCTGCAATCTGATCGGCGGTTGTCATGAACATGCACATGAGGTTAAGCGGATCAGCCCAGTGAATGGTCTGGTCCACCGTAAGATACTTCTGGAGCACGGGTGGGCTTCCACCCGGCCCCACAAGGTTGTTGATATAGGTTACCGTAGTCGGACTTCCTCTCTGCGCCTCGACGGTGCGGGCGGGATAGGAAGGGCCGGCGCTGTTCACATTGTAGCCCCATACGTAGGTGCCCGCGTTGAACGGAGCAGACAGAGTGGCGTAAAAACTCGCAGGAAGAACTTGCTGCTGGAACTCTTCCATTGACACGGTTAGGCTTGCACCCGAGGCCCTGATTCCCGCAAATGTGGGAAGGGGCTCAACGTATTTCGGGATATTCTTTCCCGGAAGCGCTGTCTGGGCTGTCTGCACGCTCGCAATCGCAAGATTGAGACTGAAACCGAGCAAGATGACAATCCCGCCCATCATGACTACTAGACCTGTTTTTTTCATTTCTTCCTCCGTCATAAAAAATTACATTATACATCGTCTAAAAACTCGGCTCTCCTTCCGGCTGCAATGAGCGTTCCCGCTCAACCGCAATCTCTCATCCTGAATTCTCTGGTTCACCTCCTTAGCTGTCGATGACATAGATACGGACCGGAAGATAGGTGATCCGGTTCACAGAGTAACGATTTCGTGCAGATTTTACGCTTCGCACCTTGCAGGATCACACGTGATTAGCTTCATTAAATATAAAGCTAACGCGGCAGCATCAGATTTCAATGAGTAAAAATACCCATTTATAAAAAAAGAGTGAAAAGAAATTTAATTTGTTTTTCCCCATTGTAAGAACCTAGCAATTTGATAGCCAATCATTAATGAGGGATTTGTCGTGATTCCATGTATTGATAGCCCGGAAGGCCTCGTCCGATATGGATCGGATGGGCATCTGCGATGATTTGCGTTTAACTTCAGAAAAAGCGAAATTATATGGTCACCCTTTTGTCGTGTTTCATTCATTTCCACATAGAATTTGAGTCTAACGCGCTTATATTGATAGCCAATACTCTTGTTGCATGCGGCGCCACAGCCAAAGGAATAACGAGGATGAGCCGAAGCGAGAGAACCGATGTGTTCACGGAAGTGTCGGGAGAAGGGCCACTACCAGAGGGGTATGCTGATATCGTCATCAGAGCGTCTCTCAAGACGCAGCTAGAGGGGTATTACCCTATTGAAGCGAAAAGGTCCTCAAGCGGCAAGCCCGAATACCCTTTCCTGTTAAACATAGACGGGCAGGCGGCTCTATGGAAAGTGAAAGGACTGATACATCAACTCCCAGAGAATGTTAACGGTAAAACAAACCCCGATCCTGAGGCAGGCGAAGGAATGAGATACATGCTTGAAAAGAAAGTCCGCGTTGCCGCAGGTGCTCACAAGGTGTTTTTCGGGCTGCCTGGAGAACCGTATCATGCAACAACGGAGCTTCGTACGGAGAGCGGAGAATCATATATACTAGAGTTCAAACCACAATACCGGCATAAAACAATACCAACACGAATTCCCACATCTTTACGGGGTATTGATAACTATGAGGTTATGTTTACAATTCAAAAACGCTGACAGCTAATTGACAGTTAAGTCAGTCCCGTACATGGGTGATAAATAAATTGCAGACTTTAGCGATATGGATTATTTCCATTGCCTAGTTCTACTATCTCGGAGGTGCCATGCCGGATTCCATCATGTTAAGTATTACAACTGGAAATTGATAGTATTTGTTGCCAACCAAATTCACACCTTGTAGGTGACGCTGATAAATCTAAGGATGCTGAATATTAATAAATTCCAGTCGAAACTATCATCGCGCCCTCCATCCTGAAAGTCGCAACCATATCGTTTATCAATATTGCACACTTCCCACCGAAATTGTTAATCCCACTACGATAAATCTCACGCTTCCTGGCATCGATGCTTGCTGCGGACCTCAATGCTGATGGTTATTCTTGCAAGTCTTTCTCAATTACCCTCAAGGGGAAAGTTTACCCAATTTCACTAGATTTTGGTATTATAAATTGATTTCGTGGACAAGCTGAAAAATTGAATTTTCCCCATGATTCTGGTCTGAGGAATATAGTCTTACCGCTGATGGGGAACATCTCTCCCGGGGGCGGATCTTTGAACTTTGAAATTTCACGGGATGAGCGCAGCCTTGATAACGTCCGCTCTAATCAGTGATGCGGAGCAAACTAGTAACAAACAGGAAGAACGGTTCAGGGCTGGGCTATCATTAGGACAAAGCGCAGGCGTTTCGCTGAATTCTTCAAGGGATAAGGGAGTATCCGTTTATGAAAAAAAGCCTCAAGAGTAAACTGATAGCCAGCTTCGGTTTTTGTATAGTCCTGATCGCAATGATCGTTGGACTTAACTATTCATCCTTGCAGAAACTTCAAAAACTCTATAACAAGGCGGTGCAAAGCACCGTGAACATGGAAGTGGCTACTGATGCCCAGCACATCGGCGAAGACTTATACATGCTCATTGCCAATGCTGTTATCAACCGCGATTTGGCTAAAATGGAGAAGGATTGGGCCTCAGGAAAGAAAGAAGGTTTGGCGAAGCTCACGAAAGTAGCTGATGCAGCCGATACTCCGGTAGAGCTCGAAAATGTTAGAAAGGCACAGGAAGCAGTCGATGACATAATACTCATCTTCGAACAAAAAATGGTCCCGCTTATGAAGAAGGAACCGGGAGTATCCAGGGCGTTAATCGACCTGGATGCCCGAATCGACAATAAGATAACAACCATCAACGTTGCCATGCAGAAGGTAGCGCAGTCCATGTCTGATGAAAATCAGAAAGCGGCCAAAGAATTTCATGAAGTCCTTACAAATGCTACTGAATCCACACTTGTCCTTTTACTGATCGGGATACTGTCCGTAATCGTTATATCCACATTGATAACCCGATGGATCGTCCATCCCCTTGCGGAAGTTACCCGGGCTGCGACGGAGATGGAAAAAGGAAACTACCTCGTTGAGGTGAAGCACCAATCGATGGATGAAACCGGAATACTTGCCAGCGCCTTCAGAAGTATGTCGGAACAAGTGAAAAAACGGACAGTCGAACTGGAGAATGCGAACGAACGCCTCCTGGTTGAGATCAGCGAGCGCAAGCTGGCTGAGGAGAAACTGCGTGAAAGCGAGTTGCGGTACCGCAGTCTCGTGGAGGATTCTCCCGATGCCATCGTCATCCACGATGGTTGGAAATATTTATTTGCCAACAGAGCCGCTGCGTCCATGCTGGGCGCGAGGAACGCTAAAGATATTGTGGGTCGCGATGTTTATTCCACCATTCACCCCGACTATCAAAATATCGTCAGGGAACGAATCGATATGATCAGCAGCCAGGGGGTTACATCTCCCCTGCGTGAGATCAAGATGTTGCGCCTTGACGGTCCGGCGTTCGATGCCGAGACCACAGGGGCCTCTGTTATCCTGGAGGGTATGCGGGTGTTCCAAATAATCATCCACGATATTTCGGCACGCAAAAAGGCGGACGTGGAAATCTTGGAACTCGGCAGGGAACTGGAAGTCTATGCAGCGCAGCTAGAAGATACCAACAAGGAGCTGGAGGCCTTTGTCTACTCCGTTTCTCACGATCTGCGGGCGCCTCTTCGGACCATATCGGGTTTCGCCAAAATACTAAAAGAGGATTACGCGGAAAAGATTGACACCCAGGGAAAGGATTATGTTGAACGCGTCTGGAACGGATCCGAACGCATGATCCGGCTTATCGAAGATCTTCTGCGGCTTTCGAAGATTACGCGGCAGGAAATCGACCGTATGGATTTCGATCTCGGCAAGTTGGCCGAAAGCGTTGTCGATAACATACGTCGGACTTCGCCGGGACAGAGTGTTGAGGTTGTGTTACCCCGTGGTCTGCGGGCATTCGTAGACCCAAATTTGATAAGAATCGCTTTTGAGAACCTGTTCGAGAACGCCTGGAAATTTTCATCAAAAAAGGAAAACGCCAGGATCGAGTTCGGGACTCTGGAGCAAGATGGAAAGACGGTATTCTTCATCAGAGACAACGGCACAGGATTTGACAAGACGTATGCAAATAAATTGTTTAAGCCTTTCCATCGGCTGCATAAGGACACGGAATTTCCGGGTACCGGCATCGGCCTCTCGATCGTCCAGCGGATCATTCACCGTCATGGCGGAACGATTTGGGCAGAAGGAGAAGTGGGTGAGGGCGCGATATTTTATTTTACTCTGGGATAACATTGGGGGACCCAGATGAACGCCCTGACACCTGACAGATAGTCGATGAGACAGAAGACAATCGGCCGGTATTTTCTCCTCACAATGCTTTTTCCCAGTGGAATATGAAGCAATCTACCATACTCATTCTCGACGACAATGAAGACGTTGTCGTACTGACGAAAGCGATCATTTATAAAATCCGATATGTCGTTTAAACAATCGACTTCATGTAGAATTGGCACAAAAAAAAGGGGATGGCTTTTCCAAGCCATCCCCATATTTACCTTTCCTTCTCCATCCTCTCAGTCTACGGCAAATCCCGCTTCCTCATCGAAGAAGAAGAAGTCACTTCGAGGGATAAGCGGATTAATCACCGGTTTCACAGGCGGCTTTGGCGCAGTTTTGGGTGCAAAATTAAAACCATTCACGACCCCTGGCCGACCGATACCAGCAATACCTGCAAACCCCGGCTGACCGATACCACCGACACCCGCGCCTGCAAAGTCTGGCCGACCGATACCCGGATTACCAATGCCTACGCTCGGTGTTGCATTCGCCGCGAAAGCACTGCTGCTCATAACGAGAGTTACTCCGACAAACAACGCTGCGATGATAAACCCGAACATCATTATGTTTTTCATCGTTTTGGTTGTCATAACATTCACCTCCTTGCAGAACTCAAGGAAGATTTTCGCGAGTAATCAAATAAATTAATCGCTCGGGACCTTCTTAATTCAAGAATACTTCTAATCTGTAGTAGTGTCAACGAGTCTATAAACAACGAAACTAATGATACTAAAGTCGGGATCCGATTCGATTATGCGAAGTGATTGAACTGCTTAGAACCTATATCAAAATCGATCTTTTCTCGTGATTCGATGAACGTGATGGGTGGTTGGACCGAAACGAGGGGTTGGATCCCGCCGGAATGGTGGCTCGGATTGGGCTGGAATACACATCATAGGTGCTATCGTTTTCGGAATCTTTATTTTTTTACTAAAGAAGTTTAAACAATAGACCCGCTGTAGACTGCACTTGGAGGTCATCTTCTGATTTTATCGTCGGCATGTTTCAACCTGGAATTCGTCACTTTTCAAACGAGCGCAGAAACGAAGTAGTATGCGGAGCCGATGCCGGCCGGAAAGCAGAAGGCTGTTTTATCCTCGTTGAAGTTTGCGGTGAGGACATCATCTTGAAGTTCAGACCAACTTCAAGCTCGCAGTCTGCGTACTTCATGTCGAAAGTAAAAGAGAGTTTCCGAACCTGGGCTTGGAAATCACAAACACTGGGAAGCAGTTCCTTAACCCTTACTCAAAGCCGAAAAACAATGCTTCGTCGGCATCGATGACGACCGGATGGATGAACGGCCCGACGCCTGGTTAAAAAAAAAGGCCGCACACTTTGCGGCCTTCCTGCGATTCATGCGAAACCATGCCTGCCTGACACTGGGGCGCGAGAACTGTCCGAAAACTATCGGACAGGCGGGCCCGCAGGCGGCACTGGGGCTGGCCTTACTGGTACGTTGACGACACCAGGCCTTCCCGGGATGCTGATGATACCAGGACGGGGAATTGCAACAACACCATTTAAACCAGGTCCGCCTACGCCCTGAACACCATTTAAACCAGGCCTGGCTACAATCGTCCGCTGTGCAGCGACACCAGCCCCCTGATTCACGACCGCCGTCCGCTGTGCAGCGACACCAGCCCCCTGATTCACGACCGCTGCATTCGCTGGCCTGCTCATCATAAACATCTCACCGACCGTTAGAAAAGCCAACAGGACGGCAAGTATAACCTTATTTGTTCCTGAATTCATCAACATAGTAAATCACTTCCTCTCGTCGGGTTGCCATGTTGACTATTCTAACTTCGGCCTTACCCGAAAGTTTTCATTTTGTTACTTAATTAAAGTATATGTCTGCCCTATCAGGTGTGTCAAGGGACGGAAAAGGTATAGAAAATGCAAATCAGTCAAACTCTAGAGACGTCTTCTTTCAGCTCTTGGCCGCGATCAGGTACGTCCTCCTAATCGACCAAGCCTGGATTCACGCCCAGCCCCAGCCCGATGCCCAGCCCATCGGCATCGATGAAAGGATTGAAGAATGGGTTAAAAGCCGGCCGAATCAGGAACGGATTAAAAATAGGCGGTCTCACCAAGCCCAACCCCGGAGTAAATCCAAGAGGCGGTCTCGGAGCCAGCCCCAGCGGTGCAACTCCACTCGGAAGCGCGGGACCAATGAATGTGGTGCCGACTGTCGCTGCGGGCGGTTCTCCAACGATAATCGCACTCGCCTCACTGCTCATAACAAAAGCTGCGCCAATCAGCACCATGGTCCAGATCATGAGAAGCTTCATATATTTTTTCATTGTCGTAATTTCCTTTCTGGGGGCCCATCTACTTGCATAGTTTACAAACATCTTAACTCCCCTGTAAAGAGGATATAATGAATCCTGTATCTTGTCAAGGGGGGGCATTGAATGTTGCAGTAATAATCATTTACTGAATGGTTGGGCAGCAGGGGCGTCAGCAAATTTACAGGGGAAGTTGAGCTACAAAGGGTAATATAATGAAATATCGTCTTTTTCGCTTTGCGACGGCAAAGAAAGCCTTCACATTGGATTTATCGTTCTGTCCGTTTCTTAAAAAGCCTATTAATATCCATCGGTAACAGGCCCTTTTCATAAAGACGATGCGACTGGTCTTTCGGGTGGCGGACCAGGCCCGTTCCCCGGGGAAAACCTGTTGGGTCACCAATTTGCCTGTACTCGGAAATAGACAGGCAGATGTCCCCGGTGTTGTGTCGTCCGGGAAGTTTGCAGATTTCTAGCCGATCGCATGCGCAGTTGTAGGCTGTCGCCGCTAAATACGATCATGAAAAAAAATAAATTCTGGTAGTCTTTGCTTTTGTCACTATATTGGCACTACAGACTAAATGGATTTCTCGCGAATTCCAAAACGCGAAACTCCTGTGAAGTACACATAGAAATTGATAATATTTTTAATGCTCTGAAATCACACCTTGTAGGTGAAGGTCAGAATGGCGCTGATAATAAATGGCGATTACGGATCGAAATGTGTGTATTTTTTCTGGTTGAGCACACCAGGAGTTTACAATATCAATAGTAGAAAAATGGGTAACACTTTCAACAGGAAGTTCGCAGTTTTACCAACCGGGCTTAAGCCGCGAACCTGTAAATATATCTCATAATTTTAAAAGAGTGAAACTCCACTGAAGTACAGAAGGAGTCATTGAGTTTTCATTCCGCGGAGACACGTTTGCTCGTAGAATAATAATTTGGATAGCTTATTATCAGAATAGATCTTAGTTGCGGAAATTATATGCCGGAACCATGGTTCTATCGCCAGCGTGATCGTCACTCAAAGGGCATCAGAGGCTAGGGCAGCTTGATTGGATATTGTACGTCAGGTTAGATGTAATTTATAGACCAGACGGGAGCTCTCATTTGCAGTTGATGGGGCGATTTCAAACCAATAAAAAGGACTATAATATTTAATAAAATAAAATACTTGATGGCGGGAGAGCATGAGAATCGAACTCACCTTTCCTGACCAAAGCCAGGAAACAGCGGATTTGAAGTCCGGGACGGGCACCAGCTCCGTAACCTCTCCCATTTGAAAAGCTCATTGAAAACTAAGATTGGAAATTTGAAGTTGAATTACCACGTGATTATACTTGAGACGATGCTGGAGCGCAACTTTTTTTCTTACCAGGAACAGAAAAGGTCGCATGAAAAAGATTGAAGTTTTTTTAATTATGACCCTCTTCGACATTGATCTGCGTTTCTCTGCATAAATCCGCGTCCGAAAATGTCCTTGTATCCCTGCGCGAAAAACTTTTACGCATTCTTTCGCGTCAATAAATTCACCGCCTTGTCCAGATTGGCATGAGCGCCGAGCAGAACCACAAAATCGTCCGGCATGCAGCGTGAAGTCCGGGCCGGGGTTCGTCACCGCCTCTTCGCTCCGTGCAATGGCAATGACCGTGGCGCCTGTGTTTTTCCGGATGTCGAGGTCCCGGAGTGTCCTGCCCGCGGCGGGTGAGCCCGGCTCGATCTGGATCGTGTCCACCGTGGCTCCGGCAAAGAGCGCCGCCACGCGGCCCAGGTTTTCCTGGTCCAGGGATATGCCGCGGAGCATCTTGTAGCCCCCGAACCGCACGAACTGGATCTGGTTTGCGATGACGTTGCTCGGGACGTGGTATTCGTGAAGCACCCGCGAGAAGATCTCGATGGAGGTCTCGAACTCCTCGGGGATCACCTGGTCCGCGCCGAGCTTGGTGAGCTCGTCCACGCCCGCGGCATAGCGGGTCCTGATCAGGATGTAGATCGACGGATTGAGCTGGCGCGCGAGGCGGACCGCTATGCGCGTGGCTGCAAAGTCCGAAATGGCGAAGACGATGATCTTGGCGCAGTCGATTCCCGCGCGTTTCAGAACGTCCTGCCTCGTGATGTCGCCGTAGATGATCGGCTCTCCTTCCTCCCGGGCCCTCCGGATCGTGTCGACGTTCACTTCGAGCACTACATAGGGGATGCCCGTGGCCTTGAGCGTTTTTGCCAGATTCCGGCCGTTCAGTCCATATCCCGAGATGATGGTGTGGCCGGCGAGCGCGCAGTAATCCTTCTTCTCTTCTTTCGCCGGGACCGCTCGGGCGAGCCTTCCGGTTATCCACGGCCCGGCCTGGATCAGGAACGGCGTTGCAAGCATGGTCAGGATCGAAGTGTTGATGAACATCTGAAACACGTCTCCGTTCATCAGGCGTTGTGCGCCGCCCTGCTGCGCCAGAAGAAAGGAAAACTCCCCGACCTGCGCAAGGCCGAACCCCGCCAAAAGAGAGCTCCTGATGGGGTAGCGGAGCGCCGAGGCGGTCAGTACGACGAGCCCCGTCTTTGAGCGCGATCAGGAGGACCGCCAGCAGGATGAGGAAGGGCCAGTGCGCGCGGAAGTAGGCGGTATGAAGCAGCATGCCGATGGAGATGAAGAAGATGCTCGCGAAGTAATCCCGGAAAGGCGTGATCTCGGCGACGATGTGGTGGCTGTATTCCGATTCGGAGATGATGATCCCGGCGAGAAAGGCGCCCAGCGCCAGCGAGAGGCCGAGGCTGTAGGTCATCCACGCAGTGCCGAGGCAGAGCAGCACCACGAGGAGAAAAAACATTTCGCGGTTCCTGAGGCGGATGACCTGGTGGAGGAGGAACGGCACGACCTGGCGCGCCGCGAGATAGACGCCGAGGAGCCCCAGCACCGCCTTGCCCAGGGAGACGAGCACCGAGACCGGCGTGACGACGCCCGCGGCGCGCGCTTCTCCCAGGACCGGGAGCATGAGCATCATGGGTACGACTGCGATGTCCTGAAACAGAAGGATGCCGGTGTCGAGCCTTCCATGCGCCGTGTCGAGCTCGGTGCGGTCGGAGTACATCTTGAGCACGATGGCCGTGCTGGAGAGGGACGCAAGGAAGCCGAAGAACACTGCCTGGGGCAGGGGGTAATGGAAGAAGGACGGCGATCCCGGCAACGGCGCCGATCGTGAGCAGCACCTGCGTTGCGCCGCCGATAAAGAACTGGCGGCTCGATTTCAGGATGTCCTCGATGGAGAACTCGAGCCCCACGGCAAAGAGGAGCAGCACCACGCCGATCGTCCGCAAGCCGCTCGACGACGCTGGTCTCGGTGATCAAAGCGGCGCCGTAGGGGCCGATGAGGACGCCGGTGATCAGGAACCCCACGAGCGCCGGGAGCTTGACCCGGTGAAAGAGATACGTGATCGGGAGCGAGACGGCGAGCAGGATAATAAGCTCCCGGAGAATAGTGATTCCCTGGTCGTGCATGGCCCTATGATAACATAATCCGAAGAAGGATAACAGTGATGAGGGGTGACGTCATTATTCCGAGAGAGCCGCTCTGCGGGATTGACAAGCCCGGTCTATCCTCCCCACCCCGCGATCTTCCGGCGCTTCAAAATCACGACGAGAAATACGGCGCCGCAGATCAGCCCGCCCAGGGCGAAGGTAAGGGGGGACTTGAGCTGATGGGACACGCTCCCGGCGAACAGGCTCCCGAAGGGGGTAAGACCGCCGAAGGTGAAGGTATAAACGCTCATCACCCTGCCGCGCAGCCGGTCCTCGGTATTGAGCTGTACCGTCGTATTGGCCATGCCGAAGAAGGTGACCATGAACCAGCCGGATAGCGCTAGAAGGAGCGCCGAGAGGCCGAAGGATTTCTGGAAACCGATGAGGACCAGCGCGAGCGACAGGCCCGCGCCCCCGCCCAGGAGCAGCGCGGGATTCGGCCCTGACCTGCTCAAAATCGCAAGCGAGACCGCGCCGAGCAGGGCGCCTATGCCGAAGGAGGACATGAGAAATCCGAATCCCGCCGCCTCACGGTGAAGTTCCTGCCTGGCAAAGACGGGGACCAGGACGTTGAAGTTCGTCGCGAAGACGCTCACGACCGCCACAAGGAGCATGGTGACGAGAACGACGGGCGTGTTCCTGATGTAGCGCAGGGATTCCCCGATGTCTTCGAGCATCCGGTACGGGCGCCGCTTGCCGGCCGGGGACGCTTTCGAAGGTCATGAGAAGAAGACTCCACAGCACGGCCAGATAGCTCACGCCGTTCATGAAGAAGCAGGCCGCGGTGCCTGCCGCGCCGATAAGCAGTCCCGCAATCGCGGGACCCACTGCCCGGGCCGCGTTGAAGATGGACGAGTTGAGGGCGATGGCGTTCATGAGATCGTCCTTCCCGACCATTTCGATGAGGAATGCCTGGCGCGCGGGCATGTCGATGGTGTTCACGCAGCCGAGGAGCGTGGCAAGAACCACGACGTGCCAGTATCGGACGGCCCCGGTCCAGTCGAGCAGCGCGAGGGTGAATGCAAGGACGAGGTACGCAGCCTGGGTCCCGATGATGATCTTCCGCTTATTGAAGTAATCGATGTAGACCCCGGCAGGGAGGGAGAGAAACAGCATCGGCGCGAACTGGAGCGCCGAGACGACGCCCAGCTTGAAGGACGAATGCGTCAGTTCCAGTACGAGCCATGCCTGGCCCATGTTCTGCATCCAGGTGCCGATGAGGGACACGAGTTGGCCAGTAAAGAAGAGCCGGAAGTTCCGGTGGCGCAGGGAACGGAAGAGGGTTTTGATCATCGCGGTGTCTTGCATAAAGGCGTTCCATCGTTCTTATTTCCGGTATAGCACGATATGGCACGAGGACCAGGAGGGAAATAAGAATGGAATGCGGATGATATTGTTTCATCGGGGCTGCGCTGTGAATAATTGCTCAGGTGCTGCTCATTTACTTGCCATCTGCGCAAAAAAACGACTCTGTCTTCGGTGAAAACCATGCTACAGAGGCCTGAAAAATGCAGCCGGCTCTTGCTTCAGGCATCCACGTAGCATAGATCATTATCGCCGAACCCGCAGTCATCGGGCCTACCGTCTGCTCTCCACGACCCTTGATGGCGCTCTTGATCGCCTGAAACGCACCGGGTTCCGTATGGGGAACTGTCATCCCCGACTCCAGCGAAAAGAAGTACTCCTCCGTTTCCTCAGAAGGGATATCGATGCCGATGTACTCTGCTTCCCCCGCGCTTGCCAGAAGATCATCAAGTTTCTGAAAGAATGTTTTCATGGTTCACACCACCCTGTCTTAGTCTCTATTATAATTATAACACCCGATCACCCAGGCAGCGGTCTTCACGAATCGCTCGCCGCTGCCGCATTTTCACCATGAAATCAAAGAGAAGACATCCTGTTTGTGTGCGTCCCCGGCTGAATATCTTAAAGCTTCGATCTCTGTATTGACATCCCGTTCGCATTATCAAGATGCGCCGTAAAACCTCGTCCTTCAGGGCGGGGATATAAGGCGCTGGTTGCTTCGCAACCAGAGAATCATGCCCTCAAATAAGCAGTGGATAAATGTTCACCTGCTTGATATATTAATTAATATGGATGTATCCAGCAACAGAACCTGAATTCGCAAACGATGACTGCCGTCGGAAAAGTATCAGTGACCGACGATAGCACCGCTCTTGTGCTTGGGCTGCTAGGCTTTTCCGCGACAAAACTTTGGAACACCGCCGTGTGGTATACCAAGGAAGTCTGGAAAACCACCGGCAAAATACCCTCCTATTCGAATCTTGACGTCGCTATTAAGCAGGAACACCCTCGCTGGTACCGCCGTCTGCACTCACAAAGCGCCCAGGCTGTATTGGAAGAGCTTTGGCAGTCATACAAATCATGGTTCGCTCTCCGTAAGAAAGGCGACATGAAAGCCAAACCGCCGGGATTCAGACGGAAAACCGAGCTATCGACAGTAACCTTCAAGCAAAACGCCGTAAAATGGAACCCGCGGACTAAAACAGCTGCGGTTCAGCATCCCGAAAGACATCTACGGCAAGCAGTTCCTGTATCTCAAAATCCGGCTGCCTGAAGGCATCCGGCTCACCGAAGACAACATCCAGATTGCCCGGCTGATCCATCATAACGGCAGTTGGTATGTCCACTTCGTATACAATATCATGCTCCCCGAACTGAAAGGAGCCGGGGAAACCATGGCCATTGACCTTGGAATGAAGCATCTTGCAGCCACGGCCTGCACAGACAAGACCACGGCGCTTTGGTCAGGCGGCGAAATGGCGTCTCTTGAGACGGCATTTTGACAAGCAAAAGTCAAAGACCGCCAGTAGTAGGTCCAGAAAAACGTGTGCTCTTAACCAGAAGCGCTCCCGTCAGCGCACCCACCTGCTCCACAGTTTTACCAAATCTCTTGTCCGCGATGCAGACGCTCGCGGCGTCTCCACGATCATCGTGGGGGACCTTAAGGACATCAGAGACGGCAAAGACTGGGGAGACAGCGGGAACCAGAAATTGCACAAATGGCCGTTCGATAAAATCATCAAGATGCTCACGTATAAGGCTAGACTCGAAGGCATCCGCGTTGTGAAGATAGAGGAAGGCTACACGAGCCAGACATGCTGCATGTGCGGCACAATTTGTAAATCCAATCGTGTCCATCGAGGCCTCTATGTTTGCAACCAGTGCGGTTCCGTAATCAACGCCGATGTGAACGGCGCAATCAACATTCTTAAAAGGTATCTCCCGGAGCAAATAAGTGACTCCTGGAGTAGTGGCTGCTTGGCACAGCCTGCGGTCAACCGGTTTGCCTGGAGAAAAACCAGGCCAGTAGTCATCAGCCCATAAACCGGGGACGTGGCATACATCCCTGCCGCATCCGCGAACAGAATCAGCAGTGGCTCTTAGCGAAGTAAGGGCCTGATTCGGGAATCCTCGGCCTTCAGGCCGGGGAGGATGTGTGCGCCTAGCATGGGCGCGATCTTAGAGGTGGAAGTCCTCTAGCGAGTTGACCACAACGAGCTAAGCGAAGCGCAACTGCGTGAGGGTGACCAAACGTGGGGAGGAAGCGTGGAGCGAAACCGTGAGCCAATGAAGAAAAATCAGATATGAGGCGCTGGCCTTTTAGGGCAAACAGGCACATCACTGCAAAGCTCTTGTGGTCAATGAAAAAGCTGCGTAGATCTGGTGGTTGTACGGTGAAGGATCGCGTTCTTACCTGGGGAGATCTCGCCTTATGCCTGAAGGGGCAACGACCTCAAGTCCGGAGCGAGAAGTCAGCAGCGGCCGTAATAACTGGGCAACCGAGCGAAGGGCCAAACGAGAAGGAGAGTCCGAAATTATGACGACTTGGACGCGCATCGCATCAGAAGCCCGGAAAATCGGGGCGAGTCGGAGTTAGCGCAGGTGAAGCCGGCGCTGATGCGACTGCGTGATGAAGCTCGCCCGGCGTGTCAAGCAACAAAAGGACTCAGGGCGAGATAATCTGGTACAGCAGGTTCTCTCGCGCGAGAACATGTTGGCGGCGTGGAAACGCGTCAAAGCCAACAAGGGAAGTGCGGGCGTTGATGGGCTCTCAATCGAGCAAACCGAAGAATATCTCAAGGAACACTGGCCGCGAAATTCGAGTGGAACTTCTTAGCGGAGTTTATTGGCCTCAAGCCGGTGCGCCGCGTGGAAATTCCAAAACCGACAGGCGGTAAGCGGGAATTGGGGATACCGACGGTCGTTGATCGGGTGATACAGCAGGCCTTGCTACAAATCCTGCAACCCATGATTGACCCAACCTTTTCCGAATTCAGCTACGGCTTCAGACCGGGGCGAAGTGCACATGACGCAGTGCGACAAGCACAGCGATATGTGGCGGAAGGCTATCGATTTGTTGTCGATGTTGATTTGGAAAAATTCTTTGATAGGGTCAACCACGACATTCTCATGGACCGGCTCGCAAAAACGTATTGCTGATAAAACCGTACTGCGGTTAATTAGGCGCTACTTGCAAGCTGGAATCATGGCAAATGGGGTGGTGCTAGATCGTTCGGAGGGCACCCCTCAGGGTGGTCCGCTGTCGCCGCTCGTAGCGAATGTGTTGCTCGACGAAGTAGACGAAGACCTGCAGCAACGGGGTCATCGTTTCGCTCGATATGCTGATGATTGCAACGTGTATGTGCGCAGTCAGAAAGCTGGCGAGCGCGTACTTGACTCCTTGAAGAACCTATATGCAAATCTGCACCTTCGGGTAAACGAGAAGAAAACTGAGGTGGGACCGGTCTTTGGCCGTAAGTTCCTTGGCTATTGCCTACGGCGATGGTCAAAGGGAACGGTGAAAATCGCCGTTGCCCCCAAGGCAATCGACACGTTCAAGCAGCGCATACGGTTCATCACACGCCGTGTCGGTGGGTGCAGCATGATTCAAGTCGCCGAGCAGATGCGGGCATATCTGCCGGGGTGGAAAGCCTACTTCCGCCTCGCGCAAACGCCCGAGAAATTCAAAGACTTGGATTCATGGATGCGACACAGACTTAGAGCGATACAGCTTAAGCACTGGAGGCGGGGACCCACGATCTATCGGGGACTACGTCGTCTTGGGGCAGTCCCGTGGTTTTTGCCTCGGGCCTCAGAAACGCGGTGTTCATGACCATTCACCCGAGGACGAAGCGGGTTTGGGTCACTGAGATGGGCCGCGATCTGCTGGGCGACGACTTGCCGCCCGATGAAATCAATATCATCGATGAAGGCGGGAATTATGGCTGGCCGTTCTGCTATGGAAAGAACGTTCATGACGGGGATTTCGACCCGAAAGTGACGCATTTCTGCCGTGAGCCGGCAACGGTCCCTTCCTCCATCGACATCCCGGCACACTCGGCGCCACTGGGTCTGGCGTTCTTTCCCGATGAGGGCTGGCCGAAGGAGTTTCGCAATGATCTCCTGGTCGCATATCATGGCTCATGGAACAGGAGCGTCCCCACCGGATACAAGATCGTACGATACCGGCTGGACAGCGAAGGCCGCTTTCAAGGGGTCGATGATTTCATAAGCGGCTGGCTTGCCTCTGACGGGCGTTCGCTCGGCAGGCCCGTTGACATCATGATCCGGCCGGAAGGGACGATCTTCGTTTCCGACGACAAGGCGCGGCGTACTTTATCTACGGGATCACAGAAACAGGAAGAACAGGGAGGGCCTATCAAGACTGAAAAGAACGTCATCATCATCGGCGCCGGCGCCTCAGGCCTCCTGTGCGCCGTGGAATGCGGCAAGCGCGGCCGCTCGGTGCTCGTCATAGACCACCGCGACCAGAGCGGATCCAAGATACGCATCTCCGGCGGAGGCAGAAGCAATTTCACGAACCTGAACGCGTCCGCCGACCACTACCTTTCGCAAAATCCTCATTTCTGCAAGTCAGCCCTGGCCCGCTTCACGCCGCGGGACATCCTTGCCCTCGTTGAGAAACATCATATCGCCTGGTACGAAAAAGAGGCCGGTCAAATATTCTGCGTCAAGAGTTCCCGGGATATCATCTCGATGCTCGAGAAGGAGTGCGAAAAGGCATCGGTGGAGACGCGGCTTAACTGCCGCATAACGGACATCGGGAAGGACAAGACCTTTACGGTCCACACGAGTGAAGGCATCTTCACATCTGAATCGCTGGTCATCGCCACGGGAGGGCTCTCGTATCCCAAGATCGGGGCGAGCGGTTTCGGCCACGAGGTGGCCCGCCAGTTCGGGCTCAGGACGACGCAGGTACGGCCGGCCCTGGTTCCCTTCGTGTTTTCCGGCCGAGACCAGCAGGTCTTTCAAGGGCTGGCGGGCGTTTCCCTTGACGCGGCCCTGTCCTGCGGGGCGAAGAAATTCCGCGGCAGCGTCCTGTTCACTCACCGGGGCCTTTCGGGGCCCGCGGCGCTGCAGGCGTCGTTGTACTGGATTTCGGGAGCGCCGCTCATAATCGACCTCCTTCCGGCCACGGACATCCTCGAGGTGTTTACCGCGAGACGTCGGAGCAAAATGGAGATGCGTAACCTTCTCGCTGAATTCCTGCCGAAGCGTTTTGCACAGACCTGGTGCGACTTCATGCTGGTCTCAAAGCCGGTCAACGAGACTTCGGACAAAGAGTTGAAGGCGATCGCAGACGGGCTTCACCGATGGGAGGTATTTCCCAAGGGGACGGAAGGGTACAATACCGCGGAGGTGACGGCAGGCGGCGTTGATACCGACGAACTTTCGTCTAAGACCATGGAGGCGAAAAAGGCGCCCGGGCTTTACTTCATCGGCGAGGTCGTGGATGTGACGGGAGAGCTCGGAGGCTATAACCTCCATTGGGCCTGGGCTTCGGGATTCGCGGCAGGACAATATGCGTAGACAGGGCGTTTCGCGATATTTCCACTCGTTCTTTGTTCCATCCCTTTTTTGACAGCGATGATTTTTTACCGTATAATGAATCACGATCTCGTAACCAGACGATGTCATTCCCGAAGGTTTTATCGGGAATCTGGTTTTCGAAGCGAAGCAGGGAGAACAACACTATATCCCCGATACGCGCACCCGGGGATGACAGAAAAGAGGAGGAATACGATGAAAGTGCAACCGCTCCATGACTGGGCCGTAATTCATCCGTCGGAAGCGGCGGAAAAGACCGCCGGCGGGCTCTATATTCCCGATACGGCCAAAGACAAGCCGCAGGAGGGCATTGTCGAGGCGATCGGTCCCGGCGCCTTTGAAGAAGAGAAACGGCGGAAGAAAAAAGGTGAAAAGGAAAAGGAAAAGAAGGAACGCCGTTTTGTCCCGACGGTCGTGAAACCGGGCGACCACGTGGTTTACGGCCGGTACGCGGGCCAGACGTATAACATTGACGGCGAGGAACGGGTCCTTGTTCGCGAGCGCGACATCCTCGGCATCTTCCCGGTGCCCCGTCAGCTGGCGGCTACGACCGCCTCCGCCGGAGGGACGGCGCTCATAAAATCCGCGGCGGATGCCCCGGCTGCGGCGAAAAAGCCGGCCGTAAAGACGAAGAAGGCGGAGCCAAAAGCCGTGAAGAAGCAAGGCCTCGAGAAGAAATCCGCCGCTGCGACATCAACAGCCAAAACGGCTCGAAAGGTCAAGGCAAAGAAGGCGGGAAAGAAAAAGTAATTCCCCCCCGATCCGGCTTGCGGGAGAGATGATCAGGAAAGGCGCTTTATGGAAGACCAGTATATAACGCGGGGGAAAAAGATCCTGTCCATTCTCGAGCAGGAGATCGAAGACGGCGAAGAGATGGCCGGCGCGGTCAGGCATATCGCGGAACGTCTGCTTCTGGGTGAGAAGGGATATTCGACCGACGACATCCGGAAGAACGTCTCCTTCGAGGTGACACTCGAAGGCAGAGACCGTCAAGTCCTCAGTGGATTTCGTCATATCTCTGGAAAACAGGAACGCCATGGTGATAAAGTGCGCTGCGGGCTCTCTTAATTCGCGGGAGCGTCATGTTATTGCGGCTGCGCGTGTGTTCGACGTTCTGCCGGTTCCCGTAGCCGTTGTCATGGACCCCATCAGCGCGGTGGTGCTCAACGCGGTTTCCGGCAAGGTCATCGGAGAAGGGTTCGACGCTATCCCGACGAGGCAGCAATTAGGCGTCATGATCTCGGGTGGAGAACTCCGGCCTCTTGCTCCGGAGAAACTGGAACGCGAGAAACGGGTGCTCCTGGCCTTCGATGCGATCCGTTGCTGCATCCCGCAGGGAGGGGAAGGCGGCGTGGAGATCTGAGGGTCAGGTGGGGGGTACCCGAGACGAATGAACAAAGTATCGAGAGCAGTGGTTCTTTTTATTGCACAGGGCGCCTATTCCGGCAAATCCCCGATCGTTCCCGGTACCGCAGGTACGATTGTCGGCGTCCTTCTTTATCTTGGAGCGAGAAGCCTCTCTTTTATCCCTTACGGAATCCTGTGTATTCTCCTATGCGGCATCGGCACGTGGGCCGCGGGTGAGGCGGAGTCGATACTTGGACAGAAAGACAGCCCTTCCATCGTAATCGACGAAATCGCCGGATACCTCATCGCAATGTTCATGGTTCCCGCTGGCTGGGGTTTTATAGCCGCGGGATTTTTTCTTTTCAGAATTTTTGACATACTGAAACCCTGGCCGCTGTTTCAGCTGCAAGATATCCACGGCGGCCTCGGCGTGATGCTCGACGACATCGGAGCGGGGATCTACACGAATATCGTGCTGCAGGTTGGAGCGCACTTCATAAAACCTTCATAACCGGAGGCACGCTGGTGAATGACCCATTTAACCGAAGAAACCTTTGAACAGACCCTCCGGTCCTTCATCCAGGTCGGAACAGATCGATCTCCGCGGCGTTTCGTTCATCGACCCCTACGGCATGCTGGGGCTCCTCGAGATCGGCGAACTCTGCATGCTCGAAGACGTTCGCAAGTCCGTCATCCTTCCGCAGGAGGGAGAGGTGTGCGCGTACCTCGACCGGATGGACTTCTTCACCTTTGCGAAGCGGTATTTTTCACTTGAGCCCTCCTCTCCGGATGCATCCGGGAAATATCCACGAAACGCGGATTCCGACGTGCTCCTGGAAATCACGCCGATCCAGAAATCCGACGACATCCACTTCATCGTGGGGAGGGTCCGGGACCGAGCCCAGGCCATCCTCGACGACCCACCTGCACTACGATGACCGGGCGATCAATGGTTTCATCGTGGCCCTCTCCGAGGTCTGCCAGAACATCATCGAGCACAGCGAGAACAAGGGGTTTGTCGGCATCCAGAAATACCGCTTCCAGAACCTGAATAAAAACGTCGTCAAGATCGCGGTCATGGACGTGGGCATCGGGTTCCGGAAGTCCCTCTCCAGCAGGTTCAAACTGCGAGAGCGACCTCGACGCCATTGACAAGGCGCTCCTGCACGGCGCATCCCGCTACGAGGACGAAGGCCGCGGACACGGTCTTGCCGCGGTCCGCCGGTTCGTCAATCAATGGAACGGCAAGCTCTCCATCCGCTCCGGCACCGCCCGCCTTTCCATCATTCCCCCGTGGGCCAGGGGAAGGGAACAGGAGCGGGACCTCATCTTTTTCCCCGGTAGCCAGATCAACATCATGCTGCCGGAAGTGTAAGCTTTCCGTAGCCCATTCCTTGATCTCGTCAGCCTCGTCATTCCCGAACGGTTTTCTTGGAATCCAGCGCCTTATCCTTCACTAAAATTCCCCTTGACAAATCCCGTAGAAATATGGTTCAACTTGAAGCTCAATTGAACCAGCGCAGGTAATCACGAAGGAGGGAATATCATGGCAGTCACCGCGAAAATCGAAGGGAACAAGCTCATCATTATCGCTGATCTGGAAACGCCTACCCCGAGCGCGTCGGGGAAAACCCTGGTGGTAGCCAGCACCAGAGGGAACAAAGCGACCGATGTCATGATCGACGGAAAGCCGGTGATAATCGGTCTCAATGCTTATATCAAAAAGTAGGTAGTACAAAGATATTAAATAAATGGACATGGTACGGCCTCCTGTCGCAACAAAGACAGGTAAACCCATCCCCACCTAACCTCCCCTTGAAGGGGAGGGAAATTAATTTTCTCCCCCTTAAAGGGGGAGATTGAGTGGGGGATGGGTCATATGAATCTATGACGAAATACGACCTCTATAAACTTCTAAAAGAAGAGCTCGGCAACGGCTCGAAGGACCTCGTGACACGGCCGTCGGGAGAGAAGATCCGGCGCGCGGATCGAGCGGGACATCGAGAAAGAGCCCGACGGCTCCGTGATCGCCCTCGATTTCTCGAAGATCGGGGTGATCGACTATTCCTGCGCGGACGAGATCATTGCCAAGCTCGTCTCGCGGCTCCTCTCCGGAGAATACGGGGACAAGTACCTTCTCCTCGCGGGCTTGAACGAAAACCAGAAGGAGAACATCGAGGTCGCCGTCGAGCGGAAGGACCTTGCGGTCATGGCGGAGATGAGGGACGGAGGCAGGGCGGTCTTGGGAAATCTCAACAGCTACCTCAAAGACACCCTCGATTTCATCGTCAAAAAGAAGAAGGCCACGTCCAAGGACCTCTCGGATGCCAGGAAAATCGAGGCGAACACGAGCGGAACCCGTCTTTTGAACCTTTACAAGAAGCGGCTCGTGCGGCGCGTGGAAGACATCCGCAGCGACGGGAAGGTATGGGCGTATGAACTATTGTGAAGGCCAATTTTCATTGACTGCCGGAGCGCTGCGATGATACAATGTGACGCTTTTAAATTGCGGATTGCGGAATAGCCGGAATGGCAAGTCGGGTACTACTGCAAGTCGCAACGTTCGCATGGAAAGCTTACTTCGGACTCCAGCGTTTTTCAAGCCTCGGATTCCTGATCGCAGCATTCGGGAATGACGGAAGTGTGGCGTTGTTTATCGTAGTTACATTCAGGGGTTATGAACCATGCGCGCTGAAATAATCACAACCGGCACCGAGCTCCTGACCGGCGGCATACTCGACACCAATTCCCTCTTCCTTTCCGAAGAGCTCATGCTGATCGGCCTTGAAACCGCCTTCAAGACCGCGGTGGGGGACGATGAAAAGAACATGGAGGAGGCGTTCAGGAGGGCCTTGGAGCGGGTCGATGCGGTGATCATAACCGGCGGGATCGGCCCGACCGAAGACGACATCACCCGCAAGGTGGTCGCAAAGGTCATGAAAAAGCGTCTCGTCCTGAACGAGGACGCGCACGCGGCCATCCACGCGCGGCTTGCGGGCAGGGGAAAAGAGTTCGCTGTCGCCAATGACCGGCAGGCCCTGATGCCGGCGGGCGCACGGCTGCTCAAAAATCCCGCGGGGGTCGCGCCGGGTTTCTATATTGACGAAGAGGGGCCGTTTCTCGCCGTCCTTCCCGGCGTTCCGCTTGAGATGCGGGCCATGTTCAACGAAGGGCTCCGGCCCGCGCTTGAAGAGCGCTTCGGCGGGAAGCTCTTCATCAGGCGCAGGGTGCTCCGCACCTGCGGCATATCCGAGTCCGCGGTGAACCAGGCCATCCAGGAAATCATGAGGCGCGGCGTTCCCGCCGTCGGCCTGACGGTCAAGGAGACGGGCGTGGACATCCGCATCATCGCCCGGGCGGCGAGCGCCGAGCAGTCTCAGGGGCTCGTCGACCGGACCGAGGCCGCCATCCGGGAAACGCTCGGCGACGCGGTTTACGGCGAAGACGGCGTCGAACTGGAAGAAGTGGTCGGCGCGCTCCTCAAGCAGCGCAGGCTTACCCTCGCCGTCGCCGAGTCGTGCACCGGCGGGCTGGTCGGGGCGCGTATCACGAACATCGCCGGGAGCTCCGAATATTTCGAGCGCGGCGCGGTCGTGTACAGCAATCTTGCCAAGACCGAGATGCTCGGCGTGCCTGCCGACCTGATCGAACGCCACGGCGCCGTAAGCAGCGAGGTCGCGGCTCGGCCATGGCCAGGGGCATCCGGCAGGCGGCGCACACCGCCTGGGGCTCGCCGTCAACCGGCATCGCGGGACCCGGCGGAGGAACGGAAAAGAAGCCCGTGGGACTCGTGTACCTCGCGCTCGCTTCCCAACAGGGCGTCAAGACATCGGAACACCGGTTCCTCGGCAGCCGGGAACAGGTGCGTTTCAGGGCCTCGCAGATGGCGCTGGATATGGTGAGAAAGTATTTGATTGGTTAGGAGACGGAGCGAGACGATGCAGGGACGGAGTAAGACCAGTGCGTCTATCGTCCTAGTTGAACGCAGCGACGGTCGTCCATCGTCCATCGAATTATATGCGTCTCTTTATCGCCATAGAAATTCCCGACGAGATCAAAAAAGCGCTTACGCGAAGTGCAGCAGCGGCTCAAGGGCTCGGGTGTCGAGGCAAGCTGGCCGCAGGCCCGAGGGCATTCACCTGACGCTTAAATTTCTGGGAGAGGCGCCGGAGTCGCGCATTCCGGAGATCATGAACGGGATCACGGGCGGCTGCAAAGGGAACGGGGCCGTTCCGGCTCGAGGTACGGGGCGTTGGGACCTTTCCGAGCCCGAAGAACGCGCGGGTGGTATGGGTCGGGGTTTCCGGGGATGTCGAGAAGCTTTCACGGCTCCAGGCCTCCGTCGAAGAGGCGATAACCGGCATCGGGTTCGAGCGTGATGAGCGGGCATTCACGCCGCACCTTACGGCCGGCAGGGTCAAGTACATCCGGTCCCGGGACCAATGGCTCAAGGCGCTGGAGGAGATCAAGGACGTGGGCCTGCCGGGGTTCGAGGTGACCGCGGTCAGCCTGATGAAGAGCGAGCTCAAACCCTCCGGCGCGGTGTATACGGAGATGGGAAGGGTGGAGCTAACGTGAAGTAGCCAGGAGTCGGCGCAAAGCGCATAGAGCATAGGCAGAGCGGAAATCGCATAGAGCAAAGGGCATAACGCGGAGCTTAAAAGATTTAAACGCCATGCCCTATGCGCCATGCGCTATGCGAAACAAAACCTCAACATATTGGACAGCCGCGCAGCGGCGAAAGGAGATTATCATGGCGGACAAGGACAAGTTAAAGGCGTTGGAACTGGCGGTGGGCCAGATCGAAAAGCAGTTCGGCAAGGGCTCCATCATGCGGCTGGGGAGGGAAGAGGTCCCCGCGGGAATACCGGCGATCTCCACCGGCTCACTGGGACTGGACATCGCCCTGGGCGTGGGCGGCGTTCCGCGCGGGAGGATCATCGAGATCTACGGCCCCGAGTCGTCGGGCAAGACGACCCTGGCGCTCCATGTCATTGCCGAGGCCCAGAAGGCCGGCGGTCAGGCCGCCTTCATCGACGCCGAGCACGCCCTCGACATCACCTACGCCCGCAAGCTCGGCGTACGGACCGACGACCTTCTCATCTCCCAGCCCGACACGGGAGAACAGGCGCTCGAGATCACCGAAACTCTCGTCCGGAGCGGGGCCATCGACGTGATCATCGTGGACTCCGTCGCGGCGCTCACGCCGCGGGCAGAGATCGAAGGGGAGATGGGCGACGCGCACATGGGTCTCCAGGCGAGGCTCATGAGCCAGGCGCTCCGGAAGCTCACCGGCGCCATCAGCAAGTCCAGCACGACGCTCGTCTTCATCAACCAGATCCGCATGAAGATCGGGGTGATGTTCGGGAACCCCGAGACGACCACGGGCGGCAACGCGCTCAAGTTCTACGCATCGGTCCGCCTCGACATCCGCAAGGTCTCGGCAATCAAGGAAGGCGAAGACGTGACCGGCGGCCGGGTAAAGGTCAAGGTGGTGAAGAACAAGATCGCGCCCCCGTTCCGCGCCGCGGAATTCGACATCATGTTCAACGAAGGGATCTCCAAGCTCGGCGAGATCATCGATATCGGCGCGGAGAAGAATATCATTGAAAAGAGCGGCGCCTGGTTCTCCTATTCGGGGACGAGGATCGGGCAGGGGCGGGAGAACGTGAAACAGTTCCTCCGCGACCACCCGGACATGGCCTCCGAGATCGAACAGAAGGTAAGGCAGGCGAACGGGCTTCCCGGCGCGTCCGCCGTGCCCGCCGCCGCTTCGGCAAAGGAAAAGGAAACCGTCGTCGAGCGGGGAGCGAAGACCCCGAAGGGACAGAAGTCCGATAAGCTCGTGGAGGCATAAATGAATCTCAACGAACTGCTCAAGACAACCGCGGAAAAAAAGGCTTCGGACCTGCACCTGAAAGTGGGAGTCCCTCCCATTCTGCGGATCCACGGCAGGCTTGTTTCTCTCGAGGCCGAAAAGCGCACGACACAGGAGGAAACCCTCACGATCGCGCTCGGTATCATGAACAACTGCGCAGAAGGCGCGGTTCAAGGAGAAAAACGAGCTCGATATGGCCTACGCCGTGCCGGGGCTCGGCCGCTTCCGGGTGAACGTGTTCCAGCAGCGCGGCAGCGTGGGCATGGTCTTCCGTATGGTTCCGTCCAAAATCCTGAACTTCGAGGACCTATTGATGCCGGCCGTTCTCCAGAAAGTGGCGAGTGAGCAGCGCGGCCTCATTCTGGTGACGGGGACTACCGGGAGCGGCAAGTCCACGACCCTTGCGGCAATGATCGATTACATCAACACGACCCGCACGGCCAACATCATCACGATCGAGGACCCCATCGAATTTCTGCACCGGGACAAGAAAAGCATCGTGAACCAGCGCGAGATCGGCTCCGATACCTTCAGTTTCAGCGAAGCCCTCCGGAGCGCCCTCCGGCAGGATCCGGACGTGATTCTGGTGGGAGAAATGCGCGACTTCGAGACCATCTCCACGGCACTGACCGCGGCGGAGACCGGCCACCTCGTCCTGTCCACCCTCCATACGCTGGACGCGGCGGAGACGGTCAACCGCATCATCACGGTGTTTCCGCCCTACCAGCAAAAGCAGGTCCGCATGCAGCTGGCCTCCGTCATCAAGGGGATCGTCTCTCAGCGGCTCGTCCCCCGGGCGGACGGCAACGGCCGCGTGCCTGCCGTGGAAGTGATGCTCGGCACCCTGTCCGTGCGCGAGGCCATCATCGACGACGCCAAGACTCGCCAGATCCCGACGATCATCGCATCCGGCATGACCCATTACGGCATGCAGACCTTCGACCAGTCTCTCCTCATGCTCTACAAGAATGGTTTACATAACCTACGACGAAGCGCTCTTGACGGCGAGCAACGCCGACGATTTCGCCCTCAAGGTCAAGGGCATCCAGTCCACCAGCGACCTTACGTGGGAAGCCGAGGAAAAGAGCAAATCAACCGCCCAAGCCCGAGGCCGGTTCGCCCCAGAAACAGGGCGAGGCCCGCGAGTACAAGGGTAAGTCGACAGACAGCGACTTTAAGATAGACCGGTTCGGGGACAAGTAAATGCAATTGCGGATTTCGGAATGCGGAATGCGGAATTGGAAGAAAAAGTAGCTGACGCGGGCCAGAAATGCCGCCTACCGCCTTCTCACGTACCGGCCGCGAAGCCGGGCGGAATTGATGCAGAAGCTTCAGGACAAGGAATTCGATCAGGCCGTGATCGAGGCGGTCGTTGTCTATCTGGAGCGGCTGGGGTATATCAACGACCGGCAATTTGCGGAGCAATGGGCCGCCGGGCGGGTAAGGCTCCGGGGGTTCGGCAGGCGCCGGATAGAACAGGAACTCCGGAACAAGGGAATCGGCCGTGACATAATAGCCGAGTGCGCTTGCCAGTGTTTTCGGCGCTGAAACGGAACTCGAAACAGCGAGGGGTGCGGCGGAGAAAAAAATCAATTCCATGAAATCCGTTGATCGGCGAAACCCGCAGAAGACGCCTGGCCGGATTTCTGGAGAGAAAAGGTTTTTCGTTCGAGATTATTCGAAGGGTTGTTAAAGAAACGGAGTAGAACGGTTTCAAAATAGTATTTACAAATTCAGAGACGCCACATAGCTTGTCATCCCCGAATGCCTCTATCGGGTTGATCCAGTGATGACGCTGATTCAAAATGCGATTCCCTTTCAGACCATTGCGGTGAATGACATTGATCAATGTTGATTCATGATTCTGAGTAATTTTATATCACAAGGAGTAAGACTTGAAAGCAAACGAACTACGAAAGCTGTTTCTCGACTATTTCGCCGCGCGGGGCCACAAGGTGGTGCCGAGCTCGTCGCTTGTGCCCAAGAACGATCCCACGCTCCTGTTCACGAACGCCGGCATGGTGCAGTTCAAGGGCGTGTTCCTGGGCGAGGACGTGCGGGACTACAAGCGGGCCGTGACCTCCCAGAAGTGCGTGCGCGCCGGAGGAAAGCACAACGACCTCGAGAACGTGGGCCATACCGCTCGGCACCATACGTTCTTCGAGATGCTGGGCAACTTTTCCTTCGGCGACTACTTCAAAAAGGACGCGATTGCCTTTGCCTGGGAATTTCTGACCACGGTCGTGAAGCTCCCGAAAGAAAAGCTCTGGGTGACGGTCTATAAGGACGACGACGAGGCCTTCGAGCTGTGGCAGCAGGTCGCCGGCGTGAGACCCGACCGCATCGTTCGCCTCGGCGAGAAGGACAACTTCTGGGCCATGGGCGATACGGGGCCGTGCGGTCCCTGTTCCGAGATCATCATCGACCAGGGGCCGGAGATGTCCTGCGGCAAGTCAACCTGCGCGGTGGGGTGCGACTGCGACCGCTACCTCGAGATATGGAACCTCGTGTTCATGCAGTACAACCGCGACGAGACGGGCAAGCTCACGCCGCTCCCGAAGCCCTCCATCGATACCGGCATGGGACTTGAGCGGCTTTCCTCGGTGGTGCAGAAAGTAAAAACAAACTTCGAGACCGACCTTTTCCAGTCCATCATCAGGGAGATCGCCGCAATGGCCGGCGTGCCCTACCACAAGGACGAGCAGACCGACATCTCCTACCAGGTCTGCGCCGACCATCTCCGCGCCATGACGTTCCTTATTTCCGACGGCGTGCTTCCCTCGAACGAGGGCCGGGGATACGTGCTCCGGCGCATCATCCGGCGGGCGAGCCGCTACGGCAGGCTGATCGGGATCAACAAACCCTTCCTCTATAAACTCACGGGCTCGGTTGTGGACGCGATGCGCGAGGCCTATCCCGAGCTTGTGGACGGACGCGAGCACGTGGCCAAGGTGGTGCTCACCGAGGAGGAGCGGTTCGGCCAGACTCTCGACTCCGGGCTGGCGCTGCTCAATGAAGCAGTTACAAAGCTCAAGGCAGAGAAGCAGGCAATCATCCCGGGCGATGTGCTGTTCAAGCTGTACGATACCTTCGGATTTCCGCTCGACCTCGTGGCCGACATGGCGAGGGACATGCACCTTGAGATCGATGAGGCAGGCTATCGCCGCGCCATGCAGGAGCAGCGCGACAAGGCGCGGGCCTCCTGGTCGGGATCGGGCGAGGAAAAGGTCAAGCCGGTCTACAGGGAAGCGGCCGCAGGCGTCAGGAAGACGGTCTTTACGGGATACGAGACACTCGAAGGGACCGGAGAGGTGCTTGCAATCATCCGGGGGGACAAGCGGGTAAGCGAGGTGCACGAGGGCGACGAGGCGGAGATCATCCTCGATCAGACGGCCTTCTATGCGGAGTCGGGCGGACAGGTGGGCGACAAGGGTGAACTCCTGGGCGAGGCTGCCAAGTTCGCCGTGACCGACACGGTCAGTGCCCGTCGAGGGCATTTTCGTTCACAAGGGCAAAGTAAGAAAAGGCAGCTTCAAGACGGGCGACGCGGTGCTGGGCAAAGTCGAGGTCGACGAGCGCCTCGATACGATGCGGCATCATACGGCTACGCACATCCTCCACGCCACGCTCCGGTCGGTGCTGGGCGAGCACGTCAAGCAGGCGGGTTCGCTCGTGGCGCCGGACCGGTGCCGGTTCGACTTCACGCACTACACGGCGCTGACGGAGCGCGAGAAGGAACGCATCGAGGAACTGGTAAACGAGCGGATCATCGAGAACCATCCCGTCGAGACCACGGTCATGGACATCGACCAGGCCGTGGCCTCCGGCGCCATGGCCTTGTTCGATGAAAAATACGGAGACAAGGTCCGGGTCGTGACGGTCAAGGATGTGAGCAAGGAGCTCTGCGGCGGCACCCACACGAAGGCCTCGGGTGACATCGGCCTGTTCAAGATCGTTTCCGAGTCCGGCATCGCGGCGGGGGTGCGGCGGCTCGAAATCCTGGCCGGACGGCGCGCCTATCAGGCTGTGAAGAAAGAAGAGCAGAGCCTCCAGGAGATAAGCCGGATGCTGAAGGCGTCGGACCCGGATGTCGTGGGCCGCGTGGAGCGCCTGATGAACCAGCTGCGGGACACGGAGAAAGAGCTCGAGCGGGTGAAGCACAAGATGCAGACGTCCCAGGCAGGAGACATCATCAGCGAGGCAAAGGACATGGACGGCGTCAAGGTGCTTGCCAAACGCGCCGACGGCATGGACCCGAAGGAACTTCGCGATTTCGGCGATAAGCTCCGGGACAAACTCGGCTCCGGCATCCTCGCCCTCGGTTCCGCGAAGGACGACAAAGTGAGCCTCATCGTCATGGTCACGAAGGACCTGATCCCGCGTTTCCATGCCGGCAACATCATCAAGCAGATGGCCCCCATCCTCGGCGGCACCGGCGGAGGCAAGCCCGACCTGGCCCAGTCCGGAGGAAAAGACCCGGGGAAACTGGACGCGGCGCTCGAGGCGTTGTATGAGATCGTCAAGAAAAAATAAAGTCAGCTTGACGTGCTGTGAGTTTATTTAGCGCCGAACGAAGCCGGTTGGAAGTGAAGAAATTCATCTTTGACCGGCTTTTTTTTCGCGCCAACGGATTTTCAGATCTGTCTTAACGAGACACAGACAGTAGTTGCGAATGATCCATGAATCAAATAATATCGCTGTGAAACTGAAATCGGGACAAAAGGACTACGGCGATGAAGCTAAAAGGGGATGTGGTGATTAAGTACAGGTAGAGGTTAGGTGATCAGCTCTTGTGGTGTCGGAAATATGAATGATGAACAGGTTCAGGTCGAGATTCAGGCAGCAATAAACGAGTTGGTTGCTTCCGGCGCGGAGGATCGGACTGCAGGTCGCAGTGATCAAGAACGGTCGCGTGGTTGTCGACGCCGTGGGCGGCGTCGCTGATCCTCGAACCGGAATTGCGGTCAACGGGGACACGTTGTTTTTCGCAGCGTCCACAGCGAAAGGTGTTGCAACTTCAGTGGCGCACGTCCTGGTGGAGCAGGGCAAGCTTAACTACGGTCGCGCCTCGGCTCGACGTTCGGCATGGTGGGGATGAACGGCTCAGCAGCCTTCGCAGACATAGATTCCGGCGTTGCGGTGGCCGTGATGCGCAATCGCTTCGCAGCCGACGGTTTTAAGACGGTGGCACGGATTGACCGAATCGTTGCCGAGAGGCTTTCGTGATCACGGTTTCGTTGATCGGGAAGAGTGCGGTGAAACTCGACACAATGATCCCAACCACGAGAGAGGGTCGCTGAGAAACTCGTCATGACCGGGACGGCGTAGAGATTTACAGCGGTAGTTCTTTAATATGATATAATAAAAACAGGCTTTTACTCTCAGGTTCGTTGATTTTCATGTGAATCATTTACCCAAGGAGGCTACCATGATGGTAACAGAGCTCATCAAGAAGGCAATGCTTGCAGGGCTGGGCGCTCAGGAAAAGGCCAAGGAGTTCGTCGATGAACTAGTAAAGGCGGGGGAGCTTTCCAAGGGCGAAGGGGCGAACCTCGTCAAGGAGTGGGTCTCCAAGGCCGAGGAAAGCCGCAAGGACATGGACCAAAAGATAAAAGACGCGATGGCCGCCGCATTTGAAAAGATAAACATCCCGAGTCGCGACGACCTCGCGAACCTGGAGAAGAAGATCCAGGGCATCTCCGCACGGCTCTCGAAACTCGAAGGAGGCGAAGGGAAGGGCGGGGATTAGGCCAGCGCCCGCGCGACGCCGATGCCTCTTTTGGGTTTCAGGAGAAGACACTTTCGGGACATTCCGCGGATCGGACGGATCATCGCGGTGGCGTCCCGCCACGGGTTCGGCTACCTCGTGGAACAGCTTGGCCTTGAGCGTTTCTTTTCGCTCGGCAGGCGCATCGTCTCGTTCAAAAAGCCCCTCTCCGCTGTTCATCGGATCAGCACGCCGGAGCGTCTCCGGCTGATGTTCGAGGAGTTGGGGCCCACGTTTATCAAGTTCGGCCAGGTCCTGGCATGCAGGCCGGACATGCTGCCCCTTGGAATACTCCCGTGAATTTCTCAAACTTACCGACTCCGTAGCGCCCTTTCCCGCCGCAGAAGCGAGAAACATCATCGAAGAGGACCTCAAGGCGCCGATCGGGATCTCTTTGCGTCCTTCGAGGATCACCCGGTGGCCGCAGCGTCCATAGCCCAGGTCCACCGGGCGGTGCTTCCCGACGGACGCGACGTGATGGTAAAGGTCCAGCGGCCTCATATCGTCCGCATGATCGACCGGGACATCAGCATCATGCGGTGGCTGGCCGAGCTGATCGCCGCGCGGGTGCCGGAAATGGCGCCCTATGACATCCCGGGGATCGTCGAGGAGTTTGCCCGCACCATTAAACGGGAACTCGATTTTTTCATCGAAGCCTCGAACGCCATCCAACTGCGAAAAAATTTCGAGGACAGCGCCGTCCTGTATGTCCCGCAGGTTTTTCCCGACATTTCAAGCAAGCGGGTCCTGG
This sequence comes from Nitrospirota bacterium, assembly GCA_963741205.1. Taxonomy (GTDB): domain Bacteria; phylum Nitrospirota; class UBA9217; order UBA9217; family UBA9217; genus JAJYKN01. The sequence goes on from CAVUHW010000045.1 coordinate 46,336, forward strand.
TCCTGGAAAGGGTCGAGGGGATCAGGATCGACGAATACGAGCGGCTGGACCGGGAGGGGTATGACCGCAAGGACCTCGCCCGTAAAGGGGGCGCGGCTTTCTTCAAGATGGTCCTGCGAGACGGCTTGTTCCACGCCGATCCGCATCCGGGCAATATTTTCGTGCTGTCTGACGGAAGGCTCGGCCTCGTCGACTTCGGCATCATGGGCCGCGTTACCGACGAGAACATGGAGTACTTTGCGTCCGTTTTTCTCGCCCTGGCGAACCATGATTATGACGGTATGGTCCGCCTGTACGTGGACATGGGGTTCCTCTCCGAGGAAACCGTCGACCTCGAGAAGTTCCAGCGGGAGATGAAAGACGACCTTATGGAGTTCCTCGAGCCCTACTACGTCATGCAGGTGAAGCAGATCGACTTCGGCGCTTATGTCGACCGCATGACCCAGATCCTCATCCGGCACCGCCTGAAGCTTCCGTCGAACTTCTATCTCATGGACAAGGCGCTCATCACCCTGGAGGGAATTCTGAAGCAGCTCGACCCGGAGTTCAATTACGTCGAGGCGGCGAAGCCCTATGTGACGGAGCTGGTGCGCCGCAGGCGAAACCCGCTCAGGGCCGCGCAAAACATGCAAAAAAACATGGCGGAATTCGCCGATGCCTTCACGCTTTTGCCGAAACAGGTCAAAACGATGTTCAGGAAATTCATGCACGGCGATTTCCGGATGAGCCTTCACCACGAGGAGCTGAATCACCTGATCAGGGACATCGACAAATCGAGCAACCGCCTCGCTTTCAGCGTTATCACCGCGGCTATCATCGTGGCGTCTTCCATCATCATCCACGCCGCGAAGGGCCCCATGCTTTTTGGCTTGCCTGTGTTCGGCCTTATAGGGTATGTTATAGCAGCCTTGTTGGGACTGTGGCTCCTGATCGGTATCCTGAGATCGGGACACCTATGATGGCGGACGGGGCATCGCAAAAAGTTTCGAGTTTCGGGCCTGTTGTTGATAGCCGACGACGAGCCATAAACCACAAACTCGAAACCGGGAAGTTCGGGTGAATGAAATGCAAAATGACAGAAAATGGATGAAGGGGCATCCGTGGAAATCGTTTCTCATTGCCACTGCATTGCTTACCGTCATCGTCCATTTTTACATTGCGCTGTTCGTGCCGCCGTCAAAAGAGAAGGTCTGGAAGGAAATCGAGGTTACGGACGGCATGTCCTTCAAGGCCATCACGGCACGCTCCATAATGAAGGCATCATCCGATACCGGGGATACTTCGATATCATCGGCAGGCTCCAGGGCATCAGCCGCAAGGTGCGCTCGGGGTATTACGGACTGAGCACGAACATGACGTTGTGGGATGTGCTCGATGCCTTGCGCAAGGGCAAGATCATCGAATACGAAGTCCTGATCCCCGAAGGGTACAATCTGTATCAGATCGGCTGGACGCTCTCGGGCACGCCTCTCGTGTCCGACCCGGATCAGTTCATCAAACTTGTGAAGAATAAAAAGTACGTTCACTCTCTCGGGGTCGAGGCCGATTCGCTCGAAGGGTATTTGTTTCCGGACACCTACTATCTGCCCAAGGGCATCAAACTCGAAGAAATCCCGAAAAAGATGGTCCAGCGTTACAAGGCGGTGTTTGCTGACGGCTACAAGAAGCGGGCCAAGGATCTGGGCTTTACCGAACACCAGATCATCACCCTGGCGTCGATCGTGGAAAAGGAAGCCAGGGTGCCTTCGGAGCGCAAACTCATCGCGGCGGTCTATTTTAACCGTCTCAAGAGGGGCATGAAACTCCAGGCCGACCCGACCGCGGTCTATGGCAAGAAGGCATGGATCACCAACGTTACCATGTCGGACCTGAGGAGGCCGTCGCCGTACAACACCTATCTTCACAAGGGTCTGCCGCCGGGACCGATCGCGAACCCCGGCGAAGGCGCTATATTGGCGGCGCTCTATCCCGATAATGTTGATTATCTCTTTTTCGTCGCCCAGGGCGACGGGAGTCATCATTATTTCTCGAAGGATTACGGCACGCACTCGAAGGCGGTGAATCGATACCACGCGAAGAAGAAAGCGAAAAGGGAGCAGAGAGAGAAACAAGCAGAGAAGGAGAATCAAGAGGAACAGTAATTCAATTGATCAGCACCGTAAAGCCCGCGAATTCAGGGAGGGAGAGGCACTTCTCCGATAATCCCTCCCGGTCGAATTTTCCGTATGCCATCGAATCATCGAAAAGCCTGATCGTCATCCTGCCTCTGTCGATCTGGAATTTCCCTCCGCCGACGACAATCCACGCTTTGTCATAAACCTCGTATCGCTTCCTCTCGGAAGCATAGCCCCCTCAATCCCCTTATCGAGACAAAACCGCTCTACGATGCCCGCATGGTATTTGGTAAATTCCTGGGGGGAAAAGACGAGGTATTCGGTTTCATCGTTCCGTATTTGGACGAATTTGCCTCCCATAACCGGCGGGACCGGGGTCCGCGCAATAGCCGTGAAGTACAGGGGCGTGTAGTCGATGAATACGAGGGTCATGAATTAACCTACAAAAGCATTTGGCCGCAGATAAAATCGGATAAACGCGGATTTAAAACGTGGCTCATAATTGTTGAAAAATTAAAAAAAGAATTGCCTCTGATGGCAGGCGGACATACAGTCTATTGTCTGGTTTATCTGTGTAATCTGCGTCGTTTAGAAGCGCCTACTTTTGGTCATCAGCGTCCACTCGCGGTTTTCAGGCTCAAGTATTGCGTCGGTTTACTCCCTCTGCCTCGGGTCGAGGGCGTCGCGGATGCCTTCGCCGAGGAGATTATAGCCCAGGACGGTAATGAGGATGGCGAGGCCGGGGAAGGCCGACAGCCACCAGGCGATCTCGATGTTGTCCTTGCCCGAGGAGAGCAGACTGCCCCAGGAGGGCGTCGGGGGCTGGACGCCGAGACCGAGGAAGCTCAGGGCCGACTCGATGAGAATGGCGCCGCCGATGCCCATGGTTGCCGAGACGAGGATGGGGGAGAGGCCGTTCGGCAGGACGTGCTTCATGATGATGCGTTTGTCGGTTGCGCCGATGGCGCGGGCTGCTATCACGAATTCCCGTTCTTTGAGCGAGATGAACTCGGCGCGGATGAGCCGTGCCGGCTCCATCCAGCTGGTGAGGCCGATGACGACCATGATATTGATGATGCTCGGCTCGAGGATGGCGATTACGGCGAGAACCAGAAATATCGTCGGGATGCTCAGCATGATGTCCACCGCCCGCATGATGATGCTGTCGATCCAGCCGCCGTAGTAAGCCCGCGATCGGCGCCGAGGATGATGCCGATGATCGTCGCGATGCCGACGGCCACGAAACCGACCTCTAAGGAGATTCTCCCGCCCCAGAGCATGCGTGAGAGCACGTCCCTGCCGAGGTCGTCCGTTCCCAGGAGATGGGCGCAGCTCGGACCGACGAGAATGTTCTTGATGTCAATTTGAGAGGGGTCATAGCGCGCGATCCGGGGCGCAAAGATGGATAAAACGAAGACGAGCAGCACCAGGATCCCGCCGATGACCGCGAGCTTGTTCTTCATGAGATAGTGAAGGGTCCGTGCCGCGAAGGATTCGGGTTTGTTCATATCTATCTTCATGCCTTTTAGATCGATTTCAGTCTCACCCGCGGGTCCGTGAACGCATAGGCGATATCGGCAAGGAAGTTGCCGAGCATCGTGAGAAATGCAGCCGGGACGAGGACACCCATCGCTACATTGTAGTCTCTCGACAGCACGGCCTGAAACATGAGCAGACCCATGCCGGGGATGCTGAAGACGGTCTCCATGATTGCGCTGCCTCCGATAATTCCGGGCAGGGAGAGTCCGAGGATGGTGATGATGGGCATGAGCGCGTTGCGGAGCGCATGCTTAAAAATCACCGTTTTTTCGGGGAGGCCTTTCGCCCGGGCAGTGCGGATATAATCCTGGCGCATGACTTCAAGCATGCTGTTTCGCATAAAGCGGGAGTAGAAGGCCAGTCCTCCGAAGGCGGAGATGGAGACGGGCAGGATAAGGTGCCGGGCCCGGTCCGTGATCCAGCCCCAGCTCCACGCGGTGAGACCGCCGATATCCAGACTCTGGATGCCCGATATCGGCAGTATTCCCCATTGAACGCCGAAAAGATAGATGAGCAGCAGCGCGAGCCAGAACGACGGCGTGGAATAGCCGATGAAGACGAAGATCGTCGTGAAGCGGTCGAGCAGCGAGTATTGCCGCGTCGCCGACATGATGCCGATGGGTATGGCAATCAGCAGAACCAGCCCCAGCGAGAGGAGGTTAATGGTCAGCGTGATCGGGAGGCGTTCGAGGATCTTGTCCTTGACCTTGCGGCCGTCGGCGAAGGCTTCGCCGAAATCGAGGGTCATGAACTTCTTGAGCCACGTGGCGTACTGTTTGTAAAACGGCTGATCTGCGCCGTAAAGCTTTCGGAGCCGCTCCCGCGCCTCGGCGGACGCCTTTGCGGAGAATTCCATCTGCGCTTCCGCCGGCCCGCCCGGAGCAAGACGCATCACGCCGAAGCTCAGCACGGTGATGCCGAGAAGGATGGGGACCATCAGGAGCATTCGTTTTATGATATAGACCAGCATTGGCTGATGATTTATCCGGTGACCTTGTACACGAGGTCGAAGGGCTTTGCGCGGCTGGGAGAGTTTGATGCCGGTGAACTGACCGCGGGCGGCTTTCTGGACCGGCTTGTGGTCGAACTCCAGGTCTTCGATCTTCTGGGTGAAGTCCGTCGCGGCCCCCTTGATGCGAACGATGTCTCCGACCGCGAGGTCGCCGAAATCAAGCTTGACCGCGGCGACGGAGGTTTTGTCGAAAAACTTGATTACTGAGCCGATCCGTTCTTCCATGGCAGTAATGATAGTCTAAAATGTCCGCTAATTCAAGGGAAAAGCTGACGCTGATTTTAACGGAGAAAAACGATAAAATCGCTTATGGCACGGCTACATAGCGCTTGACATCGAGAAGGAGTGTGAGTATTATATGGCCTACGAGTCAGGGGTAATATGAGCGGCATACCTCGGGGCGTGGCGCAGCCCGGTAGCGCGTCTGCTTTGGGAGCAGAAAGTCGGAGGTTCAAATCCTCTCGCCCCGACCAGTTTAATCACATTGCGGAATGCGGATTGCGGAATGCTGATTGAAAAAACATGAGCCTTTAATCCGAAATCGGCAATCCGAAATCCGAAATAGAATGCGCCTGTAGCTCAGTTGGATAGAGCAACAGCCTTCTAAGCTGTGGGCCATGGGTTCGAATCCCGTCAGGCGCACCATTCATTAAGATTGTAGACTGCGGATTGCGGATTGCTGGTTGACAAATTGTCGTAGACGCTATAGAATAATCTTCGTTTTTGAAATCCGGCATAATATCACGGTGGGCGTAGCTCAGTTGGTAGAGCTCCAGGTTGTGGCCCTGGTGGCCGCGGGTTCAAGCCCCGTCGCTCACCCCAATTTCCTTTAGAGACGGCCGATCTGGCCGTCTCAGTTTTTCTAGAGACAGTTACTGCGCCCGTAGCTCAGCTGGATAGAGCGTCGGACTTCGAATCCGGATGCCGCAGGTTCGAGCCCTGCCGGGCGCACCATGATCCGCAGTGCGAAATGCGGAAGGCGGAGTGACGCAACTCGTCAATCGTGAGAAGAGTGAATCGGCAATCGTCCATCATCCATCGAAGTCGAGAATGCGCCCGTAGCTCAGCTGGATAGAGCGTTGGCCTCCGAAGCCAAAGGTCGTGGGTCCGAATCCCGCCGGGCGCACCAATTATTAGCACTATATCAAGAACAGGGCAAACCAGTTTTTTAGTTCTCACATGATTGTCTATTCAACGCGGAACTTCACGGATGCGAGTGAGCAGGCGCTCGATTCGTAGGTCTGCCCGCCGCTTTCCCCGCAGGCATGGACGTAGGTTACCCTGATCCTGTCGGCCAGGGCCGCATCCCCAAAAACTTTGATCTTGAACATTTCGGGGCCGCCTTTAAAACCTCCGGGAGAAAGAGAGACGAGACACAACTCCTGACCGTGCAGCGATCCGGCAATAAGCGTTCCCTCACCGCTGAGCTTTACTTCCCCGTCACTCGAAGTCTCCGTAGTCATGCCGTCTGGTAGTTGAAGGATTATCTTTATCGCTTCAACAAGGGGTCCTTCATTCAGCCCCATGACAGAAACAGTCATGACGTGAGATTCCGTCGATTTCATGACCTGTCCTGGCGTAGCAGATGATGCAGTGCTATGGTCCCGCAATCCTCCGCACCCCGCCAAAATCACCGCAACCGATGCCAAAAGAACGACCTTCCGTTTCATATCCCAACCCTCCTGGATTAGTATAATAGATTTTCCCGAATTTCGCTATACCGCAATCGGGTATTTCTAGTGGTATATTGGCGATCAGAAATATCCTTGACCTCTGATCACGGTTTGTGCTACTATCCCGCCTGGTTTTGACATAATTCGACCGAATTCAATAATGGCCGGCTAAAAAAAACAATTAGTTATCGACGGGAGCCGCAACTGAAGACAAAGGTCGCGTCCGAATCCCGCTGGGATCCGCAGAGGGAGAGAACCGAGGGACGACGGACTAGCGCTGTAGTTGAATCCTTTCTCGTTCCGTGAGCGATGTGGACGGTCATCCTGCATTCGTCATGGTTTTATTCAGATTTATGTTGCATACCTCCTCAGAGATAAGTATAATGTAGCCGTTTTGCATCTGGTACTCTCACAATTAATTACGATGGGCCGTTAGCTCAGTTGGTAGAGCAGCTGACTCTTAATCAGCGGGTCGAAGGTTCAACTCCTTCACGGCTCACCAGAACAACAACAGGGGAGCAGTGGGTTATGGGCAGGAATCCATGAGAGTGGGTGCTGCACAAGGCTCACTGCTTTCTTATTATCTAATGGCGTGAAGCGAGAGTGGCGGAACTGGCAGACGCGCCAGACTTAGGATCTGGTGGGTGACCGTGGGGGTTCAAGTCCCCCCTCTCGCACCATTTACACGCGCAAATTCAAACGCATCCCCACCCCTGCCCCTCCCCTTCAAGGGGAGGGGAAAAGGGAGGGGATGGGTTTTGGCGGAATTGAACCTCACGTACTTATTCACTCACTTTAAATCCTCTTTAAAGGTGGTATGAAATGAAAGCGGTTGTTGAAGACATCAGTACGGTTAAGAAGAAACTCAATATCGAGGTTGCGCCCGATGCCGTGACCAGGGAGATGGAAAAGGCCATTGCCGATACGGCAAAAAAGGCCAAGATTCCGGGGTTCCGTCCGGGCAAGGCCCCGAAAGCCATCGTCGAAAGACATTACGGCGACGAAGTCCGGAATGAAGTTTTGCACCGGCTGCTGACCGATTCCTATCTTCAGGCGCTGCAGGAAAACAACCTCAATCCCGTCGACGTGCCCCAGATCGACAACGTCTCGCCGCTGGCGAAGGGGTCGCCGCTGACTTTTACGGCGACCGTGGAAGTGCGGCCGAACATCGAGCTGGGGACCTACGACGGCATCGAAGTGAAGGAAGAAAGCCTGTCGGTCAGCGACGAAGAGGTGAACCAGACAATCGACCGGCTGCGGGACATGTACGCGCAGCTCGAGGTGGTCGAGGGCCGGCCGCTCGAGAAAAACGACACCGCAATCATCGACTTCGAGGGATTCCGGGAAGGGAAACCCATTGAAGGCGCCAAGTCGGCCGATTACGTGCTTTCACTCGGTTCGGGCAGCCTGATCCCCGGCTTCGAAGAGCAACTCGTGGGAATGAACCGCGGCGAGAACCGAAAGATCAAGGTCACGTTCCCGTCGGACTACAACAACAAGGAGCTTGCCGGCAAGGAAGCCGCGTTCACCGTCACGTTGAAAGAGATCAAGAAAAAGGTGCTCCCCGAGATGAACGACGAGTTCGCCAAGGACATCGGCAACAATGCGACCGTCGCGGAATTGCAGGAAGGGATCAAAAAGGACATCGAGGCGCGAAAACGCGACGAGCTGGCGTCGGCCCAGCGCGAGGCGGTCCTGGCGAAGCTGGTTGACGCCCATGTCTTCGACGTCCCGCCGGGCATGGTGGAGCGCGAACTTCAGTCCATGGCCAAGTCGCAGGCCACCCGCATGGCGCGCCGCGGGCAGGATGTGAACTCCTTCGATTACTCCAAATTCCGGGATGAGAACAGGGCGCTGGCGGAAAAACGCGTCAAGGGCATCCTGCTGCTGGATGAGATCGCCGAAAAAGAGAAGATCGAGGTGACCGACCAGGAGGTCAATTCCGCGGTTGCGGCCATGGCGCGGAGCGCCGGCCAGACCGTGGAGTCGGTCAAAAAATATTACGAATCGACAGAAGGCGGCCTCGACAATCTACGCTCGTCCCTGATGCGGGAAAAGACCCTCAGTCTCTTGCTTTCCCGGGCAAAGAAGAGCTATAATTGAATCAAAGAAAGGACAGAAAATGTCGCTTATCCCCATCGTTGTTGAACAGACGAGCCGCGGAGAACGTGCATACGATATTTATTCCCGGCTCCTGAAGGACAGGATCATATTTCTCGGCACGGCGATCGATGATAACGTGGCGAATACGGTGATCGCGCAGCTCCTCTTTCTTGAAGCCGATGACCCGGACAAGGACATCTACATCTATATCAACTCGCCGGGCGGCGTCGTGACCTCGGGGCTTGCGATTTACGACACCATGAATTACATCAAATCGCCGGTATCGACGATCTGCATCGGTCAGGCCGCGAGCATGGGCGCGCTGCTTCTGGCATCGGGCACCAAGGGCAAGCGGTTCTCCCTGCCGCACGCCCGCATCATGATCCACCAGCCCATGGGCGGTTTCCAGGGACAGGCCACGGACATCGAGATCCATGCCAAGGAAATGCTGAAAATGAAGGATACCCTGAACAAGATCCTGTCGAACCACACAGGCCAGCCGATCGAGAAGATCCAGACCGACACGGACCGCGACTTTTTCATGTCCGGCGAGGACGCGAAGGCATATGGGCTCGTCGACGAGGTCATCGCGAAGAAAGCAGCTGCGCGTAATGAAGGAGAAGTAAGAGCATGACGGAAAAGAAAGAACATACGACGCCCCTTAAATGCTCGTTTTGCGGCAAAGGGCAGGATGAAGTCAAGAAACTGATTGCGGGACCATCTGTTTTCATCTGTAACGAGTGCGTCGACCTTTGCAACGAAATCATCGCCGAGGAATGGGAAGAGGCCAAGGAGGCCAAGATCCCGCGCCTGCCGAAGCCCGCGGAGATCAAGCGAACGCTCGATGAATACGTGATCGGCCAGGAACGGGCCAAGAAGATCCTGTCCGTGGCCGTCCACAATCACTACAAGCGCATCGGGATCCAGCAGGAGATCGGCGACGAGGTGGAGCTTCAGAAGAGCAACATCCTCCTGATCGGACCGACGGGCGTGGGAAAGACGCTTCTTGCGCAGACGCTCGCCCGGATCCTCGATGTACCGTTCACCATCGCGGACGCCACGACGCTCACGGAGGCGGGCTACGTCGGCGAGGACGTGGAGAACATCATCCTGAAGCTTCTCCAGAACGCCAATTACGACGTGGAACGCGCCCAGCGCGGAATCGTGTACATCGACGAGATCGACAAGATCAGCCGCAAATCCGAGAGCCCCTCGATCACCCGCGACGTCTCGGGCGAGGGAGTGCAGCAGGCGCTCCTGAAGCTCATCGAGGGGACCGTCGCGAGCGTACCCCCGCAAGGAGGCCGCAAGCATCCCCACCAGGAATTCATCCAGGTGGACACGAAGAACATCCTGTTCGTCTGCGGCGGCGCCTTCGTGGGCATCGATGCCATCATCGAGCAGCGCGTGGGCAAGAAAACCATGGGGTTCGGCGCCGACATCCAGAGCAAGCACGAGCGGAAGCTCAGCGAGATCCTTGCCAACCTTCAGCCGGGCGACCTGCTCAAGTACGGGCTCATTCCCGAATTCATCGGCCGCATGCCGGTAGTGGCGACGCTGGAAGAGCTCGATGAAAGCGCGCTCATCGATATCCTGACGAGGCCGAAGAACGCCCTCATCAAGCAGTACCAGAAACTCCTGGCGCTCGAAGGATGCAAGCTGCGCTTTACCGATGATGCGCTCACGGCGGTTTCCAAGAAAGGCGATCGGCCGGAAGACCGGCGCGCGCGGACTCCGCGCCATCCTGGAAGACGTGATGTTGAACGTGATGTACGACGTCCCGTCGCAGCCCGGCATCAGGGAGTGCGTCATAAACGAGGAGGTCATCAGCGAGGGCGCGGAACCGCTGCTCATCTACGAAAAGATCGCGTAACGGTCTAGTCGACAATTCGAGACGAGAGATTAAGGAAGAGAAATCGGCTAGTCTCTTTTTTTACCGATGATTTCCATAACTGTCATTGCCGAATGCCTTGTTGGAACAGTGTTTCATGGAAAGAAGAGAACCCGATCTCCGGAGAATCAACCGGATGGACTCTTCAATCCGCACAGAGCATCCGAGAACATGAAAATACTTTCAGCCGAATATGTCATAAGCGCGCCGGGGCCGGAGCAGTTTCCCGTCGGACAACAGGCCGCAGATCGCCTTTGCGGGCCGTTCGAATGTGGGTAAATCGTCGATCATCAATGCGCTCCTTCACCGGAAGAGCCTGGTGAAGACGAGCCAGACTCCCGGCAAGACACAGCTCATCAATTTTTTCATCATTAACGAGTGCCTTTTATTTCGTCGACTTGCCCGGATATGGTTATGCCCGGGCGCCGCACGCCGTGACCGACGCCTGGGCGCCGATGATCGAGGGATACCTGAAGGACTCCCCGTCTCTGTCCGCCGTGGTCGTGCTCCTGGACATCAGACGAACACCGGATGAGCGGGATATCCGGTTGCTGGAATGGCTACGTCAGTTGATATCCCGTCGATCTACGCGCTAACCAAGGCGGACAAGCTGAACCGGCAGGAGACCGAGAACGCAAAACGCACAATTCATGCCGGACTGAACATCTCCGGGCCGTTGCTGCTCACTTCCGCAAAGAGCGGGCTGGGGATGAAGGAGCTTTGGGCAGAGATCGACAAGAGGCTGAGGATGTGAGAGGCGGAGAAACGGGGCGTCGGGAAATGGGGAAGGGATCGCGGCAAATGTCTCCGGACAGTCCTCGCCGATTCCACGATTCTCCGTCTCTGTTCAACTTCTGCGGTTTAGAAAAGGGGGGATGCCATGGAATTGCTGAAAGACCTCACCGGTTCTTTGCTCTGGGCAACGCTGCTCAGCATCATCCTCTATGCGGCAAGCAGTATCGCCATCGGTTTTCTTGCCAGAAAATCCATCCTTCTGAAACCGGTCGGTTCCGGGCTGAAACTCATCGCGCTCTTTGCCGCAGTACAGGTTTTCCTTCGCCTCGGGGCCGCCGAATATCACCCGGTGATTTCGAGGCAGCTCGACTTTTTCTCCTGGCTCGTGTTTACGTTCGCGGCACTCAAGCTGGGCCTCTACCTGTACGGCGATCTTTTCGTTGTCCGCTGGAAGAGCGGCAGTTTCCCCGCCGCTTTCAAGAACATCATCACGGCCTTTATCCTCGTCGTGGTCGCCCTCGATTCTGCTGAAGGAAATCCTCGATATCAACGTCACATCGCTCATCGCCACCACGACCGTCCTCACCGCGACGATCGGCCTGGCGTTTCAGAGCACGCTGGCCAACATGCTGGCAGGACTGACGATCCATCTTGAAAAACCGCTCAAGCAGGGCGACTGGATATCGGTCGCCGGTCATGAAGGCCTCGTCATGGACATCACGCTCCGCTCGACGCGGATCATGACCATCGATCACAACGAGGTGTTCATCCCGAACAGCAAGGTCCTCTCCGAGGCCGTCGTCAATTACAGCCTCCCGGACACGCTCCAGACGAGGACGTTGTCGGTGGGGGTGAATTACAACGTTCCCCCAAACAAGGTCAAGAGGCGTCATCCTTGACGTCCTCGCGTCGGTATCGGGAGTAAGCAAGCAACCCGCGCCTGTCGTTCAGGTGGCGAACTACGGCGATTTTTCCATCCAGTATAAGATGCGGTTTACGATAAGCGATTTTTCCCGGCATGGCGATATCGACGCCGAGATCATGAATCTCCTGTGGTATCGTCTCAAACGCAGCGGTATAGACATCCCCATGCCGGTAAGGGACGTCTACCTCCGGCAGATCACGGCGGAGAGCCTTCGGTCCGAGCGGGAACAGCGCACGGACGAAATACTGCTGCTCATGGAAAAAGTCGAAATCCTCGTCCCCCTGTCCCGAGGAGGAACTCCGCAAACTGGTCCAACAGGTTCGGGCCGAGACCTATTGCCGCACAGGAAATTCCCATAAAACAGGGGGACCCGGGAGACTCATTCTACATCATCAAGAGCGGCAGAGTGGACGTTGTTGTGGAAAAAACAACGGGAGAGACCGCAGTCGTCGCCACCCTGGGTCCCGGGAATTTTTTCGGTGAAATGAGCCTGCTTACCGGCGCGGTGCGCACTGCGAGCATCTCGGTAAAAGAGGACGCTGAGTTTATCGTCATCGACAAGGAAAGCTTCGCTGGGACGCTTGTCAACAACCCTTCCATCGCCGAGTCACTGAGCAACATCCTCGCGGAGCGTCAGGCCGGCCTTGAGGCAGGACGCGAGCGTCTCGATGCGGCGGCCATCGAGCACCGCAAGAAGGACGCGTCAGGCCACATGCTTTCAAAGATCAGGGACTTTTTCGGGTTGAGTTAGAAGGGATTCAGTAAGAAAGACTCTCAATTTGTCATTCCTGCGAAAGCAGGAATCCATTTTAATATCTAAAAGCCAATGGATTCCCCGGCAAGTCCGGGGTGCAAGCCCGGAATGACAGAGTATGCGTATGAGGTTTTACTAATGATGGTCTTAGTAAAAGGGCGTCAGCGCACCATCCTCATTGGTTCATTTTTTATGCCGAGGGACGGCGGCATTTTCTCTGGCGGAAATTGAGAAAATCACAACGTCGCGTCTTGACAGCAAGGGCAATCGTTGATAGAATCTTTCATGTTGTTTTTCAGGAGTTTTGCCACGTGAATATCTACCCAGAGAAGTTGCTTGATGCTTCGATGATGGTCTCTTCACGATAGGATGCAGCCTGACGCCGAACTGCCGTATCCGGTGAAGCAATGCGTTTCCGTAAATCATTACTCATAATCCCATGTACCGTTAGCCCGCCGGTGCGCAGGCTGCCGCAAACACCGCAAAGGGCGAATGATTTGCTTGCGAACGTTACCCTTAATGAATGGATCACAACGTAGAAAGGAGGGCAATATTTTGAAGAAAATGAACTTGCTTCTTCAAGAACCGGGCGGTATTCTGGTGAAGCGGATTGTGACGGCTGCGCTGTCGTTTTTTATCTGCTGCACCCTGTTTCCCGCCGTTTCCGGCGCAGTCGACGTGACGGGGTCATCGAACACCTACCTGCAATCCAGGGAGACCGCCGATAAGAGCAATTTGCTGCCCCTGTACGAGTACCTCGATTTCTCGGTGCAAAATACCCCCGATGGCGCATTCTCGGCGCATTTCGGAGGGTGGGGCAGGTACGACCTTCAGGAGGAGTCGTTCGGCAAGAGATCCAACTCCGACCTGCAATACGGTTATCTGAGCTATAAAAGAGCAACCGGCAATTCGGTCGTTAACCTCGGCAGGACCATGGTCTTCGAGGGCGTTGCCGCGGAGAGGGTAGACGGCATCTATGCGCGGACCGACCTTCTGGCCAACTTCGGCGTGTCGGCCTTCGGCGGGGTCCCCGTGGAGACGGAGACGGATCTGCCCGGCAACAACGTCATATACGGCGCGCGATTATCCCACCAAATTCCCGGACTGTACCGGATCGGCGTCTCCGCTTTGAAAGAGGAGAAAAACAGCGAAGACTTCCGTAAGGAACAGGGAATAGACCTCTGGCTCAGACCCGTGAACAAGGTAGAACTCCTGGGGAAATCGAACTATAATGCCATTACGAAGGAATGGATGGAACATACCTACGTCCTCGTACTCGGACCGTTTGCGAATGTGAGGCTCAATACGACGGCGTCCATGATCGATTATAAGTCCTTTTTCACGGGGGCGACATCAGCGGCGTTCTTTTTCGATCCGGTAGCCATAGACCCCAATGAAAAGGTCACGATCCTGGGGGAAGAGGTTGCTTACGCAGTGAACGATAAACTGAACGTCTCCGTGGATTATAAGCAATTCGATTATAAGATCGCCGGTAATGCAAAATACTTCGGCGGGAACATCCGGTACAGCGTCATGAAGTCCGGAGGCGCGGGGCTTTCTGTCCACGCAGATGGACGGCGATACGGACCGTCTCAAGTATACGGAGTATCGCGTTTACGGGTTTAAGAAGATCGGCAAGGCCGACATCACTCTTGACGCTCTCGATGTGGCGTACAAGGAGGCCATAAACAGCGTGAAGGACGCCTATTCGGTGACCCTGGCCGCCATGTATGAGGTGAGGGAGCGGTTGAATGTGGGCGCGGACGTCGAGTACGCGAAGAACCCCGATTTCGACAAGGAAGTCCGTGGCTTCTTTAAACTGAACTACCGGTTCGATCTCGGCTACGGTAAGCAGAAGAAGGGGGTGTAGCATGAACAATAAAACAGGAAAAGCGATATTTCTGCTGCTTCTGCCGGTGCTGGCCGCGGCCCTCTTCGCCTGTGCAAAGACGGCGAGTATGGCGGCTTGGCATCCGGTGGAGGTGACGGCGCCTCCTCAGTGCAGCGACTGCCATAACGACGACCGGGCCGCGATGAACCATACGCCTGATTACAGCACCCGTCACAAGTTCTACGCGGCTCAGAACAGCCAAGCCTGCGGCGTCTGCCACAAGGAATCCTTCTGTTCCGACTGCCACGCCCACAAGGAAGAGTTGAAGCCGAGCGACAAGTACAAAGATTCACCGGAACGGTCGCTGCCACACCGGGGAGACTATCTGAACCAGCATCAGATCGACGGCAGGATAAACCCGGCTTCGTGCTTTCCCTGTCACGGTCGTCAGAATAATGAGAGGTGCAGAGTATGTCATATAAAATAAAATTGACGGTGGTCGCCGCGCTGCTTCTCGCCGGGGCCGCTTTGCTCTGGGCTTGCGGCACCCCGAATTCCCAGGCCCCCTTTGATGCCGATGCGCAAAAACATGCGGCAGGATGGGTGCCGCAGGGTCATCGCACCGCAGTGGAAAATAACGGCGCCCATCTCCTGCAAAGAATGCCACGGCGAGGACCTGAGCGGCGGGATCGTTAAGGTGTCCTGCACGACCTGTCATCTGGGCGGTCCCTTGTCGATCCATCCCGCAGCGTGGGAGGATGACGCCGATCTCAATCACCGGGATTATGTATTGAACGGCCCCACGATTCTCACGGCCTGCTCCAACGCGGCGTGCCACGGGGCGGACTTCAAGGGCGTCCCGGGAAGCGGACCTTCCTGCACGAGCTGCCATGCGGAGACATTCTATGATTGCTCCTCATGTCATGCCTTTCCGCCGAATACCGGAAAACACGTGTTCCACATGCAACAGACCAACTTTGTCTGTACGAATTGTCACGCGCTGGCATGGCAAACACACGACAACGGGACGGTGAATATCGCCAGCAGCATCACGTACAGCTTCACGGCCAGGTCATGTACTCCGTCTAATACTTCTTCTTGTCACGAGACGCGTTTTTGGCCGTAGTAAGTTTCATCCGAATATCAACATCAACAAAAGAGCCGTTTCCTTTTTTTGGAAACGGCTCTTTTGCATTATCATCGATTGTACCGGACCGGCAGCGGCGCCTCGCATAATTCAAGAACTTACAGCGTAATTTCCGTGCCGATGCCTTCCTTGGTGAAGATTTCGAGCAGGAGGGCGTGGGGGACCCGGCCGTCTATGATGTGGACCTTGGCGCAGCCGGCGTCGAGGGCCTCGAAGCAGGATTTGGTCTTGGGAAGCATGCCGCCGCTTATGGCGCCGGTTTTGACCAGCGTTTCGACTTTCTTCTTTGTTGAGAGTCGGGATGAGGTTCTTGTCCTTGTCCAGGATTCCCGCCTGGTCGGTCAGCAGGATGAGCTTCTCCGCCTTCAGTGCGCCGGCGACCGCGCCCGCCACCAGGTCGGCGTTGATGTTGTAGGTCTCTCCCCCGGCGCCGCCGCCCACGGGCGCTATGACGGGAATGAAGCCGCCCTGGTCCAGCGCCGCGAGCGCGCCGGGCCTCACCTCGGTCACCTCGCCGACCAGGCCGATGTCGATGATCTCGGTTTCTCCGGTCTCCTCGGATTTTTTCGTCATCGTGAGCTTCTTCGCCTGGATCAGTCCGCCGTCCTTGCCGGTCAGCCCCACTGCCGTGCCGCCCGCCTGATTGATGAGGTTACGATCTCCTTGTTGACCTTGCCGCCCAGGACCATTTCCACGATGTCCATGGTCTCTTCGTCGGTCACCCGCTGGCCGGAAACAAAGGCCGGTTTCTTGCCCATCCGCTCCATGGTCTTGCCGATCTGCGGACCGCCGCCATGGACGATCACGGGATTGATGCCGATGTAGCGCAGGAGGACGACGTCCTGGGCAAAGCCCTGCTTGAGCGCTTCGTCGATCATGGCATTTCCGCCGTATTTGATGACGAAGGTCTTGCCCCGGAAGGTCTGGATATAGGGCATGGCCTCGATGAGGGTCTTGGCTTTTTCGATCAGTTTCTCCATGAAAACCTCAAAAGTCATTCAGCCACGATTTCACCGAATCAATGCGAGTTACTGAAAAAGGACCCGATAGACTTCGGCTGTCAATCGTGACAATCGTGCAATTCGTTGCAATTACAAGTTACAAGATATACCTGCTCAGGTCCTCGCTCTTCAGGACATCGGCCAGGCGCTCGCGCACGTAAGCAGCGTTGATGTCGATCTTTGCGCCTTTTCTCTCGGGTGCGTCGAAGGATATCTCGTCGAGAAGCCGCTCCAGGATCGTGTGCAGTCTGCGCGCGCCGATGTTTTCCGTCCGTTCATTCACCTGCGCCGCGATGCCGGCGATTTCCTCGATCGAGTCGGAAGAAAAACTCAGTTCGATCTCTTCCGTGGCCAGGAGCGCCACCTGCTGTTTGATGAGCGCGTTCTGCGGCTCGGTCAAGATACGGATGAACTCCCCCTTGCCCAGGGAATCGAGTTCGACCCGGATCGGGAAGCGGCCCTGCAGCTCCGGGATCAGGTCCGACGGCTTGGAGACATGAAACGCGCCGGCAGCGATGAACAGGATATGGTCGGTTTTCACCGGCCCGTACTTGGTCGTGACCGTCGAGCCTTCGACGATGGGGAGGAGGTCCCGCTGCACGCCCTCGCGCGACACGTCCGGGCCGTGCGTTTCGCGGCCGGCGATCTTGTCGATCTCGTCGAGGAACACGATGCCCGACTGCTCGACGCGCTTCAAGGCCTCGCGCGTCACCTTGTCCATGTCGATGAGCTTCGAGGCCTCTTCCTGCGACCAGCAGCCGCAGCGCGTCGGGCACTTTCATCTTGCGCCGCTTTGTTTTTTCCGGAAGCAGTCCTCCGAGCATCTCCTTGAGGTTCATTTCGATCTCTTCCATGCCGACGTTCGAGACGATGCCGAAGGGCATGACCTTTTCCCTCGTCTCGAGATCAACGGTCCGGTTGTCGAGCTTTCCTTCCCGCAGTTGCTGCCGGAGCTTTTCACGCGTGGTGGTGTGCTGTTCCTGCTGCTCCGTGGTCGGGGCCTCGAAGCCAGGCGCGGTCCTGATCGGCGGCAGGAGAAGGTCCAGAAGGCGTTCTTCGGCCATGGCCGCGGCCTTTTCCCGGACCTGTTCCGCCATTTCACTTTTCACCATGTTGATGCCGATTTCCGTGAGGTCGCGGATGATGGAGTCGACATCGCGGCCCACGTAGCCCACCTCGGTAAACTTGGAGGCTTCGATCTTGAGGAACGGCGCCTGGACGAGCCTCGCGAGTCTCCGGGCGATCTCGGTCTTGCCTACGCCGGTCGGCCCGATCATGATGATATTCTTCGGCATGACCTCGTCCCGGAGCTCTTCGGGAAGGCGCTGGCGCCTCCAGCGGTTCCTGAGCGCGATGGCGACGGCCCGCTTGGCGTTATGCTGTCCGATGATATACTTGTCGAGTTCCTCGACGATCTGCCGCGGTGTAAGGGCGTCTGTTCAAAAAAACCTCCGGTACAATGCGGATTGCAGAATCAGATGCGGACAGAAGTCAGAAGAAATGCGATCTTCCTCGTTACATCTGTCATTCTGCATTCCGGCTTCTGACTCCTGCAATTACAGTTCTTCTATCGTGACTTCCTTGTTGGTGTAGATGCAGATATCGCCGGCTATCTTCATGGCCTCCGCCGCGATGGAATGGGCGTCCAGCGAGGTATGGTCCGTGAGCGCCCTGGCCGCCGCAAGGGCGTAGGGGCCGCCCGAACCGATTGCCGCGATGCCGTTTTCCGGTTCGATAACGTCGCCGTTTCCCGAGAGGATAAAGGAACGTTCGCTGTCGGCGACGATCATGAGCGCCTCGAGCCGGCGCAGCACCTTGTCCGTGCGCCAATCCTTGGCAAGCTCGACCGCCGCGCGCGTAAGGTTGCCGTGGTACTGTTCCAGTTTGGCCTCGAATTTTTCGAACAGGGTAAAGGCATCGGCCGTGGCTCCGGCAAACCCCGCAAGTATCTTATCGTTGTACATCTTGCGCACTTTTTTGGCGTTGTGCTTCATCACCGTGGAGCCGACGGTGACCTGCCCGTCTCCGGCGATGGCGGTCTTTCCGTTCCTGCGCACGGCCAGGATCGTCGTTGCGTGCAAGGGGGTTATCTCACTCATGGTGCCTCCTAATAAAAAATGACGGACGATAGACGACCGTTCGCTCTGTACCCTGCATTCGCGCAAGCACTCATAACCGCTGGGACAGGCTCACTCGGACGATGGACGCAGACATCAAGCTTTCGTTCGTCCGTCATCTCGTCTCTCATCCCTCGTCCCTCCGCTTCTTCGCCCTCGGATGCGCCTTGTCGTAGGTCTCCATGAGCGAATCGAGGTTCACGTGCGTGTACCGCTGGGTCGTCGAGAGGCTGGCATGCCCCAAAAGTTCCTGGATCGCCCGCAGGTCGGCGCCGGATTCGAGCAGGTGCGTGGCAAAACTATGCCGGAGGGTATGCGGGCTTGCCTTCTGCGCCAGGCCGAGTTTTTTTCTCCGGTTTTCTAAAATACGCTGAACCGTCCGGGCTGTCAAGCGATTTCCTGCGCGGCCCGGTAAAGACGGCGGGGTTTTCCGCGCCTTCTTTTTTTTGACCGAGATAGGCGTCGATAGCGTCGAGCGCGGTTCGTCCGATAGGTACGATCCGCTCTTTCCTGCCCTTGCCCCGGATGCGTACGAGACGGTCATCGTGATTGATGTCATCGCGGTTCATGCCGACGAGTTCGCTTGCGCGGATGCCGGTGGAATAGAGCGTCTCCAGCACGGCGCGGTCCCGCCGTTCCGTGTCATCATCAATATCTTTACCGCGGGCGTTCATGAGGCGCTGGGCATCGTCTGCCGTCAGCACCGCGGGCAGACGTTTTTCGCGGCGGGGCGTGGCCACGAGGCGGGCGGGATTGCCGGTCATGACGCCCTTGCGGTTCAGGTACTTGAAGAACGAGCGGATCGCCGAGAGCTTCCTCGCAACGGAGGATTTTTTCACCTTGTGTTTCACGAGATGGCCGATGAAGCTCCGGATCGTCCGGTGGTCTACGCCTGCCATTTCGGTTTCACCGAGGAAATCCGCGAACTGCTCCAGGTCGGACAGATAGCTGCGCTCGGTGTGGGGGGACACGTTTCGTTCATCCCTGAGATAGGCTATGAAATCGAAGATATGCTTTCGCATGGGGATACTTTATCGTAACAGGATGGAATTTGCAAGGAGGTTTCGAGATGCGGGAAAACTCGATTGCGGAAATTGGACCACCCTCTCACCCCGGCCCCTCTCCCCTGGGGGAGAGGGAAAAAGGGAGAGGGGGCTTTGTCATCGGGAGAGGATAAAGGTGAGGGGCATCATATGGCGGATTGCACCCTGCATTCGCGGCGTAGCACTCATAATCGCTGGGCGCAAGCGGGATAAGGACGGAGTGGACGGAGAACACGGTCTACGGCGCGACTTTCGTCCCTCGTCCCTCGTCCGTCGGCTGTTCCTGCCCCTCCGCCTTCGGCTCTTCCTTGTACCCACATTCCTTCTTCAGGCAGGCGATGTAGGGACCGGTCTTTTTTGAATACTTCTCGGCGAGGAACGGGGCCTTGCATTGCGGGCAGGCGCGGGGCACGGGTTTGTACCAGATGGCGAACTTGCAGGCCGGGTAGTTTGCGCAGGAGTAGAACACCTTGCCGAAGCGGGAGCGCCGCTCCACGATCTTGCCTCCGTCTTCGGGGCAGGTCACGCCCGTGGACATGCCCTGGGTGTGATTGCATTCGGGGTAGCGGGAGCAGGCCAGGAACTTTCCGAACCGGCCGCGTTTGACGACCATGCCGGAGCCGCATTTGGGGCAGAGCTCGTCCGTGGTCTCTTCGGGCGCGGCTTCCACGGCGCCGTTCTCCGTGCGTATGAAAGGCTTCGTGTTTTTGCAATCGGGATATCCGCTGCATGCGAGGAACTGGCCGTTCCTGCCCCACTTGATCACCATGGGCTTTCCGCATTTTTCGCAGGCGATATCGGTAGGGGTCTGTTCGGCCTTGAAATCCTTCATCTCCGCCTGGGCCTTTTCAAGGCTTTCACTGAACGGCGTGTAAAAATCCCTGACCGCCGCCACCCACTGCATCTGCCCTTCCTCGATCTTGTCGAGCTCTTCCTCCATTTTTGCGGTGAAGGCAACGTCCATAACGACCGGGAAATGGCTCACGAGCAGATTGCTCACGAGTACGCCGAGTTCGGTGGGCCGAAATTTGTTTTCGACCTTATTCACGTAGTCCCGCTCCTGGATGGTCGAAATGATGGCGGCATACGTGCTCGGCCTGCCGATGCCTTTTTCCTCGAGCGTCTTCACGAGCAAGGCTTCTGAAAAACGTGGCGGAGGCTGGGTAAAGTGCTGCTTCGGATCGAGCTTGATGAGCGTGAGCCTCTCTCCTTCGACGAGAGGCGGCAGGACCGCTTCGTCGTTGTCTTCATCAGCGGCCTGGTCCTCGGGCTTCTCCTCCAGGTAGACCGCCATGAAGCCCGGGAATTTGACGACCGATCCGCTCGCCCGGAAGGTGTAGTCGCCGGCCTTGATGTCCACCGAGGTCTGGTCAATGACCGCGGGGTTCATCTGGCTTGCGACGAAGCGGTTCCAGATGAGTTTGTAAAGCTTGTACTGGTCGTTTTCGAGATACTGCTTGATCGCGTCGGGCTCCCGCAGGACCGACGTCGGACGAATCGCCTCGTGCGCTTCCTGGGCGGACTTGGCGCTGGCATAGACGGGCGGTTTCTCCGGAAGATAGTCTTTCCCGTATTTGCCGGCTATGAATTCGCGCGCCTCGTCCTGCGCCTCCTGGCCCACCCGGGTGGAGTCGGTCCTCATGTAGGTAATGAGGCCGACGGCGCCCTCATCGCCGACGTCCACGCCTTCGTACAGCGACTGGGCGATGCCCATCGTCCTCTTCGCGGTAAATCCGAGCTTGCGGCCGGCCTCCTGCTGCAGTTTACTCGTCGTGAAGGGGGGGACGGGGTTGCGCCGGCGTTCTTTCTTGTCTACCTTGGAGACGACATAGGTCTTTCCCAGGAGGCCGGCCAGGATCCGCTGCACTTCGTCATTGTTCTTGACCTTGAGCTTTTCCTCGTCCTTACGGAGAAGCTTGGCTTCGAACTGCGGAGGCAGCTTGCCCTCCAAAAGCGCGGTAAGGGACCAGAACTCCTCGGGGACGAAGGCCTTGATTTCCTCTTCGCGCTCGCATATCAGGCGGAGCGCGACGGACTGCACGCGGCCTGCCGAAAGTCCCCGGCGCACTTTCTGCCAGAGGATGGGACTGATCTGGTAGCCGACGAGCCGGTCGAGAACGCGCCGCGCCTGCTGCGCATCAACCTTGTTGATATCGATCTTTCCGGGGTGTTCGATGGCCTTCAAAATGGCTTTTTTGGTGATCTCGTTGAAGAGGACGCGGTAGATCTCCTGCGTCTTGGCGCTGCCCGAAATGGTTTCCGCCACATGGAAGGCGATGGCTTCGCCTTCGCGGTCGGGGTCGGTCGCGATCAGGATGCGATCCGCTTTCTTTGCTGCTGCTTTGAGCTCTTTGACGACCGGGGCCTTGCCCTTGATCTGGATGTAGTGCGGCTCAAAATCCTTTTCGATGTCCACGCCCAGCTTGCTTTTCGGCAGGTCCATGATATGCCCAACCGAGGCCTTGACGGTGTAATTTTTGCCGAGGTATTTGGCGATGGTCTTCGCCTTTGCGGGCGATTCTACTATGACGAGTGATTTCATGAGATTCTACTTGTTGTTGCGCGTGGCAGAGTCGCTGAGTTGCGTGAGTAAAACCCGCAACTCGATGAACACGGAACGTTCTCCTCTCGTGTTCTCCGCTAATTCGCGCTGAATGATATTCTTAATTCCAGGAAGTCTTCCTGATGCGCCTGCCGACTGCAGGGACGTTGAAGTCCTGCTCATGGGGGTGGACGAACAGCGTCAAGGCAACGAGGGTCTTGATATGATCAAGCTCGATCCGCTCGGTGTAGACGTTCAGTGCGCTTTCCAGAAGTTCTTCCCGCTGGTCCTCCCCGATAATGCCGAGGTTCGTCAGCTTGGCAACAAAGCCGAAGGCATCGACGGTGAACCGCTCGCGTTCTTCCCGGTTCATGGTCCTCATCCGCGGGGAGGAGGTTCGGACGGTCGTAAAAAAATCCTCCGACTGTCTCTGGACCAATGTCTGTACGAGGGTCAGCGCCGCGTCGGCCTCGTACAAACGGCAACCGTTGTTTAAAAGGGCCTGCATGATCTTGCCCTCTTCGTCAAAGAGCTCCTGCTTTTTTCTAACCTGGTCCGCGATGAGCGAGAACAGGGTCATCATCCGTTCGTCCACTCTCTTCTCCTTGGAAACTATACCACATATCGCGGCAACTGGCCGCTATTGCAAATTGGAAATTTCAAATTTCAAAATTCAATCCTCACAAAATACTTCCCCGGAAGCTGTTTTGCAAGCCCTTTCAGCTCCAGGGTAATCAACGCCCCGCTCAGGGCGCCGGCGGCGATGCGGCTATCGTGCATGAGCGCGTCGATGTGCTTTGGGTCAACCGAAAGACGCTGCAGCACGGCTGTTTCGTCCGGTGAGAGCTGCGGCAGGGGCCGCGCCGTCGTCTCCCGCGGTGCGACGCGGCCTTTCACACCGAGGCCGGTCAGGATGTCTTCCAGCCCCTCGACCAGGGTCGCGCCCTGCTTGATGAGGCCGTGCGCCCCCCGGCTGACCGGACCCTGCGCGCCAGCCCCTCAACATCCCGCAGCTCACCGGGCGATGCGGCGAGCGCGCGCTCGGCCGAACCGAAATGCGTTACGAGCTTCCTGAACGTCACCCTTCCCACTCCCGGGATGCTGCTCAGTCCGATCCAGGAGAAGATGTGGTCCGTTTTGTTTTGCATGAGGTCGTCCGCCGCGCATGCCGCTGTTCTTCGTTCAAGGTGTGAAATTATACAGCGTCGAAGGATATAGTCAAGTTTTTTTTGCAGACGCGGGGGAAATGTGCTATTTTATCCTCACGATTTGGGCATGACTGTTCGATTGTAGCGTAACGTCTCTGATACTTCTTTAGCATCTATCTCTTGGGTGTCATTCCCGCGAAAGCGGGAATCCATTGGAAAATGGATCCCCGGATCAAGTCCGGGGCAGGCTTGCAAGCCCGGAATGACGCCAAAAAAGGCATCTTCTTATGCGGATCATGATAAAGTCGGTCATCTTTGATTTCGGCGGCGTCCTTGCCGAGGAAGGTTTTCGGGAAGGCCTGTTCGCGATCGCTCAAAAAAACGGACTCTCCCCCGATTCTTTTTTTACCGCTTGCGATGCGCTCATCGATGAGACAGGCTACCTGACCGGGATGACCGATGAGGCTTCTTACTGGAATGCGGTGAGGACAAGGACCGGAATACGCGGAGACGACAGCTCCCTTCGCCGGGAGATCCTCGACCGCTTCGTTCTCCGTCCGGAAATGCTTGCTGAGGTGGATTCTCTCCGGGCCGCAGGCGTCTTTGTCGCGATGCTGAGCGACCAGACCAACTGGCTTGATGAACTCGACCGCGAGACTGCGCTGTTATCGCGGTTCGACCGCGTGTTCAATTCCTACCGCATGCATAAGAGCAAACGGGATGCGTCGGTGTTCAAGGAGGTTTGCGCGGAACTCGGCGCGGCGCCCGGGGAAACGCTCTTTATCGACGACAATATCAATCATATCAAGCGGGCGCGGAGCCAGGGGCTGCAGACGATCCATTTCGCGGGTATCGATGATTTCAAAAAACAATTGAGGAGCTATCTTTGAAAGTGTTGGCGTTCAACGGCAGCCCGAGGCGCGGAGGGAACACGGAACTCCTGTTGTCGGAGGCGGTGAGGGGTGTGAAGGAGCAGGGCGGCTTGGTGACGACGTACAATCTCAGCGCCCTGAACCTCAAGGCGTGCATGAATTGCGGCCACTGCGACAGCGCGGGACGCTGTATTATCAAGGACGATATGCAGTCCATTCACGACGAAATCAGGACCGCGGACAGGATCATCGTGGCCTCCCCGATCTTCTTCTTCAGCGTAAGCGCCCAGACCAAGATCATGATAGACCGGTGCCAGGCTTTCTGGGCGGAAAAATATGTGCACAAGAACCCGATCAAGCCCGGGGAATACGGCCGCAAGGGCCTGCTGCTTCTGGTCGGCGGGATGAAGAGAAATGAAAAAAATGTAGGGTTTGAATGTTCCGAGGCGACGGTGCGGGCGTTCTTCAGGACCATCAATGTCCAGGAGCATGTAACGCTCGCGTATGACCGGGTCGATGAGAAGGGCGCGATAATCAGGCATGCGACGGCGCTCTCCGAGGCGTATGAGGCGGGGAAGCGGCTTGCGGCCGTATAACATCGGTCTACCCGTCTTCCCTGAGAATGACGGGAAAAATGGTTAGTTTTGGTTTGAAAATCCTGTCAAGAGTAGTACAATATAGGTACTTGGCACTGACTCTCCCGGGTGTTGTTCTCCGGTAATCATCTTGATGACCGGTCGATAACAGCCGAGGATAAACCGAAAAGGTCGAACGGCGATGAAACAGAAGCGGGCCTTTGGGAAAAATCGGACTCTCTTGCTTTCTATGTTGTCACTGGCGCTGCTGTTCATGATGCCCGGGATAACGGGAGTGAATAGCGCCACTCAGGCAGGGTCCCAGGCGGTGGCGGCCCAAGAGGCGACGCCGGTGATGGTCCCCGAAAGAGCGGCGCAGGCCGGCGTCCCGGCATGCGTACCGCGGCCCTCCATCGAACCGCCTCCGATGACGCCGGGAGACTCGGGCGAAGCCGCAAAGGATGCATCTGCCGCGCCGGGGCAGCGACCCTGTCCGGAGGGTTTTGTGCCGAAGCCGATCGGGCGACAGGTCCCCCGGGGGCGATCGGTATCGGGAGCGCCTGTCTTCCAGGGGGTCTCCTCAATCCGCAGCATCCCGCTCAGTACGGCGGCTTACGACTACTACTATGCGGGCGC
Source organism: Nitrospirota bacterium (assembly GCA_963741205.1). GTDB lineage: Bacteria > Nitrospirota > UBA9217 > UBA9217 > UBA9217 > JAJYKN01. Next base: position 71,994 of record CAVUHW010000045.1, read on the forward strand.
GTATCAGAATGCCGGCAGCGCGGGCGGGACGGCGTTTTTTACCCAACATCAGCCTGTGCTGGCGCCCGGCGACTCTCACACGCTGGTTGAGATTTCCGTGAAGTCGACGGACGTGCGGCAGATTGTCGAGGTCGGCTGGACCGTGGACCGGTCTCTCAACGGCGATGACTTGCCGCACCTGTTCGTTGCCCACTGGGTTGACGGAATCCCGGCCTGCTACAACGGCTGCGGATGGGTCCCATTTTCGTCCACCCTGTCTCCGGGGATGACGCTCACAAGCGACGGCACCGGCTATCAGTACTCGATCTTTTTCTGGCAGGGCAACTGGTGGATAGGCTACCAGGGCCAATGGGTCGGCTTCTTTCCCGGCTCGCTGTGGAACGGAACCTTTCAAAAGGCGGGGATGATCCAGTGGTTCGGAGAGGTCTCTGTCCAATCCGGCACGATCCCCCCTCTTTCCTCCATGGCCAATAGCTTTCTTGGAAATTCCGGGAATCCAAGTACCGCTCAGGTATACTTCGCCGGACTCTATAATGATGACGGAAGCACGCGGGCGGCGACACTGTCCCTCATGAACTGGTTCAGCTATTTGTCCTGGTACAATACCAGTCAGCCCGCCGGCCTCTGTTCGAACTGTTTCCTGTACGGCGGTCACGGCGGGGCGCCGTAGGAGAGTGGAAATGAGAACCGATAAAATCCTTGGGGGATTGGTTGCAGTTTTCGTATGCGCCTTCCTTCTGGCCGAATGCCACAACACAAACACCGGCACCGTCACAATTATTCCCGGCGGCGGCACGAATGGCTCCGGCGGCTCCAATGTGTCGAGAGGAGTGATGAAGAAGGAAGGCAGTGTGATCGTGAACGGCGTAACGTTCAGCGTCGCCGCCGCGCAGATTACTCATGACGAAAGCCCGGCCGACGAGGCCCTGCTCCAGGACGGCATGACGGTACAGGTGAGGGGCAGCGTGAGTTCCGACAACACGAGCGGCACGGCGGCAAAAGTCAACGCCAACAGCGAGATGCGAGGGACGATCAGCGCCAAGGGGGTTGATTCGATAACCCTTCTCAATCAGCAGGCATTCGTCGACAGCAGGACCGTTTACACGAACGTTGCAAACTTTCAGGGGCTGACCGCCGGACAGTGGGTGGAAGTTCACGGCATAAGAGACGCGCAGGGCAGGTTGCTTGCCACCCGTATTGAGGTCTTGTTTGCCGCTGCCGGTCCTCCGGCTGATCGATTGAAGGGCGTCGTCGAAGCTCCTTTCACAGGCGGCAATCCGCCCTCTTTAACTTTCGTAGTTGAGAGGGCTTACGGTTGTCACCACACTGGGAACGCTGATATCGCCTGCCGGGGCTGCCATCAACTCGGGTGATCGCGTGGTGGTCAACGGTTTTGTAGTCCGGGACAACCATCAACGCCGGCCGCATCGACCGGGAAGACCTCGAAAACGCGGAATTCGAACCGCAGGAGAACGAGGGATTCCAGGTCCAGGGGTTCGTTTCCGGCTTTACCGCACTGGGTGCAGACTTCACGATAGACGGAGTGGCGACCCATTTGACCGGAACGGCCACATTCGAGGGCGGTCTGGCCGCTGATCTCATCAACAACGTGCGCGTCGAGGCGGAAGGCCATGTGTCCAGCGGCGTGTTCCTGGCGGGTAAGATCAAGTTCGACGACGCGGCCAGAATCGAAGCCAACGCCGACCTGGCGGGCAGCGCCAATGTCCTGGGGAAGACCGTGGTCACGACGAGTCTGACCGATTTCGCGGGTCTCACGGGGGGCGTGGCGGGCATTGTCCTTGGCCAGGGGCTGACTGTCCGGGGTTTCGCAAATCCGGACGGCTCCATTACGGCCACGCGCATCGAGGGACAAAGCAATCCCGTGGATGTCCGCAGGATCATCATCCAGGGTGTGGTAGATTCTTTCAGTGCGCCCCAAAGCACGGTCACCGTCATGGGAATCACCATCAGTGCGACAACCTTTGAGCTTAACGAGCAGCCTGTTTCCGCTGACCAGTTCTTTGCGCAGTTGAAGGTGGGTCGGACCGTCGTCAGGGGAAGGGGCTCTTTCAATGCGGCAACATCCACCTTGACGGCGGATGCGGTGGGAATCGAGTAGTGCCACCCTGCCGTAGGAATGCACGTCGAAGCAGTTTCATGAGCGACTGCTGAATTACGGTTTTTTTCTCCTCCCCTTGATTCCTTCTTTTCCCCATCCTTCCAACAGTGTATAATGTCCCCATCCTTTGATACGGGTAACCCATGAAATCCAAGACCGAAGCGATCATCATCAGCAGCATGAACCTGGGCGAGGCGGACAAGCTCGTCACCTTCTTCTCCCTCGACCGCGGCATGCAGAAGGGCGTGGCCAAGAACGCGCGGAAGTCCTTCCGCCGCTTCGGCGCCGGGCCTCGAGTCCTTTACGATCTCACGGCTGCATCTGTTCGAGCGTGAGCACCAGGAACTCGTCACGGATCGAGTCGGCGGACATCATCGACCAGCACGCGGGCATCGGCTGCCGACCTGGGCCGCGCGGCGGCCGGGGCCGTGATGCTCGAACTGGTGCGCGAGACTGGCGCCGCTCGGCGAGCGCAACGCCCGGCCTTTCTGCTCCTCTCCCACGTGCTTCATCTTCTGACGAAGGAGGGGACCCGCTGTTTCTGCTCGGCATCTTCGAGATCAAGTTCCTGTCGCTCCTCGGCTACCAGCCGAAGCTGGACCACTGCCTTTCCTGCGGCATCCAGCCGAAAGGCGAGATCATTTTCCTCGGCATGAAGGGCGGCATCCTCTGCCCGGACTGCATGGTCTCATCCGGAGACCCCAGGTGCGGCTCTCCGCCGGCGCCGTGGGGTTCTACTACCAGGCGCTCAGGATGGACATGGACAAGGTCTGCCGCCTCAAGCCCTCGGCCGGCATCATGCAGGAGCTCGACCAGGCCTTCGCGGCGCACACCTTCCACATCCTCGGCAAGCGGCTCAAGTCAACGGAGTTTCTGAAGTCCGTTTGTCGCTCGTGATAGTGATTCGAACAAGTCTGCGCAAACATAGTACCACGAACCAGTGTGCGAATGAAGCATGGTCCTGATCGCTTCAGCATTTGTTGTCCTTGCTTCGGCTGAGCAGTCAAGCTTCTTCGGAATCTTTATCTCAGCACGCCAGCATCGATCAGAAGAGAACACGCAGGCGTAGGAGAAGAGGTCGCCGTAGCGGGTGTAAAAGGTCTTTTCCGTCCCGGGACGTGAGCGTGCGCGTCAGGTCGCGCCTCGGTGAAGATCCCCGATGTGTCCAGGATCCTGCCCTGCGCGTCGATAAATCCCGAGATGCCGGTGTTCGCGGCGCGCGCAACGGGCACGCGGTTCTCGACCGCGCGGAAGACGGCCATGGAAAAGTGCTGGTAAGGCGCCGCCGTCCTGCCGAACCATGCGTCGTTCGTGACCGTCGTGATCATGGCGCTCCGTCGTTGACGAACCTCCTGACGAGGTCGGGGAAGATGATCTCGTAGCAGATGACGGTGCTGAGCTTCGTTTCCTTGCGGTCGTTCGGTCCCCGTAGGGGACCGTCATGACGGTATACTCATCCCCGGCCTGGAAATCTCCGATCGCCTGCACCATTTTCTCGACAAAGAACAGGATTTTCTTGAGCGGCACGTATTCGCCGAACGGCACGAGATGTATCTTGTGGTACGTCGCCTCGACGCGCCCGTCTCCCGAGAGCAGGAACGCCGAGTTTCTGCCGATGATGTGCCTGTTCGGTTTTACTTCGTAGGTCGGGCTGCCGAAGAGGAGCGGGACGTGGTTCTGTTTCACGAAGGCAACGAGGTCCGTCGGTCAAGGCCTGGTCGCCCGGGTTCCCGCCGTTAAAATAGAACGGCGTCGCGGTCTCGGGCCAGATCACGAGGTCGGGATGCTGCGTGAGCGCCTCCCGGGTCAGACGCTTATATGTTCCGATCGCTTCCGCCTGGTAGGCGGGGTCCCACTTTTTGTCCTGTTCGATGTTCCCTGGACGACCGAGATAGTTATCCCGCCGGCCTGCTCCGGGCGCGCGAAGCTTGACGAACCCATATCCCAGAACGAGGAGCAGAACAAGCCGCGCGATCGCAACGGCGGAGATAACTTTTCCTGTTCATGATGAATTCGCGCCAGCCGCCGCGTTCACCAGCACGATCAGGAATGAGACGCCGTATACGCCGGTGATGTCCGCCGCCTGGATGACGGGCAGGGCGCTGTACTGCGAGTAGCCGAGCAAGGACCAGGGGAAGCCGCTGAACACATAGGTCCGCGCGAGCTCGAGCGCGGTCCAGAGGGCGGGCGCGGCGATGAAGAACAGAGCGCGGCATGGTTGTTCCGGAGGTGCACGGCAGCTGCGCCGAAGAGCGCGGGATAGAGCGCCAGATAGGCGCAGAGGAGCAGGGTAATGAGCGACGCCGGCACGAGCGGGATGCCGCCGTAAAAGTGCACGGAGTTCGTGACCCAGTGAACGGTGCCGATGAAATAGAAGATCCCGGCGAGTCCGCCGAGCCAGAACCCGTTCTTTACGCTCTGTCCTTCGAGCGAGATGAACAGGGGCATGAGGGCGATCCAGGCAAGAAAATGGAGATCGATTGCGGGGAACGCAGCGGCAAGGAGGATGCCGGAGACAGCCGCAAGCGAAGCGGTGCGGAAGTTCATGCTATTTCGCCGCCTTCTGCTCCTGCATCCACTTGAGGAGTCCGTCTTTCATGCCGTTGTTGAGGCTCTCGTCTGCGGAGGGGGAGAGGGCCGCATGGTAGGCTGCTGGACGAGGTTTGCGGAAGGCGGTTTTTTGCGGGCCGGGGGACGGCCCTTTACCGGCGCCGGCCTGGTTGACGACCGGCTGCCGTTTCTGTTCTTCCTGCGGGAACGGCGAAGGGAGGAGATCGCATGGCGGTACAGGATCTCCCGTTTCTGGCCTTCCATGACGACGACGTAGCTGTCAAAGGCCTTGATCTTTCCTGAAATGCGGATTTTGTTCTGGAGAGTCAGGGTCACGGCGGTCTGTTCGGTCATATACGTATTCAGCATGCGGTCGAAAAGATTTGTTTCCATGGGATCATACCTCTACCGATTGATCGTCGTGATCGAGTGTTTATAGTACAGGTGTTGTCTGCCTCCCTCTTTGAGCAGGACGGTGAAGTTGTCGTAGGCTTCGATGTGCGCCTTGATCCGCTGCCCGTTGATCAGGTACAGCGTCAGGAGCTGATTCTCTTTGATGGCCTTGTCGAGAAATTCCTGCTGAATGTTCGGCTGGCCGGTGGGGCGCGGGGCCTCTCGCAGTCCGCATCGCGTTGGTGCGGAGGAAGGATCGAGGAGAGGGTGCGGCGAGGTGAGATAGGAGATTTCCTGCTTCAGGAGGGTGACGATCGTTCCGTTTACTTCAAGGTTGATTTCATAGCGGCCGATATCACGGATGGTCCCTTCATGTTCGGTTTTGTTCATCTGGCCGATATCGGAGCTTGACACCGCTTGCTAGCGCCTGCGACAGGAACTGCGGTTCGATGGCTTGCCTTGACTCTTCCTTCAATACTTCCATCGAGAAAATCATAGCTGAAATTAAGATCTTTTGCAAGAAATTTCTCTCGCCGGCCCGCGTGCGCGGCGCCATGCATCGCGCGCCTGCACCTTTTTCCTTATTGACATTTGACGGCGTATGCCCTATTATCCATCGCTATGTATGAGCTCATGGTTGAATCAAAATTTGCCGCGGCCCATCAACTTCGCGGCTATCAGGGCAAGTGTGAGAAGCTCCACGGCCACAACTGGCGCGTGACCGATTGCCGTGACGGCGGAGCGCCTGGACGAGCAGGGGCTTGCCATCGATTTTCATCGACCTGAAGAAAGCGCTTCGCGAAGTACTCGACCAGCTCGAGCACACGTTTCTGAACGATATCTTCCCTTTCACGCAGATCAACCCCTCATCGGAAAACCTGGCCAAGTGGATCTACGACAACATGATGAAAAAGGTCAATGACGACAACATCGAAGTCGCCAGCGTGACCGTCTGGGAATCGGACACGGCATCGGCGAGCTATTTCGAGTAAAACTCTTATTCATAGCCGCAGCGGCCTATCAGCGAACAGCGATGTGATTCGCGAAGGTTTCGAGATCGGCTTCCGACAAGTTGGATGCGTCTGCGATTCATAAATCCTATGGCAGATAGGATATTCGAGATCTGAAGCATGAACAAGCACATCGCGGAAAAAATCCTCTCCCTCGCATCCTCGCTCAAGGCAGACGCTGCCGAGGTCTTCCTCCGTTCCTACACCTCCACCAGCATCGAAGTCAAGGACCAGAAGGTTGATGCCTTCGACCGCGCCAAGGACATTGGCGCAGGCCTCCGTGTGCTCGTGGGAACGCATCTGGGCTTTGCCTTTACCACGGATTTTTCGGACGGCGCTCTCAGGACGCTTGCGCAATCGGCAATAACGAACGCAAAGAACACCGAAGCCGATCCCTTTCACGTTATCCCCGCCAAGCCGTCAGGCGCCTATCAATCCGTTGCCATTTATGATCCCGAACTGGTCGCCTTGAGCGAGAGGGAAAAGATCGACAGGGTCATGGCCATGGAGCGCGAGGCCTTTGCCGTAGACCCGAGGATCAAGCGCATCCGCAAGGCCTCGGCCGGTTTTTCCGACGCCGAAACCCTGATCATGAACTCCAAAGGCGCCGAAGTCTCGTACAAGAGCACCGCTTGTTCGTCGAGCATCGAGGTGGTCGCCGAGGACAAAGGCGAATCGCAGGCCGGTTCGGAATTCGACGTGAACCGGTTTTACCGCAAGCTCGAGATCGAAGAGGTCGGACGCAAAGCCGCCCGAAGGGCGATCGACCTGCTGGGGGCGAGGCATGTCGAATCGATCAAGGCGCCTGTGATCCTGGAGGCCCCGGTGGCGCAGGAATTCCTCTCCTTGATGGCTGGCGGGTTTTCGGCGGAGAGCGTGCAGAAGAAGAGGTCGCTCTTCATCGGCAAGCTGGACAAGGCAGTAGCGTCGCCGCTCATCACGGTCTACGACGACGGGCTTCTCGATGGCGGACTCGGGACCGCGCCGTCCGACGACGAGACGGTGCCGGCAAGAAAGAAAACAGTTATTGAAAAGGGCAGGCTGGCGCTGTTCCTCTACAATATCTATACGGCGAACAAGGACAAGACCGAATCAACGGGAAACGGCATGCGGGGCGGATTCAAGGGCCTTCCCGGCGTGGGGGTCACGAACCTCTATATCGAACCGGGGAAGGGTACGCTCGAAGACCTTATCTCGTCTGTTGACGGCGGGCTCCTGGTGACCGATGTCATGGGCATGCACACCGCAAACTCCATATCCGGAGACTTCTCGGTCGGCGCCACGGGATTCTGGATAGCGAAGGGAAAGAAGGCCTATCCCGTGCGCGAGATCACCATCGCCGGGAACATCCTGGACCTCATGAAGAACGTCGACGCCGTTGGCGGCGATATCCGGTTCTCCGGAAGGATCGGCAGCCCGTCGCTGCGAATTAAAGAGCTTTCGATCGGGGGGAAGTGAAGACTTCCTCCGTAGCTGTTAAAGAATGCATTTCGATGAAGCATGTCAGTTACATTCCGAAGTTGTTGGCATCCCGGCACTGCCCGCGCAGCATTAAAACTCTCATTAATACTCCATCTCCACTTCGTTGAACTTCTCCCTGCTTACCTCGTTGCCGCTCCTGTCGCGGTAGACCAGTTCGTCGGTATCCAAGTCGTATTCAGGGATGGACGGATCGAACCACCGGTTCACGAAATACTGATAAAAAAGATTGAAGAGACTGCCGCTCTGGTCGTGTTTGAAAACGTACTCCGGCATGGTGCGCACATTCAGGCCCAGTCGGATAATGTTGGAGACAGAGGTAGTCCCCCAAAATAGCCAGCTTGAGGAGCGGCACGTCCCGGTAGAGCTTCAGCCGGATGTTCTTCTGGGAGGCCTTCAGCCCCTTCAAAAAGTCAATGCTCCGGATGATCTGCTCCCGGAACCGTTCCGGGGTGATGCCTGGGTTTGCAAGGCTCTTCGCCCGGACAGTCACGCCGTCCCTCAGCGGATTAAGCAGCATGATCTTCGCTTCGCGGCTGCTTCGGAGAACCCCGTGCAGGTCCCCGGCAGGGTCAACGAAGGTCCGGAAACCCGTTGAGCTGATCAGCATGATGTTCCTGCCGGACCCCTGCTCTTTCTTCAGCTCCTTTACTCTCCTCCTCGCAAAGAAGGCCGCAGGCGGCACTACAGCTGCAATGCCCGCTGTTTTGGCCATGCGGAAAAATTTCCTGATCTTCACGCTCTGTACCACGGCATTGATCAGGACGATAAGCAGGATTGCCGCCGCGATCTCCGTTGAGACGAGGAACACCTCCTGGTTCTCGATCAGCGACCAGTAAAGCAGGACCTTGCGGGTCAGATACCGCGTGATGTCGCTGAGCGAGAGCGCGATGGCAGCGCTCAGCACGACGACGGCTATGTGGTACATAATATGAAGCGCATTTTTCTTCATGGTTTCCCTGCCTTCCGGATAGGTTGTATCCCCTGCCCATGGGGTCTCCTACGAATCAGGACAAAACGATAAGCGCCGCAGCGAGCAGCAGCGCAAGGTCAGAGCCCGGAGAATCGCCCGACCGGGCGGCGATCCGGCCGCACAGCGCTTCGACCAACCTGAACTCTTTCTCATCCATGGCCGCAAGCTTCTCTTTCGCCTGGGTCGGGATGCGATGGCTTCCGATCCTGCTTTCGAGGATATTGATCACCAGCGAAAGATCGCGTTCGTTTGCCATCTTACGGGGTGTGGTCGGTCCGTGGCAACCAAGTGCAGCGGAATGCGGCAGCGTCGTGGAGACCCCTTCGGTCGCGGCAATCGACAACAGGATTGTCATCAGGATCAACAGAAATATTTTGATGCCTCGCGCCATGGATGTCCTCCTCATGCAGAACGATGTATGCGCAGAAGCTGCAGAAGATCATGAACACCTACAGCTGATTAACGCGGCACACTGAGCAATCTCCCTAATTATCTTTTCCCGGTTTGACAGTTATGGCATTCCCCTGTTGATTGAGAGTGGATTTTCGTTATCAAACAAATTGTCTTTAATCAAGCAATCATGATGCCACAACGAGAACTTCTGGGGTATCCCATTGATTATTAAAATTATGAACGCAAAATAGTGCGGTATTTTTTTTCGACCTGAACACACTTTTGTATGGGTTACCATACAGGCATATCTCATCAATGCATAAGATTTTAGGGAAAAAGTATAAGAAAATATCGAGTTGTGGTGTGTATGAATTATCATACGCACAGGGAAAGGTTAGTGGCTTATTGTACACAGGGTTGGAGTATTAAAGATTAAGCCGCAAGTATCGGGATCATGACAGGTGTGTAGATTTCATCTTGCAATGATGGCGACAGTTGGAGAGTCCTGGCGGATGTCCGAAATAATCTCACGCGGGGGCATTTGAAGCTCTCCTCATCTATGACACCCTTAATCAGCGTAACGACCAAGGGGTTTTTTCACTTCAAAACGGCAGTTCGTTCTTTCGCCCCGTTCACAGCATTGACGCACGGGGACCCCTATGAGTTTACTCATAAGGGTTTCCATCGCAATGCAAATTCCTCCATCGCCGTTGACAACCTCTTCGAAAGGACAACCATGCGCCTGGATGATAAACATTGCCCCGTCATCTTTCACACTCGTAAGCGTCCCAAACGACTCATAAGCTTTGGCAGTACCCTCAACCCTGGCCCGCAGGTGTCCGGTTGGATGCGGCATTGAGTTTGCAAGCTTGCGTCCCAGTTTCCTCATTACCGCCATGTATTCTTTCTTGGGCATCTGGACAGCTAAAATATCTACTAAATGCGCGAGCACTGTGTGATAGGCCTTTGAGAAATATAAACCTACCCCTGGACGAAGACCGTAGGTCAAGGAAGGCCTTCGCGCACCCTTTATCTCTCCCGTGGCTTCAACGATATCGTCCCTTTGTAGCAGCGCCAGCTGAGCTCGAACAGCGGTTTCCGAAACTTTCAGCTCTTTTCCCAACTGTTCAACGGTGTATTGGCGTCTGCGTAAAAGCTCGGTGATACGACTGCGAGTTCCCGTCAATTTCTTATCCAAGGATTTTCCTCCTGCGAAATTAATCAAATTAATATAACGTAATGAAGTATTGATGTCAAAGTATTCAAAAAACACAATAAATTGATTGACTTAATTGTGCTATACTAAAATTTGTGCCAATAAGCATAGAACATAAACGTTGGATCAGCCGTGATAACCTCGGGGCTTGATTGTCGAAGAAAGGAGGTATATAGAACTGTTGAAAGGCGTGTAATCGCAATGTTGCATGTGAACTAAACAGCGGCGAAAAGGATTTCGGATATGACACAGGCTTCATATGCAGCATGGCCCTGTACTTGGATGGGCTAATTAATCCAAAAAGGAGGGAACTATGATACGACGCGTATTAACGGGGATTTTGTTCGTTTTTATTGTACTCAGTGTAACTATCGTCGCAATTGGAGCACCCAAGAATGACAAGGATGGAGATCCAATACAGGCCAACGCGCTCCGGATGCTGAATGAAGGCAGAGAGATATTTCGTTTCGACACATTCGGAGACGAAGCATTTTGGGGAGACGCTCTCAAACTGCACCAGGCAATCGCAGGCAGTAAGTTAGGCGGGGTCGGGGGAGGCGTCAGCCCGAAAACGGCATTGGCTGTAGGTTTGAAGGTCGATATGGACGCGCTGCCCAAGGAACTCGTAGAAAGCTTGAAAGCGGGCAAGGTCAACCTCGATGACCCCGCCACCACGCTCGCCTTGCTCAAATTGAATTCAGTTGTCGGGGTAAAAGGGATCTTTGATGCAAAGGGCGCTCTGGTGTCGATGGGCATCACCTGCGCTTTCTGCCATTCGACGGTAGATGACGCATTCATCCCCGGGATCGGGCATCGCCTGGACGGCTGGGCGAACCGCGATCTCAATGTGGGCGCTATTGCATCGCTCGCTCCCAACCTCGATCCCGTTGCCAAACGTCTGCATACGGACGTGGATACAGTGAAAAAAGTTTTTGCGAGCTGGGGTCCGGGCAAGTACGATGCAGAGATACTGGAAGACGGCAAGGCCTTCCGGCCCGACGGCAAGTCGGCAGCCACACTCCTTCCGGCCGCCTACGGCCTTGCGGGCGTGAACCTGCATACCTACGGCGGATGGGGATCGGTTACCCACTGGAACGCCTATGTCGCCAACACTCAGATGCACGGCAAGGGAACGTTCTACGACCCACGCATGAACGATCCGGTAAAATATCCGATAGCAGTCGAGAACAAGGACTGGGACATGCGCTCCACACCCGATATGATCACCTCAAAGCTTGCCGCCCTTCATTTCTATCAACTGGCCATTGCCGCACCCACGCCGCCCGCAGGCAGTTTCGATGCAAAAGCCGCATCGCGCGGTGAGGCCATTTTCAAAGGCAAGGCCAACTGTGCACGGTGCCATGTGCCACCTCTCTTTACCGAACCGGGGTATAACATGCACAAGCCCACCGAGATCGGCATAGACGACTTCCAGGCCAGGCGCTCTCCGGACAGCATGTACCGTACAACGCCGCTCAAGGGACTTTGGTCGCATCAAAAAGGCGGCTTCTACCACGACGGCAGATTCGCCACGCTTCCGGATGTTATCAATCACTACAACACATTCTTAGACCTGAAGCTGAGCGATCAAGATAAAACCGATATGGTCGAATACCTCAAGTCGCTTTAGCTTTCAGGCTGATATTTATTCAAAACACCCTCCCCGAAAGGAGGGTGTTTTTTTTGCGCGACCGCCTCTAATATAAGACCTTCCCAGCATCCTCAAACTCATAAAAACCGTAGCTGTGGGCGGCGATTTCTGGTTTTTCAGAAAGGATCGGCAATCCGTCGTTACGGATCAAGGAGCGTTCGACGGGGGAAACCTCTAGCACATAAATCCAAGAAACGTTGTTGACATTGTGCTGAATCAGGAATATGTTCGTTTAGGCAACCCGTTCTTTGTCCTGCTGGGCTTCGGTGTTACGGGTCGTAGGATGGCATTCAGCGGGATGGCCGTAAAGGTGAAGGAGACTACCGGTGAGGACAACAATGATAACCGCGGTGTTGCTTATCCTGGCAGCCGTCGGTGCGCAAGCGGAATCGGGATTGCCATTCCAGGATTTCGCCCTGGGTCCACAGTATCAGACAATAAAGAGCGATTTTGCGGAAGCGTCCTCCGCGGGGACGATGTATGGCGTTGATCTGGCGGTCAATGGCTCCTATGCGGACGCACTCATGAACGGTCAGAAAAACAGGTTTCGCTTCGGCGATTATCTGGGTGCGCATGCGACGCTGTCCGGGGCAAACTATGAATCGGGCCAGGGCAAGTATTTTGTCGGTTTGGGGTATGCTCTTGGAGCCCAGGTGGGGCTTGCCGTTACCGACTACCTGGACGTTGGCGCAAGATATTACCTCGATTTTAGGGACAGCAAGTTCGGGTCACAGGATAACTCGCAGTTTCTTAGCCTGAATACCGCCGAGCTTATGGTGAGATTGGCGAAGATTTATATTGCTGCGGGTGCCGGAAACGGGAAAAAAGCACAGGGCAATGAAACCTGCCGTTCTTCTACTTTTCACCTACGCTATCTGCTCCCTGACGGTGGCTACGTCGGGGTCATGATGGACAGCCTGAAGATAAAGTATGAACTCACGAACAGGAATGACAATATCATGAATATCGTCATCCAATTTGGCCTCATGCGTTAGGGGAAGAATGTGAAACTAGCGATGAACCGTCCAGCATGTTTTTCATAAACTGCTGAAAGGGATGATATGAAAACGGATCAAACAGCACCCCGGAACATCGATGACTATATCGCCGGCTTCCCCGAAAATATTCAAGCGATTCTGGAAAAGATAAGAACAACGATCAGAAAGGCGGCGCCAAACGCGGAGCAAACAATCAAGTATCGAATGCCGACCTTCACGCTGAAAGGCAATTTGGTTCATTTTGCCGCTTTCAAAAAGCATATCGGGTTTTTCCCGACCCCGACAGGAATTGAAAAATACAAGAAAGAACTATCTGCTTATAAAGGCGCAAAGGGTTCAGTACAGTTTCCCTTGGACAAACCGATTCCTTACGGTCTGATAGGTAAGATTGTGAAGTTTCGGGTAAAAGAAAACCTGGAAAGAGCCGAAGCAAAAGCGAAGAAAAAATAGCGAACATCGTCTGAGGCAAAGGGAGTCTATTCTCTGAGCCCGGCAAAATAAAGTCAGGGATAAAGAAGCGAGCCCAGTATCCGACTATGCGCTGATTGTTTCCCCAGGAAACACATCCTCAATTTTCCACCGCCTCGGGCTTGTATCTTTAGGAAACACTAATACCAACGTCCTAATTATTTTCATCATTCATTTCCCCGCTGTTTCCTTTGGACACACTTTCCCTTTTTCTCACATAAGACGAGGACTCCCGCAGCGTAGTTTCACTGATTTTTCGTACAACCCCGTTTTTGACACTTAACTGTATTAAAGTCTCTGCGACATACTCAAGTATCATAATTTCAATTAATTAGCGAATGTAAATTTTCATTTCTGCTGCGGACGGAACCATGCCGGATTTTCGCAGGATCTCGGTATATTTCTTGCGAGTGAATAAGGCATCTGGCGAAAACGGGCGGACTATGAGCGGAATGTGGCGAAGTGACTTCAGGTCCTCCCAGCCGCGCAGGGGAATTAGTACCGAAGGAGGTTGTATGGTCAATGCAAACGTAGAACAATTATTGGACGATTCCTTCATCGTATTTAAGGGATTCATCTACCTCGTGGATCGCCGGCCGCAACGGTCCCCGATTACCGGGACCGTGGAGGGACTGAAACGTGAGCTGTCCGCACGCGAAGTGAGGCGCTGCGACATCGCAGGACGGCGCGATATCCTCAGGGTCTTGGCCGGATCCGAAGCTACGAGGACCGACAGAAACCGCAAAATGGTAATGTCCATTCTGGGATTCCAAATACGGTGACTTCACAGGAGGCCGTATGGTCACAGAACGCGTTGTCATACTCTGTTAGCATGTTTCAACCAATAATTCATTGAAATATTACTTGTCTGCGACAACACCTTGCAGGTGCATACAGGAAAACCTGTTCGCATCGATTGATGATAATGATTTGTTAAAGCTAGTAATGGTAGATTTCCTTGAAAGTCCATCCTCGTCCCTATACCCTCACCAATTAATAGAAACCCCAATTGATCTGCGAGTAAGCCGAGAAAAAGCGTCTTGGACGCGGGATACTTACTTGCGCGAAACTCTGAAATGTCTTCTTCCAACTGCTATTTTTCGTGATATAGTACGTATGCATAAACTAACTATAAAGGAGATAGAGCCGATGAAGAGTGAAAGAAATCTCAAGGAGATAGTCGCACGAAGGATCGAGTTCTTCAGAAAAAAACCTGAAGCCGCAATCTACAAGCCGAAGGTCACCTCCCGTCATATTAAAAACCTCTATACCGAGTCAATGGCGCGTGAGCATCTTGTGAAGTCCGATTATGGCGAGGCAGCCGGAGGAGACAACCAGGCGCCGAACCCTATAGAACTTCTTCTCGCCGCCGTTGCAGCATGCATCGAGGCAGCCTTTTATGAGTTTGCCGTGCATGAAGGTTTTACGATCAATGCGCTGACCGTAGATGTCGAAGGCACGCTCGACCTCAGAGGGCTTTTCATGGTGGATGATGTATCCGCTGGATTTAAAGACCTCCGGTATACGTTTACTATAGAGAGCCCAGATGATGAAACAAGGATACGGGAACTCGCCGAGAAGGTCATAGCCCATTGCCCTGTTGTGGACAGCCTGATAAAACCTACCCAGGTGTCAGGCCGGATAACGGTCAGCAAAGGGTAAAAAATTCTAAAGGATTTGGAAAATTCAAAAATCTCAATCAGTCCCCTTCTTTTGAGGGGAGGGGAACCCCCGGAAATAAATCCGGTGGCGCCGTGTCCGGCAGTGAGGTGACATTCACATGGGATTAAGACTTCGCGGCATCTTTTTGCTGCTGTTTGCCCTGTCCGGATTCTCCGGTCTCATTTATGAATCGATCTGGACCAACTACCTCAAACTTTTTCTCGGACATGCGGCATACGCCCAGACGCTGGTGCTGGCAATCTTTATGGGGGGGATGGCCATCGGCTCGGCGATCTCCAGCCGGTATTCGCTGCGCTGGAAAAATCTGCTGTTATGCTACGCCGTTACCGAAGGGATCATCGGACTCTGCGCTCTGCCGTTCCACACCGCATTTGACCGGACCATTGATTACTCCTACACAACCATCATCCCGCACCTGAACAACCCTGTCGTCGTCAACGCCTTCAAATGGACGATCTCGGCGCTTTTGATACTTCCGCAGTCCGTACTGCTCGGCATGACCTTTCCCCTGATGAGCGCCGGCATCCTTCGCCTGTTTCCCGACAAACCGGGCAGCACCGTTGCCATGCTCTACTTTACCAACAGCATCGGCGCGGCAATAGGTGTCCTGGTGAGCGGTTTTGTGCTCATCCGGCTTGTCGGCCTGCCGGGCACCATGGGCATAGCCGGCCTCATTAACATTGCCCTCGCCGCGACTGTCTGGTTCCTGCTGAAAAAGTCGGAAACTCCCGGCAAAATCACGAGCTCGAAAGCAATCGCCGCCGCACAGGGACCCGGACGTAAACGGTCGAAAGCAAAAACGAAAACCCCGCCTGCGGCTGAGGGATATTCAGGCAGGAAGGAAACTCCGGAACTCCAGATGACCGTTGAAAAATCATCGCCCGGGGCCGGACCGGTCCACTGCGCGTCCCTCGTGGTACCGGTTTTTCCTCTTTGTTTCCCTGGTGACGGGCGCCGCTTCATTCATCTATGAAATCGGCTGGATCCGGATGCTGAGCCTCGTCCTGGGAAGCTCCACCCATTCATTCGAGCTGATGCTCTCCGCCTTCATTCTCGGCCTGGCGCTCGGCGGCTTGTGGATACATCGGCGCATCGAGCGCGTTGCCAGCCCTGTTCGATACCTCGCCCTTGTGCAGGTCTGCATGGGGCTTCTGGCTCTTTTGACGCTGCCGCTCTACGGCACTACGTTTACCCTCATGCAATGGCTCGTCAAAACTCTCGGCAAGACAGACACCGGCTACACGCTCTTCAATCTCTCCAGCAGCGCCATTGCCATGTCCGTCATGCTGCCGGCGACCTTCTGCGCGGGGATGACCCTGCCGCTCATCACGTTCATCCTGCTCAGGGGAGGCCATGGAGAGCGGAGCATCGGCGCGGTGTATGCGGCCAATACCATCGGGGCGATCATCGGCGTCTTTTTTGCCGTCCACGTCGGGATGCCGCTTTTGGGGCTGAAGAACCTCATTGCCTGCGGCGCGGGCCTCGATATCGCCCTTGGCGTAGGGTTATTCTGGTTTGCCCTGGCGGAGTCCGGCAGCCGCCGCTTGCCGGTTATCGCGACCGTGACAGGTGTATGTGCAGTCGCGGCGACAATCTTTCTCGTGCAGCTCGACCCGTACAAAATGGGATCAGGGGTGTACCGGGCCGGCGAAATTGAAACTCCGGACGGGTTTGAGGTGCTGTACCATAAGGATGGCAAGACAGCCACGGTAAATTGCTTCCGGCGGAACGACGGGTTGATGTCGATCCGCACCAACGGCAAAGTCGATGCCGCGATCATGATGGCAGCGGGGAGCGAAGCCTCACCCGATGAATCCACCATGATCCTTCTTGCCGTAATTCCGATGTCCCTTAACCCCCGGGCCGTAACCGCCGCCGCAATCGGGCTCGGTTCCGGGCTCACCTCTCATACGCTGCTCAGCTAACCCCCGGCTGCAACAGGTCGACACCGTGGAGATCGAAAAGGGGATGATCGAAGGCGCGAACAATTTCCGGCCTCGTGTCGAGTCGGTGTTCAGCGACCCGCGCAGCAGGATTCATCAATGACGATGCCAAGACCTTCTTTTCGACCTACAACAAAAAATACGACCTGATCGTGTCCGAACCGTCGAACCCCTGGGTCAGCGGGGTTGCCGGCCTTTTTTCCGCGGAATTCTACCGCCTGATCGGGCGGCACATGAATGATGACGCTCTGTTCGTGCAGTGGCTGCAACTCTATGAAATAAATGTGGACCTGGTCGTTTCCGTACTGAAGGCGATCTCCGCCAATTTTTCGGACTACGCCGTCTATGCTTCCAACAATACCGATATCATGGTCATAGCGCGGAAAAACGGCCAATTGCCCGCCCCGGACGCCGGTGTCCTGAAAATACCCGCGATTGCCGACGCCTTGAAAATGATCCACGTTGAAGGGGTCCAGGATATTGAAATTCGCAGGATCGGAAATAAACGCATCTTCTCCAGATTGCTCGAAACCTTCCCCATTCAGGGAAATTCGGATTATTATCCGGTGCTGGACCAGGATGCGGCGCGCGCCCGTTTCCTCGGCAGTACGGCGCAAGAGTTGCTGAGTCTTCACTATGCGATGACAATGCTTGTCAGGCGCCGGTCAGCAGAAGGAAACAACGAATATCACCCCTTCCCCGGACTTCGAAATTTCACGGCAGACCTTCTCGGCCATGGGCCTGCGCGATTACTTTCTCCATGGCAGTTCCGGCGGGCGCTTTGTGCCGGTTGATCTGCAACGTAAAGCCGAGTTGTTGAAGCAGATGTGCGCCGGCAACGCCACCGGCAATGCGAATGACCGGCTGAAACTGGAATTCAGTTTGTCCAACGCCATGAGCTTTTTCCTGACCTCTTCTGACATGGAGGCGGTATGGAAGACGCTGGCAACGGGGCCATGCGACGCGCTGGCCTCACCGCAAGAGAGGGAGTGGTTCAGACTATTCAAGGCGGTCGGTACTCGTGATGCCGGTAAAATGCTGGAGGGAGCAAAATCATTATTGGCGGGTGGCAATGACCTTTCTCCAGGACTTAAAGAAATACCTCCTCGGGGTGGGCATGCTGGGAGCGATAAGTCAGGGAAAGAGAGAGGAATCCTCCCGGTTGTGGTCCGAATACGGGGGAGCGCTGTTTGACGGCAGCAACGAGCCCACCCTGCTGTTTCGTATGCTCGCGGCCGAGAGCTCTCGCCCCTGATACCGGCGCATTGAGAATGCCTGCAGGGATTTTCCTCTTGCGATCTCGGCACAAATGCACGGAACAAGACACGACCCCTGAGACTTCGAGGGGCACTGTGCTGCGGAGAAGAAAATAACTATGCGCAGGCT
Source organism: Nitrospirota bacterium (assembly GCA_963741205.1). Classification (GTDB taxonomy): domain Bacteria; phylum Nitrospirota; class UBA9217; order UBA9217; family UBA9217; genus JAJYKN01. Next base: position 90,256 of record CAVUHW010000045.1, read on the forward strand.
GAAGCCTGCGGCTACCCGTCCGTAACGACCTATGAACTCTCGGCGGAGCCTGTCCCGCTTGCGGAAAGCTCCAAACCGCCTTCTTCCTTCCACACCCTCTTTTCTATCTCTTGCAATAACATCCCCGAACGTAGCCCGGATTGATCGCCGAGCAGACCACGCCCCCAAACCGGACTGCGATGGCTTTTGCCCAGAGCGGATTCACGAGATCGACCTTGTTCAGCACGACAAGCTGGGGTATGTCGTCGAGACCGATTTCCTGCAGCAGGTTATTCACCGAGTCCATCTGCTGCTCGAAGCGCGGATTGCTGAAGTCCACCACGTGCAGGATCAGGTCCGCGTCCTGCATCTCGTCCAGGGTCGCGCGGAAGGCCCCGAGCAGGTCCTTCGGCAGGTCCTTGATGAATCCCACCGTATCGGTAATGACCACCTCGCGGTCGCGCGGGAAGCGGAGCCTCCGCGTGGCCGTGTCGAGCGTGGCAAAGAGGAGGTTTTCGGCCTTGACCTCCGACCTGGTGAGCGCGTTAAAGAGCGTGGATTTGCCCGCGTTCGTATAGCCCGCGATAGAGACGATGGGGATATCGCTCTTCACGCGGCGTTCCCGCCGCTGGTCCCTGGCTTTCCCGAGGGCGTCGAGCTGTTTTTCCAGCCTCCGGATCTTGTCCCGCGCGCGCCGCATGTCGACCTCGAGCCGGGTTTCGCCTGGGCCCCTTCCGCCGATGCCGCCCGTGAGGCGCGAGAGGGCCGTCGAACGCTCCGAAAACCTGGGCAGCCGGTACTTGAGCTGGGCGAGCTCCACCTGCACCTTGCCGTCGCCGCTGTGGGCCCGCCGCGCGAAGATGTCGAGGATGAGCTGGGTGCGGTCGATGACCCGCATCTCGGTGATGTCGCCGATGGCCTTGACCTGGGCAGGGGTCAGGTTCTGGTCGAAGACGATGAGGTCCGCGCCCAACTGCTGGGAGCGGATGATGAGTTCCTTGAGCTTTCCCTCCCCGAGAAGATATTGCGGATTGATGTCGTGCAGCCGCTGGATCACCGTATCGAGGACCGTGATGCCGTCCGTGCGGGCGAGTTCCTTGAGTTCCTCGATGGACTCTTCCTGTTCATGCTTGCTCTTTTTCGATACGCTGACGAGAATGGCCCGGTCTTTTTTCGCGACCTCGACGGCGGCCTGCGCCCGTTCCATCTGGCGCTCGATGTCGGCGATGAATTCGGCGGCGTCTATATTAGCCCGTACACGGATTGCGGCGGCAGGACCTCGTAGAGTTTTTCTTCGGAGTTCGGCGGAACGAGGTGGGCGATGGAGATATTGCCGGGCAGTCCGTCAGCCCGTGCGGCCAGGGCGGCGATCATGTCCAGCCGGAGCAGCGCCAGGTCCGTAAGGTCTTCC
>CAVUHW010000046.1:0-11768 GCA_963741205.1 Nitrospirota bacterium
TTTCACGGCGATAACAGGGGTTCGAATCCCCTTGGGGACGCCAATCAAATCAGGAGTTACGGAACTTTCCGTAGCTCTTTTTTTATGTGCATAAGAGAGGCGGTAACGAGGGCTCGAATCCCCTTGGAGACGCTCATCATTTCATTGAGTTGCGGCACTTACCGTAACTCTTTTTTTGTAACTGTCGTAGAATTGTCTTAGTTTTTTCGCCTCATCGATCTGGTCAATCGCGTTGTGATTATCGGTATGATGATGGCACTTCTTATCGCCCTCCTCATGATCTTTCCATTCCCCGGCTTCGGAAGACGGCAATTCATCAAGTCCTGCCAATAAAAAAACATTCAACATAGTGCTATATTTTGTTGACAATGCCTATTATTTTTGGTAATCTTGCTGTACCAATACATCCATCACTGCCCGGTTAAAACAACATTCCCTATACAGACTCATCCTGATTCCATCGTATGGCGAAGCAAAATGCATCTATAGCCAAGATCAGCCGTCCTACCATCACCGGCGTAATGGAGCGGCTAAGGCTTTTCCGCCTCCTCGACAAATGCCGGTCAAAGCGCGTAGTCTGGGTCTCGGCGCCCGGCGGATCGGGCAAGACCACGCTTATCGCGAGTTGGCTCCAATCTCGCAAGCTACCCTGCCTGTGGTACCAGGTAGATGAAGGTGACGGAGACCCAGCTTCCTTTTTTCATTACCTGGGGCAAGCCGTTCTCCATTCGTCTCCCCGAAATAAAAAACCATTGCCGCTTCTGACTCCCGCTCACATTCCCGGCATAGAGACGTTCACTCGCAGATATTTTGAAGAACTTTGCCGGAAGTTTAAACCACCTCTCGTGCTCGTGCTCGACAATTATCAGGACGCGCCATCTGACTCGATGCTTCATCACGCGATCAACACAGGGATATCGGTTTTGCCTGAGGGTTTCACTATAATCGTTATTAGTAGAAGAGGACCGCTCCCGATTTTTTCTCATGGGCGAACAAACAACGATATGCCCTTTATCGGATGGGATGACATCCGGCTTTCCCTCACGGAAACTAGAGATCTGGCCCTCAGAAGCAGTGTGAAGGGCATCGCGGTTAGCACCCTCGAGCGCTTGCACGAAAAAACAGATGGCTGGGCAGCTGGGCTCGTGCTCATTCTGGAGTCGCTCAAGAATAGTGACATTGACACTGTATTGACCGGTTCAACGAGGGAGAGCATTTTTAATTACTTCGCATCAGAAATATTCATCAAGATGGACGAAGCCACACAACGTTTCCTGATGCAGACATCGCTCCTTCCTGGGATAAGTCCTGCGGCCGCCGCCGAATTGACCGGTCTATCTTCGGCAGGCGCACTCCTCGACGATCTATCGAAGAATAACTTTTTTACGACCCGGCACATGCATCATGACGCTTCCTACCAGTTCCATCCCCTGTTCCGCGAATTTCTCATGACCCGGGCGCGTGACGAGTTCACGCAGGACGGCGTCGCTGCGATAGAGCGGCGCGCGGCAGCTATCCTGGAAAAATCCGGCAAAGTTGAAGATGCAATTGGACTTTTCCTTCGAGCACGGGATTGGCCTGAAGCGGCACGGCTTATCTGTACAGGAGCGCCGGCGCTCTTCTCCGAGGGCAGGACCGGAGCGGTTCGTGCATGGCTTGACGCCATGCCTCGCGAGCTGATCGAACAAACTCCCTACCTCCTGTTCTGGCAAGGCGCCTGCCTGCTGGCTTTTAATCCTCGTGAGAGCAGGGCCTCTTTTGAGAAAGCGTTTGCGCTCTTCCGGACGCAGGGGGATAGGACGGGCCTCTTCCTTTCCTGGTGCGCTGTAGTCGACACAGCGATTCACGAAAGCGTATACGTGCACATGAGGCCTTGGACTGAAATCCTGGAGAGGGTGCTCACAGAGGATCCCTCATTCCCATCGAATGATATAGAGCATCGGGTCGCGTTGAGCTATTTTAACGCAGTCGCCTTCGGACAGCCTGATCATCCCGATATTCACGAGATACGGGAACGGGCCTTTTCGATTGTCTGCGCAGGGATGATTTCGGACGCCAATCTGTTCCTCAATTCCGGATTGCACCTCATCGCTCATTACATTTACCAGGGGAATTTCACCAAGGCGGGGATGATCCTCAGCCTGCTTCGTGAGTCTGCCAAGTCCAGGGAAGCGACCGAACTCGTGCAACTCATGGTGAAAGCAATCGAGGCCCACTATTCTTTCGTCACCTGTGCACTCGATAAGGGCATGGAAAAGGCACACGAAGCCTTGGCCCTAGCCGACAAGAGCGGAGTACATTTTTGGGACACATACATCTATGGCCATATGCTTGCCGCGGCGCTTTCCGAGGGGGACGAAAAGCTCATCGGGGAATTTCTGCCGAAAATGACGGCTGGGCTTGGCGCATGCCGAGCCGTGGACAAGGGGTACTATTATTGGCTAATTGCATGGAAATCCGCCCTCAGTGCAAATTATTCGCAAGCCCGCCAATTCCTGGAGCTTTCACTGAACGGTGCAGTGAAAATCGGATTCCGTGCACCGGAAGCAGCCATCCGGATCAACTTGGCGGAGATCTGCCTTGAACAGGGGCTCGATCACGATGCCGCTGCATGTCTTGAAAAGGTATTCCCTCTCATTCAAAGCATGGGCAGCGCATACCTTCTATATAGCTATTCAATTGCCGAATCCTGCCTTCACTTCAAACGTGAAAATGAAGTGAAGGGGCTTGAGTCTCTCCGTAAAGCATTCAGCCTGGGCAGAGACCATGGGATTGATAACATGTATTTTTGGAGGCCATCCATTATGGCCAGGCTGTGCATGAAGGCCCTTGAATCGGGGATCGAGGTTGAGTATGCGCGACACCTCATTAGAAAACGGCAATTAATGCCGCATCCACCCCCGCTGCATCTTGATCAGTGGCCCTGGCCGGTCAAGGTCTACACGCTCGGCAGGTTTGAGCTGCTCATGGGACGAGAAGCCCGTTGTGTCTTCGGGCAAGGTGCAGCAGAAGCCGCTCTTGATGCTCAAGACATTGATCGCCTTCGGCGGGAAGGGGGTTTCTGAATCACAGCTCATCGATGCCCTGTGGCCCGAAGCGGAAGGCGACGCCGCCAACCGGAACCTGGACATCACACTCCACCGCTTACGGAAACTTTTAGGTGATGATGAAGCGATCCTGCTGCAGGAAGGACAGGTGAGCCTGAACAACGCGCGCGTATGGACTGATGCATGGGGGTTCGAGCGTCTCCTGTGCCGGGTGGAAGATATGTGGAAACAGAAGGAGCAAGGGCATGAGTTCGTAGACACGAAAGATCCGGCATGTCCCGATCCGGCGTTCCGCCGTCCGCAACCCGATTTTGAGGAAACGATACGACTGACAGAAAAGGCTCTTGCACTTTATAAAGGCCATTTTCTTCCCGGAGACGTCAAGGAACCCTGGGCTATTTCCCTGAGAGAGCGCCTGCGCGCGAAATTTCTCTATTACACGAAGGCCCTCGGCAAATACCGGCAGCAGTCAGGCCGCTACGACCTCGCGGTGGAGTGTTACCAGAGACGGGATAGGGATAGACGACCTTGCCGAGGAGCTTTACCAGCAGCTTATGATCTGCCACCATAAACTCGGCCAGGAAGCAGAGGTCGTCAAAGTCTATTACCGCTGCCGCGCCATGCTTCACAAAGCCTTCGGGCTTGAGCCCTCCACAAAAACCAAGGAAATATATTCCTCCATACGCCGTAACGGGTAATTCCCGGCATTTGCACGCTTTTCCCCCCTTCATTCGATACTTTTTGTTACTTTTTTACACATCTCTTTTGATGAAAAAGTTATTTTTTGCTCCATATGTAAGTAATCTGTAAGTCGATCTATGTTATAAAACGTGCGAAGGAAAAAGGATCAACTATGGAAAACTACATCATTCGCATTTATCGTCGGGATCTTGCTGAGCCGCTCAAGCCGGTCGGGATGGTTGAGGTCGTTGAGACCTCGGAAATAAGGACCTTCACGCATGCCGGTGAGCTTGTTAATATCCTCTGTCCTGCGGGTGATTCATTGGCTGCGGATCCGGATAGCAGAAGACGCACGTGATAATTCGTGACTTGAAAAGTAGCTGTGCTGGTTTTACTGGCTTCGAATAAGATTACGTGTTTTCGTGGGTGCTGAGGAGAAGCAACAAATGCAGTTCAATATATAATTTTTGTTTGTAATCATTTTGAAAAAAATTGGGGGTTAGGTCATGAGGAAAGATTACAACGCACGAAATACTCGTTCGTACCGGCTGGTAGCGCTGCTTCTTTATTTAGCCATGGTAATGCCGGTAACTTCTTGGGCTGCACGGGGGGATATTGTAACAGTTGCTGGTGGTTATACCGGCGATGGCGGCGCAGCGACAAACGCGGTCATAAACACACCCTGGAGTGTTGCGGTTGATTCCGCGGGAAACATTTACATAGCGGATACCGACAACCATCGCATCCGGAAGGTGAATTCATCGACCGGAATCATAACGACAGTAGCAGGCAACGGGGTGTCGGGCTTTAGCGGTGATAACGGCCCTGCCACGTCGGCAAACCTCAGTTATCCACAAAGTGTAGCCGTCGATTCCGCGGGAAATATTTATATAGCGGATCACAACAACGGTCGCATCAGGAAGGTAAATGCATCGACTGGCGTAATAACGACCGTGGCAGGAAACGGGAATCAATATTCACCAATGTTCAGCGGCGATAACGGCCCTGCCACGTCGGCAAGCCTTAATGGGCCTGCAAGTGTAGCAGTTGATGCTGCTGGAAACATCTACATTGCGGATACTTTCAACCAGCGCATCCGAAAGGTTAATGCCTGGACCGGTGTGATCACAACAGTGGCGGGTGTGTCAAGCCAAAGTAGAAATGCCCTGTTCTTACCAAAATAGAAATGTCCCATTTTATGAAACAACGGGAAGTCGTTGCGATGCTCTCCTAAGTCTCTTCCATGGGTGATCCGGCGATTGATACCTGTTCTGAATTCCTCAAGTTACAAACGGTATTCATTTTTCCCGGCCGTCAGTGACCGCCTTCGCCTGCCAGATGCGGGCGCAGTACTCTCGGATAGAGCGGTCCGAAGAGAACCTGCCCATGCGCGCCGTATTCAAGATTGACATGGCCGTCCATCGCTGCTGGTCCCGGAACGCTTCGGAGACCCGATCCTGGCAATCGACATAGGATTGGTAATCCGCAAGCACCAGGTACTCGTCGCGGTGCAGGAGCGAATCGAGCAGGGGCATGAAGAGATTCCGGTCGCCCCGGGAAAAGAGGCCCGAGGCGAGCGCATCGATGACTTCCTTCAGTTCAGGGTTTGATTTGTAGCTCGCGAGCGGGTCGCAACCGCAGGACATTATACTTTCGACTTCTTCCGTCATGAGGCCGAAGAGGAAGAAGTTCTCATCCCCGACCTCCCTCCATATCTCTATATTCGCGCCGTCCAACGTTCCGATGGTGACGGCACCGTTCATCGAAAACTTCATGTTCCCGGTGCCCGAGGCCTCCTTGCCTGCCAGGGAGATCTGTTCCGAAAGGTCTGCGGCAGGATAAATCCTCTGGGCGTTCATCACGTTGAAGTCGGGAAAGAAGACCACCTTGAGGCGGCCTTTGACAGCGGGATCGGCGTTCACGACCTCTGCCACGGAATTGATCAGCTTGATGATCAGCTTGGCCATGAAGTAGCCCGGAGCGGCCTTGCCGCCGAAAATCACGGTCCGCGGCACGATTTCGATGTTTGGATTATTCCTGATGCGGTTGTAAAGCGTGATTACATGAAAGATGTTCAGGTGCTGTCGCTTATATTCGTGGATGCGCTTGACCTGAACGTCGAAGAGCGTTGCGGGGTCAACAATGACGCCGGTCCGTTCCTTGATCACAGCTGCGAGGGCTTCCTTGTTCATCTGCTTGACACGCTGCCAGTCCTTCCGGAACTCCGGGTCCTGCGCAAAGGGCTCCAGTTTGCGCACCTCCTTTTCAAGGTTCCTGATCCAGCCCTCTCCGATCTTGTCCGTGATGAGCCGGGTGAGACCCGGGTTGCTCCGTGCGATCCAGCGCCGAGGCGTCACGCCGTTGGTCACGTTGAAGAAACGCTCGGGATAGATCTCGAAAAAATCGCGCAACACGGTCTGCTTCAGCAGCGCGGTGTGGAGAGCCGCAACGCCGTTGATGGCGTGGCAGCCGACGCTCGCCAGATTCGCCATGCGCACGAACTTGTCACAGTTCTCTTCGATCAGCGACAGGCGGATCGCGCGATTGGTCGTCGTTCGGGAACTTCAGGCGTACTTCATTCAGGAACCGCCGGTTGATCTCGTAGATGATCTCGAGGTGCCTCGGCAGGATGGCGGCAAAGAGCGGCAAAGGCCACTTTTCGAGCGCTTCCGGCAGAAGGGTGTGATTGGTGTAGGCCAGCGTGCTCTGCGTGATGCGCCATGCCGTGTCCCAGTCCATCAGGTGCTCGTCCACGAGAAGCCTCATCAACTCTGCCACGGCTATGGACGGATGGGTGTCGTTGAGCTGGATGGCAAAGCTCTCGGGAAAATTGTCGAGGCTGGTGTTGCCCCGCAGAAAGTGTAAGCGGATCATGTCCTGGAGCGAGCAGGAGACGAAGAAGTATTGCTGCGCAAGGCGGAGCTGCTTGCCGATGAGAGGCTCATCATTCGGATAGAGGACCTTGCTGATGGTTTCGGAAAAGACCTTCTCGTCCACGGCCTTGTAGTAGTCCCCCACGTTGAACGCCTGAAAATCGAAGGACTCAACAGCCTCGGATTTCCAGAGCCGGAGAATGTTCGTCATGCTCGCGCGATAGCCGGCAACGGGCGTGTCGTAGGCGACCCCCTTGATCACCCGGCTCGGCACCCAGCGTACCCTGAACCGGCCCTGATCATCCCAATAGTGCTCGGTGTGTCCTCCGCCCTTCACGGCAAAGACGATCTCGGGGCGGCAGATCTCCCAGGGGTTGCCCAAGCGTAGCCACTTGTCTGTTTTTTCCACCTGCCAGCCGTCACAGATCTCCTGGTCGAAGATGCCGAATTCGTACCGGACTCCGTACCCGATCGCGGGCACCTGGAGTGTCGCGAGAGAATCCAGGTAGCAGGCAGCAAGCCTGCCGAGGCCGCCACTGCCGAGTCCAGGCTCTGCCTCCTGCCGGAGCAGCGCTTCCATATCGAGCCCCAGTTCCGTTACAGCCTGTTGGGCCTGCTCCCGGATGCCGAGATTTATCAGGTTGTTGCCGAGGTGGGGTCCCATGAGATACTCAGCGGACAAGTAGCTTACGATCTTCAGGTCCTTCCTGCCCCGATGTATGTTCGACTTAAGCCAGTTGTCGAGCATCCGGTCCCGGACGGTGTACGCAAGGGCCATGTACCAGTCGTTGAGGGTCGCTGTTTGAGGGATGCGGGCCTGGCTGAAATAGAGATTGTCCAGAATCGATTGCTTGATCTCTGCGGGATCGTCCCCCGTCCGGACGTTCCCGCTCCTGCCCTGGCTGTCCTCCTTGCTTTGTGTCATGCAGCCTCCTTTTTTATAGCATGCCCCCCTTGACCCGTTTCCCGAGGACGGCCAGTGTCTACCTTGATGTCATTTCTCCAGGCTATTTCCCGGTCAACTAACTGGAAACTGGTGGAAAATTGGGCTCTACCAGGCAGGTGTTCATAATTGAGGATAGATCAATCACGGAAGGGTGTCAAGAAAGAGTAATGAGCTATTGGAAATGAAGGGAAACGGCTGGGATAGCGGGAAACGCTGCGGCATTCCCTCATTCCCTCCTTTTTTCCCTCTCACCAAGAAAAATATTTGACAGATGCAACAAATTGGCTATAATATCGTGTCGACTTTCACTGCTCCGACGGGGCGAGGAACACAGGTTAAATTGTTCTGGGGGGAAACGAAGGTGGGGAAAAAACAATTATTATTGAGTGTCTTGGCTGCGCTGGCCTTCGCGCTGCCGATATACGGCGCCGCCGGCCGCGTTGTTGCCCTGGAAAATGAAGCCGCTCCGGCAAAGGATTCCTGTGTGACCGCCAGTTGTCATGCTGCCATGGGGAAGGGAAAGTTCGTCCATGGGCCGGTGGCGGTGGGTGATTGTACCTCCTGTCATAAGCAGAAGGCAAAGCATAAGTTCGAACCGATAGCGGATGTGGGCAAGCTCTGCTCGCAGTGCCACGAGCAGATGAACACGAAGAAGTTCGTCCATGAGCCCGTGAAGAAGGGAACTGTACGAAGTGCCACGACCCTCATCAGTCCCCAAACAAGTTTCAACTCCGCGCCCCGGGGGGCGACCTCTGCTTTCTGTGTCACAATAAATCACTCATGGCCGGAAAATACGTCCACGGTCCCGCCGCCGTCGGAAGCTGCAGCGCCTGCCACGCCGTTCACCAGAGCGATTTTCCGAAGATGCTCATTGCGGAAGTAAATGACGTCTGCTTCACCTGCCATGCGGACAAGGCCAATACCCTGAAAAGCGCGAAGCACATTCATACGCCGGTGAAGCAGAGCTGCGTGAATTGCCATAGTCCTCACAGCGCTAATTTTCGGTACAATCTCAACGCCGAGAATACGCGCGGTCTTTGCCTGACCTGCCACATGGACAAGGACGCGGAAATCAGGGAGGCGACCGTGCCGCACAAGGGGCTCGATACGGACAGAAAGTGCCTTGCCTGCCACGACGCCCATGCCTCGAACAACGTAAAGCAGCTGTTAAAACCACCGATGGACCTCTGCCTCAGCTGCCATGACAAGGAATACAACGGACAGAACGGGCGGATCGCGAACATGAAGGCGATCCTCGAGAGCAACTCCGACCGCCACGGCCCGATCAAGCAGGGCGACTGCTCGGGCTGTCACAATCCTCACGGGTCCAAGAATTTCAGAATACTGCGCGAATTCTACCCGCAGCTCTTCTACGCCGGCTACAACCCCGACAATTACAAGCTTTGCTTTATGTGCCATGAAAAGACCATCGCCAGCGACGAGAGCACCACGACACTCACGAATTTCAGAAACGGCAGCCAAAACCTGCATTTTGTCCACGTCAATAAAGCAGTGAAAGGCCGCACGTGCCGGGCGTGCCACGACGCGCATGCCACGAACAACCCGAGGCATATTCGCGATAAAGTGCCTTTTGCGACTTGGCAGCTGCCGGTAGGCTTTAAGAAAACGGAATCCGGCGGGAGCTGTCAACCGGGTTGCCATCAGAAATTCTCTTACGACAGGGCCAAGCCGGTGGTCAATAAGCCGCCGGCGGCCGCGCGCTAGGTGATTTTTTTTAGAGGGATGGGGAAATGATGCCGCGATCCGGTCGTCAATCAATCACGATCTGCATCGTTGTTTTTTGGGCTTTCCTGGCGTTTTTGCCTCCTGCTGCATGGGGAGTTGGTGGCAAGGGTGAGACAAAAGAGGCGGCGGTGACACAAGCTACCACGACGGCGGAAAATAACGGCAAGATCGAGGAGGAGCTTGCTGCAGCCAGAGCGGCCGTCAAGACAGACCCCTCCGACGCACAGCTCCGTGTCCAGTTGGGCCAGCTCCTTTTACGCAAGGGAGACCTTGACGGGGCCAAAAGTTCCTTTGACGAGGCCCTGAAGATCAATCCCCGATCGAGCAGCGCAAAGACCGGAAAAGGGATCGTCCTGGCGCGGAAGGGACAGCTGGCCGAAGCCGAACTGGCGCTGAAGGACGCCCTGCTCCTGAACCCAAACCCGGTTTTGACCCACTATGAACTCGGTCTTGTTTATGAGAGGCTCGGCGACCTGAACAAGGCCGTCGCGGAGTTCAAAGAGGGGATCAGAAAGCACGAGCAGGGGAGATGATCCCGCGGCCGGAAAACCGCCTGCGCGTGATGCTGAAGGGGATCCGCGGGCCGAGGGAGAACCGCTGTCCTATGCCTTTTCGCCTGAAACGAGCACTGCTCATGACGATCTTCGCGGCCCTCTACGGCGTCCTCTCCTTTGCTCCCGCCGCAGCCACCCTGCAATCTCTTCAGACCGGCATGCAGGCGCCTGATTTTTCCCTCAAAACCATCAACGGCGAGGCGAAATCATTCGCCGATGTAAAGGGGGAGAAGCTCACCGTTCTCGTCTTCTGGTCAACGTGGAATCCGAAATCAGAAAAGATATTGGCGAGGATGCAGCAGCTTCATGAGAAATACCAGCGGCAGGGCCTTTCGGTCATCGGCGTGAATGCCGACGGTCAGAACATCTCCGACGAGACGCTTGCCGCGATACGGGCCTTTTCAGAGAAGCTTAAAATAGGCTTCCCTATCCTCATCGACCGCGGACTTGTCGCCTTCCATGATTACGGCGTGATCGCCCTCCCGTCGACCGTCATCCTGAACGGGGAGAGGGTCATCTCTTTTGAACTGTCGGGTTATCCGCTCATGGGGGCCGAAACGCTGGACGAATTTGTAGCATCGACCGTTGAAGGGAAAAAAGCGGCTTCCGCAGTGGCGAAGGCCGGCTACCAGCCGGGCACAAGCGCCCTCCGTTTTTACAACATGGGCAAGACCGCCCTGAAATCGAGGCGCACGGCCGATACTGCCGAGATGTGGTTCAAGAAGGCAATGGAAGCGGATGCAGGATTCGTGCTTCCTTATTTGAGCCTGGGGACCCTGTATCTGGAGCGGGGGGATGCGGCGCTTGCGAAGGGGGCGTTTAACGAGGCGCTCGTCCGGGAGCCGGAAAATCCCATCGCCCTCTGTCAAATTGGGCATGATCCTGGTGAATGAGGGGCAGGGAAAGGAAGGCGCGGCCTTGTTTGAAAAGGCCAGGAAGGTGGAAGGACCTATGCCCCCTGCTACTACTACGCCGGATTTGCCTACGGAAAAGAGGGCATGTTGTCGGATGCGCTCAAGATGTTCGATGAGGCCGAAAAAATGAACCCGAACGACTATAAGAACTTTGCTTACAAAGGCAGGGTTTCCGAGGGACAAAAGGACCAGAGAAATGCTTTTGAAGCATATAAAAAGGCTCTTGAAATTATTCTCCAGCTCAACTGAACCGGGCCCGTTCCCTCTTCAAAAAATGCCCCCGGCGTACCGCGGGGGGAGGGACCTTTATTAGTTCATGGCGGCTGCTTGCGCCCTTGTGCTTGTTCATCTCTACACCCGAAGACGTCCGCTGGACAAACTTGCTGCGCGAACTGCCATGAGAACAGCTCGATTACAATTCTGCCGATCCTGCCATAAAAAGTGACGGTCTTCCATACCATGAATGACGCCGAGATGCGGTCCCTGCTCATCGATTACATGAAGAGGGGTTTTCTGGACAACATCGTCGCCCTGTTCCGTCAGGATCCGTCGCTTTACTGTTAGTTCATCCGCCGATATGCTCGGCGATGACAATATCCAGGTGGTTACTCGGCGCGACGGCTCTGGTTGAAGAGCTTGCTTAGGGAGCGCCGAACCCGGGCTTAAGGAACGCGGTCCAGGGTACTTATGAAACTCCTCGCGCACGAGAACCCCGACGATCAGGGGAGATGCCGCTTTCGGTTCTCGGCGTAACGCGGATTGGGTGCAAAGGAAGCTCTCGATGCATGCTTGAAGGACGACGGATCCGGCGGTCAGGGAAGCAGCCAGGGAAGCGCTGGAGGAAATCGGGTGACGGGACCGACGATAGTAAAATTACAATCAGCCTTCCTTCCTCGATTCTTTTCACATTGAAGCCTCATCTCGCTTGTTTTGCTTGACAAACGCGCTGGAGATGTTATCCTGTATTTGCTCGCGAACCCTGCGGCACTGCCGGTGAACATTGAAGG
>CAVUHW010000047.1:0-18828 GCA_963741205.1 Nitrospirota bacterium
ATAATTCTTAAAAGAATCAGAACCTTTACGGCTCTGATTCTTATTTTTTTTGGTACACAAATGGTACAAATATTCATCGGACAAGACTCGGACAAAGACATTCCGGGCTTTTTTTTATTACTTGAGCAATACATATAATCCAGCTATCATCCCGTACTGACAGATACATTCACAGTCGGACAGAATACCTAAGAGATGCCGAAAAAAGCGTGGTGATGTTTACTCTGATTTGAACCCTCTACTGACACACGAACCGACACAAGCAATACGAATAACGTCCTGGGCAACCGGGGGCCTTTTCTTACAGGATTGATAGAATTGAAAAAAGTCTTTTTACCATAGTACCGAAGACGGCGATGTGAAGTCAGTGACCTGCTAGGTAAAGATAAGGGACGCGGCAATAAAAATGCCGCGTCCCTTTTGTGTGTGTTATCGCAACTTCTTTAGTGAAATCGCTTCGATAGGAAGGGACAATTTGACGTCCCTTTCCACTAAATAGTCGATTGCAACGCAAACCGACGGCAATAATTACTTAATTCTTATTGCCGGATAGGGTTACGGTGATTCCTGTGCTCGGATAATATATTCTTGCTGACATTGCTGATATCGAGCCGTCTGGCTTGATTGTATAGGAGTCTTCTTCTGTAAATGTCACTACATTAGAGCTATCCCTCATCGTGTCGACAAAGACTAATATAGAATCTCCGTTTGTGCCTGCGTCTATTCTCCATGTCTTGTTTCAGTAGATCCATCTGAGTTGCTTACCACCATGTCGGAACCAAAATCCCCTACTTTTGCAGATGAGGGTAATAATGTCTGAGAAATTGGGGTAGATATTGTCCCATCATCATATATTTCTTGTACATATAGCCAGTTTGATAGGTAGTAAGTAGACGTGGTTGATACAGACGCGCCCGTACTCGTGTTAGTTAATGTGGTGTTTCGCACCAGAACATTAAGGGTCTGGGTGCCTGTGGGTGTTGATGTAGTAGTTGGCGCAGAAATAGCCATTGAAATGGCCCTGTTAGTTGGCCCCGCGCTGCTTGAGCCTGCCAAGGTAAAGGACATTGTGCTCCCAGGGGTTGTTGCTTCTGCGAAATTCTTGACCTGGTTAAGATTAACTAAAGTGCCTGGAGGCGTAGTCGCAGGTGGCGCATCCCCGCCCCCGCCACCACCGCAAGCAGTCAAGCCGATCACAGCCAACAAACCAATGACAGTCCATACAATGCTCTTCTTCATCGTCATTTCCTCCTTTTCAAAGTTAAGTATTTTAATACCGACCGCTTGCCTGTATCCTTCATTATGAGGATGCCGGAACCTGAAATCAAGCCGAAGGACACTTGCTGAAAATGCGGCTCAATAATTTCCGAGTCTCGATTCTATATTTATCTTTTAGAAACGATAGCCAACAACTAAGTTCGCAGTACCACTACTTCCCTTTACTTCTTCGTCGAAGGTCCTATTAACGGTGATATCATTAAATGTAAATTTTCCGATGAATGATTGAGCCCCAAGTTCTAAGCCAATTTGAAGACCTGGTTTGCTGAATGTATAGTACGCACCAGCAATGAACGAAAATGATGCATACGCCCCCGATTCCGTTGAACCGACATTTTGTCCCGGAGCTGTTAACGTCGCATTCCCCCTTCCCAACCCGAGTTCTCCTTTACCTTCAAAATGCAGATGCTCGTTAGCCTTAATCCCCATACCAATGCCAAGACTGACGCCTGCAGCATCGTAGTGGATCGTATTTTGGGATGCGAATTTACTGCTACCGGAATGTTCCCTCACAAAAAGACCACCACTTAGTAATAGCCCTACATCCGACTGTCCATACATTATTGTATTAACTTCTATTTGAATGTTGCCGCTATTCTCACCATTGACATCAAAAGTGGTGCCCTCTTGGTTTATTTTATCTATCTGCGCAGCAGTTCCGAACTTTAAACGTAAATCTGTTACTTCTTTAGACGTTTTCGCGCTTGGTTGTTGAGCCGGGACGGTTGTTTCGGACTGCTGTTCTGCAAGAACTGCGGGGACTGCATCTTTGGTCATGCTTTCAACATTGCTTTTATCAACTCTCTTCCAAGTATCGCCCATTTCAATTAACATTGTTTTTTCATCTTCACTCTTGACCGCCCCTTTTAGCATCGTCCCATCTTTGAGATAAATAGTATCTGCATAAACGCTCGATGCGAAGATAAAGAGAGCACCGAAAGCCATCACTGATACAACTCGTAAAACCCGACAATTAATTGACATCGTTTTCCCCTTCCTAATAACTTTTTTGAAATGGTTGAGATGTTACTACATTGAGGTTATCCTTCGTCGTGTATACAAAGACAAATTTAGAATCTCCGTTTTCTTTGAAAGTTAAGTAACCTGACCATTTGAGGTAATCGTAGGAGTAGAGCGCTGGTTGGCAGGTATTAATTCAAGTAAATTCGTTAGCTGAAAAAAATGGTGCTGGACAAGATTATATATGTGATGATGGGTGATGTCAATGGAAATGAGTTGGGTATTCTTGCGGGTATTCGTAAACAAAATTGGGAGAAACAGCCTCAAGCAAAGAAGCCGCCACCTTGCGAACAGGGGAACCGACGAAGGCAAAGATCATTGAGTTCACACCCAGACCAGTCTTACTCCCTTTCTACTCTTGACAATAGCTAAAATAATGTCTATAATATTGTCTATCATGCTGGAAGGGAGTAGACATGGTTAATTTGAAATTCGTGACGGTTTCAGAGTTACGGCAGAGGGCCACGCAGATCGTGGCCGAGTCAGCCGGCAGGCAGATCATCATCACTAAGTTGGGAAAACCTGTCGTAGTTCTCCAGCGCGTGACTGAGGAAGAGTTAAGTCTTGACAAGGCAAAGAAGAAGTAACCTGCACCGACAACCATGAGATTCATATCGGAAGGAGCATATTATGAACGAATTGGAAAATAAGAAGATTGTTCGTGTCGGCATTTACGCCAGGATATCAACGGCTGATAAAAGCCAGAACCCGGATCTTCAATTAAACCCTATCAATGAATTTTGCCAAGTGAGGGGCTGGTCAATAATAGGTGAGTATGTTGATATCGGGCAGTCAGGCGCAAAAGACCGGAGACCTCAACTCGACAGGCTATTAGACGATGCTCGAAAAAGGAAAATCGATTGCATAGTCGTCTGGAAACTCGACGAGTGGGGGAGGTCCTTAAAGCATCTCATTAATTCCCTGAGCGAATTGCAAAGCCTTGGAGTGTCCTTTGTATCCTATCAGGAAAATATTGACCTATCTACACCTGCGGGCAGGATGATGTTTCATATTATCGGCGCAATGGCGGAATTTGAGCGTTCCCTAATTCAGGAGCGGGTGAAGGCGGGTATGGCACTCGCAAAACAGAAGGGCATAAAGATCGGGAGGAAGTCATCCGCACCGGCTTCCCTGGCGAAGATCATCGACGCACATGAGAGCGAGAAGCTATCCGTCAGGCAGATCGTTGAGAAGGTGCGAATACCGCGGGCGACCGTTCATAGGACATTGAAGCTCTATAAGGCGGGCATGCTTGGTCGAGATGGTTTTGCGGTTGTTTGAGTTGCGTCCCAAAAGGGTATTGTAATTCGTTGTTAGAACTGCTTGATAAATTGCGGACCGAATACAGCGGTCAGGGTGTCCCATAAAGAAATCTTTAATAGACACGCTGGAAATTACAATATGTCATAATAGAACAAGCGTTCTACTATTAACATACTGCCAATAAAAAAACATTCAACATAGTGCTATATTTTGTTGACAATGCCATTATTTTTGGTAATCTTGCTGTAGTCAATACATCCATCACTGCCCGGTTAAAACAAAATTCCCTATAAAGACTAATCCCGATTCCATCGTATGGCGAACCAAAATCATCATAGCCAAGATCAGCCGTCCTACCATCACCGGCGTAATGGAGCGGCTAAGGCTTTTCCGCCTCCTCGACAAATACCGGTCGAAGCGCGTAGTCTGGGTCTCGGCGCCGGATCGGGCAAGACCACGCTTATCGCGAGTTGGCTCCAATCGCGCAAGCTACCCTGTCTGTGGTACCAGGTAGATGAAGGTGATGGAGACCCCGCTTCCTTTTTTCATTACCTCGGGCAAGCCGTTCTCCATTCGTCTCCCCGAAATAAAAAACCATTGCCGATGCTGACTCCTGCTCTATTCCCGGCATAGAGACGTTCACCCGCAGATATTTTGAAGATCTTTGCCGGAAGATTAAACCACCTCTCGTACTCGTACTCGACAATTATCAAGACGCGCCATCTGATTCGATCCTCCATCACGCGATCAACACAGGGATATCGGTTTTGCCTGAGGATTTCACTATAATCGTTATTAGCAGAAGAGGACCGCTACCGATTTTTTCTCATGGCCATACAAACAACGATATACCCTTTATCGGATGGGATGACATCCGGCTTTCCCTGACGGAAACTAGAGATCTGGCCCTCAGAAGCAGTGTTAAGGGCATCGCGGCTAGCACCCTCGAGCGCTTGCACGAAAAAACAGATGGCTGGGCAGCTGGGCTCGTGCTCATTCTGGAGTCGCTCAAGAATAGCGATATTGACACTGTATTGACCGGTTCAACGAGGGAGAGCATTTTTAATTACTTCGCATCAGAAATATTCATCAAGATGGACGAAACCACACAACGTTTCCTGATGCAGACATCGCTCCTTCCAGGGATAAGCCCTGCGGCCGCCGCCGAATTGACCGGTCTATCTTCGGCAGGCGCTCTCCTCGACGATCTATCGAAAAATAACTTTTTTACGACCCGGCACACGCATCACGACGCTTCCTACCAGTTCCATCCTCTGTTCCGCGAATTTCTCATGACCCGGGCGCGTGACGAGTTCACGCAGGACGGAGTCGCTGCGATCGAACGGCGCGCGGCGGTCATCCTGGAAAAATCCGGCAAAGTTGAAGATGCCATTGGACTTTTCCTTCGAGCACGGGATTGGCCTGAAGCGGCACGGCTTATCTCTACTGGAGCGCCGGCGCTCCTCTCCGAGGGCAGGACCCGAGCGGTTCGTGCATGGCTTGACGCCATGCCTCGCGAGCTGATTGAACAAACTCCCTACCTCCTGTTCTGGCAAGGCGCCTGTTTGCTGGCTTTTAATCCTCGTGAGAGCAGGGCTTCTTTTGAGAAGGCGTTTGCGCTCTTCCGGAGGCAGGGGGATAGGACGGGCCTTTTCCTTTCCTGGTGCGCTGTCGTCGACACAGCGTTTCACGAATGCGTATATGTGCACATGAGGCCTTGGACTGAAATCCTGGGGAGGGTGCTCGCAGAGGATCCCTCATTTCCATCGAACGATATAGAGCATCGGGTCGCGTTGAGCTATTTTAACGCAGTCGCCTTCGGACAACCTGATCATCCCGATATTCACGAGATACGGGAACGGGCCTTTTCGATTGTTTGCGCAGGGATGATTTCGGACGCCGATCTGTTCCTCAATTCCGGATTGCACCTCATCACTCATTACATTTACCAGGGGAATTTCACCAAGGCGGGGATGATCCTCAGCCTGCTGCGTGAGTCTGCCAAGTCCGGGGAAGCGACCGAACTCGTGCAACTCATGGTGAAAGCAATCGAGGCCCACTATTCTTTCGTCACCTGTGCACTCGATGAGGGCATGAAAAAGGCACACGAAGCTCTGGCCCTAGCCGACAAGAGCGGGGTGCATTTTTGGGACACATACATCTATGGCCATATGCTTGCAGCGTCGCTTTCCGAGGGGGACGAAAAGCTCATCGGGGAATTTCTGCCAAAAATGACGGCTGGGCTTGGCGCATGCCGAGCCGTGGACAAGGGGTACTATTATTGGCTACTTGCATGGAAATCCGCCCTCAGTGCAAAATATTCGGAAGCCCGCCAGTTCCTGGAGCTTTCACTGAACGGTGCAGTGAAAATCGGATTCCGTGCAGCGGAAGCAGCCATCCGGATCAACCTGGCGGAGATCTGCCTTGAAGAGGGGTTCGATCACGATTCCGCTGCATGTCTTGAAAAGGTATTCCCTCTCATTCAAAGCATGGGCAGCGCATACCTTCTATATAGCTATTCAATTGCCGAATCCTGCCTTCACTTCAAACGTGAAAATGAAGTGAAGGGGCTTGAGTCTCTTCGTAAAGCATTCAGCCTGGGCAGAGACCACGGGATAGATAACATGTATTTTTGGAGGCCATCCATTATGGTCAGGCTGTGCATGAAGGCCCTTGAATCGGGGATCGAGGTTGAGTACGCGCGACACCTCATTAGCAAACGCCAATTAATGCCGCTTACACCCCCGCTGCATCTTGATCAGTGGCCTTGGCCGGTTAAGATCTACACTCTCGGCGGGTTTGAGTTGCTCAGGGACGAGAAGCCTGTTGTTTTTCCTGGCAAGGTGCAGCAGAAGCCGCACTTGATGCTCAAGATATTGATCGCCTTCGGCGGGAAGGGTGTTTCTGAATCGCAGTTCATCGACGCTTTGTGGCCAGAAGCGGAAGGCGACGCCGCCAAGCGGAACCTGGATATCACACTCCACCGCTTACGGAAACTTTTAGGTGATGATGAAGCGATCATGCAGCAGGAAGGACAGATGAGTCTGAATGACCAGCGCATATGGACCGATGCGTGGGGGTTTGAGCGTCTCCTGTGGTGGGTGGAAGATATGTGGAAACAGAAGGAGCAAGGGCATGAACTGGTCGCTGCAATCGATCCGGCATGCCTCGAGCCGGCGTCCCGCCGTCCGGAGGTCGATTTTGAAGAAAAGATACGACTGACTGAAAAGGCTCTTGCTCTTTATAAAGGCCATTTTCTTTCCGGAGACACCAAGGAGCCTTGGACTATTTCGCTGAGAGAGCGCCTGCGCGCGAAATTTCTCTATTACACAAAAGCCCTCGGTAATTATCGGCAACAATCAGGCCGCTACGACCTCGCAGTAAAGTGCTACCAGAACGGAATCGGGATAGACGACCTTGCCGAGGAACTATACCAGCAGCTTATGATCTGCCACCATAAACTCGGCCAGGAAGCAGAGGTTGTCAAAGTCTACTACAGCTGCCGCACCATGCTTCATAAAGCCTTCGGACTTGAGCCCTCCACAAAAACCAAGGAAATATATTCCTCCATACGCCGGAACGGGTAATTCCCGGCATTTGCCTGCTTTTTACTCTCATTCGATGCTTTTGTAACTTTTCTACACATTAATTTTGATAAAAAACATATTTTTTGCTCCATATGTATGTAATCTGTAAGTCGAACCATGTTATAAACGTGAACGAAAAAGGATCAACTATGGAAAGCTACGTCATTCGCATATACCGTCGCGATCTTGCTGAGCCACTCAAGCCGGTCGGGATGGTTGAGGTCGTAGAGACCTCGGAAACAATGACCTTCACGCATGCCGGTGAGCTTGTTAATATCCTCTGTCCCGCAGGTGATTCATTGGCTCCGGATCCGGATAGCAGAAGATGCATGTGATAATTCGTGACTTGAAAGTAGCGTGCTGGTTTTACTGGCTTCGAATAAGATTACGTGTTTTCGTGGTTGCTGAGAAGAAGCAACAAATGCAGTTCAATATTTAATTTATTGTTTGCAATCATTTTGAGAAATAAAAATTGAGGGTTAGGTCATGAGGAAGGATTACAACGCACGAAATACTCGTTCGTACTGGCTGGTAGCGCTGCTTCTTTATTTATTAATGGTAATGCCGGTAACTTCTTGGGCTGCACGGGGGAATATTGTGACGGTTGCTGGTGGTTATACCGGCGATGGCGGCGCAGCGACAAGCGCGGTTATAAACACACCCTGGAGTGTTGCGGTTGATGCCGCTGGAAACATTTACATAGCGGATACCAACAATCATCGCATCCGGAAGGTGAATTCATCGACCGGAATCATAGCGACAGTAGCAGGCAACGGGGTGTCGGGCTTTAGCGGTGATAACGGCCCCGCCACGTCGGCAAATCTCAGTTATCCACAAGGTGTAGCCATCGATTCCGCGGGAAATATTTATATAGCGGATTACAACAACGGTCGCATCAGGAAGGTAAATGCATCGACTGGCGTAATAACGACCGTGGCAGGAAATGGGAATCAATATTCACCAATGTTCAGCGGAGATAACGGCCCCGCCACATCGGCAAGCCTTAATGGGCCTGAAAGTGTAGCAGTTGATGCTGCTGGAAACATCTACATTGCGGATACTTTCAACCAGCGCATCCGAAAGGTTAATGCCTTGACCGGTGTGATCACAACAGTGGTCGGTGTGTCAAGCCAAAGTAGAAATGCCCTATTCTTGCCAAAGTAGAAGTGTCCTGTTTTATGAAACACCGGGAAGTTGTTGCGATGCTCTCCTAAGTCTCTTCCATGGGTGCTCCGGCGATTGATACCTGTTCTGAAAGATATCCACAGCCTTGCGCCTTGGGAAATGACTGTCGTAGAGTTGTCGTAGTTTTTTTCGCCTCATCAATCTGCTCAATCGCGTTTTGATTATCAGGATGATGATGGCACTTCTTGTCGCCCTCCTCATAATCTTCGCATTCCCCGTTTTCGGAAGACCGGCAACGAGATGAACTGCCGCTGGCGAAAAGGATCTTCCTTTTATCAACGACCAGGATTTTTATTACTTCTTTCAACCCCTCTGTTGCGTCTTCAGCCGTAAAGAATTTGCATGGAGCCTTGACAGCTACCTACCGCTTGGCCAATTTTATATTGCATTAGGAAAAAATGTGCTGTATATTATACAGCACATTAAGGGAATTGTATCGCAGGAGGGTTGGAACGATGAAGACATTGCTGTCGGAAAAAAGGACGCAGGTTTATTTCCCGAAGGAGGTTTACCGGCGCATAGAGAAAAAGGCAAAGAAAGAGTCTAAATCATCCGCCGCCGTCATCAGGGAAGCCGTAGAACGATATCTTGAGGATGAGCGGGACATAGACTGGGAGAACGACCCGATATTCAAGCTGGCGGGCATCTTTGCAAGCGAAGAGGGCGACCTTTCCATAAATCACGATCACTATCTCTATGGGGCGGAGAAGAAATCAATCAAGAGGAAAAAACATGGATAAGGTCTTCCTTGATACAAGCGGTTTGGTGGCATTTTTTGATAAAAAGGATGTTCACCACGCCGAGGCCCGCGGACTTTTTGAAAAAATAGCCCGTGAGCGGATAAGGATTATCATGACGGATTATGTCCTTAACGAGTGTATTACCATGGTTCTCATGCGGAAAAACCATGCCACCGCAGTCAAGGCGGGAGATTTTATCTTCGACAGCAAAGCCCTTGAGCTTGTCTGGCTTGACGAGGAAGTCAAACGGAAGGCCTGGGAATATTGCAAAAGGCACTCGGACAAAAACTATTCTTTTACGGATTGCACCAGCTTTGTGCTCATGAAGGAAGTGAAGGTGACGAAATACCTGTCATTCGACGATCATTTCAAACAGGCTGGATTCACGGCCCTGGTATGATACTTGTAATGATGTGGTTACGGATGTTCCGTCCCACCCTGGCAGTCTGCTGTGTTCTTGCCTTTGCAGTTGCAATATCCTCTATTCTTCGGAATTCCTCAAGTTACAAACGGTATTCATTTTCCCCGGCCGTCAGTGGCCGCCTTCGCCTGCCAGATGCGGGCGCAGTACTCTCGGATCGAGCGGTCCGAAGAGAACCTGCCCATGCGCGCAGTATTCAAGATTGACATGGCCGTCCATCGCTGCTGGTCCCGGAACGCTTCAGAGACCCGATCCTGGCAATCGACATAGGATTGGTAATCCGCGAGCACCAGGTACTCGTCGCGGCGCAGGAGCGAATCAAGCAGGGGCATGAAGAGATTCCGGTCGCCCCGGGAAAAGAGGCCCGAGGCGAGCGCATCGATGACTTCCTTCAGTTCAGGGTTTGATTTGTAGCTCGCGAGCGGGTCGCAACCGCAGGACATTATACTTTCGACTTCTTCCGTCATGAGGCCGAAGAGGAAGAAGTTCTCATCCCCGACCTCCCTCCATATCTCTATATTCGCGCCGTCCAGCGTTCCGATGGTGACGGCACCGTTCATCGAAAACTTCATGTTCCCGGTGCCCGAGGCCTCCTTGCCTGCCAGAGAGATCTGTTCCGAAAGGTCTGCGGCAGGATAAATCCTCTGGGCGTTCATCACGTTAAAGTCGGGAAAGAAGACCACCTTGAGGCGGCCTTTGACAGCGGGATCGGCGTTCACGACCTCTGCCACGGAATTGATCAGCTTGATGATCAGCTTGGCCATGAAGTAGCCTGGAGCTGCCTTGCCGCCGAAAATCACGGTCCGCGGCACGATTTCGATGTTTGGGTTATTCCTGATACGGTTGTAAAGCGTGATTACGTGAAAGATGTTCATGTGCTGGCGTTTGTATTCATGGATGCGCTTGACCTGAACGTCGAAAAGCGTTGCGGGATCAACGATGACTCCGGTCCGTTCCTTGATTACTGCTGCGAGGGCTTCCTTGTTCATCTGCTTGACACGCTGCCAGTCCCTCCGGAACTCCGGGTCCTGCGCAAAGGGCTCCAGTTTGCGCACCTCCTTTTCAAGGTTCCTGATCCAGTCCTCTCCGATTCTGCCCGTGATGAGCCGGGCGAGCCCTGGGTTGCTCCGTGCGATCCAGCGCCTCGGCGTCACACCGTTGGTCACGTTGTGGAACCGCTCGGGATACATTTCAAAAAAATCGCGCAACACGGTCCGCTTCAGCAGCGTGGTGTGCAAAGCCGCAACGCCGTTGATGGCGTGGCAGCCGACGCTCGCCAGATTCGCCATGCGTACGAACTTGTCGCAGCTCTCGTCGATAAGCGACAGGCGGATCACGCGATTGTCGTCGTTCGGGAATTTCAGGCGTACTTCATTCAGGAACCTCCGGTTGATCTCGTAGATGATCTCGAGGTGCCTCGGCAGGATGGCGGCAAAGAGCGGCAAAGACCACTTTTCGAGCGCTTCCGGCAGAAGGGTGTGATTGGTGTAGGCCAGCGTGCTCTGCGTGATGCGCCATGCCTTGTCCCATTCCATCAGGTGCTCGTCCACGAGAAGCCTCATCAACTCTGCCACGGCTATGGACGGATGGGTGTCGTTGAGCTGGACGGCAAAGCTCTCGGAAAAATTATCGAGGCTGGTGTTGCCCCGCAGAAAGTGTAAGCGGATCATGTCCTGGAGCGAGCAGGAGACGAAGAAGTATTGCTGCGCAAGGCGGAGCTGCTTGCCGATGAGAGGCTCATCATTCGGATAGAGGACCTTGCTGATGGTTTCGGAAATGACCTTCTCGTCCACGGCCTTGTAGTAGTCTCCCACGTTGAACGCCTGAAAATCGAAGGACTCAACAGCCTCGGATTTCCAGAGCCGGAGAATGTTCGTCATGCTCGCGTGATAGCCGGCAACGGGCGTGTCGTAGGCGACTCCCTTGATCACCCGGCTCGGCACCCAGCGTACCCTGAACCGGCCCTGATCATCCCAATAGTGCTCGGTGCGTCCTCCGCCCTTCACGGAAAAGACGATCTCGGGGCGGCAGATCTCCCAGGGGTTGCCCAAGCGTAGCCACTTGTCTGTTTTTTCCACCTGCCAGCCGTCACAGATCTCCTGGTCGAAGATGCCGAATTCGTACCGGACTCCATACCCGATTGCGGGCACCTGGAGTGTCGCGAGAGAATCCAGGTAGCAGGCAGCAAGTCTGCCGAGGCCGCCGCTGCCGAGCCCAGGCTCTGCCTCCTGCCGGAGCAGCGCCTCCATATCGAGCCCCAGTTCCGTTACAGCCTGTTGGGCCTGCTCCCGGATGCCGAGATTTATCAGGTTATTGCCGAGGTGGGGTCCCATGAGATACTCAGCGGACAAGTAGCTTACGATCTTCAGGTCCTTCCTGCCCCGATGTATATTCGACTTAAGCCAGTTGTCGAGCATCCGGTCACGGACGGTGTAAGCAAGGGCCATGTACCAGTCGTTGAGGGTCGCTGTTTGAGGGATGCGGGCCTGGCTGAAATAGAGATTGTCCAGAATCGATTGCTTGATCTCTGCGGGATCGTCCCCCGTCCGGACGTTCCCGCTCCTGCCATGGCTGTCCTCCATGCTTTGTGTCATGCAGCCTCCTTTTTTATAGTATGCCCCCCTTGACCCGTTTCCCGAGGACGGCCAGTGTCTACCTTGATGTCATTCTCCAGGCTATTTCCCGGTCAACTAACTGGAAACTGGTGGAAAGTTGGGCTCTACCAGGCAGGTGTTCATAATTGAGGATAGATCAATCACGGAAGGGTGTCAAGATAAGGTGTAATGAGCCATGGGAAATGAAGGGAAACGGCGGGGATAAAGGGAAGCGCTGCGGAATTTGCTCATTCCTTCCTTTTTTATCTCTCACCAAAAAAATATTTGACAGGTGCAACAAATTGGCTATAATGTCGTGTCGACTTTCACTGCTCTGACGGGGCGTGGAACACAGGTTAAATTGTTCTGGGGGGAAACGAAGGTGGGGAAAAAACAATTATTATTGAGTGTCTTGGCTGCGCTGGCCTTCGCGCTGCCGATATACGGCGCCGCCGGCCGCGTTGTTGCCCTGGGAAATGAAGCCACTCCGGCAAAGGATTCCTGTGTGACCGCCAGTTGTCATGCTGCCATGGGGAAGGAAAAGTTCGTCCATGGGCCAGTGGCGGTGGGTGATTGTACCTCCTGTCATAAGCAGAAGGCAAAGCATAAGTTCGAACCGATAACGGATGTGGGCAAGCTCTGTTCGCAGTGCCACGAGCAGATGAACACGAAGAAGTTCGTCCATGCGCCCGTGAAGAAGGGTAACTGTACGAAGTGCCACGACCCTCATCAGTCCCCAAACAAGTTTCAGCTCCGCGCCCCCGGGGGCGATCTCTGCTTTCTCTGTCACAATAAATCACTCGTGGCCGGAAAATACGTCCACGGTCCCGCTGCCGTCGGAAGCTGCAGCGCCTGCCACGCCGTTCACCAGAGCGATTTTCCGAAGATGCTCGTTGCGGAAGTAAATGACGTCTGCTTCACCTGCCATGCGGACAAGGCCAATACCCTGAAAAGCGCGAAGCACATTCATACGCCGGTGAAGCAGAGCTGCGTGAATTGCCATAGTCCTCACAGCGCTAATTTCCGGTACAATCTCAACGCCGAGAATACGCGCGGGCTTTGCCTGACCTGCCACATGGACAAGGACGCGGAAATCAGGGAGGCGACCGTGCCGCACAAGGGGCTCGATACAGACAGAAAGTGCCTTGCCTGCCACGACGCCCATGCCTCGAACAACGTAAAGCAGCTGTTAAAACCACCGATGGACCTCTGCCTCAGCTGCCATGACAGGGAATACAACGGACAGAACGGGCGGATCGCGAACATGAAGGCGATCCTCGAGAGCAACTCCGACCGCCACGGCCCGATTAAGCAGGGCGACTGCTCGGGCTGTCACAATCCTCACGGGTCCAAGAATTTCAGAATACTGCGCGAATTCTACCCGCAGCTCTTCTACGCCGGCTACAACCCCGACAATTACAAGCTTTGCTTTATGTGCCATGAAAAGACCATCGCCAGCGACGAGAGCACCACGACACTCACGAATTTCAGAAACGGCAGCCAAAACCTGCATTTTGTCCACGTCAATAAAGCAGTGAAAGGCCGCACGTGCCGGGCGTGCCACGACGCGCATGCCACGAACAACCCGAGGCATATTCGCGATAAAGTGCCTTTTGCGACTTGGCAGCTGCCGGTAGGCTTTAAGAAAACGGAATCCGGCGGGAGCTGTCAACCGGGTTGCCATCAGAAATTCTCTTACGACAGGGTCAAGCCGGTGGTCAATAAGCCGCCGGCCGCCGCGCGCTAGGTGATTTTTTTTAGAGGGATGGGGAAATGATGCCGCGATCCGGTCGTCAATCAATCACGATCTGCATCGTTGTTTTTTGGGCTTTCCTGGCGCTTTTGCCTCCTGCTGCATGGGGAGTTGATGGCACGGGTGAGACAAAAGATGCGGCGGTGACACAAGCTACCACGACGGCTGAAAATAACGGCAAGATCGAGGAGGAGCTTGCTGCAGCCAGAACGGCCGTCAAGACAGACCCCTCCGACGCACAGCTCCGTGTCCAGTTGGGCCAGCTCCTTTTACGCAAGGGAGACCTTGACGGGGCCAAAAGTTCCTTTGACGAGGCCCTGAAGCTCAATCCCCGATCGAGCAGCGCAAAGACCGGAAAAGGGATCGTCCTGGCGCGGAAGGGACAGCTGGCGGAAGCCGAACTGGCGCTGAAGGACGCCCTGCTCCTGAACCCGAACCCGGTTTTGACCCACTATGAACTCGGTCTTGTTTATGAGAGGCTCGGCGACCTGAACAAGGCCGTCGCGGAGTTCAAAGAGGGGATCAGAAAGCACGAGCAGGGGAGATGATCCCGCGCCTGAAAACCGTCTGCGCGTGATGCTGAAGGGGATCCGCGGGCCGAGGGAGAACCGCTGTCCTATGCCTTTTCGCCTGAAACGAGCACTGATCATGACGGTCTTCGCAGCCTTCTACGGGGTCCTCTCCTTCGCTCCCGCCGCAGCCACCCTGCAATCCCTCCAGACCGGCATGCAGGCGCCTGATTTTTCCCTCAAAACCATCAACGGCGAGGCGAAATCATTCGCCGATGTCAAAGGGGGAGAAGCTCACCGTTCTTGTCTTCTGGTCAACGTGGAATCCGAAATCAGAAAAAATATTGGCGAGGATGCAGCAGCTCCATGAGAAATACAAGCGGCAGGGCCTTTCGGTCATCGGCGTGAATGCCGACGGTCAGAATGTCTCCGACGAGACGCTTGCCGCGATACGGGCCTTTTCGGAGAAGCTTAAAATTAGGCTTCCCCATCCTCATCGACCGCGGACTGGTCGCCTTCCATGATTACGGCGTGATCGCCCTCCCGTCGACCGTAATCCTGAACGGGGAGAGGGTCATCTCCTTTGAACTGTCGGGGTATCCGCTCATGGGGGCCGAAACGCTGGACGAATTTGTAGCATCGACCATTGAAGGGAAAAAAGCGGCTTCCGCAGTGGCGAAGGCCGGCTACCAGCCGGGCACAAGCGCCCTCCGTTTTTACAACATGGGCAAGACCGCCCTGAAATCGAGGCGCACGGCCGATACTGCCGAGATGTGGTTCAAGAAGGCAATGGAAGCGGATGCAGGATTCGTGCTTCCTTATTTGAGCCTGGGCACCCTGTATCTGGAGCGGGGGGATGCGGCGCTTGCGAAGGGGGCGTTTAACGAGGCGCTCGTCCGGGAGCCGGAAAATCCCATCGCCCTCTGTGAATTGGGCATGATCCTGGTGAACGAGGGGAAGGGAAAGGAAGGCACCGCCTTGTTTGAAAAGGCCAGGAAGGTGGAAGAGACCTATGCCCCCTGCTACTACTACGCCGGATATGCCTACGGGAAAGAGGGCATGCTGGCGGACGCGCTCAAGATGTTCGATGAGGCCGAAAAAATGAACCCGAACGACTATAAGAACTTTGTTTACAAAGGCAGGGTTTTCGAGGGGCAAAAGGACCAGAGGAATGCTTTTGAAGCATATAAAAAGGCTCTTGAAATTATTCTCCAGCTCAACTGAATCGCGCCTGTCCCTTTTAAAAAATGCCGCCTGCGTACCGCAGGGGAAGGGACTTTCTTTTGCTCATGGCGGCTGCTTGCGCCCTCGTGTTCTTCTTCTCACACCCGGGAACGTCCATTGCCGGCGGTTTGACCATCGTAGTCCCGCCGGACAGGTCAGTCGTCGAGGGCGAGTTGGTCACGCTTGTTCTAAAAGCGTGGTCGACCGAGGTCGACGAAATACAGATCTTTGTCAATAACAGAAAACAGCCCGTTGCCGCGAAACATTTTGACCAGTCCGTGGTCTGCTACGACGGGGTCCGTCTTTCGAACGGTCTGAACAGTATCAAGGTCATTGCCTTGAAGAAAGGCAAAAAGAACCAGGAAGCGACGGTCAAGGTATTTCAACGCTCCGACCTCTCATCGGCTTCGAGCGACGCTCCGGCCGGATACACGAGGTTTTTCTTCCATGTCGACAAAAACGAAAAAGAATGCCTCTCCTGCCATGATCTTGATTTCCGGAAGGAGGGCGCGAAGCAGGGGGGAGGTCCTGACCAGTCTCCCTGCTCGTTGTGCCATAAAAAGATCCTGAGCGGCCATACATTCGTCCACGGCCCGTCTGCTGTATGGTCCTGCCTCATGTGCCACGACGGAAAATCACAGGACTCGAAATTGGCCGTCAACAAGCCTGTAGATAAACTCTGCGCGAATTGCCATGAAAACGACTGGGAGCAAAAGAAGTACAGACACGCCCCGGCAGCCGCCGGCTTATGCACCACCTGCCATAATCCTCATGCGGCGGATGCACCGTATTTTCTGAGGTCGGGGGTCGTGGCACTCTGCGCGTCGTGCCATGAAGAAGTATTCTCCCGGCCTCACGTTGTCGTCAGCTTTTCGGGCAACAGCGGACATCCCCTGCAAAAGAGCCCCAATCCTTTAAATCCCGGGACCGACTTAACCTGCGTTTCCTGCCATAACCCTCATGCCGGTAATTCGAATTTTTTTCTCAACGGCTACGACGAGGCCAAACCGCGGCAGCAATTCTGCCAATCCTGCCATAAAAAGTGACGGCTTTTCATACCATGAATGACGCCGAGATGCGGTCCCTGCTCATCGATTACATGAAGAGGGGTTTTCTGGACAACATCATCGCCCTGTTCCGTCAGGACGCGTCGCTGTTCCCGTTCATCGCCGATATGCTCGGCGATGACAATATCCGGGTCCGTCTCGGCGCGACGGCGCTGGTTGAAGAGCTTGTTCGGGAGCGCCGGACCGGGCTTAAGGACGCGGTCCCGGGTCTCATGAAGCTCCTCGCGCACGAGAACCCGACGATCAGGGGAGATGCCGCTTCGGTTCTCGGCATCATCGGGGACCCGGGTGCAAAGGAAGCTCTCGACGCATGCTTGAAGGACGACGGTCATGCGGGGGTCAGGGAAGCGGCCAGGGAAGCGCTGGAGGAAATCGGGTGACGGACCGACGATGGTCCCGGGATACAACCTTCCTTCCTGATTCTTTTCACGCTCAGCCTCATCCCGCTGTTTTGCTTGACAAACGCGCTGGAGATGTTATCCTGTATTTGCTCGCGAACCCCGCGGCACTGCCGGTGAACGTTGAACTCAAGTCCGCGCATTCCCCCTGTTAGGGGTGAAGCGCCAGGAGGGGGTCAAGCGGACTGTTTTGGATGCGGATTGGTGCGTTGTCTGTGCTACGAAACGATATGCAATCTTATAATATAGGACCGATGGCTGCAGCGTATTATTGAGTTGCACTATCAGGATTCATCACCTATATTAGAGATGTGGCGATTTCAAGCGGCATAAAATTCCGTTGCTACCCGACAACGGAGCAGGCTGATATTCTCGCGCAGTGGATGGGTTGCCAGCGGTTTATCTACAACGCCAAGGTTGCCGAAGAGCGTTATTTCCGTACATTTCCGGAATCATTCGCTGTCGCTGACCGGACTACAGACGCCGATCGATCAGCAATACGCCCAGTTCAAGGACAAGGAACTCACCCCGTTTCTGTACGATGTGCCGTCTCAGGTCCTAAGGAACGGCGCAACCAGGTTCATGGGCGCCTACAAGAGGTACCTGACAGGACTGGCTGGTCGCCCTGCTTATAAAAAGAAGGCGGGACGGCAGTCCGTCTGGATTACCAGCGAGCTATTCAGGTTCGTTCCTACTGGAGGCTCAAAACAGCGGCAGGACAAAACAATATATGAGCACCGGCTGATGCTTGGCACAAAGTCGGTCGATCTGGGCGAACTTAAGTTCAAAGCTCATGATGAGTACGAGGTTCCGGCGGCTATCACCATTTCCCGGGAGTCCGGGAAATGGTATGTCTCGTTCTCCTATGAGAAGCAAGGCACAGTTTTGAGCGAGCAGGAACTTCTCGAGCTTTACGGCGGCATGTCATCAGAGAGTCTCAATACCGTTGCCCTGGGAATGGACCGAGGGGTGAAAATCCCGCTGGCAACAAGCGACGGCATTTATGTATGACTTCTCCGGCATCCAAAAGGAGCGACTGTCAAAAAAGGATGCCCGGAAGAAGAGATATCAGAGGCAAATGGCGAGGCGCGATCAAAGGATCCGGCCGCTCTAGGCAATCAGCAGCGAAATCAGCCCGCTGCCAGGCTTATGCTGCCAACGTAAGGCATGATTTCGCGCATAAGGCCAGCCGCAAGCTCGTGGATTCACCCGCGGAGGTGTTCGTCTTCGAGGACCTCAAGGTCAAGAACATGACCAGAGCGCCAAAGCCAAAGAAGTCAGCCGGAACGGGACGTATATCCCGAACGGGGCCAAAGGCCAAGGCCGGTCTCAACAAGTCCATACTCGAATCAGCGTGGGGCAAGGTAAAACTCTTTACGACGTACAAAGCCTTGCGACGCAACAAGCTCGTTATCGCCATACCGCCGCACGGCACCTCACAGGAGTGTTCGAAGTGTTCGCACACTCACCCGGACAATCGCCAGTCACAGGCGGTGTTCGTATTGCCAGAGCTGTGGCTTTACGGAAAACGCCGATACCAATGCGTCTCTCGTTATTAAGAGAGCGCGGCATAGAAATGCTTGTGTCCGGCGAAATTGCCGTAAAGCATCAGAAGCGCGCCATGCGGCTAAGGAAGAAGGAAACACTAGGCCGGGAACCGGCCGAAGTTACGCGCGGGGAGAAGGCAGATAAGACAGGCCTTGGGAACTACTCAGGGACTGCATGCTTCTATGATCCGTGAAACCCCCACTGCAACCATGTAATTGGTTCAGTGGCGGGTAGTTCATGG
>CAVUHW010000048.1:0-40338 GCA_963741205.1 Nitrospirota bacterium
AAATCGGTTTTATAGGCCTTGTATTTATGGGAAAACCCATGAGCAGAAATTTGCTGAAAGCCGGCTATCAGCTTGTCGTTTTCAATAGAAGCAAGGGTGCGGTGAATGAACTTGTCGCTGCCGGGGCAAGCGCTGCGGCGAATCCCCGAGAAGCGGCAAAGCAGGCGGAGATCGTCATCACGATGCTGCCCAATTCCCCCCATGTCAGGGACGTTGTTTTGGGAGAAGCCGGCATTATCGAAGGCGCAGGGAAAGGTTCTGTTGTCATAGATATGAGCTCTATTGCTCCGCTGGTGAGCCGTGAAATAGCTGCCAGGCTGGCTGAAAAAGACATAGAAATGCTTGATGCGCCCGTTACCGGCGGAGAGCCCAAGGCCATCGAGGGCACTCTATCCGTAATGGTGGGCGGAAAAAAGAGATTTTTGACAAGTGCTACCCTATCATGAAAGCCATGGCAAGTTCCGTTGTGCTTGTCGGAAGCGCGGGAGCCGGCAATATCGCAAAACTGGCGAACCAGGTCATCGTTGCACTCAATATAGCCGCAATGTCCGAGGCCCTCGTGCTGGCTGCTAAAGCCGGTGTGGACCCGGACCTTGTCTATCAGGCCATCCGCGGCGGACTCGCCGGCAGCGCTGTGCTGGATGCGAAAGCCCCGCGCATCATGGACCGTAAATTCAATCCGGGGTTTCGGATCGACCTGCACATTAAAGATCTTAATAACGTCCTGGAGACCTCGCACTCAATCGGAGTGCCATTGCAGCTTACCGCTTCCGTAATGGAAATTATGCAGGCCCTTAAAGTCGACGGCCTGGGTGATGCGGACCATGGAAGCCTGGTCCGCTATTATGAAAAATTGGCCGACATTGAGGTAAAACGGAAATAATCAGGCTGTTGCAGCGTTGCTCGACAGAGAATGCTTTCAGCTCACATCAACTCCCCTTGACGGGGGAGGTTAGGTGGGCGTGACGGTGATGCACGTGGAAACATCAGCTCTCCCCTTGATCCCCTCCTTTCAAGGAAGGGGTAAAAATTCTTGCTGCCCGAGACATTGGTAGGGAAATAAAAAATCTGACAGGAGGAAAAACATGATGGAAACGAAAAGTTTTATCAAAGTTTTATCTGTTGCCTTATTATCGTTGTTGCTGGTCCTAATGCCTTTCGTGTCCGCGCAAGCACAGCAGAAGGTCATCAAAATCGGCGCAGTCTATCCCTTGACCGGCAATATCGCCTCGACTGGCCTGGATTGCAAGAGGGGCGTGGATCTGGCGGTGGATATTATTAACGGGAAATACGATCTTGATCTCCCCCTGGCGAAGAGCGAGGGGCTCCCGAACCTGGGCGACGCAAAAATCGAGATCGTATATGCCGATACCAAGGGGGACCCGAAAAACGGCATGTCCGAGGCTGAAAGACTGATAACCTCGGAAAAGGTGGTTGCCATGATCGGGGCTTATCAGAGCGCTGTGACGAAAACCGCCAGTCAGATGACAGAAAGGCTGACGATTCCCTATGTATGCTCGGATTCATCTTCTCCCACGCTGACGGACAGGGGATTCAAGTATTTTTTCAGGGTCAGTCCCCACGACGATATTTTTGCCCGGAACCAGTTCCAGTTCCTGAAGGACCTGGAAAAGAAGACCGGACAAAAAGTTCAGAACGTCGCTGTGCTTTACGAAAATACGGAATTTGGCTCTAATGCAGGTAGGGCCTACAAGAAATATGCCGCTGAATTCGGTTACAACGTGGTTGCTGATATAACATATGCGGCCAATGCAACAGACGTGACCAGCGAGGTGGGCAAGCTCATCGTGAGCAAGCCGGACGTACTGATGCACGCCTCGTATATCACCGATGCCATTCTCTTTACCAAGACGTTCAAAGATATGGGCTTTCAGCCGAAAGGCATTATGACTATGGCGGGTTATATTGAGCCGGGCTACTTGGCGGCGATAAAAGCCGACGGCAACTACATAATTGTCCGGTCAACGTTTGCACTCGATTTGGCCAAGAATAAACCACTCATTGGGAAGGTCAACGAGCTTTTTAAGAAAAAGTATGGCATAGACATGAGTGAAAACGCAGCCAGGAGCTTTATGGCCCCCTTTGTGCTTGCCGAGGCTATCAACAGGGCGAAGTCCACAAATCCGGATGATATTGTAAAAGCTCTTCATGAAACTAACATACCCGGAAACCAGACTATATACCCATGGGAGGGGATCAAGTTCGACCCGCAAACAAACCAGAACATCTACGCCAGGGGCACACTTGTTCAGATACTCAATCAGGAATATGTAACTATCTGGCCTTTTGAATCGGCCTCGAAGCAGGTAGTCTGGCCGTTCCCGTCATGGAAAGACAGAAAGTAGAGAGGGGATCGATCGATGCCTGATCAGGTGCTTCAGCAGTTTGCGGACGGCTTACTAATCGGCCTGATGTATTCATTGGTCGCCATCGGGTTGACGCTAATCTGGGGAGTCATGAACATCGTGAATTTCGCTCACGGTGATTTCCTGATGCTCGGGATGTTCACGTCCTTCTGGCTCTTTACCCTGTACGGCATCGATCCCATTTTTTCCATTCCCATAAGTTTCATCTGTATGTTTGTCCTTGGCACGCTGATCTACCGCTTTATTGTGAGCAAGGTGATGAAGGGCCCCATGCTGGCCCAGCTAGTCGTGACCTTCGGAGTGAGCATCTTTATCTCCAACCTTGCCGTTTATTTCTGGACCCCGGATTTCCGGCTTTTGCCGGCAACGATGCTCCAGGGTACATGGCAGATCGGCGGCGTCAACCTCAGTGTTCCCAAAGTCGCGGCTGCCATCGGGAGCGTAATCGCATCTGTCTGTGTATTTTTGTTCCTGAAAAGGACGAAAACCGGCAAGGCAATTTTGGCGACCGAGATGGACCGCGAGGCGGCCCTGCTCATGGGGATCAATACCGACCGCATCAACTCGCTTTCTTTCGGAATCGGTTCGGCCCTCGTCGGCGTGGCTGGGGCCTTCTTATCCACGTATTACTACATCTATCCCCAGGTGGGGGGTCTGTTCGGGACCATTGCTTTTTGCGTCGTGGCCCTTGGCGGGTTCGGCAGCGTTGAGGGGGCGTTTATCGCCGGCATACTGGTAGGGTTGGCGCAGACCTTAGGCGGATTCTTCTTTGATCCGTCTTACAAGTATGCCATTGTCTTCTCGATATATCTCATCACAATCTGGATAAGGCCGCAGGGTCTCCGGGGGTGGTAGCGCATGCGTAATTTCACGGTTCGGCAGATTATTGCGGGACTTGCTGTCCTCGTGCTGCTCATTTTCTGTCCCCTGGTTGTCCGCCAGTCCTTTTTTATTCATGTAATGATCCTTGTGTTCATGTTTGCCATGCTGGGAGTTGCGTGGAACATCATGGGCGGCTATGCCGGAATGTATTCTTTCGGGCAGGCGGCCTTTTTCGGCATCGGTGCTTATACTTCCTCCTATCTGTCTACCGTCTTTGGGGTCAACCCGTGGATAGGACTCGTTGCAGGGGGGTGCGCCGCTGCTCTGGTGGCTGCAGCGATCGGGTATCCCTGTTCCAAACTGAGGGGCCACTATTTTGCGATCGCCAGTATCGCCTTTGCTGAAATCGTCAGGATTGTGTTCAACAACTGGAAAGCGGTGGGCGCGGCGGAAGGCCTCACGTTGTCCATGCAGAACGAGTCCTTCGCTAACTTCCTGTTCAACTCTTCAAAACTGCCGTATTACTATATCATGCTTGTCTTTCTTCTTATTTCACTGGCTGTTTCTTATTTCGTCGCCACTTCTAAAATGGGCTACTATTTCCGCGCGATCAAGGAGAGCCATCAGATCGCGGGATCCCTGGGTGTTGATGTCGTTTTGTACCGTCTCATAGCGATCATGACAAGCGCCTTCCTGAGCGCCATGGCAGGCACATTTTACGCGCAATATATTCTTTACATCGATCCCGGGAGCGTTATGCTTCTCGCTACGTCCATCCAGATCGTTCTCATCGCGATGCTTGGAGGCGCGGGGAGCATAATGGGGCCCGTTATCGGCGCGGCAATACTGATACCTGCGTCAGAATACACGCGTGTCACTCTCGGGTACAAGGGAACAGGCATGGATATGGTGATATACGGGTTATTGATCACGCTCATTTCGATGTACTACCCCGAAGGAGTTTGGAAGCTTTTAGCTAGGATAGGCAGGAAAATGAAATGAACAAGGCCATCTGTTTGAAAGTATCGGGGCTGTCGAAGCGGTTCGGCGGCCTGGCAGCAAACAACGATATCCACTTCTCTGTGGAGGAAGGGGAAATCGTCAGCATTATTGGTCCCAACGGGGCCGGAAAATCCACCCTGTTCAATTGCGTGACCGGGTTCTATAAACCGGACAGCGGCAATGTTTCCTTCTACGGCCGGGACATAACAGGCATGCGGCCCGACAAGGTCTGCAACCTCGGCATCGCGCGCACCTTCCAGATTGTGGAGGTGATCGGCGAAATGACGGTCCTCGAAAACGTTACGACGGGTGTGCTGCTGCGGTATCGCCGGATCAAGCCTGCCACGGAAAAGGCCCGCGAAATACTGGCGTTCACGGGCCTTTATGAGAAAAGGGATTTCCTCGGGACGGAGCTGACGATTGCGGATAAAAAGAGGCTGGAAGTCTCCATGGCGCTGGCTACGCAGCCGCGATTGCTCATGCTGGACGAATCCATGGCCGGACTCACGAAAGTCGAGCTGCGGGAGATCATTGATCTCATCAGGAAAATCAGGGACAAGGGAATGACCCTGATCGTCGTCGAGCATGTGATGGAGGCCGTCATGCAGATATCCGACCGTGTCGTTGTCCTGAACAGTGGTAAAAAAATCGTGGAAGGCACACCAAAGGAAGTATGCTCAAACCAGGAAGTCATCCAGGCATATCTGGGGGAAAAGTACTGTGCTAGCCTTAAATAATATTTCCGTTGGCTACAAGGGACTTATGGCTGTTCAGGACATTTCTTTCAGGATCAACGAAGGAGAGATCGTCAGCCTTATCGGTTCCAACGGTGCCGGAAAATCTACGATCGTCAAAACCATTGCGGGTCTTATTCATCCCTGGAAAGGGGAAATTCTGTTCAAGAATGCCCCAATCCATCAGACCCCGCCTTTTAATATCGTAACAAAAGGCATCTCCATGATTCCCGAGGGCAGGAAGCTCTTTGGCCGCCTGTCCGTACTGGACAATCTCCTGTTAGGGGCCTATACCGTCCAATCCAGGGCTGACATAGAAAAGAATCTGCAAAGCGTCTTCAATCTGTTTCCTATATTGAAAGAACGGCAGGAGCAGCGCTCCGATACATTCAGCGGTGGAGAGCAGCAGGAACTGGCTATTGCACGGGGACTTATGTCCAACCCGTCGCTGCTCATACTGGATGAACCTTCGCTGGGACTGGGGCCGAAACTGGTCTCTGACATCTTCCGGATCGTCAAAGAGATCAATGCCCGGGGCGTCACCGTCTTGCTTGTTGAACAGAATGTCTATGAAGCACTTGATATTTGCTCACGCGCCTATGTTCTTCAAACAGGCCGCATCGTCATGGAGGGACAAGGGCAGGAATTGCTGAAGAGCGACCAAGTGAGAGAGGCATACCTCGGGATGTGAAAGGAGGACGAGAAGATGAATATTACCATGAAATACGGCAAAACCGGACTGCCGCTTGATCTACCCGGGGATATCGACGTGACGCTGATCCAGAAGAATGCCATGCCTGTCCTCAAAGACCCTGAGGGAGCCATCAAGGCTGCCTTTACGAATCCGGTGAACTCCAAAGCGCTCCGTGAAGAGGCGAAGGGCTGCCGCAGCTGCTGCATCCTCATCTGCGATATCACCCGGCCTGTACCGAACGGCCTTATTCTCACTCAACTGATAAAAGAGCTGATCGAGGCCGGGATGGCCCCCGACTCGATCACGGTTCTCGTTGCAACAGGTCTTCACAGGCCGAACGAAGGGGATGAGCTCCGTGAACTTGTCGGAAGCGACTGGGTCCTCGGCAAGGCGAAAGTCTCCAACCATTTTGCGCGGCGGGATGATGATCATGAATAATGGGAACGACATCCAGCGGCATCGAGATCAGACTCGACCGCCGCTTTGTCCAGGCCGATCTCCGTATTGTCGTCGGACTGGTGGAGCCCCATTTCATGGCCGGCTACTCCGGTGGAAGAAAAATAATTGCCCCGGGTGTTGCGCATGAGAAGACGATACGCTCGTTCCATTGTGCGCGGGTACTGGAGGATTACCGGTCTGCGAACTGTATTCTCGAAGGCAACCCGCTGCATGCCGCCCAGATGGAAGTCGTACAAATGGTGGGAAGGTGTCTGGCTGTCAATACGGTCAACGATGAGGACCGCCGGATATCTTTTGTCAATTTTGGTGAAATCATAGACAGTCATCTTAAAGCGGTTTCGTTCATTCGGCCCTATGCGGAGGTCCGCCTGAAAACAAAATTCAAGACCATCTTAACCAGTTCTGCGGGTTATCCTCTGGATAAGACTTATTACCAGACAGTCAAGGGAATGGTGGGTCCCCTCGACATACTGGAGCCGGGTGGAAACCTCATCATCGTTTCTGCATGCTCGGAGGGAATGGGATCGCCCGACTATACTGAAGCGCAATTGTGTCTGATCGACAAAGGACCTGAAATGTTTCTCAAAGGAATCATTGAGAAAAAGTACGCGGCTATCGATGAGTGGCAGACGGAGATGCAGGTCAAGGCCATGAAAAGGGTCAATATCTTTCTCTACACCGAGGGCTTGACGAAAGACCAGCAGGCACTTACAGGAGTCACCGTGGTCAAATCGCCATTGGCCGCTGTCATGGAGAGCGTGAAAGCAAAGGGAGATCGCCGCATAGCCGTCATTCCCGAAGGCCCTTATGTTATTCCGCTGTTTGCGCCGGGGTCCTGAAAATGGTGCTCAAGACAATGGCAGGAAAAGACCCCAGGATGATCATTCGAGAGATATTCAATAAATCACTTCTGGCAGTAGACCCCTATAAAGCGGTGGTCTCATACTCCGATACAATTCGCCGGGCATACAAGAGCGGTAATTTCGGGAAACTTATTCTCGTAGGTTTCGGCAAAGCGGCCTCGCTCATGGCAAAGGCAATCGAAGACACTCTGGGAGACTTGCTCGCCGGCGGAATAATAGTAACAAAATATGGTCATTCTGTGCGGAAGGGACTAACTAGCAAAATTATAACCTATGAAGCCGGGCATCCGCTGCCTGATGAAAACGGACTAAAGGCGACCAAGGAAATTGTGAGGATGCTCAAAGAGGCGGACAAAAAGACCCTCGTCATTTGCCTTATATCCGGAGGAGGATCTGCTCTTCTTGTGGCGCCTTCCAACAACATCACTCTGGCTGATAAACAGGAAGTCACCGGTATGCTTCTTAAAGCCGGGGCGGATATTAACGAGCTTAACACGGTTAGAAAGCACATTTCGGCGGTAAAGGGAGGCAGGCTGGCTGAAACAGCTCAATCGGCAACAATAATATCACTGATACTCTCCGACGTTATGGGAGACAGGCTGGATATGATTGCATCGGGCCCTACAGCGCCGGACAAAACAACGTATTATGATGCGCATACTGTTTTCCAGAAATACGAGCTGGAAAGTAGATTGCCGTCAAGTGTAGCGGAAATAATAAGTAAAGGGAAACGCGGGCTTGTGCCGGAAACGCCGAAGGATGACGATTCGGTTTTTCAGAGGGTAAGTAATATCATTATTGGAAGCAACAAAATAGCAACGGATGCAGCCAGGAAGGCCGCGGAGTTGTTGGGATACAGAACAACGGTCATTTCTTCCGAACTGAGCGGTGAAGCCTCAAGCGTTGCCCGGCAACTTGCAAAAAAAGCAATTGATTCCAAAAAAGCATTAGCGCCTGGAGACAAGGTCTGTCTTATCGCCGGGGGAGAAACAACGGTTACGGTCAGAGGAAACGGCACAGGAGGCAGGAATACGGAACTAGCCCTCGTTTTCGGAATGGAAATAAATGGACTCCCGGGGATTACGTTTCTCTCAGCAGGCACCGACGGCACTGATGGACCGACCGACGCAGCAGGAGCGTTTGTGGACGGTCAATCTGTTGCAAAAGCGGCAGCGGCCGGTATCATGGCAGAGGATTACCTGAAGAACAACGATTCATATACTTTTTTTAGCAGGATTGGCGATTTATTTATTACCGGGCCGACCGGTACGAATGTAATGGATATACAGATAGTTCTGCTGGACAACTGACTTGAGTGTTCCCTTTCATGTAAGGAGATGAACGTTAGAAGATTTCAATATTTATTTTACAATTGAGTATATGCCATTCTGGCTGGTTTGAAAAATGGTGGTTTGAATGCTTGATGGAGAGATACACGTGAAGATAATTGTTTTGGATGGATATACGTTAAATCCAGGGGACCTTGCGTGGGATAAACTGGAGAGGTTGGGGAAAGTTACCGTGTATGACCGTACTCCGTCAGATAGGACAGTTGAACGCATTGGTGATGCTGAGATAATCTTTACGAACAAGACACCGTTGACAAATGAAGTTTTCAATCAGGTTCATCATGTAAAATATGTAGGCGTATTGGCAACCGGTTATAACGTAGTGGATGTGGATACGGCAAAGGATAAAGGAATTATAGTAACTAATGTTCCGACATATGGAACTGCCGCAGTTGCACAATTCGTCTTTGCGCTTCTGCTGGAAATGTGCCACCACATATGGGCACACAGTGAAGAAGTTAAGAAGGGCGCTTGGGCCAATTCTCCCGATTTCTGTTTCTGGAATTATCCGCTGATAGAGCTGGCGGGTAAAACAATGGGGATTATCGGGTTCGGAAGAATCGGACAGGCAACAGCAAAGATAGCCCAGGCCATGGGTATGAAAGTGCTTGTTTATAGCAGGTCTAGGGATGAAAAACTCGAAAACGCCACCCTAAAATATGTTGAACTGGATGATCTCCTGGCCGAAGCGGATGTCATCAGTCTTCATTGTCCGCTTCTTGAAAGTACCAGGGGAATTATCAATAAAAGTAGCATAGCAAAAATGAAAGACGGTGTAAAAATTATTAATACCTCCAGAGGTTTGCTGGTCGTGGAAGATGACCTCGCGGAGGCGCTTAATTCCGGAAAAGTGAGCGGTGCGGCAGTGGACGTCTTATCTACAGAGCCGGCAAAGATGGACAATGTGCTTTTATCGGCAAAGAACTGCATTGTTACACCCCACATCGCCTGGGCGCCAAAAGAGTCCAGGGCGCGGTTGATGAATATTGCTGTCGACAACTTGGAAAAATATCTTGCCGGCAATCCTGTAAACGTTGTAAATAAGTAATGAAGCGCATGAATAAAATTATCCTTGCCTCTGGCTCTTTTAAAAGAACCATGAGCGCCATTAAGATATGCAGTATCATGGTAAACACATTGAAGGGCTGCGTGTTAAACCGTGGCCGCTGTCCTGAGTTTCCTCGACCCGATACCCTCTATTCAATTCATAGTACATCAACTATATCTACTGCCATTTTTGCAGTCTCTGGTTCGATAAGTGAGAGGCGCAGACTACATATGAACGACGAGTTTACACGTCACGCAGCGGTTGGCGGGAATGATTTGCTTCAAGGCTGACTCTTGAGGTTCTCTGCCGACAGGTTTTGAGGAGTCACGCGAATGGCGCCACCGCGCGGGCTGTCGGGGTCAGCTATCAAGAAGAAGGAAACGCACACGTCGACCGGCACGACCAGAAACGCGACCCAATCCGTCAGAAAGGACTCTGAGATGAATTTCACAACTTCAGGATGCTAAACGTGCTGAATGTTACGATCGCAAACATGGTTCTCTCAAACCGAAAAGGGCCTGCCTTGCTCATTCTCTCTCTTTCAGGCAGTCTATGAAGCTAATAAGCAATAACCTGTCCTTATCCATCAGATCAGAGAATTCCACCCCTATTTCGTAATTTAAAAGCTCTTTATTCTGCTTCTTGCGACACGAAACAACTTTTCCCATAAAACTGACAGGATTACATGAGCTAACTGACAGCTCCATGAGAACCATGCTATCTATCTTCAACTGATGGTCAGTTATAATAATTACGCCGCTCTGGCTGATATCTTTTACTCCAAATTGCGTTGGCAGATTCAGAACTTTTTCATCAGGTGTTGTAATAGCAAACTGGATGTCGCGATAGTACCAGCCAGGTTGCACTGGCACTTGTGATTTCTTGTTATCATCAATTGAATCAAGAAAATGCTTAATCTTATCTGCTGATTCATCTTTAAACGATATGCCTGCTGAGTAAATCGTGACCTCTCCCCTATCAGCTCTTTCTTCAATTCCACTTAATTCGGAACGAACCACTACACCATTTATCTTAATATGCTTGCCTTCGGATTCCAAAGTTATCAAATACTCTTTCCCTATATTAAGCTTCCTGTCCGCTTTTACTGCAACGCCGCCCACACTGATGTCAATTATTTCCACTTCGCCAATCAAGCTCATCTTACTGCTTAGATCATATAGATCCAATTTTAATCTCTTGTGCCTCCTCATATTCCGCAGTCCGTATATCATCTCTGGTTTTGTATTGATAGCGGCGACTCTTGTAAATTGCTTATTCGGTATTTTCTACATTTTCGGCGATCTTTGCCGGATCTTCTCTCTTTGTCACACCTTCGCTCTGGCACCCCATAATTGAGGTCGCTCAACTTTCTTCGATCTTCACCTGATTTTCGATTCATCTGGATACTCTCTATTATTTTGTTTCTGGATGTAAAACAGTATCAAATTTAATATGTTCCGTCAACAGTATTATGGGCTTGCGTAGACAGGCCGATTATGCGTCTAAGGGATGGGGTGGTAGCCGAAGGGTTGCCTTGATTTGTGGTTGTTGCGAGGATTGTGAACTCCAATGTTTCAGGATGTTCGACGCGTTAAATGTTACGACAGGGAGTTATTATTTTTGAGATCTGTCCTGACGTTCAGTTCAGGTCGTATTCTGCACATCCACTAAAAAGAGCTAATTCCTGATTGGAATTAGCTCAAAAATTGTTCAAGTCTTCAGTGTAGTACCAATGCCCAAATACCAATAAAATATTTAATAATCAATAACTTAAATGGTGGAGGCGGCGGGAATTTAATAGTTTGTCCAACCCACTGGTATTCCAAGATTATTTTTCAGCGCTAATACGACATACCCCAAATAGATACCCCGAAAACATTGGATGTCATAAGACGGCGCCGGACTAATTCAGTCGTCATAGGACAACTGCGCGCTTGTTGAACCTGCTGTCTTAAAATGCGTTGAGCGAAGCCGCTCTAGTCTCCTCAACTCATTGTTCATTCCGGTGCTGTGTGCTAAAATCAGCGCCATGAATTTCGAGTCTGCTGTTAATACCATGAACAATCTTCTGGCAAAGAATCAACCTCAGTCGTTTAACCGGGCATGGGTGCGCATAAACGCCCCATGTGTCTATCGCTTCGTCCAACGGGAAATCAGAGTCGAAAGCGGCGGCATCGACTGGGACCGGATGACTCGTGCCCTACATCCCAGATATCAAAGACAATGGACCGGGTTTTTTCGCAAGAAAGCCAAGCCGTATCGGGACCAGGCCGAGGTCGATACCGTTCTTCAACAATACGGTAATAAGCTCTATACATTCATCTCTTCACAAGGCAAAGAGGATGAACACATACGGGACATCATCAGCATCG
The DNA here is from genome assembly GCA_963741205.1 of Nitrospirota bacterium. Taxonomy (GTDB): domain Bacteria; phylum Nitrospirota; class UBA9217; order UBA9217; family UBA9217; genus JAJYKN01. The sequence goes on from CAVUHW010000048.1 coordinate 11,731, forward strand.
TACTCGTCAGAATTGCTCAAAAGGGGAACATCTCAGCCAAGCAGGAGATTATCAAACTGCTGAGCTCCACAGTAGATAACTGGATCGAAAGGAATCCGAAATTGTCCGGCTGGCGAGGATATGACCAATTGATTCAGACCCGGCTTGACTGCTGCATACGTCGTTACCGGTATTCAGGGTCATTCATGCGCTATGTCTTCAAAACTTTCGAATATGCTGCCAGAGGGTTAAAACCGCTGATTGCCTACTCTCTGGATGACATAACACATTTTAGAAATAGGTGCTAATCTTCGGTATAGCCGATATCCCGGAAACCGCGCAGTCGCTTTCTGTGCATCCGCAGGAGCTTCGGTACATTAACATCGACATAGTCGTAAACTCGAACTTCATGCTTACCCGGATGCTCCCGATGGAGCCTGCCCGCGTACTGTACGATGGTCCCCTTCCAGGAGAACGGCATGGCCAGAATCAACGTATCAAGTTGGGGATCGTCGAAGCCCTCGCCAAGGTAACGACCGGTTGCCGCAATGAGCCGCACTTCGCCATCTGGAATTGCCGCGAGCCTTGCCATGGTTTCACGCCGCTCTTTGGCTGACAGTCTGCCACTTAATACGATAAGGTGCTTCACATCACCTCGCAATCCGTCTGCAAGGATGTCCAGATGTTCTTTCCGCTCCGTCAGGAGTACCGGCGATCTGCCTTCCTTTAGAGCCTGCTTAACATCGGCAAGAATAAGAGCGTTTCGCCGCTCATCCTTAACCAAGTCCGCGAAAATGTCCTGAATCGCGGCATCAGGATTTTCCATGGTAAATTCAGTTGTTCTGCAAATCAGTAGGTGTTTGAACTGCGTTATTGCCTCCTGGCTTTTCGGATGAACCGAAAAGCGGACCGGTCCGCACTGCATGTGAATGATCGGCTGGTGCCCGTCCCGGCGATACGGCGTAGCGGTCAGACCGACAACGTATCGCGCTTTCACCTCGTTCAGAACCCGCTCAAAGGATACCGCAGGGAGATGATGGCATTCATCCACGATCACCTGACCATAGTTGGCCACCAGATCGCTAACCTCGTCTTTTCGGACAAGGCTCTGGATCATTGCAACATCCAACCTCCCGTTCGGTTTGTTCTTTCCTGACCCGATCTTGCCGATTTCTTTCGGATCGATTCCGAGAAAGAGGGAAAGCCGGGCTATCCACTGATCAAGGAGCTCTTTCCTGTGGACAAGCACAAGCGTACTGCATCCTCGCGAGGCAGTGAGATACGCGCCGATAACGGTTTTGCCGAATCCCGGTGGCGCTGACAGGACGCCGTTTTCGTACTTAAGAATTTCGTTGATGGCCTCTTGCTGTGGTTCTCTGAGTGTTCCTTGAAAAACAAATGAGAGATGAGCGGAAGCAAGGCGTTTATCCTCAAGCAAAAGCTTGACGCCGTGTTCCGAAAATAGCTCGCGGACATCGTCAATGCAGCCTCTTGGGATGGCAATATGCTCGGGGTGTTCTTCATAGCAGGAAATTACACGAGGTATCCGGGCTGTTGAGAGACGCAAGTTCTGCTTCTCGTAAAACATGGGATTTTGAAACGAAGCCAAGCGTTTGATGCGGGTCAAAAAAGGCGATGGCAAATCCTTCTTCTCGATAAAGAGACGTTGAGCAATAACACCGTGCGTTTCAGATGGAAATTTACCGATGATTTTCTTTTTTGGTATTTTCTTCGACGCTGGCCGGTTCCATGGAGAATGATCGTCCCCGTCCTCGGCAGAATCTCTTGGTACCCCGAGCACATCGCCTTGCCGTATCGCCTCAGTGGCGATCCGCTGGAGGGCGTCCGGCGCCAGTCGTCCGATTGATGCAAGATACTCCCATTGATCTTCATAGGATGTGAAGCTTTCATCGAGAAATACCGTATTGCCTTTTTGTCGCGGTTCCTGTTGAAACGGCAGCGCGATCAGATTCCCGAATCCGCCCTTGGTCAGTGTGTCCTGGCTGGGAAACAACCGGTCGTAGGATTCCATGCTAAGTTGGTGACGCCGACTCATGGTTTCCGTGATCAGGTAACATCCCATCGTTCGCGCTGTAGCTGCCGGCACAGGTTCAGTAAAGAAAAACCATGCGTGCGCTCCGTTTCCCGAACGCGAACGCTCCACAGCCACGGGGATATTCATACTTTTGCAGGTTTCACGGAAAGCGCTGACATCGTCCATCCATGTTTCTTTATCGAAGTCAGCGGCAAGAAACCAGCAGGTATCGTCGGGCAGCATTGGGTAAACACCGATCACATGACGCCCCTGGAGATGATCCATAATGACCTGGTCGGTTACTGGAAGGAATTTACGATTGGAGCACTCGCTGCATTTTACCGGCGGCTTGTGCGTCTTTCCGCATGTACCGGAAATCCAATCATTCGAACAGGCAGGAGAGTAGCCCTTCTTGCCGGCACGGCTTGTCCAAAGTTTCGGGAAGATATCCTCCCTGCCGCGAAATAACGAGCGGAACAACGACACTTTTTCCTGCGGTGTTCTGGTAGTGTAGGTTATCGGCGGCTCGGCGCACGCTGCTTCCAGCACGGCAAGTTGCTGTTTGAACGTATTGAGCCTTAAAAGCGCCTGTTCGCGTTCGCTGTCCAGCCTGGAAAGAAGGGCTTCTTCTTTTGCTATGGCCTGGAGAAGAGCTTTCTTGTCAGACATTGATTCTCCAAATCAAGGAATGGCGAGAGCATCACGAACAGGTTGAGGGGTGCGTCACGGAAGGTATCGAGACGAAGAAACTCAGGACAGCGGCCACGTTTCAACACGCAGCCCTTCAATGTGTTCAAAATGCTTTTTGTTGCCGGTAACCAGAACGGCCTTATGCGCGAGCGCCGTTGCCGCGATGAGGGCGTCAACCTCTCCTGTCGGTTTGCCGATGCCTCGCAGCCTGCTTTTGATGGTGCCAAATGAATCAGCGCATTCAAGATCAAATGGTACTATTTGAACCACATCGAGCAACCTGGCCAGCTTATCAAGATTTCTCGAAGCATTCTGCGACGCCTTCGCGCCGAAATTCAACTCAGCAACAACTAGGGCGCTCAGCGAGACCTTGTCGATATTGTCCGCGATCCGCTCCGCTATGGCTTTATTGCCGTTCAGAAAAGCGATGACAACATTCGTGTCCAGAAGAATCATGCAAACCGGACCTCTCTGCCGTGATACTGATGCCGCTCCTTTTCGAGTTCCTCAAAGATCGGCGCAATCGTGGTGTCATCCGCCCATGCACCGCAGAGCGAAGATATGATCTTCCGCTTTTCGGCAGCCTTCAAGGCAGGTTCAATCTTGACGATCACCTTGGTACCTTCAGGAATTTTGACCTTTTTGGGAAGTCGAATCATACCCTTTACTATTTTGCTCGTTACCGTGAATACCATAGCACGCCTCCCAGCGACACATAAGAACCTCTATAAGACAGCACACGCATGACGGTTCTTACGAAGTTGCTCCTTCAAACATAGTCATAAAATAGCATGGTCAGTATCATATGACAAGTGACATTTTTTTATACCAATGAGTTAATAAAAAAGAGCTGATTTCTAATTAGAATCAGCTCAATACTGCATAGGTCTTTCTGGAAAGTGCATGCTAAAATATCAATAAAACACTATAAAATCAATAACTTAAATGGTGGAGGCGGCGGGAATTGAATAGTTTGTCCAACGCTATTGATATTCCGAGATTATTTTTCAGTGCTAATATGACATACCCCAAATAGATACCCCGAAAACATTGGATGTCATAAGAAGGGCGCCGGACTAATTCAGTCGTCATAGGACAAAATGCGCGCTTGTTAGAACATGCTGTCTTAAAATGAGTTGAGAGAAGACGCTCTAGTCTCCTCAACTGATTGTTCATTCAGGTGATGTGTGCTAAAATCAGCGCCATGAATTTCGAGTCAGCTGTTAATACCATGAACGAGCTTCTGGCAAAGAGACAACCTCAGACGTTTGATCGTGCGTGGGTGCGCATAAACGCCCCATGTGTATATCGTTATATCTAACGGGAAATCAGCAGTCGAAAGCGGCGGCATAGACTGGGACCGGATGACTCGTGCCCTACTTCCGAGATATCAAAAGAGAATGGACCGGATTTCTTCGTAAGAAAGTAAAGCCGTATCGGGACACAGGCCGAGGTCGATACCGTACTTCAACAATACGGCAATAAGCTCTATACCTTCATTGCTCTTCGAGGACAGAGAGAGATGAACAGATACGGGACATCATCAGCATCGTACTCGTAAGAATTGCTCAAAAAGGAAACATCGCGGCCAAGCAGGAGATTATCAAACTGCTGAGTTTCACGGTAGATGACTGGATCGAAAGGAATCCGAATTTGTCCGGCTGGCGAGGATATGACCAATTGATCCAGACCCGGCTTGACTGCTGCATACGTCGTTACCGGTATTCAGGGTCATTCATGCGCTAGGTCTTCAAAACGCTTGAATATGCTGCAAGAGGGTTAAAACCGCTGATTGCCTACTCTCTGGATGACATAACTCATTTTAGAAATAGGTGTTAATCTTCGGTATAGCCGATATCCCGGAAACCGCGCAGACGCTTTCTGTGCATCCGTAAAAGCTTCGGTACATTAACATCGACATAATCGTAGACTCGAACTTCATGTTCCCGGATGTTCCCGATGAAGCCTGCCCGCGTACTGTACGATGATCCCTTTCCAGGAGAAAGGCATGCAAGAATCAACGTATCAAGTTGTGGATCATCGAAGCCCTCTCCAAGGTAACGACCGGTTGCCGCAATGAGCCGCACTTCGCCGGCCGGAATTGCGCAGCCTTGCCATGGTTTCTCGTCGTTCTTTAGCAGAAATAGCCTACCGCTGAGAACTATGAGATGCTTCACGTCGTCATGTAAGCTAGCAGTGAGAATATCCAAATGCTTCTTTCCGCTCAGTAAGAAGCACCGGAGATCGGCCTTCCTAGAAGCGCCTGTTGAACGTACGGCGAGAATGAGAACGCGTTTCGCTGCTTATCGGTAACGAAGAGCAGCGTATATTTGCTGAATCGAAGCGTCGGGATCTTTCGATGAGTAAACTCGTTGTTCTGCAGATCAGCTGATGTTTGAATTGAGCTCTGGCTTCCTGGCTCTTCGGATGCACCTTATACCTGACAGGTCCGCACTGCATGTGGATGATCGGCTGATGCCCATCACGCCGATAAGGCGTAGCGGTCAGGCAGACAACATAGCGTGCCTTGACCTCGCTCAGGACGCGCTTCGAAGGATACAGCGGGGAGATGATGGCACGATCACGATCACCTGACCATAACCGGCGACAACATCACTGACTTCATTCTTTCGAACCAGGCTCTGGATCATAGCAACATCCAATATTCCATTCGGCTTGTTCTTCCCTGACTCCGATCCTGCCAATCTCCTTTGGCTCAATGCCAAGAAACAAGGAAAGCCTCGCGATCCACTTGATCCAGAAACTCTTTCCGGTGAACAAGCACAAGCGTACTGCAACCTCGCTTGGCTATGAGATGAGCGCCGATAACGGTCTTACCAAAACCAGGAGGAGCAGAGAGGACACCGAGATCATGAATGAAGTATTTCGTCGATGGCTTCTTGCTGCGATTCTCTCAACGTCTCCATGGAAAGAATACGATAGACTGGCGGGCGCAATGCGCTTGTCATCGAGTACGAGTTTCACGCCATGTTCCACGAACAGCTCGTGAAGGCTGTCGAGGCAGCCTCTCGGGATAGCGATGTGTTCAGGGTGTTCTTCGAAGCAGGATATCACGCGAGGGATTCGTGCCGTGGATAAGCGCAGACTCTGTTTCTCATAAAACATGGGATTCTGAAATGCAGCCAGCCGTTTGATGCGAGTAATAAAGTGACGACGGCAAGTCCTTTTTTCTCGATATACAGCCGTTGCGCAAATACACCGTTTGTTTCCGAGGGAAACTTACCAACGACTTTCTTATTTGGTTTTCTTCGGGATGGGGTCCTGCTCCAGGGAGACTTCTTCTTCGCCGTCTTCAGTATCTCTCGGCACGCCGAGTACATTGTCCTGCCGTTTTGCCTCATTGGTAAGCCGCTCGATCACCTCCAGCTGAAGCTTTTTGATCGACGCCAGATATTCCCATTGATCATCATAAGGTGAAAAGTTCTGTCCAAAAATACCGTATTGCTCTGTCTGTCGTGGTTCATGTTGGAACGGCAGCGCGATCAGGTTTCCGAAACCACCTTTGGTTAGGGTATCCTGGCTGGGGAACAAGCGATCATAGGATTCCATGCTAAGCTGATGCCGTCGGCTCATGGTTTCTGTGATAAGGTAGCATCCCATGATGCGCGCAGTCGCTGCGGGGATGGACTCGGCAAAAAAGAACGAAGCATGAGCCCCATTTCCCGAGCGTGATCGTTCTATTGCCACGGGGATGTTCATGCTCTTGCAGGTTTCGCGGAAAGGCGCTGATATCGTCCATCCACGTTTCTTTATCGAAATCAGCGGCAAGAAGCCAGCAGGTATCGTCGGGCAGCATGGGATAGACGCCGATCACATGACGACCCTGAGGTGATCCATAACGATCTGATCGGTGACAGGAAGGAACTTACGATTGTCGCACTCGCTGCATTTGACCGGAGGTTTACGCGTTTTTCCACAGGTGCCGGAGACCCAGTCATTTGTGCAGGCAGGAGAGTAACCCTTCTTACCGGCTCGGCTCGTCCATAGTTTCGGGAAGAGATCCGCCCTCCCGCGAAACAGCGAGCGGAACAATGCTACTTTTTCCTGCGGTGTTCTGGCAGCATACTTAATCGGCGTCTCGGCGCACTCCGTTTCCAACTCGGCAAGTTGTTGTTTGAACGTATTGAGCCTTAAAAGCGCCTGTTCACGTTCACTGTCCAGCCTGGATAGAATGGTTTCTTCTTTTGCTATAGCCTGGAGAAGAGCTTTCTTGTCAGACATTGATACACCAAATCAAGGAACGGCAAGAGCAGAAGGAACAAGTTGAGGGGTGCGTCACGGAGGGTGTCGAGACGAAGAAAATCAGGACAGCGGCCACGTTTCAACACGCAGCCCTTCAATATGTTCGAAATGCTTTTTGTTGCCGGTAACCAGAACAGCCTTATGCGCGAGCGCCGTTGCCGCGATGAGGGCGTCAACCTCTCCTGTCGGTTTGCCGATGGTTCGCAGTCTGCTTTTGATGGTGCCGAACGAATCAGCGCACTCAAGATCGAACTGCACTGTTTGAACCACATCCAGCAACCTGGCCAGCTTATCAAGATTTCGCGAAGCATTCTGCGACGCCTTCGCACCGTAATTCAACTCAGCAACAACCAGGGCGCTCAGAGCGATTTTGTCGATATTATCCGCGATCCGCTCCGCAACTGTTTTATTGCCATTCAGAAAAGCAATGACGACATTCGTGTCCAGAAGAATCATGCAAAGCGGACCTCTCTGCCGTGATATTGGTGCCGCTCCTTCTCGATCTCTTCGAAGATGGGCGCGATCGTGGCGCGCTCCGCCCACGCGCCGCAGAGAGCTGATATGATTTTCCGTTTTTCGGCGGACTTCAATGCAGGTTCGATTTTGACGATAACCTTTGTGCCTTCAGGAATCTTCACTTTTTTGGGAAGGCGAATCATTCCCTTAACTATTTTACTCGTTACCGTGAATACCATAGCTCACCTCCCTCGCAACACCTAAGAACCACTCTAGGACAGCAAAAGCAGGACGATTCTTAAATATATTACTCCTTCAAACATAGTCATAAAATAGCATGGTCAATGTCATATGACAAGCGACATTTCAATACCAATGAGTTACTAATCAGAGCAATAAATAGTTTGCATTCTGTATCTTAATATGGTATAACTTGGGCATGAAAAAACGTGATGCCCGGTCGTTGTCCCCTGAAGCGCAAGAAGCTATCCGCCAGAAAGCGGTTAAGGCTGTCATTGGTGGTAAGAAACAGGTCGAAGTTGCACAGATATTCGGTGTTACGCGTCATGCCGTCGGAAAATGGATCGTAGCACACCGAGCAGAGGGCGCGAAAGCGCTTGCAGCCAAGCGACGAGGCCGACCGACGGGCGGTTCGCTGAAGCCATGGCAGGCGGATAAGGTCAGCAAAACCATTCAGGATCGTCTGCCTGACCAGTTGAAACTGCCGTTTTACCTGTGGACTCGCGAAGCCGTAGCCCAGCTGATTGCTAAGAAGTTCGATATCGAGCTTTCGGTCTGGACGGTTGGCCGCTACTTGGCCCAGTGGGGTTTTACCCCGCAGAAGCCGGTGCGTCGGGCCTTTGAGCAGAACTCTGAAGAAGTGCAGCGCTGGCTTACGCATGAGTATCCCCGGATCCGTGCGCAGGCAAAGCAAGAAAAAGCCGAGATCTATTGGGGAGACGAGATGGGGTTGCGGTCCGACCACGCTACCGGCCGGACCTACAGCCCTCAAGGTGAAACCCCTGTCATTCCAGGAACGGGGCAGAGATTCGGATGCAACATGGTCTCTGCCATTACGAACAAAGGGCGTCTTGCGTTCATGGTGTTTCGGAAGCGGTTCCGTGACGATGTGTTCACCGGTTTCCTGAAGCGCATGGTTCGCCAGTCCACACGAAAGGTCTTTTTGATCGTAGATAGACATCCTGTGCACCGTTCCCGTACCGTAAAGAAATGGCTTGCCGAGAATGAAAAGCAAATTCGTCTGTTCTATTTGCCGTCCTATAGTCCGGAGCTTAATCCGGATGAGATGTTGAACCAGGACGTTAAAAGTAATGCTGTCGGACGGAGGCGAGCGCACACGCAGGACGAGTTACTGTCCAATGTCCGCGGTTACTTGCGAAGCCGACAGAAGAGACCGACTATCGTTCAAAGTTATTTTCAGGAGAAGCACGTTCAGTATGCTGCTTCATAAATGCAAACTATAATGTGCTCCCCTTAGTAATACAAAAAAAGAGCTAATTCCTAATTAGAATTAGCTCAAGACTGCATAGGTCTTTATGGAAAGTGCATGCAAAAAGATCAATAAAAAAACACAGTAATATCATAACTTAAATGGTGGAGGCGGCGGGAATTGAACCCGCGTCCGAAAACCTTCAGCCAGAAGCTCATACATGCTTATCCCCTCTTTTAAAGCTCTCGCTTCATCCAGCGCCTCAGGGAAAGCTTTGGAATCGGCCAGCCCGGTTTATCTCATCTTCCCGCCCCGGACGAAGTCGGGAAGACCAGCCTGGTTTGTGACGTCTCTGCGACTGTTCAGGCGCCGGCCGCGAAACGCGCTGACTAGTTAATTAGGCAGCGAGTGCCAGTTCGTTATTGGCAGTTGATCTTTACCATGTGTTTAACGAGCCCCATGGTACCTCGGCATGCAACTCCTAACCTCCGTGTCCCCGTCGAAGCCTGTCGCCCCCTTTCGAAATGCGGAATTCGGCGTGCGAAATTTGGAATGTAAAATCTTCCGCACTTAGATATATTACTCTATTCGTTCCTGATATTCAACAACCGTTCCACGTCCTCGCTGCTCAGGCCATCGACCCGTATGGTCTTGTCTCTCGACGTCTGGCCGGAAACGATCTCCACGCGGGACTTTGCCACGCCGAGCTTTCCGGCCAGGAATTTGACCAGAGCTTCGTTCGCCGCGCCGTCAACCGGCGGCGCCGTCAGCCTGATTTTGAACCCTCCGCCTTCCATGCGGATGAGCTCGTTCTTCGACGCCCGGGGCTGGATTTTGACCGACAACACAGCCGATGCCGCGGCCTCCTTATCCCTGGGCGGGTTCCTCTTTTGTTTCACCGCCGGACTCCTCGAAATTGATCATTTCCTGGTGCATCTGGATGACCTTCTTCAGATCCAGGTGGAATTGGTGCTTGCGGCGCTTCATCTCCTGGAGCTCCGATTCCAGCCGTACCTTCTCCTCCTGTGCGCTTCCGATGATCTGACGACTGCGGATATCGGCGTCCTTGATGATCAGTGCCGCTTCCCTGCGCGCGTTGTCCTTCTGGTCTTCCATGAGTTTCTGGGTCATGATCAGCGTGTTTTTGATCATTTCTTCCTTCTCGTTCAACTCGCGGAGACGCTGTTCATAGGACTGCCGGAATTCCCGGAGCTCCGTCATCTCGCGAATAAGCGACTCCATCTCGTCCCGCACAAGATCGAGAAACATCCCGACCTCGGTCCGATCATAGCCCCGAAAACCGACATGGAACCGTTTCTGCTGGATGTCTATCGGCGTCACGTTGATGCCGTCAGTCATAGAATGCCTCCTCGCGTTTAATGATTTGCCTCTTCCTTGCTGCCGGCGCTAATTCATCGTCGCCGCGATGCGGTAGAGCGTCTTGATCAACGCGGACCTCAGAAAAATGATGATCAGCGCGGCGATCAGCGGGGAAAAATCCAGCCCGACCCGGTAGGGCGGAACGAGCTTGCGGATGGGCCGGAGCACGGGCTCGGTCATCCGCGTCAGGATCTGGACGATCGGGTTAGTAGGGATCGGGATTCACCCAGGAGATGAGCGCCCTGACGATGATGACCCACATGTAGATGTTCAGTATGACGTCGAGCACCTCGGCGATGCCGCTCAGAACGTTTCCGAATATGAACATCATGCCTCCCTTGCATAAATTATTTTCGAAATCCTAATCGAAATGCTAAACATTTCGGTAACTGAACAATGTCTCACATTTACCATAGCTTTCTATTACTTCCCCAGTTCCCTGCTTCTCGCCGTGGCCGCTTCCACGGCGTTCATCAGCGTGGCCCGGAGCTTGCCCTTTTCGAGCGCATGAAGCCCCTCGATCGTGGTCCCGCCGGGAGACGTGACCATGTCACGGAGCTTGGCCGGATGCTCCTTCGTTTCCAATACCATCTTGGCCGACCCGAATACGGTCTGTGCGGCAAGTTCAAGCGCGAGAGGACGGGGGAGCCCCGCCTTTACGCCCGCGTCGGAAAGCGCGTCGATGATCAGGAACACATAGGCGGGCCCGCTTCCCGAAAGGCCGGTCACCGCATCCATGAGTTTTTCCTCCACGATTACGGCCCTGCCCACGGAATTGAAAATGTCCTGTGCGAGCGCAAGGTCGTCGGCAGTGGCATTTTTCCCGCCTGCAAGCGCAGCAGCGCCGGCCAGGACGAGCGCAGGGGTATTGGGCATGACGCGCACGACATGCGAACCGTCCTTGAAAGTCTTCTCGATCTTCGTCAGGGCGATTCCCGCGGCAATGGAGATTACGAGTTTTTTGTCATCGATCAGGGAAGAGATTTCTCCGACGACCTTCTCGATCACCTGCGGCTTCACGCTTAAGATGATGACGCTTGCCTCGCGCGCCGCATCGGCGTTGGTTTTCTGTATGGTTATGCCGTAGGTCTTCCTGAGGTGCTCGCGCCGGTCGGCGGAAAGGTCCGTGACAAGGATCTGGTCGGGTTTTGCGGTCCCCGATGCAATCAGCCCCTTGATCAGGGCCTCGGCCATGTTCCCGCCGCCCAGGAACGCGATCTTCTTATCTATTGCCATAAAACCCCCTGCCTTATCCGTCGATGTTTCCGAATTTCATTCCGAAATCCGTTCCAATCTTATTATCGCTCCCCGAATATCGCCGTCCCCACCCGGACCAGCGTCGCGCCTTCTTCCACGGCCGTTTCAAAATCTCCGCTCATTCCCATGGACAGCTCCTGCATCGATACGTTCGCGATGTTCTCTCCGGCAATGGCTGACGCCAGTTCCCGGAGTCTCCGGAAATAGGGCCGTGAATCTTCCGGATTCTCGGAATAGGGCGGCATGGTCATCAAGCCTTTGATCGCGATATGTCCGAACTTCGCCGCCTCGCGGACCAGGCGGGCGCATCCGCGAGCGCTCACCCCGGCCTTGGCGGCTTCACCCGCGATGTTGACCTCGACAAGAACGTCCTGCAACTTCCCGATTTTCGCCGCCTGCCTGTCGAGCTCTTTCGCAAGGTCAAGGGAATCGACGGAATGAATCAGGGAAAAAAGCTTGACCGCGAATTTTGCCTTGTTTGTCTGAAGTCGGCCGATCAGATGCCAGCTCGCATCTGGGCCGAGTTGATCGATCTTGTCCTTCGCCTCCTGCACGCGGTTCTCGCCGAGAATCATCGAACCGGACGCCAGCGCCTCGCGGATTTTCCCGACATCAACCGTCTTCGTGACGACCACCAGCTTGACCGAGGAGGGGTCGCGTCCGGCGCGCGCGGCTGCCGATGCGATCCTGTCTCGAACCGTCTTGAGGTTGTCCGCAATCGACATGAGAAAATAATTGCCTCTCGCAAAGGACGCGAAGGTCGCAAAGAAAACCGAAAAATAAGTAGGGTAATTTCGTTGTTTAAATCTTTTCTTGGCGTTCTTTGCGCCTTTGCGAGAAAACAGGCTTCACGGTTTTATCATGACCACCGCAAGCATCCTGCCGGTCCTGCCCTCGGCCCGGAAGGAATAGAACAGGTCTCTTCTGCACGAGGTGCACAATCCGAGAGCATGGATGTTCCGCTCCTTGAGCCCTGCCTGGACCAGCTCCGTCCTGTTCACCTCGACGAGGTCGAGGTTCCACTTGCCGTTCCCCCGCTGGGCTGCCACCTCTTTCCAGAAGGAGAAGGCGTCCCGAACCGGCGCCATCACCGGCTCGTCAACCTCGTAGCATTCCGGTCCGATGGCCGGTCCGATGGCGGCGATAAGACTCCCGGGGGCGGAGCCGAATTCGTCCTCCATTCTCTTTACGGCCTTCCGGACGATCATCTTGACCGTGCTTCTCCAGCCCGCATGGACAGCAGCCACCGCCGGTGTTTCGGGATCGACCAGCAGGACCGGCACGCAGTCGGCAGTCTCAACTCCAACGGCGATGCCGCGAGCTTTTGTAACCATGGCATCGGCCTTCGCGGTCCTGATGCTTCTGTAGTTCCGGCCGTCTACAACAACGATATGCTCTCCATGGACCTGATTGACGGTGACGACCCGGTCGGCCTCGATACCGAACAGTCCGGCGACCGCATTCCAGTCATCGGGCAGCTTCATGCCGCTGCTTCTTCCGCCAAGCCCGTTCTGCCGGGTCGTAAAGGCGTGCTTTATCCCGATCCCATTTCAGCGAGGGCGGGAAGTGTAAGATACTTGACTATCAGTCATAGCGTCTTCGGCCTCAACCAACAAAATCTCATCCCCCGCTTGAATCTTGCCCTCGAATGGTTCTTTTGAGGGCTTTAATCGGGGATAGAGGATTTTTTTAAAACCCAGATTCCCGATACTGGTATTCGGGAATGACGGCTTAGGTCGCTTTTGTATTTGATGGCTGGGATTTATTCGAGATTTAGCGCTTGCCCTTTGGCGCTTGCCTTACTTGCACACTCCGCAGCTCTTGCAGGACCCGACGCTGCAGGGCGGCGTGAACTTACCTTCCCGGGCGCGCTCGTATTCATTTCTAAGATATTCTTTTCTCACGCCGATGTCAATAAAATCCCATGGCAGCGCCTCGTCGAAGGCCCTCCGGCGGTAGACGTAAAAGTCCGTATCAATGCCCGTTGACTTTGCGGCCTTCTTCCAGTCCCCGCCGGCCGCGTGAGCTGCGGCGAGAAGTCTTCCGAGCCTCCTGTCCCCTCGCGAGAGGAGCGCCTGGACATATTCCCACTTCGGCAGGTCGTGGATGATGTTCATATTCCCGATCTTCTTGACCGCCTTATCCAAGGAGCGAAGCTTTTTGTTCAGGCCCTCGACAGGCTCCATGGGCTCCCACTGAAACGGAGTAAAAGGCTTTGGCACGAAGGAGTTCACGGAAAGCGTGATTCTGCCGATTCGGCCTTTCGGACGAGCATGCTGGAGCTGCACCTCGTGCACGCGACCGGCCAGCGCGATGATTCCGTCCACATCCTCCTGGGTCTCCGTGGGAAGGCCGATGATGAAATAGAGCTTAAGGTTCGGAATGCCGCTCCCGAATATCATATCAGAGGCGCGGAGAATGTCCTCTTCGGTGATCCCCTTGTTGATGACCTTCCGGAGACGCTCTGATCCCGCCTCGGGCGCGATGGCGATCGTCTTGTGCCCGCTTTGAGCCAGCCGCGCGATGAGGGCTTTGCTCACCGAATCCGCGCGGAGCGAGGAAACCGAGACCCCGCCTTCGATTGCGGCGCACAACTCGCCGATCTCCGGGTAGTCCGAGATCGCCGCGCCCACGAGCCCGATCTTGCCGCAGAGGTCGTCGGCCCTTCGGGCCTGTTCCCTGGCCTCGTCGATGCGAAGATTACGCGGCGGGAGGTAGATATAGCCCGCCATGCAGAACCTGCAGTGCCTGCCGCACCCGCGAGTGATCTCAGCCAGATGCCTGTCGCTGAATTCGGTGTCCGGCGTAAGGATCACCGATGCCGCCGGAAATCGCTCGATATGCTCGACCGTTCTCTTGGCGATTCGGTCCGGCGCAGACGGCTCGAGTTTTGTGCGGGCCTCGATCGTGCCGTCCCCGCGATAAGCGGCCTCGTAAAACTCGGGCACGTACACACCGGGTATACGGACCAGGGCGGCAAGCAACTCTCTGCGGTCCCGGCCGCTGTGTGCCTTGAACACATCGATAAACTCACCGACGACTTCTTCGCCCTCTCCCACGATCACGACATCAAAAAAATCCGCAAGCGGCTCGGGGTTGAAGAAGGAACAGATGCCGCCGAGGACCACGAGCGGGTCGGCTGCGGCGCGGTTCCGTTTGTCCGCGGGGATCCCCGCGAGTCTGAGCATCTCGAGGATATTCAGATAATCCTGTTCAAAGGAAACGGAGAACGCAAGAATATCGAATTCCCCGACCAGCCGCTTGCCCTCGAGACTGAAGAGCTTCGAGCCGGTCTTTTTATAGTCTTCAAGGTCTTCATCATCGGGCAGGAACACGCGCTCGCACACGGTGTCGGGACGGGAGTTCAACAGGGAGTAGATCTGGTGCAGGCCGAGATTCGACATGCCCACGTGGTAGGTATTGGGGTAGGCTAGTGCGACCGCTACTTCCGCGCCCTGCGGCTTGAATACGGTTCCGCGCTCGGCCGCAAGCAGCGCATCGGTCTTTTCCTGAAGTCGCCGGGACATAAGGGATTATACGAGACCTGGACGCCGCGTGCAAAACGATTAGGCGCGGCCGACTTTCCTGTGACTGCGGCGCCCTCTGCATGATGCGGTCGTTCTACTTCCCGTCCAGGACCTCCCGCACCTTTCTCAGGAGGTCGTTGATCGCCACGGGCTTGAGTATGAAGTTGAATTCTTTGTCGAGCAGGCCTTTCTGGTCGATGATATCGGCGGTGTAGCCGCTGAGGAAGAGGGCCTTGATGTCGGGTTTGAATATTCTGATCTTATCAAACACCTCTTTGCCGTTCTTCTTCGGCATTATGACATCGAGGAGCAGCATGCGGACCTTGTCCCGGTTCTCGCTGAATTTTTTGACCGCCGCCTCCCCATCCTCAGCCTGGATCACCGAATACCCGAACTGCGTCAGCACGCTTGCGGTAAGATTTCTCACGGTCTCATCATCCTCGGCAACAAGTATCGTTTCCGTGCCTCCCTCGAGGGGACTCAAAACGACGGACCGGGAGGCGTCCGTCTCTTCGTCAACGACAGGCAGATAAATTTTGAACGCCGCCCCCCTTCCTGGTGCGCTTTCCACCTCGAGAGAGCCGTTGTGCTGTTTAATGGTGCCGTACACAATGGCAAGCCCCAGTCCCGTGCCCTTCCCCACCTCTTTCGTCGTGAAGAAGGGCTCAAAAATCCGCTCTCTGGTCTTTTCTTCCATGCCGACGCCCGTATCGGTGACCGTCAGAAGGGCATACGTCCCGGGCCTGCGGAGACCGCGGGCCTTTGCCTCATCCTCGCCCAGCTCAATGGTCTCTGTCTCAAGGAAGAGGCTCCCTCCCCCGGGCATGGCATCGCGAGCGTTCGTTACCAGGTTCATCAGGACCTGCTCGATCTGTCCTGTGTCCGCCAGGACCGTTATGTCCTTCTCGGCCAGGACGCTCCTGAGCTCCACGTCTTCGCCGATGAGCCTGGCAAGAAGCTGCTCCATATTCCTGATAATTTCGTTGAGGTCCACCGGCTGCGGGTTCAGGATTTGCTGTCTGCCGTAGGCAAGCAGACCGCGGGTCAGGCCGGCGGCCCGGTTTGCCGCGCCAATTATCTGCTCCACATAGAACCGCAGCGGATCGTGCTCGCCTATTCCTTTTGAAGCAGGTTCCCGTAGCCGATGACGGCTGTAAGGATATTATTGAAGTCGTGAGCGATCCCGCCGGCGAGGGTGCCGATGGATTCCATCTTCTGGGCTTGGCGAAGCTGGTCCTCGAGCCGCTTGCGTTCCGAAACGTCGATGCCCACACAGACAAGATACTGCTGGTCGTGTATGATAAGCCGGAATCCCGTCAGCAGAAAGGGTATGCGTGCGCCGCTCTTCGTAAGAATCCTGGCCTCCGTGGAGGCCTTGCCGGTGTCATAGACCTCCTTCATCTTGGCTGCCATGAGCTCCCGGTCCTCAAGGAACAGACCGGATATATTCATGCCTGACAACTCTTTGCCGGTATATCCCGTCACCTCTTGTACGTTCTTGTTCCACCGGATCAGCGATCCCTGTTCATCGCAAATATAAAATGTCCCTGGCAGGTTGTCGATGACCGCATCGGAAAATCTTTTCTCCTCCAGCAGAGCTTCCTCGGCCCTCCGGTGCTCGGTTACATCGATGCCGGTCGGAATAATGTATTCGACCGAGCCGTCCGCCGCAAGAATCGAGGTGTTCGCCCAGGAGATCAGCCTCCGCTGCCCGTTCTTCGCCACCCAGTAGTTCTCGTATTTGTTCGGAAACATGCCTGCATTGAGGTTTTCAAAAACTTTCTTAACTTCTTCCACCTGCTCCTGCGGGATCAGGAAGTCCCAGACATGCCGCCCCTGAACTTCCTCGAACCGGTACCCGCTCACTTCCTCACAGGAGCGGTTGAAACGAACAATCCTGCCGTCGCGGTCGAGAACAACGACCATCGAGCCCACCGTATCGAGCACCGCCGCAGTGAAATCACGCTCTTTTTTGAGGGACTCTTCCGTCTTTTGCGTTCGGTAACATCACGGGTGATCCCCAGGAGGGCTACGATTTCGTCCTGGTCGTTGCGGAGGGGAACAGCATGGGTCTCGAGCCAGAGCCGCCTTCCCTTGACGCCGCACATCTCAAAGGTCAGGGTCCCCGGCTTTCCCTGGAAAACCCCTTCGGTAAGTTTTATGAAGGCCTCCCGATATTCCGGCAGGATGAGAGGATAAATCGATTTGCCCCTGGCCCGGTCGAGCGAGCTCACCTGGATCATGTCCAATCCGGCGCGGTTCATCATGATCAGGGTCCCGTCGGAGGCGACAAGCTTCACACATTCCGGCTCGGTTTCAATGATCGCCTGGAGAAATTTTCTGTTCTCTCCGAGAGCCCTCTCCAACTCGCTGCGATCTGAAGCGGGCCCGGTGGGGACGATGCCCGGTATTGTTTTTTTCTCGGTCATGCTGTTGTACGCCACCCTGCCCGTTCTTGTTGCCCGCCGCTACTCCGCCCGGACCAGGTCCTCGAACCTGATGTCCACGCCGAACACGCCGATGATCTCGTTCTGCTCGTCTGCTGATCGGCGCCGACACCGTGATGCAGAGCGCTCCGGTGATCTTCGAGGTATAGAAGTCGGAAACGAAGCTCCTGCCGTCCTTCATGGGGTTGATGAACCACGGACGGTCGGAGAAATTGTCGCCCAGCCCGGAATGCTCGAACTGCGCCTTGTACTGGATCTGGGTGATGTTCTTCGTGATCTTGTTCCCGTCCCGGTTTACCACGTAGGCGAACTGGATGAAGGGGTTCTCTTCGAGAAGCTTCTGGATGACCACCTCCTGCATGGCATGGTCCATGGACCGCATTTCCTTCCGCTCCACCATGCCTTCCACGAGATGCAGGGCGATCTCCTGCGCCTTCTTTTTGAGCTTGTCCAGGTCCGAAACGAAGTATTCGGGCAGGTATTTCTTCGCCTTCTCCAGAAGTTCGTCATGCGAGATGCTGGTGGTCCTGCCCTGTTCGTACTGCTCCAGCACCCATTTGTTCATCTTGGCCAGGCCGGGGTGACGTTTGTCGATCTTCTTTTCCGAATCGAGGTCGAGATGGCTGTTCACCCAGTGGGCGATGCCCGCGACGCCGGACTTGTCGGTGATGATGACGCCCATGGGCCGCTTCAGGACCTTCGTGGTGTCGAAGATGTTGTAGATCTCCTCGTTCTTCATCATGCCGTCGGCATGGATGCCGGCGCTCGTGGAGTTGAACTCGGAGCCGACAAAGGGGTAGTTGGCCGGGATGGGGAATCCCAGTTCCCTGCGGAAGTACTCGGCCACCTCCGTGATCGCCGGCGGTGTCGATGCCCGCGTCGTTGCCGGTCAGGCTGATGTAGTCGATGAGCATGGCCTCCACCGGTGTATTGCCCGTGCGCTCGCCGAAGCCCAGAAGCGCGCCGTTTACCGACGAGCAGCCGTACATCCACGCGGCCATCCCGTTCACGAGCCCCTTGTGGAAGTCGTTGTGGCCGTGCCACTCGAGCTGTTCCGACGGAACGCCGCCGTCGTGGATCAGGGCGTAGAATATTTCCGGGACGCCGCGCGGCAGGGCCGTACCGGGGAATGGAAAGCCGTAACCCATGGTGTCGCAGGCCCGGATCTTGATCGGGACCTTCGACTCTTCGGAAAGCTTCATCAGCTCCTGCGCAAAGGGGATGACGAAGCCGTAGAAGTCCGCCCGGGTGATGTCTTCGAGATGGCAGCGCGGCTTTATGCCCTGTTCGAGCGCCGTTCTGACGATGTCGAGATACTGCTGCAGGGCGTCCTTGCGCGTCATGTTGAGCTTCAGAAATATATGATAGTCCGAGCATGACGTGAGGATGCCCGTCTCCTTGAGCCCCATGTCCTTCACCAGCTTGAAGTCCTTCTTGTTCGCCCGGATCCAGCCCGTGATCTCGGGGAACCGGTACCCCCGCTCCATGCAGAGCCGCACCGCCTCGCGGTCCTTCTCCGAATACAGGAAGAACTCGGTCTGGCGGATCACGCCCTCAGGCCCGCTCATGCGGTGCAGAAAATCGAAGATGTCGGCGATCTGCCCGGGCGTATAGGGCGGACGGGACTGCTGCCCGTCGCGAAACGTGGTGTCCGTGATCCAGATGTCCTTCGGGATGTTCGTCTGGATGAGCCGGTCCTCCAGCACCACCCGGGGCACGCTGGCGTAGGGAAACATGTCGCGGTAGAGTTCCGGCTCTTTCACGTTCTTGAGCTCAAAAGGAATTTTTACCGTCTGTTTTTTGATGGTCATGCAACACTCCTGGTATTCAATCAAATTCAATATTTACTGTTCAAAATTCAAAACATCGAACGGTGAAGAGAGAAATAAATTCGAAACTCGATATTCAGGTCCTTGAATCCTGAGTATTGAATTTCATTCGCCCCTGATCCCCCGGATCGCCGCCGCGTAGTCCTTCTTGCCGAACACCGCGGAACCCGCGACAAGGATGTCCGCGCCGGCTGAGATGACCGACGCCGCGTTCTCGGGCTTCACGCCTCCATCGACCTCGATCTCGGTCCCAAGACCCAGCTCGTCGATCCGCCTCCGGAGTTTCGCGATCTTGTCCAGCGCCGAGGCGATAAAGTTCTGGCCGCCGAACCCGGGGTTCACCGACATGATGAGCACCATGTCTATGTCGCTCAGGATATAGTCCAGGGCCGTCAGCGGCGTCGCCGGGTTGAGCGAGACCGCCGCCTTCACGCCCTTGTGCTCCTTGATGGACTGCACGAGCCGGTTCAGATGGAACGCGGTCTCGGCGTGCACCGTAATATAGTCGGCCCCCGCCTTCGCGAAATCGGCAATGTACAGCTCCGGGTTGGTG
This sequence comes from Nitrospirota bacterium, assembly GCA_963741205.1. GTDB lineage: Bacteria > Nitrospirota > UBA9217 > UBA9217 > UBA9217 > JAJYKN01. The sequence continues at coordinate 31,597 of CAVUHW010000048.1, forward strand.
ATCATGAGGTGCACGTCAAGGGGCAGTTTCGTGCTCCTGCGGGCGGCTTCCACGATAAGCGGCCCAATGGTGATGTTCGGCACGAAATGCCCGTCCATCACGTCGACATGGATCAGGTCCGCGCCCGCGGCCTCGACCGCCTTTATTTCCTCGCCCAGCCGGGAGAAATCGGCCGAGAGGATGGAAGGAGCGACCTTGATTTTTTTTGTCATGAGTCTTCCTCAACAATATCACAAACTGCAGATGCAGAGTTGCGAAATTGGAAATTTACAAGTTAGCGCCTGAGTTTCGCAATTTAAAGACTTTAATTTGTGATCTCAACTCGCAATTGCTGCATGTATTCTCTCACTTGCTCACCACGATATCCACCGTCGTATCAGCGGAAACCGGGAATCCCGCTGCCGGGTTTCTGGCTGATGACGGTCCGCTCTACGCCCGGGGGCCTGTCGCCGGCTGCCTGCGATGCGACCCGGTGCTGCAAGCCCCATGCGGTCAATAATCCGGAGGGCCTCCTCGGCCTTTATCCCGGTAAGCTTCGGCATGACGAGAAGTTCGGGCTTCCTGCCGCTGCTTACGAGCATGCTGATCGTTCCGCCTTTTTCGAGCTGGCTGCCGGCCTGCGGATATTGGGCCATCACGGTATCGCGTTCGACCGCGTCCGAGAAAGCCCGCGATATGTCCCCGGGCACGAACCCTGCCTGCCGTATCATGATATCGGCCTTGCGGAAATTTTCTCCCACCACCTTCGGCGAAAGCAGCTCGCTGGGGCCCTGGCTCACGACGACCCGGACCTGCCGCCCTTTCTTGATCCCGCTCCCCGGCGCCGGCGTTTGCGAGATAACGGTGTCCCGCGGCATGGTGGGATGGGGCTCCCGGCGGTCGACCTTGAGTTGAAGGCCCTGCTGGGTTGCCAACTCGATCACGGACACGATGTCCCGGCCGGTAAGGTCCGGAACGCGGACTTCCTCCTGGCGGAGGAGCAACGCGATGACCGCGAAGGCGCTGGCGATGCCGACACCGACCAGCGCGATAAAGATGCCGAGGCCTTTAAAAAACCGCTTCATGTCAGAGCCCGTATTTTACCATAGTTCAAGGCAGATGCAAGAACAATGATGAAGATGCAGGATGTCAGAGGTGCAGGATGCAGGCTTAATCCGTAACGGAAACAGCTATCCTGCATCCTGTATCCTGGCATCCTGTATCATTTCTTCCTTACCATCCTCACCCCGAAGAACCCGTCCATCTCCGGCGCCTTCGGATAGGTGTGGAGAAAACCGCGTCCGTCAACCAGTGCGGAAGCCCGCTGAGGCAGATACGGCCTGGGATCATCGACAAAAAACCCGCTGCCGGGTCCCGCAAGAAAGGCGTCAACAACCTCTTCGTTTTCTTCCGGTTCCGTGGTGCACGTGGCATAGACGAGCGCGCCGCCCGGCCGAAGAAGTTTCGCGCAGTTTTCGAGTATCCGCTGCTGCGCTGCCGCCCGTTCCCGGATCGTCCCCTCGCCCTTGTTCCATCTGCCGTCGGGATGCCGCCTGAGCACGCCGAGGCCGGAGCAGGGGGCGTCGATCAATACCCGGTCGAAGCCCTCGTCCGCGTAAATCGCCGCGTCGCCCTGTTTCGGTACGATGATCGATATGCCCAGCCGACGGCTGTTCTCGCTGATCCGGGCGATCCGCGCCGCATCGCGCTCGAGCGCAACGATCTTTCCCTTGTCACACATCAGCTCGGCCAGGTGCGTAGCCTTGCCGCCGGGCGCCGCGCAGGCATCCAGCACGCGCTCTCCCGGCTCGGGGGCAAGCATCAGGCCTATGAGCTGGGCCGCCTCGTCCTGCACCATGAACCGTCCCTCTCCGTAGCCCGGAAGAGCGCGGATGCCCGGCGACGAAAGGATTTCGAGCCCCGCGGGCGAATAAACCGTCTCGACTGCGCGTGCGCCCGCGCGTTCAAGGTCGGCCTTGAGCTCTTCCCGCGTCGTCTTGAGCGTGTTTACCCGAAGCACGAGCGGAGCGGGCGCGTTGTTTTCGCGCAGAAGCGTTTCTGCCGTTTCGGTTCCAAAGCGCTGGATCCAGCGCCTCACCAGCCATTCAGGATGTGAATAGAGGACGGAGAGCCGGCGGACTGGATTTTCCGCACCCGGATAGGCGACTCTGTCCCGCTTCCGGTCGAGGTTCCGGAGCAGACCGTTCACGTAGCCCTGTTTCCTGCCGTATGCCTTGGCGAGCTCGACGGAAGTGTTCACCGCGGCGCTGGGGGGGACCCTGTCCAGAAACAGCAGCTGGTAGGCGCCGAGCCGCAGGATGTTTCTGGTCGAGGCGTCGGTTTTTTCAACAGGCTGGGCTGAAAACCGGTCCAGCGCCCAGTCGAGGCGCAGCCGGTTTCTGAGCACCCCGTACACCAGTTCCAGCAGAAAGGCGCTGTCACGCGCGTCGAAGGACCGCCGCGCCTCTTCGAGCAGCGCGTCCGCGAAGACGCCGTCCTCGACTTTCCGGAGGATTTCGAGCGCCTTGTCCCGCGGCCTATCCATCGATCGCCGCTGGATTTACCGCGGCCGTTCGCGAGGAATTCGAGGGCTTCGGCGACCTTGCCGATATCGACGCTCGTATTGAAGCACGGTCCGAAGGGACGGTCGTTCAAGATACCGATGACGGGAAGCGGATAGGCGTCCTGGATGCCGCTCGTCAGGTCACGCTCGCACGCCACGGCGATGATGGCCTGGGGCTTTGCCTCCGCCACCCTCCTCCTGGCGAGCGTACCGCCGGTTGCGACCGAGAGGTGCACATCATGCTTCTTGGCGAGCATCACCAGGTCCTTGATCTTGCATTTGCCGCAGGCCTGGCACTTGTAGGCATCGGTGGTGATCTTGATGGCGCAGTCGTTGAACTGCAGACAGTGCGGCATGAGGAGCAGGATGCGGCTGGGCTTGATGTCCCTCATCTTCGCCTTGACCAGGAGATTATTCACTTCAACGAAGGACTGCTGCACTTTTTCCTTGGAGATGCCGAGGAGCTTGCCCAGGACGATCATGATGGGGAAGAGGACCTCAATCACGATGCCCCGCAGCCGGGTGGCAAAAAAAATCTCCCTGCCGCGGATAAGGGTCAGGATGAGCAGCCCCACGCCGAGGATCAGGACACTGAGAGTCCCGCCCATGGTCAGGCACACGACCCTCGGCGCCAGGGGATGAATATTCTTGAGCCCGACGTAGGGTATCAGGTACAGCCCCACGGTCACCGCGGTAATGAGCAGGACCGTGAAGACGATGAGGCCGATGAAGATTCTTTTCTTGGGTTCGGACATAACGTTAAAGCAAATCCTAAATTCGAAGTTCCAAACTCTACACAATAAACGGCAAGCATTTTTCTCGCAAAGACGCAAAGGGCGCAAAGGAAAAGCTGACTTAATTCAAAAGCTTTAATTTTTGGGTTTTACAACCAGAACAAGCCGTTCCCATCTTTGCGAACTTTGCGTCTTTGCGAGAGATGCCTTTTGCTTCTGGCTTTTGGGTTTCGCTCGTCCGGGTCAGGATTTAAAGCTTCGTGCTTCAAATTTCCTTCCTATAACCCCCCGGTGCCCCCGCAAAAACTCGGCTGCCGTCATGGGTTTTTTCCCCTCGGGCTGAATGCTCAGGATGCGGAGCCGGCCGCTGCCGGCGCCGACAATCAATTTGTTGTCGTTCTCCTGATACAATTTTCCAGGCTCCCCGCTCCCGGCGGAGACCTCCGACTCGATAATCTTGACGATCTTTCCTTCCAACTTGCCGAAGGCGCCAGGCCAGGGCGTAAGCCCCCGGACGCGATTATGGATTTCGACGGCGGTCAGATTCCAGTCGATGAAACCGTCTTCCTTCTTGAGCAGCGGCGCCAGAGTTGCCTGCGCGCTGTCCTGCGTTACCGGGACGAGCGTGCCGTCGGCGATCAGAGGCATAGCCCTGGTGATGAGCCTTGCACCGATCTCCGACAGTTTCTCGGTCAGCGTTCCCGCCGTGTCGTTCGGGTCGATCGGGATGCTCTCCTTCAGCAGGACGGCGCCGGTGTCCATTCCCTCGTCCATCTGCATGATGGTGACACCGGTCTCCCTGTCGCCCCGGATGATCGCCCAGTTGATGGGAGCCGCGCCGCGGTACGACGGTAAAAGAGACGCGTGAACGTTAATACAGCCGAATCTCGGCGTGGCCAGGACATCTTTCGGGAGGATCTGTCCGTAAGCAGCGACGACGATCACCTCGGGGTGAAGACCGCGCAGCGTCGTAAGGAACTCGGGGTCCCGCACGCGCCGAGGCTGGAACACCGGGATGCCCAGTTGCTGCGCAGCGATCTTGGTCGCCGGCGTTGCGAGCACGCGGCCCCTCCCCGCCGGCTTGTCTATCCGCGTTACGACGCCCGCGATCTCGTGCCCCGCTGCTGCAAGGGCGCGGAGCGGCTGCACGGCAAACTGCGGTGTACCCATGAAGACAAGTCTCATAGAAATTCCAAATCCCAAGCACTAAGTTCTCAATAAGCTCCAATGACCGAAATCCGAATCGTCAAGCAGTTTCGCCCAGGATTGATTGGAAATTGGAGTTTGTTGAGAATTTGCTATTTGGAGATTGGAAATTGCCGGTCTCTTCTAGGCTTTCTCGACCGCTATCTTCCTGTATCTCCGCTTGAAGATGCTTTTTTTGAGAGGGCTTAAGTGGTCCACGAAAAGCAGGCCGTTCAGATGATCGATTTCATGCTGGAACGCCTTTGCCAGGAGCCCTTCGGCCTCGATCTCGAAGGTTTTGCCCGTCCGGTCCTGAGCCCGGACTCTGACCTTGGCGGCGCGCTTCACTTTTTCGGAAAAGTCGGGAATGCTGAGGCAACCCTCTTCTTCAACGGCGGCCCCTTCCTGGGAGATGATTTCCGGATTGATGAACACGAGAAGAGGATGACGGTCCTCGGCGTCTTCCCGCGAGCTCAGATCGATCACCGCCAGTTGAAGCGAAACCCCCACCTGGTTCGCGGCAAGACCGACGCCGGGCGCGGCGTGCATGGTTTCGACCATGTCCTGAATAAGTCCGTCCAGGGACCCATCAATTTTTTTCACACGCGCCGTTTTGGTCCGGAGGACCGGGTCCGGGTAAACCCTTATCGTTCGGATAGCCATAAGGGACTTTTTAACATGATTGCCTTTTAAAATCAAGGCGAATTCTGGAGATACCTCTACGAACCTTCACTTCGCGTAAGCGAGCGAATACGATAGTACTCTAAACCTCAAGAATCGAGCTCCCGATCCCCCGGGATGCTCAATTCTGGAATAATAGAACTCGCGCAAGCGAAGCGAATACGATACTATTTCAAACCTTAATAATCGAGCTCCCGGCCATCAGGGGAGCTCAATTCTGGAGCCAGGGCAACGACTCCCACGTCAGGCGCCGCGGCCATGACCCATGATAGTGTTGACACTCCGGCGAGCTTTATGGTATTTTAAATTCATGGCGATCGACAAAAATGCAATTATGAATGAAGCCCGGAAATTTGCCGCCAAGGGCCAATATGATAAGGCGATTGCCGAGTGGAAGAAGCTTCTTAGTGAAACGCCGCATGACGCCAATCTCTATAATACGATCGGCGACCTCTGCATCAAAAAAAACTCCCGGGCGGAGGCCGTGGATGCCTACAAGCGCGCGGCCGACATCCTTGCGGAGGACGGCTTTACCTCGAAGGCCATAGCCCTCTACAAGAAAGTCCTCAACATCGACATTACAAGGGTAGAAGTCCATCTTGCCCTCGGCGACATGCATGCCGAGAAGGGCCTCACCGGCAACGCCCTCGCGAACTACAAATACGCCGCCGATCTCTTCAATAAGGAAAACAATATCGCCCAGGCCCTCGGCATTTACCAGAAGATGGCAGATCTCAACCCCGACAATGTCACCTTCAGGATCAAACTCGCCGACATGTACGCAAAGCAAGGCATGAAAGCCGAGGCCGCCAAGGCGTATCTCTCCGCAGCGGACGCGCACTTGTCGAAGGAAGAGCTCAAGGAAGCCCGCCACCTGTTCGAAAAGGTCCTCACGATCGATCCGGACAACAAGGCCGTTTATTTCAAGGCCGGCATCGTTTATCTGAAAGAAGGAAAGTTCGGCGAGGCGTGCAAGGCCCTGAAGCCGGCCTTCGAAAACGACCCGGACAACCGTGAGCTTTCCGATACCTATCTTGAAGCGCTCACGAGGGCCGGCAAGGACGCTGATGCTGAGCATGTGATCATGAAGATCCTGGCCGCGGACCCCGGCAGGACCGATCTGCACGAAAAATTGTACCATATTTACATAGCGAAGAGTGAATTCGAAAAGGCACTCGACACGGCCTCGTCCCTCGCCCGCGGCCGCATCGAATCGAACGACCATGGTGGCGCCGAGGAGATCCTTACGAGATTTGTCGCCGACAGCCCGCGTTTTATCCCGGGCAGGCGGGCTCTCGCCGAACTGTACGTTTCGCTGAAGCGGGGCGGGGAAGCCGCCGAAACATTCGTGCAGGCGGCGAAACTCCTCGCGGAGGAAGGGAACGTCGAAAGCGCCACGGCGTCGCTCAACAGCGCGCTCAGGATCGTCCCCGATTTTCAGGAAGCAAGAGATCTGCTCGACCAGATCACGTCTCCTCCCCCTGCGCCTGCGCCGCCGGAACCGGAGATCTCAATAGAGGAAACCGCCCCGCCGGACTTTTCGGCCGAACCGGAGCCGGCAGTCGAAGAGCCCACTCCAACTGCTTTCGAAATGCAGGCCGAGAAATTACCTCCGGTCGCTCCCCGGGAAGAACCAGTTGCCGAAGTCCAGGCAGCCCGGGATGAATATGATGATCCCGCCATAGCCGAAGCGATGACCGAAGCAGATGTCCTCGTGAAATACGGCCTGTCTACAAAAGCGATCGAACAGCTCGAGGGCTTGGCGTTAAGGTTCCCCGAAAGCATGCAGATTCGCGTCAAGCTGCGCGATCTTTATGGTGATCAGGGGCAAATGCGCAAGGCAACGGCGCATATGCTCGTCATGGCGGACCTTTATCATAAGCGCGGCATGAAGGACCAGGCGGAACAGGTCCTGCATTACGCTCTTGAGATCGATCCCTCCAATAACGAGATCAGCTCCCGGCTCGGAATCGCCGGGCCTACCGTCGTGCCTCCTGAACCGGCCCCGACCCCGTTCGAAGACTTTTCTTCTCCGGAGGACGTGACTGAACAAATCGCCGCTGCGGCAGTAGAAACCGCGCCGACGTTGGAAGAGCCGCGACCCGTTATCGAGCCGGCCCCGACCGACGCAATCGTAATCGAAGGACTCGATGCCGGATTGCCTCACCGGGAAGAGGAATTTCCCTTCCCCGCCGCGTGCCCGCCTGCAGATGAAATGCCTGCGACTTCTACGCACGAGCCCGACACCCTGTCTGACTCCGGCATCGATGCGACCGGCGGGAAACCGGAACCACGGGTCCCTCATGACGACATTCCTCCCTCGTTCGGATTAGACGCAACTCTGTTAGACGAAACATCGACCGATCTTGACTTTTCTTCCGTCGAGGAAGGAACGAACTCATCGCCCGAGGAGACGCCCCCTGATCAGACGTCCGACATGCGACCTGCCATGGCCGAGTCCGCGCCGGATGTCGAAGAAACGGCACAGCAAGTCGAGGAACGGCGTGATTCGCTGCCGATCGCCGAAGAACGGGTTGAACCAGAGGCCCCGGCGCCGGAATTGGCAGCCCCGAGCGACGTCGGTGAAATCTGGGCAGAGGCGGAGTTCTACTTCCAGCAGGGACTATTCCATGAAGCCAAAAAGCACTACGCCAGGATCATCGGGCTGAACCCCGACGAAAGGAAGGCGATCGACCGGCTCGCGGAGATTGCCCGGGAAGAAGAGGACACCAGGGAATTTTCGAAGCTAGCCGAAGCCGTGGAAGAACTGGAGGACGCCCTCCCCCCGGAAAAGCTCTCTGAAGTGGAGATGCCGCTCAGTGAATCGGATGAGGAAGCCGTCCGCAGTCTCATGAAGGAGATTTCGCTGCTTAAGCAACCTCCCGAAGAAATCGTCCCCCCGCAGGCGGACGAAGACATTAGAGCGTCCTTGCGAACGGCTGCTCCGCCCCAGCAACCGGTTTCCCCTGCCTCTGCGCAGAAACTTTCCGACGACGCGGGGCCCGCCGCGCCAGATGCAGAGGAAGACTATTTCGATCTCGGCGCAGAGCTGGCCGAAGAGAGCGACGCAAGCGCCCCCGCAAAGAGGGAGGAACCGTCAAGCGACTTTTTCGATCTTGCCTCGGAGCTCCGGGACGAATTCAGCGTCGAGGCGCCAGCCCCTCGCGAAACCCCTGCCGAGGAACAGAGCCTCGATGAAATCTTTGAGGAATTCAAGCGCGGCGTCGAAAAACAGTCCATCAAAGAGGACGCGGACACCCATTATAATCTCGGTGTGGCATACCGGGAAATGGGGCTCCTGGACGATGCCATCGCAGAATTTATCCTGACGCCCGAGAACGAGACGAAGTACGTTCAGAGCCGGTACATGCTCGGCCTCTGCTACATGGGGAAGGCAGACTACCAGAACGCAACCCGCGAGATTCAGAACGCCCTTGGTTACGCCGGGACTGCCGGAGAAGGAGGACAGAACCTTATCGACATGCACTACGATCTCGGGCTTGCCTATCAAGGGGCGGGAAACATCTCCGGCGCCGTGAGAGAATTTCAAAAAGTCCAGGGCATGGACCCGCATTATCGGGATATCTCGGATAAGCTGAA
>CAVUHW010000049.1:0-15540 GCA_963741205.1 Nitrospirota bacterium
AGTGTATGCTGGTACACTTGACGGTTTCGTATTGCTGATGATTTTCTGTCATTGAGGGAGTACGCGTCATTCTACCGTGTTCTGTACAACGCGTCCTATCTTTCAGAAGAGATGTCTGAAAAAGCCCTTCGCTATTCTTTCGAAAGCTACCTGGACAGCATGGAGGCGGGCATCCCGCCGAACATAGAGATCGCCTCCAAATGGGGCAGACAGACAAGCTTAATTGCCGAGGAAGGGGAAAAACAGGAACTGCGGCAACTCCACGAATTCGGAATCATTTATCATCCGAACCGTCCATTTCTTCTCGGCATCGTGACACGCGGCACCAGTGTTGCCCGGATGGCAAGAGTGATTCGCGATATCAACCATCTCGTATTTCAGGAAGTGGATAAACAATCATAGCCCCTTTATTGCTGATGGCTTTCCCTACGAAAAATCACAGGACCCAGGACTCCCAAATATCAACATGCAGGCCTGCAGCAAACGTCAATGCCGGCAGGCGTGTAATTTGTCGTTGTGAGATTAACAAATTCGACATGTATTTTTCGTTTCTGAGAACTGAAGCTGACGTTCAGGATAGTTGTGACTAAATGTTTCGACCAGAATAGATCGGATTCCTTTTATTCGTCCGGCATCGACGCCACCTACGGGTTTACGTCAGCGCTCGTTTTAAAAACTGCGAACATCCGCTTGAAAGTGGTGCTTCATCAATTCTGATTTGTCATCATCACAAACTCATGTCATGCACAATCTGATGATACTCCATTCGATTACTTGATTTGGAGTTTATCCTATTTGTTAGAACCCTTGGTATCATTAACTGGTTGCTTACTAGGACAATCTTTTCCGTGACGAACTCTTTACCCTCCCGTGACCTTGCCGTGACCTTCAAGTGGTATCCTTCAATCAGGAAAAAGAGAACCGCAACAAGCAAAGAACTCGTTCAGGAGGCGGCACAATGATGAAAACAGCATTCTTTACGATATCCGGCGCGATACTTCTCCTCGCGCTCTTCCCGCAGTTCCGGTATTCGGGCGGAGTGATCGGCATGTGAAGCCGGTCCTCGATTCAGGATATGGGACGGCTTTTGCACAGGAGACGGGTACCTCGAAGGTCGTCTTCAAGGTCAAGTGTTATGACGAAGGCAAAGCGGCGCTCCAGGGGCTTAACGGCATCCGGAAGGTCGAGACCGGTTTTCATTACCTTCATGAGACCGATACTGTCTATTACGACCCGAAAGTCATCACGATCAATGAAATGGAGGCCGCCTTGAAAAAGGCGGGAACATATGTGGAAACAATCACAGAGAAAGAGAGGAACTGACCATGTTTGAGAAATTATTATTAGGAACATTGCTGCTTCTGTTGCTCACGACTGCTCAAACCAGCGCAGGCGCCATGCCGCGCCTTGAAAAAGCGACCTTCGCGGGAGGCTGCTTCTGGTGCATGACGCCGCCTTTTGAAAAATTAAACGGCGTTAATGAGGTGTTATCAGGATATACCGGCGGCAGCGGCCCGAACCCCACGTACGAGGACTATGCGGCCAAAGGCCACATAGAAGCAGTTCAGATCACCTATGATCCTTCCAGAATAAGTTACCCGGAATTGCTGGACGTTTTCTGGCGGCAGATCGACCCAACGGATCCGGGCGGTCAATTCTGCGACAGAGGCCCGCAGTATCGGTCGGCGATATTTTATGAAAATGCCGAACAGAAGCGATTGGCTGAAAAATCCAAAGAGGCGCTCGAAAAATCCGGCAGGTATCAGAAACCGATCGTGACCGAACTGATCAAAGCCTCTCTATTTTACAAGGCTGAGGAGTACCACCAGGATTATCATAAAAAGAACCCTATCAGGTACAAGTTCTACAGGTCGAGTTGCGGCCGCGATAAGTATCTGGAAAAGGTCTGGGGAAAGGAGGGCGCCATGCATTCGGAGAAAGCCGAAAACAATGACTCGAACGTTTATGTGAAGCCATCAAAGGAAGAGTTGAAAAAAAGACTCACTCCGATGCAGTACAAGGTTACTCAACAGGAAGGCACGGAGCCTTCCTTCAACAACGAATACTGGGACAACCACCGGCCGGGCATCTATGTCGACGTCGTGTCCGGGGAGCCCCTGTTCAGCTCCGTGGACAAATACGAGTCGGGAACGGGATGGCCGAGCTTCACCAGGCCGCTCGAACCCGGCAATATCGTGACGAAGGAGGACCGGAGCTTCTTCTCGGTCAGGACCGAGGTGAGGAGCAAACATGCGGATTCGCACCTGGGCCATGTGTTCGATGACGGCCCGGCTCCGACACACCTGCGCTACTGCATGAATTCAGCCGCCATGAAGTTCATTCCGGCGGAGGATCTCATGAAAACGGGGTACGGAAAGTACGCCAAGCTCTTCGGCAAGCTGAAATAGCCTTCGCTGTAGAGGATAAGGGAATCATCAATCGACCAGATTGTCAGCAGCTCCCTCCTTAACCGAATCCTCCCCTCGAAGGGGCGAAAGCCATGTAAACCTCTCTCCCCACCAGGGGTGGGAGAGGGATGGGGCAATCCACTGTCCCATTAACGGGGAAACGGGGAGCGGTATTTCGTGAGAATTCGTTAACAAATACGACATGGAGTGTTGATTTTGAGGGGGATTTGGCATTTCACACGTTCAGGATGACCTTGTTGCCGAACACTTCGGTCGGAATAAGTCAGTCTGTCTCAGAACATCAAAAACAAATGATCATCGCCATTACAGCGACACAATAAGATGAGCGGCGAATAATCGTCTATTGCTTCGTGTTATACTGTAACCATTAGCATGACGCCGAATATCGTAAAAAAGGAGAAATTACCGTGAACAGTCCTCTATCATCAAAAGCACCGGCAGCGTTCTATTTGCTCACAATGCTCCTGACAGGCTCGCTCGTGTTCCTTGCCATGAACGGCCGCGCCGACGCACAGCAGCAGACGCCCAAGGTCGCGAAGGCCGATGCGGGCGCGGTCTTAATCGATCCTGCGGACACGCTGCTGCTCCTGCTCGATCACCAGACTGGCCTGTTCCAGACGGTAAAGGACATCCCCGTGGCGGAACTCAGGACCAATGTGATCGTCCTGGTGAAGGCGGCTAAGTTGATGAAGATACCTATCATTACGACGGCGTCGGTCCCGGATGGTCCGAACGGCCCATTGATGCCGGAACTCCAGCAATATGCGCCTGACGCGACTTACGTGCCGCGCAAGGGCGAGATCAGCGCATGGGACAACGAGGATTTCGTGAAGACGGTGCGCAAGACCGGCAAAAAGACCCTGATCATCGCCGGGGTATGGACAAGCGTCTGCGTCACCTTCCCGGCGCTTCAGGCGAAAGCGGAAGGCTACAAGGTGTATACCGTGATGGATGCCTCGGGCGATCCGAGCGAGATGGCGTCGCGGATCACGCTCACCCGTCTCGCGCAGGCAGGGGTCATTCCGATGAGCACTAATATGGTGTTTTGCGAGCTACAGCGCACATGGAACCGGCCGGATGCCGCTGATTGGGGTGCCCTTTATGGGGCCTACGCTCCGAATTACCAGGCGGTGATGGAGAGCTACCAGAAAGCACAGGACGTTCTCAAACGGGATAAAAAGTAGGTGTACAGTCAGTGCGCATGGGTAGGATGTGAACCATGAACGAAACCACGAGAAGGAACTTTTTGAAGCTGGCTGCCGGGGCAACTGCCTACACGTTGGGAGGAGGGATTATGGCCGCCGATGCGAAGGAAAAGAACAGTTCTGCCGATCTGATCATCACGAACGGGCGCATAGCAACGATGGACCCTCGAAAGCCGGCGGCAACGGCGGTCGCTATAAAGGACGGCGTCTTTCTGGCCGTAGGCGCTTATGACGAGGCAATAGCTCATAAGGGAGCACAGACGCGGGTGATCGATGCCGGCGGACGGACGATCATTCCCGGTCTCAACGATTCGCATATGCATGTGATCCGCGGCGGTCTCAGTTACAATGCTGAGCTGCGTTGGGACGGCGTTCCCTCCCTCGCCGACGGCTTGCGGATGCTGAAAGAGCAGGCGCAACGCACTCCTCCCGGCCAATGGGTCCGGGTCATCGGCGGCTGGAGCGAATTTCAGTTCGCCGAGCGCCGCATGCCCACGCTCGAGGAAATTAACGCCGTCTCCCCCGATACGCCGGTTTTTGTCCTGCACCTCTATTGCCGCGGAATGTTGAACAAGGCCGCGCTGCGGGCCTGCGGCTATACGAAAGACACGCCGAATCCGCCCTGCCGGTGAAATCCAGCGCGACGCAAACGGCAACCCCACCGGGCTTCTCATCGCCCGTCCCAATGCCGGCATTCTTTACGCCACCGTCGGCAAGCAGCCGAAGCTGCCGCCCGAACATCAGATGAATTCTTCGCGCCACTTCATGCGCGAGTTGAATCGCCTTGGCCTCACCAGCCTGGTGGATGCGGGCGGCGGATCGCAAATCTACCCGGATGACTACGCGATCATTGAGGAACTGCACAAGCGGGGTGAAATGACCGTGCGCATGGCCTACAACATTTTCACGCAAAAACCCAAAGAGGAGAAAGAGGATTTCCTGCGCTGCATGAAGCTGACCGCGCCCGGCAAGGGTGACGATTTCTATCGCTGCAACGGCGCTGGAGAAATGCTGGTTTATTCGGCGGCGGATTTCGAAGATTTCCTGGAACCCCGGCCCGACCTCCCGTCCAACCTGGAGAAGGACCTGAAAGAGGTCGTTTCGCTGTTGGCCGCCAATAAATGGCCGTTCCGCATTCACGCGACCTATGACGAAAGCATCTCCCGCATGTTGAACGTGTTCGAAGAGGTGAACCGCGAAATCCCCTTCAAAGGAACAAATTGGTTCTTCGATCATTGCGAAACCATCTCCGACCGCAGCCTCGAACGCGTCAAAGCGTTGGGAGGCGGCATTGCCATCCAGGACCGCATGGCCTTCCAGGGCGAGTATTTCCTGGACCGTTATGGGAAGCAGGCGGCGGAGCGGACTCCTCCGGTCCGAAAAATGCTCGAGCTTGGCATTCCCGTGGGGGCGGGCACCGATGCAACCCGCGTGTCCAGCTATAACCCCTGGCTTTCCCTTTACTGGCTGGTTGCCGGGAAAACCATCGGCGGCGCCACGTTGTATTCCGAAGCAAACCGTCTGAGCCGGGAGGAGGCATTGAAGCTCTATACCCAGGGCAGCAGTTGGTTTTCGGGTGAAAGCGGCAAGAAAGGGGCAATCGCCGTCGGCCAACTGGCGGATGTCACCGCGCTCACCGAAGATTACTTCTCCGTGCCGGAAGAGAAAATCAAGGGAATCGAGTCCGTCCTTACCATTGTTGGCGGGAAGATTGTTTACGGTGCCAGGAATTTCAGGGCCTTGACCCGGCTCCGCTGCCCGTGCTGCCGGAATGGTCACCCATAAAGGTTTATGGCGGGTATGGGGCGCCATTGGACATTCGCAAAGCCGCTCGCGCCGGCGTCCCGGTCCCCCAGCACCAGCATTCCGCCGAGTGCCACTCGCACGGCTGTCTCCATGCTGCCCACCAGCTCCAGGCCGGCATCAAAGCCGCGGCTCCCCGTTACAGCGACTTCTGGGGCTTGGGCTGCGACTGCTTCGCCTTCTAAGAGAAAACTGCAACGGACACCTGTAGAACGGGGGGCTTTAGTTTTATTTGAGGGAGGAACCCAGATGTCAGAAAACAGAAAGATCAGGAAAGTGTTCAAAAGCAAGCCGACGATCGAAGGAGCAGGCGTTCATCTCAGACGGGTTTTCGGAAACAGCGAGGTCCCACTCTTCGACCCGTTCCTGATGCTCGACGATTTTCGCAACACCGATCCCTATCAATACATCAAGGGTTTCCCCTGGCACCCCCACCGCGGCATCGAGACGATCACCTACGTCTTCAGGGCGACGTCGAGCACGGAGACAGCATGGGGAACAAGGGCGTCATCACCTCGGGCGACATGCAGTGGATGACCGCGGGGAGCGGCATCATCCACCAGGAAATGCCCAAGGGAGACGACGAAGGCGTCATGGAAGGTTTTCAGCTCTGGGCCAACCTTCCGCGGTCGCGCAAGATGATGGACCCCCGCTACCGCGATATCAAAAGCTCGCAGGTGCCGGAGGTGGTGACGAAGAGCGGCGCGAAGGTCAAGGTCATCTGCGGGACCGTGGAGGGAAAGAACGGGCCCGGTCACGGACATCGTCATCGATCCCGAATATCTCGACGTCACGGTCCCGGCCCTCTCCGAGTTCGTCCACAAGACGACGCGCGGCCACACGGTCTTCGCCTACGTGATCGGGGGAAAAGGCGTCTTCTGCAACGAAAAGAACCCCTTTGCCTACGACGCCCTGGGCGAGAACTATTTCGACATGGAGCGCGATCCCTACATCCACAACGGGACGGCGGTCCTCTTCGGCGACGGCGACCAGGTGACGGTCTCGGCGCAGGGCGAACCGGTGCGCTTCCTGCTCATATCAGGCAAGCCCATAGGCGAGCCCGTGGCCTGGTACGGCCCGATCGTGATGAACACCGAGGAAGAGCTGCATCATGCGTTCGAAGAGTATCGGGACGGGACCTTTATAAAGGCCCCACGATGAAAACCGGACCTTCCCACAGCCGCCGCATTCTTGTCGTTTATTCTTCTGTTCTTGATATGTGTTTTAACGGCAAATAATCCAGTTCCTGTGGAGCACGATATACAACCGGTCCGATTAAACAAAATCAGCTCAGGTGTGCTCATATCGTGTCTCCTTTAGGAGCCTCGTTGCAACCACGGCCTCAGAATCCGAGCCAGAACCGGCATGATCACCCAGGTAAGCAGAATCACTATGCCTACAGCAATAATAAGCGCTCTCAGCGGCGAGGACAGGCTGCTCACAAGAGGATTTAGCAGCCACGGGACCAGCATGCTGGCCGGCCAGACACCCACGACGGTCACAAGGGCCATCTTCCAGCGCGGCGGCGGAATCACTGCCCGGTGACCCGGAAGAGTGAACCATGTTTCCAAACCGGACAGGTCCTGGCGTTTTGACTCCCCTTCCGTCAACGAAGCGACTGTCGGTTCCCATTCCCGAAAAAGGGCTGATTCGTAAAACCGGTCACGGCACGCCGAGTCTCTAAATCGGCGAAGAATGCCGTATTCACGCGACCCGCTCCCCGGAGTCGGGCGCATGATGCTTACTCCCAGTTGACCCTCCGTCTGAAGCGATCTGGCGATAAAATCACGCAACTCTGCCTCAAATTTTTCTTCAAATCCTGGCTTGACGGTCCGCAAAACTAAAACGGCGACAGGCTCCGTAGCGTTCTTTGGTGTATCGTGGCTGTCCATGACCTCATCCCGGCAACGAAATTGTCATCTTGATCTCGACTACTTGGGGCTTGATCCCTAAATCCGTCGACCGATCCTTCACCCGCCATGGCCTCCGAGGAACTCCTTTACAAACCGCACCTCAATGCCATAGGGGGAGTGCGCCTTCAGGATCTCCATGCACCCTTCATAGGTTTCGGAACGCGCCCAGTCCTGCTGGAGTTCAAAGAGAAACTGGAGAGATGTCAGAGGGACAGCACCAGCCTGAACTAAGCGCTGCACTGCCCGCTCATGGGCCTCTTCAGTGATGTCCCCGCAGGCGTCAGTGGGTACATAGATCTCGTAGCCTGCCTGCGAGCATGTTGAGAGCCGGGAACATTACGCAGGCTTCCGTCCAGAGGCCGGCGATTACGATTTTCTTGCGTCCGGTCTTCACTACTGCATTCCGGAAGTTCTGGTCGAGCCAGGAGTTGATGGAGGTCCGGTCGATCGGCTGCTGGCCCGGGAAGATGGCAGTAACCTCTGGGATCATCGTCCCGCTGAAACTTTTGGCGGCGACAGTAGACAAAATCGTCGGCACCTTGAAAAGTTTTGCAGCCTTGCCCATGATCTGGACATTCTGTACGATTGTGGTGCGGTCGTGGGAGTGGATTCCCGAGAACATCGCCGGCTGGAAGTCGATCAGCGCCACTGCGCAGTCTTCGGCGCTGAGCATGCCATGAATAGTTGGAGCAGCCATGATATGTTTCTCCTTAGATAAAACTATATTTTCGTTTCATCGTTTATACTTCTTCAACCGGTTCTTCTACAACCAGTATATCAGATTCAATAATGGCCTTTTCCGGTCCTTGATAGTTGTTTCATTCCACGTCATATTCATATTATTCATCATTGAGTGCCCTAAGTATTCGATCGGGAAAATATTCTCCGCGGGTGCGGCTACTGTCCCGTTTTTACAAACCGTTGGAATAAACGATCGGGGCGGGTCTTCAGATAGGGACCTTTTAAGTGGCAAAAGATCTCAAAATTGGTTGTTTCAGACAAGGGGAGGTCTTGTTCCGTTGTTCTCTAGGTGTTCTAACAACTTCCTAATGAACTGCGCAATTTTGGCTGCCGGTTTGTTTGCGAAGGATGCAGGCTTGAAATAATACTTCAACTGGAAAGCGTCACGTCGGTCACGGGCATCTGACATAATTTTTCTCGGTCCTTGCTTGTATTTCCATTTGTACGAAGTAAACTGATAGTAACTCAAGCATTTCACCTAAGGAGGTACCACATGAACTTTACAACCGCTTCATCTTTTTTGTCTCGTGATTTTTGCAAGATGTCCCTATTCTTTATTACCGCAACTGTTACACTTGCCGCGTTGACGATGTCAGCTGTCGGTGCCCCGAAGGAAGGGGCTGGCCCTATGTTCACCAAAGATGGGGAACTGCTTATGCCGAAGAATTTCCGGCAGTGGGTCTTTGTCGGAGCCCCTGTGACCCCCAACGATATGAACAATGGAAGTGCGGCGTTCCCTGAATTCCACGATGTCTACATAGACCCGATCAGTTTTAACGCATACCGCAAGACCGGCAAATTCCCCGACGGTACCATTTTCGTTAAGGAGCTTGCATCGGTCGGCGCAAAGAGCGCCGCCAGCGGAAACGGTTATTTCCCGGGAGAATTCATCGGCGTTGCGGCGGCGGTGAAGGACTCGAAGAGATTTGCCAAAGAACACGGCAATTGGGCCTATTTCAAATTCATAGGGGCTGACGGCAAAGCGCTAGCCGAGGCCAAGATGCAGCCGACCGAAAACTGCAACGAGTGTCAGCAGAAGAATGCCGCTGAGGACTGGGTTTTCACCCAATTCTATCCTGTCCTCCGCGCAGAAAAAGCAACCAAGTAATTTACCTTAACATTTCTAAGATCAGCATCTCGGGAAACCTTCTCTCTCGATGCAGCTTGTTTGAAAAACTGGTTCTGAGAAATCGAGATATCTAATAAGACCTTCAATGAATTGAAGCCCATCATGACTGGTGGATGGGGGGACTCGTTCGATAAGCTTGAAACTTTGCTCAAGTTAAAAAAATAAGCCAGAACTAGTAGATGAGGCAGATCGAGGTTGAGACGGCCAACGGGAAGAACGTGGCCTAGGCCTGTCGAGCTGCCAGCATCACCGATCAAACTCTCTAAAGAAAGGAAACCCCATGCCTAAACTCGTCGTTCGCAGTTTCGCCATCTCCTTGGACGGCTTCAGCGCCGCTCCCGGGCAGAGCCAGGAAGCGCCTTTCGGCAAGGACGGCCTCAAACTCATGAACTGGGTCTTTGCCACCAAGTTCTTCAACGCCATGTTCGGCCAGCCCGGAGGCGTCGAGGGCATCGACAACGACTTCATGGCCAAGTCGGATGACAACATCGGCGCCAGCATCATGGGCCGGCATATGTTCGGCCCTCCGCCCGATGCCATAGGACAAAGCCGCCTGGAAGGGCTGGTGGGGCGAGAACCCGCCTTACCATCATCCCGTCTTCGTGCTGACCCATCGAAAAGAAGGCCCCCTTCGACATGGAAGGCGGCACCAGCTTCACGTTCGTGACTGACGGCATCGAGTCGGCCCTGAAGCAGGCCTTTGCCGCGGCCAAGGGCAAGGACGTGCGCCTCGGCCGGCGGCGCGGCCACGGTGCGCCAGTACCTGAAGGCGGGCCTGATCGACGAACTGCATCTGGTGCAGGTGCCCCTCTTGATGGGCCAAGGCGAGCGCATCTTCGAAGGACCTGGGCGGCGTGGAAAGCATCTACGAATGCGTCGAATTCACGCCTTCCAAGGCGGTGTCCCACCTCCGCATCGTCAAGAAAGCCAAGTAGGTCGCCAGCCCGGGAGCGGCCCTGGATTCAGGGGCCATTGTTATTCATACCTTTCAGTATCCTGATCAATGGACATACGAAGCTCACTATCGTCGCTAAAAAGTACTTTGAAAGATACGGTGAAAGGGACGAACAAAAAAGTATTTTCGTGCGGCTTGTGGCATTCATAGCAGTTGAACTGCATGGGCCCGTTCTCCGGCCTGTCGATCTTTATCGCACGCCGGATCGTTTTTTCGTCTGGCTGGAAATGGGTGACGTCGATGGTCTCGCAATAGATAATAAGCAATTGATATACCGAGTAATAATTTATCTGATGATGACATCGGGTCCGAGAGGTTATCAGGGGCTTCGCGGGATTCGTCCATGATCCCGGAGGTTGCTATATTCAAAAGTACAGAAACGATATCCCCTAAGAAGTCGGAGAATCATCCTGTCAACAAAGTAGCTATCACTAACAGTTAGCGTTGGGATTTGATGAATGAAAAGTCTTGAATGGCATAAACAGCACGAGTAATAGAACTACGGAACGCATCATTTTCAATTCCCCTTGACATAAGTTTATTCATCGATTCATTATTCTTCCAGAAGGCTGCCCATCAACTCCATGATATCGGTGATTCGTATCTGTTTATCATGACCCAGCATCGCTTCATTAACCTGGGCATAACAGGCGGGACAGCTCAAAATAAGCCTGTCCGCTTTCTTTGCGACGGCCTCATCGATCGTCAGCCTTCCCATCGCATTTGCGTTCTCGGCAAAGACCTTTCTTGCAGCGCCGCCCGCTCCGCAGCACCGGGAAGAGACGCCGTGGCTCGCGAACTCAAGCAGCTTGACCCCGGGAATGCTCCTGAGTACGGCCCTCGGCTCTTCGATCACGCCCACGCCCCTGCTCAGGTAGCAGGGATCATGATAAATCAGACGTTCCTGCAATTGCTTTTTGATCTTCAGTTTCCCGTTCTTCAGCGCCTCGACAACGAACTGCGTGATGTGCCTTATCTTGAACGGGAGTTCCTTGCCGTAAAACAGCGGCCAGTCGTGCGACATGATGTTAACGCAGCAGGGACAGGAGCAGAGAAGCACCTTTACATGCTTTGCCTTGTAGGCGCTGACTAGCCTCTTGGTCAAGTCTTCGAGCATATCGTGTTGTCCCGTGATAAAAAGAGGGAATCCGCAGCATACCTCCTCCTCGGCGGAAAGCATCGTGAAAGGCTCGCCGATCGCGTTCAGAACCTGGACGTCTCCTCTCACCATGGGCTGAGCGGAGTAGGCGCCGGTACACCCTGCATAGTAGGCGATATCCGCGGTTTCGGCGAGCTTCGTTTTTTCCGGAAGCCACAGGCTGAAACGCTCAGCAGCGGGTTTGTCATAGGGGTTTCCCGTTTCCCCGATCATGCCCGGTGTTTTGGCCTGCCCGCCGATGGGACCCAGCCCACGTTTGACCATTTCCTTTCTCATCATGGGCCAGAGCCTCTGCGTAAAGATGCCGACGGTGCAGTTTTGACCGCAGGCCCCGCACGTGGTGCATTCGAAGACAGCCTTGGTGAACTCTTCGAGCAGCTTACGGTCGATTGCCCGCGGCCCGAAAAGCTTCGCTTTGAGTCCTTCGGTTGCGCGAATGAACTCCTTGAAGGTCCGTATCTTCTCCGGCGGTGAAATCGCGGGCCTTCCGGTAACGTCCTGTACGGGACAATGCTTGAGACACTCGCCACATTGTGTGCACGCATCCAGCTCAAGGAGCTGTTGCGATGAGAGATTTCCGGTAAAACAATCCTTATTTTTCATGCCTCATCCATTTCAATACTTTCGCTGTCCCCCCCGGCCGGTACAATTAGGTCACGGCTACACGTCTCACCTCACGTTCTCCTTCGAACAACCAGCCCTGAAGCAAGGTCGTTGGCTATTCCATAATAAACATTCGAGCCTTCTCTTCTCGTCCTGAGAATACGCTCCATGCGCATGAGAGTCAGATGCTGGGACGCATTCGCCTTTGGAACTCCGAGCTTCTCGGTAATCTCGCCCGAGGTAAGTTCGCCCGATCTCAGCAGGCAGAGTATCTCAAGCCGTTTGGGGTTGGAAAATATCTTGCAAAAATCGACGTGCAGCTTCAGTATCTCTTTTTTCATGGCAGATTGCTGAGCCCCCTTTTCATCTTCCACAAGAAATATTTTTCGAACCCGACCTTCATCCATTTCGCCCAGACTGCCTTCTTCATGTAGGAGCTCTGCCTCGGCGGAAGCACGGGATAGGCCTTCATCAAGGCGGCCGTATTCCCCATGTCCATGAGGCAGACCACACCGAGCTCGTCCGCAGAGGGCGGGGTCTTGCCGGTAATATCCGAGGCGATGGTCGCGGCAGCGGTCTTCGCCATCTTGACCGTCATGAATCCGGTCTTGGGCACTCCCGTCGGCACCGGCGTCGGCTCCGGCGGCGCTATCGCCATCGCGACACCGATCGCAAAAATATTTTTATGTTTCGTGTGGCGGTAATTTTTATCCACGGGATGAAGCCTCTCGGATTTCCGAGCGGCATGACGGCGGGCACGCCCTTAAAGGGCGGGGCGATCATGGCGAGCTTGAAGGGGATTTTATTCCCGTCCTTGAGCCGTATCTCTCCGGGAGCAACCTCCTGAATGGCCTGGCTCACGAGCGGCTTGATGTCCCTTTCAGCGAACTCATGCTCCATGAAGGTCTTGGAATTGCCGAGTCCGCCCACACCCATGTGACCGAGATAGGGCTCCGAAGTGAGATAAAAGATGGGGACTTTATGCCGCATCTTCCGCCGCCGAAGTTCCGCGTCCATCTCGAAAGCAAGCTCATAGGAGGGGCCAAAGCAGCTCACCATCTGTGATGATCCGATGACTATCGGACCTGGATTTTCGAGAACTTGCTTCCATGTTTCCCCGGTCTTCATCGCATGGTCGAGCGTGAAGGTGCAGGACGTGTATCCTTTGTCCGGTCCGAGGCCGGGGATTTCGTCAAAGGAAAGATGAGGGCCGGTCGATATGACAAGATAATCATAGGGAAGTTCCCTCCCACGTGGAAGTGATGACCTTCGATCCGGCGGCATCGATCTGCTTTGCAGCATCGTGGACAAATTCGATTCCCTTTCGGCCTCAGGATCTCGCTTACCTTAAGCGTGATGTCCTCAGGTTTGCGCCAGCCCATAATGAGCCATGGCAGGGACGGAAGGAACACGAACCGGTCGTCGTCACTCACGACAGTCACGTCGCCCTTGCCCCGAGCAGCCGTTTTAGCTCAAAAGCCGCCGTCAACCCTCCGAACGAACCCCCCAATACCACGATCCTTGACATATGTATCCTCCCCAGGATATTGCTACGCATGACTGACTTCCAAGGAACGACTAAAACATCCCTGCCACCTTCTCGCCGCCCGTGATAATATCCGTCAGTTTGTCATAGTCGATGACCTTGACCCGTTCATCCAGCTCGGAATCCTTGAGGCCCCGGAGCTTCTTGTCGTCATCGAGCACATACACCGCGCCGGGGAAAGCACCCAGCCGTTCCTTCTGCGAGAACAAGACCCCGTTTTGCAGCAGGACAAGATCGGCCCCGCCTTCCTTTGCGAGGGACAACCCGATTGATCCATCAGTCGTATCAGGTGCGCTCTTTATGATCACCACCATGGTTATCTCCTTTAAAAGATCATCGTCGTATCGGTTTTGGCGATAATATCAGCGATCTCCGCTCCGCTTGAAATCGTTACACCCTCGATAAGACTGTCCTTGCTGACCTGTTCCCGTTTTAATGACGCGTCATCGGCATACACCGTCACGCCCATATCGATGCAGTCCTGAATACCCTCTGCTGCATTCAGATATTCGGTCTGTGACGCGTCCTGTCCCTTTCTGGCCGCATGCACTCCGCCGCCTAAGAGCAGCAGCTTGACCTCCATCTCGTCGGTCACCCCTCCGAGCGCATGGCGGAGCGCTTCCGAGGCATCGACCGTGCCGTAGGGAGGCCTTCGTAAGATTATGCTTATGCTTCCCATGGTAGCCCCCTTATATGCCGAAATTGAGAAACACGGGTTTCGTCTTCACGACATTGTACAGTCCCTTGAGCGAACTCATCTCGCCACCCTCAATTGAATCGTCAGCCGCAAGACCGCGGCTTTTCATGCACCCTGTTCAGATGTCAACCTTGAGGCCTTTACCCACAAGATCCACCAGCATGGAGAGCGCCTGCGGGACCTGTCCCTTTACAATGGAGAAAACACCGTCACCCGAGGCAATAAGTCTCGCCTTGTGCCCTTTCTTCAAAGCAGATTCCGCCATCTTGAAGATCGTATGCGTATTCTCAAAGCTGTAAGGAGTCGTGGAAAGAAACATCACAATCTCTTTTTGCATATCTGCCTCCTTTCTTTGATCGGCGAAGTGCCGGTTTCAGGAACGCTCATGAAACGTCAGTTCGGGATGGCAAGCAGTATCTGTTCGTGATAGATCGGGGAAGCGATCGGATCGATATTGTTTCCCTATAGATCGCTGTCACTCATGATCGCCGTCTTGAGCGCCTGCTGAGAAACCGTATCATTCATGGCGATATGATACGGTCATTGGCTGTCGCTCTGGATCGCTGCTTTCAATGCCTCATAAGTAATGTTGCATTTTGTCGCTATACACTTACCATTCACGAACAACCGAGGGACAGGGCAGTTTGTCTTTAGGGCTGCCATATTCCTGAGAGGTTTTTTTGATCACGACAAGTTCAGCGTTGAATTCCTTTTCCGCCCACCGGGCGGCTTCAAGAATTGGACATTCACCACTTTCCCATGGGATCATTGATATACAGAGTAATTATAGGTTTTTTCATCAGTCTGTCTCCTTTCGCCCGGATAGGATTCCTTTTTTCGTCACCGGACAGCAGGCCGGCGCGGGAATATCTTCTTCATATTCTTTTTTAAAAAGTTCGAGCAGGTCGGGGATCAGGGGTTCTTTAAGGAAGTAGCATTTGAGTCGTGCCATCAACGAAGAAGTCGATGATCTGGTCGACCGGAGAAGCGTCAAATGCTGGGAAACGTTCGGCTGGCTGATGTCGAGTGTATCCTCGAAGTCGCTTACGCATTTAACACCCTGAGTAAGGTCTTCGAGAATCTTGATGCGTATTGGGTGGGCGATGATTCTTAGAAGATCGACTCTCTTCTCTAAGGGGATCATGATTGAGGTTTCTCCTTGTTTGAGCCGGCGAATCAAAACATATAAATATATGCGAATGTTATTATATTATTTTGTTAATGTCAAGCTATTTGATTAGGACGGAAATATTCCAGGGAGTGTTATGAGGGGAAGTGTCATGAAAACAACGGTATCAACATAAACAGGTTGATAATTGCATCGTTGCTGAAAATGGAAGCTCGTTTGCTACAGGATGAT
>CAVUHW010000050.1:0-59191 GCA_963741205.1 Nitrospirota bacterium
ATTTTTTGTTACAATGATCTCAAGCACGCCTTAGAGGGTCGCTGAAAAACGCGCCTCACGGCGGTGTTAAAGCGATGCAAGTTCCTCCCATTACCCAGATTTATCGTCTTCGGGGTGCCATGCCAAACTCGAACTTTTGAGCGGTATTTCCTGTAGTCGTTGAAGTTGAACTTTTTTAAAACAAGGCTTCTTCCGCATTTATTGATGATAGTATCGTAAGAAGTCAAAATCTACCACGGAGGCACAGAGACACGGAGAAATTCGTATTGATATTAAAAGACTTTTCCTCAAGTGCCCTCCGTGACTCCGTGGTGAAAACGACTTTTTACGACTTTATCATTAATATATGCCGTTAAATAGCCGTTGTTATCGTTGACATCGCCGAGAATCAGGAATATATTCGTCTTGAATATTGAAACCGACGTGGCATAATCATTGCCGCAAGATAACAACGCAAATCCGGTGTTAGCTCGGGGCCTTCAATCCAATAACGTTTTATTAAATATGCCGTCGATGTTGTCCAAATAAAACTATGACCAGCGCTTACTTTGATTGCTTTTCCGGCATATCCGGAGACATGACCCTGGGCGCCCTCGTGGACGCAGGCGTCTCCATCGATGTCCTGCGTTCCGAACTTGCGAAGCTGAACCTTTCGGGCTATACGCTCAAGGCCGAGAAGGTAAAGCGCTCGGGCATTGCCGCGACAAAAGTGCATGTGATCATTGAAAAGAAGGACCGGGAGTCACGTCATCTCTCGGACATCACGGCAATTATCAACGACTCTTCCCTTTCGCCCTCGATCAAAGAGAAAAGCATCGGCATCTTCAGGCGTCTGGCGGAGGCGGAGGCCAAGGTCCATGCGGCGAGCCCGGACACAATCCATTTTCATGAAGTCGGGGCCGTGGATGCCGTCGTGGACATCGTGGGCTCCGTCATCGGACTTGATCATTTGGGAGTCACTCAAATACGGGTATCGGCCGTCAACGTCGGTTCCGGCACGGTGCAGACCGCTCACGGTCTTTTGCCCGTTCCCGCCCCTGCCACGGCCGAATTGCTCACCGCCATCCCCTTCTATCAATCCACAACCCCATTCGAGCTCGCCACGCCGACCGGCGCCGCGATCGTGAGCACGCTGGGCTCGTCCTTCGGCCCCCTGCCGGAGATGAAAGTTGACCGCGTTGCCTACGGAGCGGGAGACAAGGATTTTCCGGACAGGCCGAACGTGCTCAGGCTCATGATCGGGGAATCATCGGTTGCTTACGATGAAGACTTGTCGCTCGTCATCGAGACGAACATTGACGACATGAACCCGCAGGTCTATGATTATGTCATCGATAAGCTCATGCAACAGGGCGCGCAGGACGCGTATCTCACGCCCATCATCATGAAGAAAGGAAGGCCCGCGGTCCTGCTTTCGGTCCTGGCGGATGCGTCACTCGTCGATCGGGTCGTTGATACGATCTTCCGGGAGACCACGAGCATCGGCGTCCGCGTCCGCGAAGTGGGAAGAAGGAAGCTTGCCCGCGAGATCAGGGAAGTCGAAACCTCTTATGGTAAAATCAGGGTCAAGGTCAGCATGCGGGGGGACGAGATACTGACGGCCACCCCCGAGTACGAGGACTGCAGAAGGATAGCGGAAGAAAAGCAGAGTACCGCTGAAGACAGGTGATGGAAGAGGCAAAGGCTTGTTTTCTCGCAAAGCGCGCGAAAACGAATGAATCTGGCAACACGTAGAGAGTCCTGCAAAGATCGCAAAGACGGAACCTGAAAATTCAGGTGATGTATGACTGAAAACGAGATAGCAAAGATTGTTGATAACCTCTGCGTAAAAATATCATATAGATATCGGATCCGGGCTCCTTGTCGCGAATGGCCTTTGATTTTAATCCGGACTTACGCCGTCCTTTGCGAACTTTGCGTCTTGGCGAGAGACGCTTTTGATGTTGACTTTATTATTGCTAAGCGAGAAAAACAATGAGAACCATCCGCATTTCCCTGGCCCAGATAAACCCCACGGTGGGTGACCTTACGGGCAACCGGGACAAGATCATCGACTACATCGGGCGCGCGCGGAGGCTCGGCGCCGATGTGGTCGTATTCACGGAGCTCGCCGTCACCGGATATCCGCCCGAGGACCTGCTGCTCAAGCCGCAGTTCGTGAAGGACAACCTCCGTACGCTCAAGCAGATCACGAGGCAAACCCGGGGGATCACGGCGATTGTGGGGTTCGTTGACTCCAACGAACGTATCACCGACGCGGCGGCGATCATGCATAACGGCAAACTCGTCTACGTTTATCACAAGATACTCCTTCCGAACTACGGGGTCTTTGACGAGTACCGCTACTTCAAGCCGGGCAAGCGGTTCCCCGTCATAACCGTCAAGGGCGTGAACATCGGCGTGAACGTCTGCGAGGACATCTGGTTCGCTGACGGTCCCGCCCGGACCCAGTGCTCACGCGGGCGCAGAGGTCATCATCACGATCAACGCCTCGCCTTATCACAAGGGCAAGGGCAAAGAGCGCCTGCAGATGCTCGCCCGGCGCGCGCGGGAGAACAAGGCCCACATCGTCTACACCAATACGGTCGGCGGACAGGATGAGCTCGTCTTCGACGGTTACAGCATGGTCCTGGACCCGAAGGGCAGGCTGATCGCCTCGGGCAAACAGTTCGAGGAAGATCTCATTACCTGCGATATCGCTCTTCCCGGGCGCTTCAAACACGTTGACCTCAAGTCGAAGCAGGTCCCGGACGAGCACCGGGATTTTATCGACTCCGTCGTCATCTCGAACAGGCAGGGGCCCCCGAGAAAATCCCTTCAGCGGCCCGGGATCGTAAAGCCCTATTCCCTGTGCGAGGAAGTGTACCGCGCCCTCGTCCTGGGGACCCGCGACTACGTGAACAAAACGGGATTCAAGGCCGTGGTCATCGGACTTTCAGGCGGGATCGACTCCTCGCTCGTGGCCGCGGTTGCCGTCGATGCCATCGGGAAAGAAAACGTCTTCGGCGTCTACATGCCGTCGCCGTACAGCTCGGACGAAAGCTGCGAGGACGCGTCGGAACTGGCCCGCAACCTCGGGATCAAGATGCTCTCCATCCCGATCCATCAGGCGTTCAACGCCTACCTCAACACCATGCGCGGGGCATTCGCGCACACGAAGCAGGACGTGACCGAGGAAAATCTGCAGGCCAGGATCAGGGGGAACATCCTCATGGCCCTCTCGAACAAGTTCGGATGGCTCGTGCTTACGACCGGAAACAAGAGCGAGATGTCCACGGGCTACGCCACGCTCTACGGCGACATGGCGGGCGGCTTCGCGGTGATCAAGGACGTGCCCAAGACCCTGGTCTACGACGTGTCGAAGTGCGTGAACCGCGTCATGGGCCGGACCGTTATTCCCCGGCGCGTCCTCGTCAAGGCCCCGACCGCGGAACTCCGGCCGAACCAGAAGGACAGCGATTCCCTCCCCGTCTATCCCGTGCTCGATCCCGATCCTCAAGGCCTATGTCGAGGACGACAAGGAATTCGACGAGATGATCCGGATGGGTTTTGACCGCCAGACCGTCAAGCGGGTGATCCGGCTCGTCGATTCCAGCGAATACAAGCGCCGCCAGGCCCCTCCCGGCGTCAAGATCACCCCGCGGGGGCTGGGCAAGGACAGGCGGTTCCCGATAACGAACCGGTACAAAAGCTATTGATACTGCAGAATTCAGTGTCTCGCAAGGCGTCACGAGAACGCAAGGAAACCATTGGCTTTTCAGAAGCTTAAAGTCAAATATGCGATTCTCTGCGACTTGACACCTTTGCGATGACGATTTGCTTTACTTGAGTCCTTTGCAGTTCTTGCCTCTACGACGACTATTACCTTATGACACCGGAACCCTCTACATCGTCTCCACCCCCATCGGGAACCTCGAGGACATCACGCTCCGGGCAATCCGCGTGCTCAAGGAAGCGGACCTCATCGCCGCCGAGGACACCCGCCACACCAGGCACCTGCTCGACCGCTATGAGATAACGACCCAGCTCACGAGCTACCACGACCACAACAAGGAAGAAAAGGCCCCGGTCCTCGTCGCGCGCCTGCTCGAAGGAAAGAGCGTGGCCCTCGTGTCGGATGCAGGCACTCCCGGCATTTCCGATCCCGGCTATTTTCTCATCAACCTCGCCGTAGACCAGAAGGTCCCCGTGGTCCCCATCCCCGGCGCGACCGCGGCCATCGCCGCGCTTTCCATCTCCGGTCTTCCCACCGACAGCTTCGTGTTCGAAGGTTTCCTTCCCGCCAAACACGGAGCACGGCTTAAGCGCCTTCAGAAACTGGCAAAGGAAGAACGCACCATCATTTTCTACGAAGCCCCGCACAAGATCGTGAAAACCATCGAGGACATGATCGAGGTCTTCGGCGACCGCAGGGCCGTCATGACCCGTGAGCTGACGAAGATCCACGAAGAGACGATCCGGGGATCGCTTTCGGATATCCTCAAGCGTTTGCACGAAGGAACGATCAAGGGAGAGTTCACCGTCATCGTCCAGGGGCAACGACGGAACCTGCAAACCAGGACATCGACGCAGCCGAGTATTTGAAGAACCTCATGCTCCATCGCGGACTGAGCAAGAAGGAGGCCATTGCAACCGCGGCAGAGGAGCTGGGTTTGCCGAAGAAGGAAGTGTATAAGGAAAGTCTGAAACTATGACCAAACTCTAGCGAAGACTGCTTCGTTCCGGATATTTGATTTGAAGCGACGAAAAACCAACAAGGCAAGGGGAGGTCCAAATGTCTGCGAAACAGGCACTCGAACTTAATGCGCCCAATCTTGATATAACAAAACTATTGGGCACATCACCTGAAATCATCCTTGATACGAAGATATTGGATCCCAAGGGGTTAACCTATGTAGGTACGATCTTTTTGGGGAATTGTAGAACCATTAGCATTCACGGTCAGTGGTCACCTGGGAAAACCCGTCCCTATTGGGGGCCCGACGGTGATTCTAATACGATATTTAATGGGGTCCCTAAATGGTCGGCGCTCACTCTTGTACTTACTCAGGATTATCAGTTTGTCGGCGGAGCATATGGTCCCGGCCCCTTCAAAATCGCGAACACACGGGACAGCATGGGCTGGATTGTCTGCGCAATAATGAATGATAGTTTCTATCCGGATAATTTCAATCATCCCGCTGATCCTATGACAGCCAAATGGTCCCTCGGTGTGCAGGGCTGATAAAAAAGTCATAATGTACAAATGTTCGGCGTTCCACTTCTTCTGCTATTATGAGCCGGGATCGTCATCCAGCTCGCGACGATCAGCAGCGTATCATGACCCCAACTGAGCCTTCCACACAGACTTGCCCGCGTCGTCTTTAGCTCTTGAATATCCTGAATGAGGTTGTCGTTTCCGTGGGCGGAGAAGTTTGTCCGTCGTTCATCTTATACGTAAGGGTGAACTTGACCTTGACGGGCCATGATCCGTCTTTATTCCGCTTGCCTCTTTGCGCGATGGTGACGGGTGGTACGACCGTAAAGCTTCCGTCCGCCCTTTTCATGATTCCGGAATCGTCAATGGCCTTGATAATGTCCTCGTCGGAAGGTTGTGTATTGCTCGGTG
Organism: Nitrospirota bacterium; assembly: GCA_963741205.1. Classification (GTDB taxonomy): domain Bacteria; phylum Nitrospirota; class UBA9217; order UBA9217; family UBA9217; genus JAJYKN01. The sequence continues at coordinate 5,609 of CAVUHW010000050.1, forward strand.
CACCCTGACCAGATGAATGCTGACAATATCAGCGTCAATAATAATAAAAAAACCATTTACCCTGTTTCTCATCATACTCTCCTTTTTTGGCGAAAAGTACTCCGACGAATCTTTGAGTGAACTCGTAAAAAGTCGTCCGGCTTTTCACGAATGCGTCAGTTCTGTATCTCGCTGATTCCTCCGTCCCGCATTTCGAATTGCCGGTCCGCCTTGCGCGCCAGTTCCAGGTTGTGCGTGACCATGATGACGGTCAATCCCGCGTTGCTGCTCAGGTCCTGCAATATCTGCACGATCTCCGCCGACCGTTTCGAATCAAGGTTCCCCGTGGGCTCGTCGGCCAGCAAGGATCTCCGGCGAGTTCACCAGGGCCCGGGCTATGGCGACCCGCTGCATCTCTCCGCCCGAGATCCTGCCCGGGAAGATGGTCCTTGCGGTGGTCGATGCCGAGGAGCTGCAGGAGTTCGAGCACCTTCTGCTCCGTGCCCGGCTTCCGGTAGAAGGTCAGCGGAAGCATCACGTTCTCGATGACCGTCAGGGTTGGGATGAGATAGAAGTTCTGGAAGATATACCCGAAGATCTCCCGCCTGATCTCGGTGAGCCGGCGCTCCGAAAGCTGGCTTCCGTTGCCGCTGAAGATCGGCCTGCCCCCGAGGATGCAGCTCCCCGGACGTCGGATTATCGAGACAGCCGAGCAGATGAACGAGCGTGGTCTTGCCGGACCCGGAAGGACCGATGAAAGAGACGAATTCACCCTTGTTGATCCTGAGCGAGGCGTCACGGACCGCGGCTATCTCCTCGCTGCCCCGGTGATAGACCTTGGTCAGGTTTACTGCTTCCAGGGAAACGCCGTTCCGGTTCATGCGTTGACCTCGCTCCTGATCGCCTCGAGCGGCCTGATCCGTGCCCGCCCTCCAGGCGGGATAGATGCCGCTCAACAGCCCGATACGACAGGATCGCAGCCAGGGTGATCAGGACAAGCTTCATATTGATGACGACAAGCCCTCCGCCCGGGGCGTAGGGCAGGACGCTGCGGACCAGGATGTCCGTCACCCGGGCGAGGATGAGCGCGAAGACCACGCCGAGGACGCCCCCCGTGGTGCAGAGGATCAGGGTCTCGGTCCAGATCAGCTTGAAGATGTCCCAGGGCATGGCGCCGACGGTCTTCAGAATGCCGATTTCCTGCATCCGTTCCCATACCGACGTCAGGATCGTGTTAATGACGCCGACCATGGCGATCAGGATGGCGATGACGGCTATGGAGAGCACCATGACCTTTGCCGTGGAAATGAGCTTCATGATGGTGTCTTTCACCTGCTGCAGGCTCACGATCTGGACATCGGGGAGCTTGTACAGCCTGGCCTCGAGCCTGCTGCTGTCGGCGTCCTTTTTCACCTTGATGCCGATGGTGGTGATCTTGCCGGGCTGTTTGAAGATCTTCTGCAGCGTCCTGAGCGGCGCGAAGATGGTCCCGTCATCCTGCGTTCCCGTCCTGTTCAGGATCCCGACGACCTTGAACTCGACGTTCTTCTCGGGCATGAGGATCAGGTCGCCGACCTCGCGCTGTTCAAGTTCGGCCGCCTCGTAACCCATCACGACCTCGTAGGCATTTTCATCGGTGAACCAGCCGCCCTGCCTGAACGTCAGAAAGGTCTTCATTGCGCTGAAGCTTTTCGGTTCCACGCCGAAGTACCCGGCGATGCCGCCGCTTTCCCCCTTGTTCGGGTCGAAGACGGCCGCCATGAGGATCGGCGTGGTCTTTTCCACTTCAGGCTCTTTTGCGAGGTCCTCCATGACGGATTCCTTCATGTACTTGAGCCCGGTCCCCCCCTTGAGCATCAGGGTTGCCGCCTCATAGGGGCATCCCTTGGCCATGACCATCAGCGAAAAACCCATGTTGTCGATGTCCTTGTTCAGCGCCGCTTCATAGCCCTGGTTAAAGCCGAGGAGGCTCACCAGCACCCACGCGGACAGGGCGATGCCGATCACGGTCAAAAGGCTTCGGATCCTTTTTCGCAGCAGGTTCTTATAAGCGACCTGGAATTTCGTGATCATTTCGGCGGACGCTCCGTTCTTCGAAGACAATTCCGGCGACATCTTGATAAACTCGTCCACGAGAATCAGGTTCTTCTTCGTGCCCCGCAGAATGTACTTGAAATCATACCCGGCCTCGGGCGCGGGGTTTTTGATTTCGGCGGCTTTGCCGGTCCCCTTTCCGGATTTAAAGTCAAACTGCTCGAAATCATCAAGCGTGAGCCCCACGAACTGCTTCCCGAATTCCGCAGTCGCGGAATTTCCCGGCATATTCGCCGCTCATTTTCTGGATATAAAACGTCTTGATCCGCTGATCAAGATCAAGGACGAGAAAGATCTGGATCCCGCCGTACATGCCTTTCTGGTTGACGCCGTGGATATAGCCGATCTTCTTATTGTTCGCGTATATTTGATAGATCGTATAAGGCTCGTCGATCGTCTCATACAGGCCGTGGAGCTTGTCCCGGAGTTTTTCTTCGATCTTCGCCAGAAGTTGATTGCCGCCCACCTTCTGCACCTCGAGCGACGACCGTCTTATATCCCGTTGATCCCGGGAAGAGCCTTGCCACGTCCTTGTCGGGCTCATTGAGGTCGCAGCCGACCGCGCCCCAGGCCGGGCCGGAACTCAGGCGCATGATGATAAGAAATGCCGCGACAGCCGTAATAAAAGACAGCTTGCCACGTCGCATAGAACGCTCCTTGCAATCATAGTCCCGGCTTCCGGTACCTTGCCACGGGGAGGATGAAGGTGCGCGGACTGCTGTGTTCGAGGAATCTGATCAACCGATGGCTGACCACGGCAATCTCTTGAAGCAGCGGGACAAGGATCTTACACATCGAATTTATAGCTGCCCCGGAAAATGACCTTGCCGTCTTTCTTGATCGTCAGCCGTATTTCCCAGTCTCCGGGCATCACGATATTTATGGGCAGAGATATTCCCCTTTTTTGGAAAGCTTGAAGGGCTGGTCGCCTGTTTCGTGGGCGCCCTTCATGGAAGGCATGCCGGAGTCGCGCCAGGACCTCCAAGGAGGTGTCCTGTTTCCCGTCCGGGGTATAGACCTCGACCTTCATGATGACGGTCCCCATTTTCGGTTTCTTGTCGAATCCGTAGATCAGGTAAGCGCCGTTTCCGATCGGCACTTTTTTGCCCGGCTCAGGCATGGCGGCAAAGACCGGTGCTTGTCCGGTCCCGGCGGCCTCATCGGCTTTCATGTGTCTGATGCCCCTCATGGCTTGCGGCCTGGAGAGGCGAATACGAAAATGCGAGCGCGAGCAAAATCAGGGGAATTATGAAGGTTTATTTTACCGCTGATCATGGTTGTCTCCTTTATGATTGATACTGTTTATCTTGAGACTGCATTCTTCGCTTTGAATTGATGCGAGTCTGCGCGTTGCGAATGCTAGGGTGCTTGAAATACGTAACCTGCTAGCTCAATAATGATGATGCGAGTCCTGGTCGCAGATTCTGCTATGTACAACTAATTATAATCGATGATGACGCAAAAAAACAGCTGAATCTCAAAAAAAATCCGGGGGGCCGTTGTCACGGCCCCCCGGATATAAGCGTTGATCACGGTATATTATTGTGTATTTATCTTCGGTCCGATTCCATCGCCGATGACGGCTTTATTGACAGGTTGGAATTCGTGCCGCCCCGTCAACGGGAAGGACGGCTCGAAGAAGACCCCGTCAAAGGTCGGCATGGGTGTGTCTACCAGGGCGGCGCCTGTATGCCTGGCATCCCAGCGCAGCAGCATGGCGTGGTCCTCGTGCATGGTGTTGTGGCAGTGCTCGACATAGTCGCCGAGGAAGTCCCGTGCCCGGTAGGCGATCTCGATGATACCGGTGCTGTCATTCTCGGGTCCGATCCGGTACATGTCCTTCCTGGCCCATTTCTCCCATTCCGGCGGCGCCTTCCCGCCCCGCGAGAGGATGATCCCTTCCTCGAAATGGATGTGGACGGGATGGGTCCAGCCGCCGGTGCCCTTGATGGTCCATACCTGGAGGTCGCCGTTCTCGATGGCCTGAACCCGGTGGGGATCCATGAGATTGGCCAGTGCCTCCATCCACCTTGATCAGCCACGGCTCGCCATGGCCGCCATTGCCGTCCCGAGTGAACGAACTCGAAGGTATGGTGCACCGCGGTGGCGACCGGTACGCCGTTCACCGTTGCCGTCCGCCGTCGTGGCCCCGCGAACGATGGGCAGCGGGATCATGTCCAGCTTGCCCGGCTCGAAGTCGAGCCGGATTCATGGAAAGGTCGGTGCCGGTGTAGGCCTTGACCCGGAGTTCCAGGAACTTGCCCACGCCCGGGTCGCCGTTGATCCAGTGGCCGTTCTGCACGACGGGATTGTACGTCTCGGACAGGATGTCCGCCATCGGCACCTTGCTCTTGGTGCCCTTGCCGTCCTGATGTTCCATGATGTTGACGAAGTACAGCTTGTCGCCCGGCTGGATGCCGTTCTTGGCGAAGTCGACGATGATGTCGTAGCGCTCCGCGATGGTCTGGGACGGGAGCTGGCCCTTCCACGCATCGGGCTTGCCGTCGTGCAGGAGATCCATTATCCCGTCAAAGGGGACCGCGTGCTCCAGGATGTTGCCGTCGTTGGCGATCATGTGGAACGGCACCCGGTTGTAGGAGACCCCGGAGCCCGCCGGACCCGGCAGCTCTCCGCCGGTTCCGGTCGACCTCCTGCACCAGCCCGATCGCCATGATGCGCGACACCGAGCCGTTCAGGATGCGGAAACGATAGCTGCGCGCCCGCACGTCGAGGTAGGGCTTGTACTGCCAGTTGACCGTCATCATGTCGCCCAGGAAGCCGTTGTGCTGCGCGGTGTTGAACCAGAGCTGGCCGTTCTGGTCCGTGGCCTTGTCCGCGACCACCAGGTTCACGTCGTAGTCGCGGTTGCCCCAGTTGAGCGCCGTGCCGCTCGGGAAACGGAGGTTGACGCCGTCGTTGATGGCCTCGTTGCCGCGGTCCAGCGCGCTGTAGTAGTTCATCATCACGGCATTGCCCTTGTAGACGTTTTCCGCCGTGTGATCGAGCATGTGATCGTGGAACCAGTGGGTGCTCATCGTCTCGCGCCAGTCGCCGGGGATCATGGATGCGTCCCGTTGGCGTCGACAGGTCCTCGTGGTGACGACGCCGTTCACGAGGACGGGCAACGTTTCGCCCGCTCGCAGGGCGTGGCCGCCCTGACGTCGGTCGCGGCGAAGTTGATGGCGCCGGCGGAGTTGTTGTTATTGCTGAAGCCGGCGAGCTGGAGCGGCCAGTGGTAGTCATAGAACTCGCCCGGGAAGAAGAAGGCGCCGGCAAAGCCGTCGCTCTCGCCCGGGGAGTGGCCGTTATGCTCGTGGGTGGTGATGGTGTGCCTGCCGAAGCCGTTGGATCATGGTGTGTCGAGCCGGGTGGTTCGCGGTTCGTCATCGGCAGCGCGTTGTAATTGCGCATCAGGATCGGTTCGCCGTAGCGCGCCTGGAGCAGCTTGGGCGGCAGCGTGCCGTCGAAGGTCCAGACGGAGTTCGGGTCCTGAACAGGCATGTTCGGGTGGAGCTTGATCGCGATGCCCTTCGTCGTTCCCTCGGTCAGCCGGGAATGCCCGCGGTGTTGTGGTAGAGCCCGCCAGGCCCGAATTCCCCTTGCGCATACCCGTGCCGCTGATGCGTGTCGCGGAAGCCGCCGTTGGTACGCGCGGGGCCTGGGCGGTCTTGAAGAACTTCTGGGGAAGAACTCAGTCCAACTCTGCTGGGCCCAGTCTTCTCCCGAGGGCCGGCCTTCGGCGGGTCCCGCAACACTCCCGGAACGGATTACCGACGGTATCAGTAGGCACAGCAAGCGGGCGGCCGAGGAACGTTTCTATTGCGCCTTTCCAGGGGTTCGTATCGGTGACGTTCGAGACCTCGTGGGGAAAGGCGAGACCCCGGTCTGGGCCAGGAAGGACTCCAGTTCCGCGGGATCCGGTCCGCTCTGGGCATTCATGGGGTTGAGGAAGTGGGGTCCAGCCGGCGGCCGTGGCGGCCGGCATCGTCTCGGGGCCGAACTCCTCGAACAGCAGCAATTGCTGGGTGAAGGGCTGTGCCCCAAAGAGCGGGCTCGCCGGGGCTTCCGTCGGAATGTCCGAGGTCCCCGTCCATGCGATCGTGTTCAAGGGGAAGGCGGCAGCGGTCGCGGCCAGGGCGGATCAGTCCCGCACCAGGCCTTGCCCAGTTGGGAGTCGATGGTTACCGATCCAAGGTCCACATCCGGAGACCCATCCGGGAGACTAAAGGCGACCCTGCCCGTCTGTATTGTCCACGATCAGGGGGGCTATGGTTTTGCCCGTCAGAAGTCCTTGAACAACACCATGTAAGAGTTGCCCGTGGGCACGAGGAGGACGAATTTCGTCGGCCAGGGCTGAGGATCTGGCTTGCAGCCTCGTTCCCGGCTGTATCCACCGCCACCACGGTCACCGGAGCGGTCAGGGGGACCGGCGGGGGAGTTACTACCGGAGTAACGCCCGGGAGCGACGCTCCCGTCAACGCGGCATTCGCGTCACCCGCCAAATCACCCTGCAACTTGATCAGCGGCACGCGCAGCTGCAGGGGTCGGGGATGGGCGTGGTGCCGGAGCTCGCCGGGCCCACCGGCCCCGGTATACCCTGGGTGCCGGTATCGCCCGTGGCGCCGGTGTTGCCCGTCGGCGTCCTGCCGGACCTGGAGCGCCGGCAGGGCCATCTAAGGGGCTATTGCTGCAGCCTGTCAAGGACAAGGCTAGCAAGCAATAGGGCTGTAAGCCACCAGCCTGACTTTTTACTTGCAAACAAGCTTTTCATGATAATAACCTCCTTTTAATTTCTTTGAAACATTGTTCAAAGTGTTAAACCTGCGCATCTTTCGAATTGAAGAGATAGTTAATGACGTGTCTTATTGTATAAACGCCTTCCGGTTTGCCCTACCACCCCCTCCTGCAAATTACTGTAATTTGAGTACGGCCCCTGTCGAACATGTCGGACTCCTCTTTGCCTCACGCCTGGCATCGTACATTCTTAGTTGCGATCCGAGGTTGTGCCATGGCGTGTGGATGCCGGATTGTCTCTGAAGTGTGTAATGATGTTTCTTTAGCAAGAGTTGTGCCGTGGACTATGAGGGAGGTGTGGTTGGTTTTTTTTAACAAATTATCATAATGTTATAGTTTTTATTCATTTACGAATAATTTGAATCCAGCTCATTTTGATCGACCATTTTGAATGGGCATATACTTATGAATGTAGGTAATTTTACCCACTTATTACTGCAGTCGGCTTGATATGTGTTCCCGGCGGTAATATGGGTATTTCTACCTAGGAGGTGGGCCACCGGCGCACACGAACCGTTGCCGTCGTACCGGATTTTCTCTCACAGCGGAGGGAATGATTTTGAACATCGCCTGTCATTCATGCGGCAGCGCACCTTCTTTCATGATGCGCCTGAAAAGTCTCACGTGGACATATATTCGAGGAGCTTTACACCTGATGGATCGACGCCGGAAAGTTTTCTCTCCTCAAGCCTCTTCTCGTACACCTTGACCTCGACATCGATCTCTTTTCTCGATTCCACGTGCAAAAATCGCATATACCCCTCGCCGCCTTGTGTGTCGATGAGCCTGAGCCGTTCCCGGAGCGTAACAAAATAGCAGTAATTGAAGAGGTCCTCTCCGACAGGATAGCCCTTCTGCGTCGCGGACTCCCTGGCTTTCTTGAGAAAAAAGAGCTGCTCGGCTGGAGTGAGCTCTCTTAAGAACTTTGTCTTTAATTCTCTCCAGCGCCAGTGATCGTCGTTCATATCGTAATTCTCATAGTTCGACCGCCTCAAAGCTACAAAGCTATTGCCGGATAATCCCCATAATAAATTTTGGGGAAGGCAAAATCAATAATCTTCAATCTTCGAACGAGGCGACTTGCTGTTGATATTCTTCGATGGACTCACCTCCACGGTGACCGAGTTCTTCAGCCAGATTCGCCTTTTTTTTGTGTAAATTCGCGGCAGGCAATCCCTACACTCAACGTTACTCTTCCTCAAAACATCTTGAATTCCTCCCTGCTTTGTGAAATAATGACGCAACTTCAACTTCCGCGGGACTTCAGCATCGGGAAAGATAGTTCTTGCCATACTATTTCGCGGCTTTTGATACGGATAAAACGATCTCACGGCAATTCGAGGTTCTATGGATCTGATACTGCTTCTCAAAGGCCTCTTTCTGGGCATCGTGGAAGGGATAACCGAGTTCATCCCCGTCTCCTCCACGGGGCACCTGATCCTTGCAGGCGACCTCATCGGTTTCGACGACGAAAAGGCAAAGGTCTTCGAGATCGTCATCCAGCTCGGGGCGATCCTCTCGGTGGTCTGGATTTACCGGGAAAAGATTCTGAGCGTGATCCGGGGGCTTCCGGGCCGCAAAGAAGACCGCTCCCTGGCGATCAATATCTTCGTTGCCTTTCTCCCGGCGGCGTTTGTCGGCCTTGCCGACGCACAAGGCCATCAAGGCATATCTGTTCAATCCGATCACCGTAGCCGGGGCGCTCATAGCCGGTGGAATTGCGATCCTCTTCATCGAAAAGATGGAGCACCGGCCCACGTGACGGAGACCGACGAGCATCACGCTGAAACAGGCCCTGGGCACGGGAATCGCCCAGTGCCTCGCGCTCTTTCCGGGGGTCTCCCGGTCCGGGGCCACGATCATGGGGGGGCTCCTGATAGGGTTCGACAGAAAGGTCGCCGTGGAATTTTCCTTCTTTCTCGCGATCCCCACCATGTTTGCCGCGACCGGGTATGACCTTCTGAAAAACCTGCATGCGCTCTCCGGCGCGGACATCCCTCTTTTCGCCGTCGGTTTCATTACCGCGTTCTTTTCCGCCCTGGTTGTCGTAAAGGCGTTTCTCTCTTTCGTTTCGAAGCATGATTTTTCCGGATTTGCATACTACCGGATAGTGTTCGGCCTGATGGTCCTGGGATTTTACTGGCACAGGGGATGGAAATTCTGACATGGCCGTTTCCGCGACCAAACATAAACACTGGAACGAGATGGTCGGGCTGACCCTGCTGGCCGCCGGGCTTCTGATCAGCCTAAGCCTTATTTCCTACAGCGCGACGGACCCGAGTTTCAGCGTCTCCGGCGCAGGCCAGCCAACGAAAAATTTCATCGGCGTCATCGGCGCTTACCTTTCCGACGCCCTGCTCCGCCTCTTCGGCGTCACGGCCTATCTGTTCCCGCTCTTCATGTTCGGCTACGGCGTGTTCTTTGAGATCGGAGCGAAAGCAGAGCACCCTCTTCTCAAGAAGATCGGGGGCCTCGTCCTCTTTTTCACTTCAGCTTCGTTTCTCTCGCTCCAAGGCGATACTGCCCGACTCTTCGGGGAGGTCGTCCCCTCGGGCGGAATGCTCGGCAGCCTCATCTCGCACCTGCTCGTCTCCGGTTTTTCCGCCGCGGGCTCCTACATCATCACCGTGACCGCGCTCATCATCTCGCTGATGCTGCTCACGCCCTTTTCTCCGCTCAAAATGCTAGCCTGTCTCCGCGCCGTCTACGGGCGGCTCTCGGACCAGACGGACCTGCTCATCGAACATCTACCGTGGACGCAGGGAGAAGGCCCGGGAGGCGAAGCAGCAGCGGCTGGAGCAGCCCAGGGAGAAGCCGGTGATCGTCGAATCTCAGAAAACTCAGGCGCCGGCCCAGCCGAAGATCGTAAGACCGGAAAAGCCTGCAAAAGCTGTTCAACAGAGCCTGCCCGGCATGGAAAGCGGCGGCAAGGGGTCCTACGAGCTTCCGTCGCTTGATCTCCTCGACCCGCTGCCGCCGGTCACCAAGAAGGTTTCGAAAGAGGACATGCTGGCACAGTCGGAGCTCTTGCAGCATAAGCTCCTGGACTTCGACATCCAGGGCCGGGTGACCCAGGTCTACCCAGGGCCAGTGGTGACCATGTTCGAGTTCGAGCCCGCACCCGGCGTGAAGGTGAGCAGGATCGTGAACCTCTCGGACGACCTGGCGCTTGCCATGAAGGCGTCGTCGGTCCGCATCGTCGCGCCCCTGCCCGGCAAGGCCGCTGTCGGCATCGAGGTGCCGAACAACACGCGCGAGACCGTGTATTTCCGCCAGATCCTCGAAACGCCGGAGTACCAGGCCAACAAGTCGAGGCTCAAGATCCCCCTGGGCAAGGATATCTTCGGTCAATCGGTGATCGCCTCCATCGACAGGATGCCGCACCTCCTGGTGGCGGGGGCCACCGGCTCCGGAAAGAGCGTGGCCATCAATTCCATCATCCTGGCCCTTCTGTATAATGCCCGTCCGAGCGAGGTCAGGCTCGCGCTGGTGGACCCGAAGATGCTGGAGCTCTCGATGTACGAAGGCATCCCCCACCTGCTGTCGCCGGTCGTCACGCAGCCCAAGAAGGCCGCCGAGACCCTCCGGGCGATCGTGGCCGAGATGGAGCGCAGATACCGCACGCTCGCGGAAAAGGGAAACAAGAACATCGATTCCTACAACAAGGCGGTGCCCGGAGGCGGAACGTCTCCCCTACATCGTGGTGATCATCGACGAGCTGGCGGACCTCATGATGACGGTCCAGCGGGAGGTCGAGGACTCGATCATGCGCCTCGCCCAGATGGCCAGGGCCGCGGGCATCCACCTGATCGTGGCCACCCAGCGGCCGAGCGTGGACGTGATCACCGGCCTCATCAAGGCGAACCTGCCGTCAAGGATTTCCTTCCAGGTGTCCTCCAAGACCGACTCGCGCACGATCCTCGACGCGAACGGCGCGGAGAACCTTTTAGGCATGGGCGACATGCTCTATCTCCCCCCGGCCTCGTCCCACATAGTCCGGGTCCACGGCTGCTACGTTTCGGAAGCGGAGATCAAGACGCGTCGTCGAGTTCGTCAAGAAGCAGGGCAAGCCCAACTTCGATATGCTGCAGCAGAGGGTCAAGGAAGTGGACGAAGCGAAGGCTGCTGCCGTAGAAGACAGCGAGCGGGATGAAGAGTATATGCGCGCCGTCGATCTCGTCCAGCAGAACGGCAAGGCCTCCACGTCGTTCCTGCAGCGCCACCTCCGCGTAGGCTACAACCGCGCCGCCCGCATGATCGAGATGATGGAAAAAGACGGCATTGTCAGCCCCGCGGACGGGGCCAAGCCCCGGAAGGTCCTCGTCGGAAGGAACATGGACGGGACGACGAGGAACCTGGACGATTTGTAAGCTTGTCCAAAGAACCGGTTACTTCCACTTATCAATCCTTATATCTACAAGGACAGCATCTGCCGGTATAGGCATGTACATACCGACAGCGGCTTGCTCCCATACATAGATGCCGGCTTCTCACTACGTAACACTGGTTGGACAGTAAGGAAAGGGAGGAAATATGGCAGACATCCGTCATAGAGTTGGGATCAAGGCAGCACCCGGGAAGGTTTATAAAGCCATCAGTACCATCGAAGGCCTTCGTCATTGGTGGGTATCGGAGACGGCAGGCGAGTCCAAGCAGGGAGGCGTGATTCTTTTCGGATTCACGGACATGAAGGTTGTGGCCTTGCGTCGCAATAAGCTCGTGAAATGGAAATGCGTGAGGGGTCCGAAAGAATGGGTGGGTACTGACATAACCTTTGAACTGAAATACAAAGACAACCAAACATTCGTCATCTTTACGCACGCCAATTGGAAGAAACCGGTGGAGTTCATGCACCATTGCAGTACCAAGTGGGCCACCTTCCTGCTCAGCATGAAAGACTGGCTGGAGCGTAGCGAGGGTCGACCCGTGCCGTATGACGTGAAAATTCATGTTGGGGATTGAAGACAATTTCCTCAAGCGGGAATTCTGACCGTCCAATCCGAGCATCCAGGAGACGTTTGAAAGCGCTCACCGCTGGGCGTTGAGCAAGTGAACATAAAATAAATTTTTGATAGATGAGGAGCGACGAATGGATGCTTGTCCCTGCGGTTCGAAGATGGCGTATGCGGAATGCTGCCGGCCGCTGATATCCGGCGAGAAGCGGGCGGAGACTGCGGAGCAGGTCATGCGAGCCCGGTATAGCGCCTATGTCATGAAGGAAATGGAGTATGTCCTCACCTCCCTGCATCCCGAGCACCGGTCGGACTATGATGAAAAAAGCAGCCGCGCCTGGGCGGAGCGGACAGAGTGGCACGGCATTGAAATTCACAATACCGTAAACGGCGGACCGGATGACTACGAAGGCCAGGTTGAATTCACCGTATCGTTCACGGAGAACGGGCGCAAACAGGAACATCACGAAAGGTCCACCTTCAGGAAGGACAACGGCATCTGGTTTTTCGAAACAGGGAAAGTACTTCCCCCCAAGCAGGTCGTCCGCACGGCTCCCAAAGCAGGCAGGAACGATCCCTGCCCCTGCGGCAGCGGCAGGAAGTTCAAGAAATGCTGCGGGAAATAAATTGTAACGAAGGAGTTCCCATGTTCCGGCAACATGACGATGACGGCTATATAGATGTCCTGGATAAAATCCGACGAAAGACGCTGGTGTACGGCGAAAAGACACTTCTGACGGAATTCAGACTCGCAAAGGGGGCTGTACTGCCTGAGCACAGCCATGCTCATGAGCAGACGGGTTACCTCGTGTCAGGCAGGATGGATCTTACAATCGGTGATAAAACGCACCGGGTCGATCCCGGCGGAAGCTGGTGCATTCCGGGCAATGTAGCGCACCGCGCAATCGCCCATGAGGATTCCGTGGCGATTGAAATCTTTTCGCCGGTCCGGGAAGATTATATTCCGCGTTAGCTCCCGGATTGGACAGCAATAGCCACGGTGCCTGCAGTCTTTCAATCAATCAATGCGTTTGGCTTCGTGCTTCTCAGCCCAAACCTGCAAATACCGAAGAAGGGCCAGCTATGCCGAAAGCGAATCGAGGCGGATGGAAAACATGTAGTCGCGGGCACAAATATCGCGGCGCTGAACCGTGCCCTGTTTGCTGGCCCGGCAGCACCAAGAAGAACAAGAAGAAAACCGCCGCGGGTAAATAGCAGGGAGCTTGGGTAAAACAACGATGAAAAAAGAAGGGCCTGTGAAATCACAGGCCCTTCGATGTTACAACGGGAATATTTTATTGTTTCTTTTTCTTTGGCGCTTGCTTGGGCGCTTGTTGGGCGCTTCCGGCGTTGTTGTCACAGGCCAGTTATTCAGGTCGTGGGCAATGTTATGGCACTCGCCGCATCTCGGGAACTTGGCCATAATGCCGGCGGGATGCGGTGAACCATGGCAGTCCTGGCATTTGGGCACCGTCTTGTGCTTCTCCTGATGGCAGAATGCGCAGGCCAGGGCCTTGTGTTTGGCCTTGCTCGCGCTGAGAAGGCTGAGGACCTTGCCGTGACATGCGCCGCAGTCTTTAGAAGGTGTGTCGGCGGCATAGGTCACAACCAACGGCATGTGCGGCTTGTGGCATTTTTTGCAGTCTGCGGCGGTCATTTCAGCAGCGTGCGGCTTGTGGCACTGGGTGCACTGCGGGATCTTGCGGTGAACGTCATGACATTTCGAACAGTCGAGTGCGGTATGCTTGCTCTTGTATTTCTTGAGTTGCTCGATCTGCGGCGTATGGCAGGTGAGACAAGCGTCCGTAATGTTAGGCGTAAAGGTAATGTTCAAGGGAGTATGGGGGTTCCTATGGCAGCTGAGGCAGCCTTTAAGCTCGAAGTGAGGCTTGCCCATATGGCACTGGTTGCATTGCGGGATCGGCTTCTTGACCGTTGGCGGATGACCGACGTGACAGCCCGTGCACCCGACGTCCTTGTGCTTCTTTCCGGCGGCTTCTATATCGGCAGGGGGAGCGGTATGACATTTCACACAGTCTTCGTTTGACAGATTTGACGCCGGCTGTGCCGGTGCAGCGCCTGAATAGACCAGAAACAAAGCGATAAAAAATAATACAGCCACGAGACTTCTGCTTTTTGATGCCTTCATTTTCCCTCCTCTTGAGTAATTTTTAGATGCGCTCATGATTGTCTCTCGAACGATTTACCCCGGATCAAGGAATACTGCAAAGTCAAAACGCCGGGATTATGCCATAGTTCCCCGAAACAGTCAACGAAAAGCACGCTAAACGAAAGGACAGGCCCTTCAGGGCGACGGGATATAACGCCGTTCGAATTGCTTGGGCAGAAAACACTGACTGAAAATGATCAAAAGACGCAAAATAGTCCATTCAAAGTGCACCCGCTGGTCTTCACCCTCACCGCTAACCTCGTCTAAACAAAAGGATTCTTCAGTGAGATCAGCCCGGCATTTATATTGCTACTTATTGAAATGTCCAGCTAACTCCGTTGGAGAGCAAGTTAATACCATTGTCCCTGCGCTGAGACGAATATGCTCAAAGGGAGATTATCATGAACACGTTCGGCATACGTGGGTTCAAACCATTCGGATCGGCGCTGCTTGCCATTGTCTTGCTGTCGTTTGTGACGGGCTGCGTGCAGAGTTCGATCGTAAGAAAAGATGCTTCGGAATCCGCCGTGAACTGACAGGGATGATTCCTCTCCGCGCATTCTCGACCCGCTCTACAACGCAGGCCATGTTGATCCGGGCGTAGCCCTTGATAAAACCAAGTCTCCCTTTTACCCTTCCCGGGCGCGGACGTCTGCCGAAGGAGGTCTTCTCAGCATAGATCTGTTCGATCCCCCTGAAACGTGCGGGGCCTGTCACACGGAAATTTATGCTCAGTGGAAGGGTTCAATGCATTCCAATGCCTGGCATGACCCGATATATCGCGCGCTCATGCGTTTGGCCGGCAAGGCAACCAACGGGCTGACGGACAACCTTTGCATCGGCTGCCATACCCCGGTGGGCCTTACCACCGGAGAGGCAACTCCGACAGGCGAGAAAATGAGCGAGATAGCCAACAACGGAGTGTACTGCGAGGTCTGCCATAACATTTCCGCGGCAACAGGCATCGGCAACGCCCCGTTCGTGCTCACTCCCCGCAAATACGGCCGCCCGCTCAAGTTCGGTCCCTTTAAAGACGCCCGGTCGCCCTATCATGACACCGAGTATTCCGAACTCCACACAACGTCGGCGCTTTGCGGCATCTGTCATAACGTGACGCACCCGATCAACCGCATGCCGATCGAACGCACCTATGACGAATGGAAGGACAGTCCTTATCCGGCTGAAGGGATCGGCTGTCAGGAGTGTCATATGACCCCGGGACCGGGCTATACAAAAAATCCGGGCCGGGCGGCGATCATGGGCCCGATGCGCGAGCATATTTTTACGCACTACTTCGTCGGAGGAAATACGCTGTTGCCGGCTTTGTTCGGATCTGAAAAACATGCAAAACTGGCGACGGAAATGCTGCAGGGCGCGGCCAAAATGGAAATTCTCTCCGTGCGGAACCTGCGCCCCGGCGGCCTTGCCACGGTGGACATCCGGGTCAGCAATACCGGCGCGGGGCACAAGCTGCCGACGGGATTTCCCGAAGGGCGGGAAATGTGGATAGATTTCAGCGTCCTCGATGATAACGGGAAGGTCCTCTACCGGCTGGGCAAAATCGACAGCGAAGGGCATTTGGACCCCGGAACGCACATCTTTAAAGTCACATTAGGCGACGATGACGGCAACAAGATCGAGCTCGAACTGTGGAAGGCAACGCGGATCTTGTACGACACCCGGATCCTTCCGCGAGGGTCTGCTGATGTCAGTTTTGATTTCCTTGTTCCCGAGGGTACGGAGGGAATGCTCTCCATAAACGCGGACCTCTGTTACCATTCTTTTCCCCAGCCGTTGGTGAATTATTTGCTGGGCAGCGAGGCGCCCCAAGTGCCGACCGTCATCATGACGTCCCTGTCCGAGCAGAAAGAGCTATCGAAATGACGGCCGTGCCCGCCGCATATCGTATATAATGAGAAGAGCGATGCCCTTTATGGATGGAGCCGGACATGAGCAGAGATTCCAAGATCAGACTGTTTGACTTGGTTGCATGCCTTTCGGACGCCATGGACTTTATCGATCCGGCCGTGGTGAGCCATCACAAACAGGTTGCGTCCATAGCTTGCCGTATCGGGATGGAAATGGCCCTCCCGCCCGCCGAACTGAAAGAAATCGTCCTTGCAGGCGCCCTGCACGACATCGGGGCTTTTTCGCTGAAGGAAAGAAGGGATATCCTGGCCTTTGAAATGGAAAATCCCCATCCCCATGCCGAAAAAGGTTATGCCCTGCTCAGGTTTTTTAAGCCCCTGGCCAATGTACGCCCCCATGATACGATTCCATCATCTTCCCTGGAATCACGGCAGCGGCGCGGAGTTCAACGGCCGAGCAGGTCCCGTTCGGCAGCCATATCTTACACCTTGCCGACCGCGTAGCCGTGCTCATTCAAAAAAAAGACGAAGTGCTCAGCCAGGTTCCCTCTATTTGCAGGAGGATCAGGGAAGAAGCGGACAAGATGTTCATGCCGGACGTTGTCGATGCCTTCAACAATCTTGCGTCAAAAGAGTATTTCTGGCTGGATATCATGTCCCCCTCGCTTCAGACGGGTTTCTCGCAAACGTTCAAGCAGGCGACAATCGGCCTGACCTCTGAAGACATGGTGAGTTTTTCCCGGTTATTTTCGAGGATCATCGATTTCAAAAGTTCATTCACGGCGACCCACTCCAGCGGGGTGTCGGCCGTTGCGGTACGGTTGTCACGGCTGCTCGGTTTTACCGAAGCTGACTGCCGTCTCATGCAGATCGCGGGATATCTTCATGATCTGGGCAAGCTCGCTGTCCCATCGGAGATCCTTGAGAAGCCTCTTCCGGGCTTCAGGATAATGAGTTTAACGTCATCCGGCATCATACCTATTATACCTATCGCATCCTCGAAACAATTCCTCAATTCCAGGTCATCAATAAATGGGCCTCGTTTCACCATGAACGCCTTGACGGCTCCGGTTATCCTTTTCACCTGACGTCAAAGGACCTTCCCCGCGGGTCTCAGGTCATGGCGGTGTCGGATGTCTTCACCGCCATAACCGAAAACCGCCCGTACCGGCCGGGGATGACAAAAATAAGCGCGATCAAGGTCCTTGATCGTATGGCCCGGGGTTCGGCCCTCAGCAAGGAGATTGTAGCCGTGCTGAAGGCCAATTATGACGAAATAAATTCCACCCGGATGCATGCGCAGGCTTCCGCTTCGACGGATTATGAATGCCTCACCGAGCAGTGCCATCGTGTTTTCAATGAAGCCTGAGGAAGGATGCATGATTCAATCCGGGACATCGTGTCCCCAGCATAGCATTCTCGATGTACAAGCATACAATCGGCCACAAAACATATCTTTTTAAGGATCTAAAAACCCTGCTCGCCAAGGCAAGCCCGGAACGGTCCGGGGACCGCCTTGCGGGAATAGCCGCGGAGTCCCATGAAGAACGAGCGGCGGCGCAGCTTGCGCTCTCGGACGTTCCCCTGGCGAAATTTCTGGAAGAGCTGATCATTCCCTACGAGAAGGATGAAGTCACCCGCCTCATCATCGACAGCCACGACAAAGAGGCGTTCAAGCCGGTAAGCCATCTTACGGTCGGGGATTTCAGAAACTGGCTGCTCGGAAACGAGGTGGATACGCCTGTCCTGCAGGCCCTCTCCCCGGGCCTCACCCCTGAAATGGCTGCCGCGGTCTCAAAAATCATGAGCCTGCAGGACCTGATATGCCGTTTCCAGGAAATGCAGGGTCGTAACCAGGTTCAGAAATACCATCGGCCTGGAAGGCCGCTTGTCCGTCAGGCTCCAGCCCAACCACCCCACGGACGACCCGAAGGGAATCGCCGCGAGCATCCTGGACGGACTTTTTTACGGCGCGGGCGACGCGGTCATCGGGATCAATCCCGCGACCGACAATATCGGAAATGCGATTCTCCTTTTGGAGATGCTCGATTCGCTCAGAGAGAAGTACGCCATTCCCGTCCAGTCCTGCGTCCTTGCCCACGTTACGACGACGATGGAGGCAATAAAGCGCAAGGCGCCCGTGGACCT
The DNA here is from genome assembly GCA_963741205.1 of Nitrospirota bacterium. Lineage (GTDB taxonomy): Bacteria > Nitrospirota > UBA9217 > UBA9217 > UBA9217 > JAJYKN01. The sequence goes on from CAVUHW010000050.1 coordinate 23,614, forward strand.
GGTCTTTCAATCCATCGGGGGAACGGAGGCCGTCAATAAAAGTTTCGGCGTCCATCTCGCGATGCTCGAAGAGGCCCGTCACATGGCCCTGGAACTGAAGAGGGGCACGCTCGGCGACAACGTCATGTATTTCGAGACCGGCCAGGGAAGCGCGCTCTCCGCAAACGCGCACCACGGCGCGGACCAGCAGACCCTGGAGGCGAGGGCCTACGGCGTCGCAAGAAAATTCAAGCCCATGCTCGATCAACACGGTCGTCGGTTTTATCGGCCCCGAATACCTGTACAACGGCAAGCAGATCACCCGCGCCGGACTGGAAGACCACTTCTGCGGAAAATTGCTCGGGCTTCCCATGGGCGCGGACGTCTGCTACACGAATCACGCCGACGCCGACCAGGACGACATGGACGGTCTTCTGACCCTGCTCGGGGTGGCCGGCTGCAATTACATCATGGGCGTGCCCGGCGCGGACGACATCATGCTCGGTTATCAGAGCACCTCCTTTCATGATGCCCTGTATCTCCGAAAGGTGCTGGGCCTCCGGCCTGCCCCGGAATTCGAGGAGTGGCTCGTAAAGATGAACATCGTGGACTCGAACCTGCTGCCGAAAACCCCGTTGCCGAATCATCATCTCCTGGATTACCTGGGGAGTATATAAAATTTCGCAGCAATGATTGTCATTCCCGCCGCGAAACTTGTCCTCGAATGATATAATCGGGGAGCGGGAATCCAATAGCTTTTTCCGGGTTAAATTCAAAACTTGTCCTCGAATGGTTCAATCGGGGATGGATTCCCGATGGATGCATTCGGGAATGACACCTTCATTCAACCGGAGGCGGCAACATGAAAAACGTTAATGATGATCCTTGGACATCGCTGCGGAAGTATACGAAGGCCAGAATAGCATTGGGCAGGGCCGGCATTGCGCTCACGACCGCGGAACTGCTCAGGTTCAGAATGGACCACGCGCGGGCGCGGGATGCGGTATTACAAGACATGGACCCGGTCGCGGTCAGAACGTCGCTGGAAAAATATCATATGCCTATCGTTGAATTGACGACACAGGCACAAGATCGAAACGAGTATATCCACAGGCCCGATCTCGGCAGGAGGCTGTCCCCGGAATCAGTCACGCTTCTCACAAAATATCGAGGGGAATACGATATTGCTCTCGTGATCGCCGACGGTCTTTCGGGGAAGGCAATAGAAACGAACCTTGTGCCGTTTCTTGATGTGCTCCTGCCTCACCTGGGGGACGCGCACTATACGCTCTCGCCTTTCTGCATCGTCCGGCAGGGCAGAGTGGCCGTCAGCGACGAAATCGGGGGCATCCTCAAGGCGAAGTTGAGCGTGATCATGATCGGCGAAAGACCGGGACTCAGTTCGCCCGACAGCATGGGGATCTATATAACCTACGGCCCAGAGCCGGGGCTGACCGACGAACGGAGAAATTGCATATCAAACATCAGGCCCGACGGCCTTGCCTATTCCACCGCCGCCTTAAAGCTCGGGTATTTTATCAGGGAATCCGTTCGTTTGAAACTTTCCGGCGTGAAGTTGAAAGACGATGAAGATCATGACCGGGTTCGCTTGATTAATCCAGGGTAACTACTCGGACCCACCGCGGAGCGATCGACCGCTGCTACCCTCCGTATAGCTCCTTATTGCCGCCATGAATTCCTCGCCGTAGCGTTCCAGTTTGACGTCCCCCACCCCCGCGATGCGCCGCATTGCCGATGCCGTCACGGGAACGTGCCGGCACATCTCATGGAGGGTCTTGTCTGAGAAAACCACATAGGGAGGCACGCGGTTGGCGTCGGCGATCCTTTTCCGGATCATGCGAAGCCGCTCAAAGAGCGCCTCGTCATACCATCCGCCTTCCGCGGTTCTCCTTCGCCGCTCCTTCGTTTTCCCCTCCTCGCGCCTGAGTCCGAACACCTCTTCTTTTCCCGTAAGGACCGCCGCGCCCTTGGGCGTGAGTTTCAAGACCGGATAGCGGTCCCCGTCCTGTTTGATAAGCTCCTGCGCAAGGAGCTCGTTCACAATGAAGCGCCAGTGGTTCTTGTCTTTGTCTTTTCCCGCGCCGAAGGTCTTAAGCTCATGGTGCCCCAGTTCCCTCATGCGCGTGGTGACTGCCCCGATGACGATGTCGATGATATGGACGATCCCGAAACGCTCATTGGTCCGGGCCATGGCCGACATGAGTATCCGGGCGTCCGTGGAGATGTCGATTTGCTTAACCGTTCCGCTGCAGATATCGCAGGTCCCGCAATTATTCCCGGGGTAGGCCTCGCCGAAAAAGGACAGGAGCTGCTTTCTCCGGCAGACGTTGTGGGACGCAAAGCGCACGGTCTGGTTCAGCTTCTCCAGGGCGATGGCGCGCTCCTTTTCATCCGGCATCTTGTCGATGAAATACCGGATCTTCGGGATGTCCCCCCTGCTGAAATAGAGCAGGCAAAGCGCGGGCTCTCCGTCCCTGCCCGCCCTGCCCGTCTCTTGATAATAGGCCTCGATATGCCTGGGGAGATCGGCGTGGACCACGAACCGGACGTTCGACTTGTCGATGCCCATGCCGAAGGCGATGGTCGCCACGATCACCGACACCTCGTCTTTGTTAAAGGCCTCCTGGTTCCTTTCGCGCACCTCCGCGGACAGGCCCGCATGGTACGGCAACGCCTTGATGCCCTGGGATGCCAGGAATCCGGCAGTTGCCGCGACCGCGTCACGGGTCGTCCGGTAGACGATCCCCGATTCTCCGTGCCGTGTTTTCAGGAATTCCCAGAGCTGCTGCTCCACCCTCGCCTTGGGCTCTACCTGATAGAAGAGGTTCGGACGGTTGAAGGACGCGCGCACGACGTGGGGTGTCCGGAGGCCGATCTTCTGGATGATGTCCTGCTGTACCTTCTCCGTCGCCGTGGCTGTGAAGGCTGCGACGGGGACTTTGGGGAACAGCTCCGGAATCCTGGAGAGGGCGAGATAGTCGGGCCGGAAGTCGTGTCCCCACTCTGAAATGCAGTGCGCCTCGTCGATGGCGAAGAGCGAAAGGGAGAGGCCCTTCAAGGTCTCAGTGAACTGCGGCATGGCGAAACGCTCGGGCGCAATGTAGAGAAGCTTGACCTCGCCTCCCTTGAGCCCGCGGAAGACATCGGACATCTCCTGCGGGCTTTGCGAGCTGTTGAGGAACGCCGCGGCGATGCCGTTTTCCCGTGCCGCGTCGACCTGGTCCTTCATGAGGGAGATGAGCGGGCTGATGACGACGGCCGTTCCCTGCCCGCAGGAGGGAAGGAAGCTGGTAGCACAGGGATTTGCCTCCGCCCGTGGGCATGACCGCAAAGACGTCGCGACCCGCGAGGATGTGGTTTACGATTAGCTCCTGGTTCGGCCGGAAGGACGGGAAACCGAAGACCGTGCGGAGGGTTTGATGAACTGCGGCATCGCCGGCTTTCGCCTGAGGTTCCATGACTCGCCATGATAAGCTCGGCCGATGACAATGTCAAGAATGACGGCGACCAACGAGTCGCAGCCCCTCCCTCGCCTTTTTCCCTTTCCCTCAGCGGGAGATGGTAGGGTGTGGGGTGTTTGGGGCTTGGTTTGCTTGACACTATAAGAATAAGCGTGATAAAGTGCACAAAGTACTCAATTACTGGTTAGGCATCACACCTTATACTTCTGCAACAGGCGGCATTTGCTGATCCAAAGAGGAGATATGAACATGATTAAGAATGGTTTGCCTGCTATTCATCCGGGAGAGTTCCTGGCAGAAATTCTAGGTGAGATGGGATTATCGCAAGCGGAATTCGCACGATCAATTGGCGTCTCGCCTATGCGGATTGCCCATGTCATCAAGGGCGATCGCCCGATGACAGCAGAACTGGCACTGTTGTTCGGTCGCGCATTCAACCAGACCCCGCAATACTGGCTCAATCTTCAGGCGGCCTACGACCTTAAGATTGCAAAAGCGAGTATCGGCAAGCGACTTGCCGGTATACGCGCCCTCGCGCATGCCTAATATCCTACCGAGTAACAATGATGCTTGATCCCAACCTCGCCGTCGAGAGGGTCGCTGAAAACCGCGCCCCTCACGGCGGCGTTGAGTCTATAGGAAAAGGCCATTTCGGGCTATTTGGGGACTTGTAAGTATGGTTAGTTAGGCTCATTTTAATACGTATAGTGGCTTATTCTACAGACTCGTTAGGCGAGCATTCGGCCTCAATGACAACAACCAATGAAAGGAGGTTCTCATGAATCAAGGTATCAGAACAGTCATCTATCCCGTCAAAGACATCGCTCAAGCGAAGGCGCTTTTCAGCAAGCTTTTGGGTGTCGCGCCTTATGCGGATGCAGCGTATTATGTTGGCTTTCGGGTTGGAGACCAAGAAATAGGTTTAGATCCCAATGGCCACAAGCACGGCATGACCGCTTACTATCACGTGGACGACATTAAGAAAGGTCTGCAATTGCTGCTCGACGCTGGCGGACAAGTACAGCAAGAGATCAAAGATGTCGGTGGCGGAAGGCTGATTGCATCCGTAAAGGACGCTGATGGCAACATCATCGGGCTTATTCACTCACCTTAATCGAGTGACGAATCAATGTGCGAGAGCCTAACAAAATCACTGGAGCGAACCACGGGCAGCGATGAACGTCAGGGGTGAATTCGAGGCGTTGTTGGCGCTGCCCGTGGTCGCTCAGTTCCGTCGTTCTCAAATCGATATAAGGACAATTCGTGATCATCGTTGTCATGGGCGTTTCCGGCTCCGGAAAGACGACCATCGGGCGGCTTCTCGCTGAAACGCTGGGGTGGCCATTTTACGACGGGGACGACTTTCATCCGTCTGCCAACATTCAAAGGATGACGCAGGGCATGGCGCTGACCGACGAGGACCGCGCCGGCTGGCTTGATGCGCTGTCGCAGCTCGTCTGCGCACTCGAACGGGAGGGCCGGTCAGCCGTAGTCGCCTGCTCAGCTCTCAAGCAGGCATATCGCGATGCCCTTGTCGGAAAAAGTACGGCGGTACGCTTCGTATATTTAAAGGGACGCCGCGGCCTCATCCGGGAGCGCATGGAAAAGCGGCGCGGGCACTACATGAAGGCAGACCTCCTTGAGAGCCAATTCGATATTCTGGAAGAGCCCGTACAGTCGGTTGCTGTTGACATCGCAGAGTCGCCGGAGCTGATTGTGCGCCGCGTGAAGCAAGCTCTGGGACTTTAACGAAATCTTTCCATCTTCTCATCCCCCTCCATTTATGCTATGATGCCCGTCATCGGAGAACGCCATGATCGATCATACTCTTGCCGAAAGAACACCACTACGTGTTGCCCTTGCCTTCCTCCTGCTTCTTGCCTCGCCGTATGCGTCAAGAGCCGCCGGCGCGCAGACCGCCCAGGAGGCGGTCGCATCCGTCGAGGAACACTACGGCGGCGTGAACGAGCTCTCGGCAAAGGTGACGCAGACAAACCACCTGAAGGCAATCGGAAAGTCACAGAAATTCGAAGGCACGCTGTCGATCAAGAAGCCGGGAAGGCTGCGGCTCGATTACACGAACGGCCAGGTCATTCTCGTCGACGGCAAGACAGCGATGTTCTACTCGAAAAAAAGCGAGCAACTGGTCAAGAAGACCTTTGCGGACGTGCAGCAGATGAATATTCCCGTGGCGTTCCTGCTCGGCGCAGCGCATATCCGGGACGATTTCGACGTGCTCCAGCCCGATCCGAAGGCCCCCCGCTCGCTTGAACTCCTGCCCAAGAAGCAAGGGGCGGCGATGAAGAAGCTGGAAATGCGGACCGACGATGCCGGCCGCATCACGGGTCTTACCATCTTCGACAAGTCGGGGAACATGACGGAGCTCGCCTTGACGGACGTCCGCGAGGGCGAGATTGTCGACAACCGGCTTTTTATCTTCAAACCGCCCAAGGGGACGGAGATTATAGAACAGTAATCAGAATTCCAAGAATGAGAAGTCAGGAAAATAGAGTCAAAAGTGCAATTCAAATGGGAATTCTTCTGGTCTTGGAATCTTCTGATCTTCCTGTGATTCCAGATTTTCCTTATAGGAGGTAACCATGGCTGCAGAAAACTCATTCGACATCGTTTCAAAGATCGACATGTCCGAGGTGACGAACGCGGTGACGCAGGCGATGAAGGAGATCGGCCAGCGGTTCGACTTCAAGGGGAGCAAGTCCGGCATAACCCAGGAGAAGGACGCGCTGGTAATCGTCTCCGACGACGAGTACAAGCTCAAGAGCGTGATCGACATCCTCCAGACCAAGCTCGTGAAGCGAGGCGTGCCGGTCAAGAACCTGTCCTACGGCAAAGTGGAGGCGGCCCTCGCCGGGACCGTAAGACAGCGGATCTCGCTGCAGCAGGGCATACCGATTGACAAGGCCAAGGAGATCGTCAAGGCGATCAAGGACTCCAAGATCAAGGTGCAGGCGGCGATCCAGGCCGATCAGGTCCGCGTATCCGGCAAAAGCAGGGACGACCTCCAGTCGGTCATCCAGCTTTTGAAAGGCAAAGAGTTCGGCATCGAGCTTCAGTTTGAAAATTTCCGCAGCACGTAGACGGCCGTGCGTCGGTCCATTGGGTAAACACAAGGCCGTCTCGCTCCATAAAAAACCTGATTTCCGATAGATACTTTCGGGAATAACCGGTGAAAAAAAGAATCCGGGTGCCGCAAAACCGGCTGTTCACTCCCCCTGAACTGCGCTTTCAAGCGTCCCTCCCTCGCCCTGCCTAACTCGTGAATTAATCTTGCAATTATAACTCAAACTGATATAATCTCGGGGGATTTCGTATTGGGGAGAATGCATGAGCCTCGTCGGCAGGCTGGAAGACCTCGCGTTACCCGACATCTTCCAGATCATCAGTCTGAGTAAAAAAACCGGGACCCTGATCGTGCGCAGCCGCAAAGGGACTGGCATGGTCGTTTTCAAAAGCGGCCAGGTGATCCAGGCGGCCAGCGATAGCATCCGCGACTCCCTCGGCAACATACTCGTCTCACAGGGCATGCTCGACGAAGCGTCCCTGTCGCGCGCGTTGGCGCTCCAGAAACAGAAGTCCGATACGCCGCTGGGCATGATCCTCGTGGAGATAGGGGCGGTGTACCGCGCAGACCCTCGAGACCGTTGTGCGCAAGCAGATCGAGGAAATCATCTTTGACCTGCTCGCATGGGAAGAGGGTTTCTTCAACTTCGAACTCGGCGAGATCGCTCCCAAAGACAAGATCGAGATCGACACACAGGAATTCCTCCTCAAGTCCGGCATCAGCGCCGAATACCTGCTCATGGAAGGGACGCGCATCCTCGACGAGAGGCGAAAGGACGAGAAAAAGCCCGGGGCAGCCGCGCCCCGGCCCGCGCCCCGCCGCGCCAACCCGCGCCCCAGCCGCAGAGACCCCCGGCCGCCCCGCATGTGAGCCTCGAACCGGCAAAGGAAGAATTCCGCGCCCGCATCGAGAAAGAAGATTCGCGCCACGAGATCGCGACGCTCAGATCCATGTTCGACGAACTCCGCTTCCCGACCGCCACGGCCGAGGTGACGCTCCTGATCCTCCGGTACGCGAGCGAGGTTGTGAACCGCGCCGTCCTGTTCATGGTAAAAAAAGACGAGGTGCGCGGCCTCGGTCAGTTCGGCATCGAACTGAAGGGCAAATCCGCGGACCAGGTCGTCAGAAATATCAAGGTCCCCCTCAACAAGCCCTCCTTGTTCCTTACCATCATGGAAACCCGGCGCAGTTACGCGGGTCGCCTCGAGCAGAATGAATGCAACACTTATCTGGCTACCGAACTTGGCGGCGCCGTGCCCGAGACGGTCCTGGCGATACCGCTCATCGTGGACGGGAAAATCGCCCTGATCGTCTACGGAGACAACCTGCCGGAAGGCAAGCCCCTTCGGGGCGCGGACATCCTCGAGATATTCATGAACCAGGCAGGCATGGCACTGGAGAAGGCGCTTTTAGAGAAGCGCCTCGCCGAACTTCAGAAGGAGAAAAAATGAAGAATGTCCTTATCGTCGAAGACTCCAAGGCCATTCGCTCCATGATCAGGATGACGCTCGAAGAGGCCGGAGGTTTTTTCGCGTCTGAGGCCGGCAATGGATTCGAGGCGCTCAAGACACTCCCTACGAGACAATTCGATCTTATCATTACCGACATCAATATGCCCGATATCAACGGCCTGGAACTGATCGGTTATGTGAAGTCAAACCCGACCTATAGCGCAATCCCCCTCGTCATCGTGAGCACGGAAAAATCGGAGGAAGACAAGAAGCGGGGCATCGCGCTCGGGGCTGCGGGTTATATCGTGAAGCCGTTCAAAAAGGAAGATCTGCTTGCAGTGGTCAGGCAGGTGCTGGAGGGGAAGTAGAAATGCGGAATTCGGAATGCGGATTGCGGAATGAAAAACGGTACAGACGGCATGCCGTACGGACTGCAGGCATTCCGCAATGGCCGTACCAAGCGGTGCCGCGAATGCCGAAATTCCGCAATCGGAAATGATACCATGGCAAAGCCCAACCATTCCATAAATGAATTTCTCGCCGAGGCGGAGGACATCCTGGAGACGGCGAACCAGTCGCTGCTCGCGCTCGAGTCCGCGCAGGCCGGGGGCGGGAGCGATCCCGACCGGGTCAATGCCCTGTTCCGGGCCGTCCATTCGTTCAAGGGGCTCGCGGGCATGTTCAGCCTCAAGGAGCCTTCGGAGCTGTCGCACAAGCTTGAGTTTCTTCTCGACGAACTTCGCCTGGGCAAGGTGGACTTAAGCCGAAGCGCCATCGACGTTCTCGTGGAGACGGTGGCCCTCCTGGGCAGGCTCGTGCATCAGGCCGGCGGCAAACAGCCGTTCGAGGACATACAGGCGGCCCTGGAACGCATCGACGATCTCATTAAAAAGAAACCGTCAGCCTCCTCCGGCCGGCCGCTGTCGGAGCTGATCGGTCTGGACCGGGGCATCCTGCAGGTCCTGACCGAGTACGAGGAGCATCGTCTCCGCGAATGTGTCCGGGAGAGAAAGAACCTCTTCATGCTCAGGGCGGAGTTCGACCTTTTGAGTTTCGAGGCGGGAATCAAGGACCTCAATGAGCTCCTCAAGAAGCACGGCGAGATCATCTGCACGCTCCCGACGGCGGGCGGCGGGACCGGGATCGGATTTTCCATCGTCCTCGGAACGAAGGAGACCGCGCAAGCCGTACGATCGGCGATCGCGACGCCCAACCTGAAAATCGAGACCATCTCCTATGCCGAAGCGCGAAAAGCCGACGAGCCGCGCCCCCGCGTGGATACGACAACACTCAAGTCTTCGAGCAACACGGTCCGCGTCGATATTTACAAACTCGACAGCCTGATGAATATCGTGGGTGAAATGCACCTGATTAAAAACATCGTCGGCCGGATCGCGCGGGAGCTCCGGACGATGCACGGCTTCATGGGCCTGTCCGTCGACCTTCACAAGGCGCAGCGGGGGCTCGAGCGGAGGCTCAACGAACTCCAGGAAGGCATCCTCGAGGTCCGGATGGTGCCTATCGGCCAGATCTTCACGCGCCTCTCGCAGGTCGTCAGGATGTATGCCAGGGAAGCGGGCAAGGAGATCGATCTCGAGCTGCGCGGCGAGGAGACCGAGCTCGACAAGCTCATGATCGAAGACCTGGCCGACCCCCTCATGCACCTCATCCGGAACGCCATCGACCACGGCATCGAGACTCCCGACGAGCGAAAACGGCTCGGCAAGCCGGAACGGGGGAGCGTGAAACTGACCGCGTTCCCCAAGGGCAACCACGTCGTTATTACCATCGAGGACGACGGGGCCGGCATCGACGCGGCCAGGATCGCGGCCAAGGCGGTGGAAAAAGGAATCCTGGCGACGGACCACGGCCTCGATACTGTGCACGGACCGCAGGGAAATCCTGGACCTTATCTTTCTTCCCGGATTCACGACCCGCGAGACCGTGACCGAGATATCGGGACGCGGCGTCGGCATGGACGTGGTCAAGCGCAACGTGTCCAAGCTCTCCGGCATGATCGATATCCGGACCGAGCCCGGGGCCGGCACCACGTTCACCCTCACGCTCCCCATCACGCTCGCCATCATCAAAGCGCTGATCGCCGAAGCCGGCGGACGGACCTTCGCCATACCCTTGAGCTCGGTGCTCGAGATCCAGCAGGTCACGTCGGCGCAGATCGAGACCGTCGAGGGGCGGGAGGTGATGGCAGTGCGGGAAGATACCGTGCCCCTTCTCCGGACCGCGCGGCGTATTCCATCTCCCGGAACAGCGCGAGCGCGATCAGTTCTATGTCGTCCTCGTCGGCCTGGCCGAGCGACGGATGGGGATCATCGTCGACAACCTCCGGGACCAGCAGGAGATCGTCATCAAGCCCCTCGGGAAACGGCTGGCGGACATCCCGGGCATTGCGGGGGCCACCGAACTGGGCGACCGCAGGGGCGTAGTCCTCGTGCTGGATGTCGAGTCGCTCATCGACGGGGCGTTGAAGAAGAACAGTGGTCAGAGGCAGTCAGATGACAGAATGACAGAGGACAGAAAATCCGAAGTCGAAGGGACAATGCAAACGTGTTTGTCTTCTGGAGTTCGATCTGTGCTTAGATGACTGTCTAAGACTATGTACGAAGAATTTTACGGACTCAGGGAAAAACCGTTTAGCAAGACGCCCGACCCGCGGTTCCTGTACCAGAGCCCGAAGCACGCCGAGGCGCTCGCGCGGCTTCAGCACGCAATCGAGGAGCAGGACATCGTCCTCCTGACGGGCGAGATCGGGTCGGGCAAGACGACCCTCTCCCGGGCGTTCATCGACGGGCTGGACGCGAGCTTCCACCCCGTGCTGATCATCAACCCGCGGCTTTCGCCGTCGCAGCTTTTGCGCACCGTTGCCCTGCGCCTCGGCATGGACGATGTGTCGCGGTTCCGGCACGGGATCCTGGAGGGGATCAACGCAAAGCTCTATGAGCTCTACGAGGCGGGAAGGCGGCCGGCGATCATCATTGACGAGGCCCAGCTCATCCCGGGCAAGGCGACGTTCGAGGAGCTGCGGCTCTTGACCAATTTTCAGCTCGACGACCGCAATCTGCTCGCGGTCGTCCTCATCGGCCAGACCGAACTGCGCGATCGCCTGAACCGCAAGCCGTACCGGGCGCTCCGGCAGCGCATCGGGATGCAGTATCATCTGGGGCCGCTCGACCGGGAAGAGACAGAGGCATACGTGCGGCACCGCCTCGAGGTGGCAGGCAGGTCCGCGCCGCTCTTCGACGATCAGGCGATAGCACTCCTGTACGAGCACTCGGGCGGCATCCCCCGCCGCATCAACATCATTGCGGGCAATGCGCTCCTTGAAGGCTTCGGGAGGGAAGCCCGGACGATCGGATCGGAGATCATCGAGAGCGTGGTGGAAGAAGAATGACGGACGAAGGACGATGGACGATGGACGAGGTATGACGGTTCTAAGCATTCTCGCAACTCGCGTCGTCGCCTCGTTGAACTGCAACTGGAGCGAAGCGACTATGGACATCCTCGCAGCACGAAAAAAAGCGGCGGAGAAATCAAAGTCCCGGCAGGAGCCGGAACCGGCATCTCCGGCGGAGCCAGGGCCTGCCGGCGCGGACGAAACGCCGGCGCCTTGCGAGCCCGCTATGCCCGCGGCCGCGCCGGCTGCGCAGCCTCCTGCGCCGGCCGCGCCACCCTCGGCTCCGGCGCCCTCCGCGCCCGCGATCCCCGTGGCCGCGGTGCAGGGAGAAACGCCCGGCGATGAGAACGCGAAAGAGACCTCGAAGGAAATAGAGCTGCTCTCGTTCCGCCTGGGCGGCGAGGAGTACGCCGTCCTGGTGGACGACGTGCGGGAGGTGTTGAAGATCCGCGAACTGACCGCGGTCCCCAACACGCCCGAATACATTCTCGGGGTAACATCGCTCCGGGGCACCATGCTTACGGTCATCGATCTCGGCAGGCGGCTCGGCCTCACCCCATGCGCCCGCGACGATCGGGCGCGCATCGTCGTCGTAAGCCCCGATGATGAAGATGTGGGGCTTTTGGTAGACCGCGTAACCGGGGTGCTCAAGATCATGCCCGAAGGGATCAAGCCGCCGCCGGAAAACGTCGAACAGGGCGCGGAGTATCTTCGCGGCATCGTCCGCAAAGACGACAGACTGGTGATTCTCCTGGACCTGACGAAGGCCGTGGGAGTTTAAATTTCTGCATTTCGGATTGCGGATTGCGGAATTTAACCACCTGATCCGGTTGTTGCTTTTTCAGGTTTTCATTCCGCAATCTGCAATCTACAATCCGCAATCGATTAAGGGGGGAGGAAGAGAGTATGAAAAAAGACACGCTACACCGCAGTGCCGTGGTGCTGACGTCATTGCTCCTGGCGACGGCCCTGCTTGGGGCCTGCGCCAATTCGAACAAAAAATCGACGTCGCCTGCGACCGCTCCCAGCCAGGCAGGGGCTGTGGCGGTGGGCATGAACGTGTGCACTACCTGCCATACCGTCGTCACCGCGGACTGGCTGGCGAGCAAGCACGCGAACCTTGATCCCGCAGGCGCCCTGGACAGCCCCGGCGTTCCCGCGCTGTCCCAGATCGCAGGCTGCACCGCGAATTGCCATGACCCGAACGGCGACAGCGGTAAACTCGTGGCCGGCTACACCGGGAACGTTCCGCGCCCCGTCGTTGGCTGCGAGGCCTGCCACGGCCCCGGAGAACTCCACGCGGACGCGGGAGGCACCGGCCCGATCGGTTTTGCAAGCGCGCCAGCCGGCGTCATCGGCACGGCGAGCACGGTTCAGGTATCGGCCCAGTTCGCGACCTGTTCCCGATGCCATGAGCTTCTGGACCCGGTGGACCCGGCCAACACGCCTGCAACCGCCGTGCATGACGCAGGCGGGAGCGACCCGCTCGTCGTGGCCGGGGGTACCAGCTCCAATGCGAACAGCATCACCAGCACGCACTTTGCGAGGAAGAGCGACTGGACCAATACCGACGGCATCAACACGCACCACACCCCGGCGGATTTCATCGCCATCTTCGGCTTTTCCATGGATTTCTCCGGCGAAAAGGTCTGCACCAATTGCCACAACCCTCACCAAAGCGCGACGATCAACCGCGAGTGGGCCCAGTCCGCCCATGCAGACCGGCAGGGCGCCAAGGAAGATCCATCGTCAAGCGCTCCACTCGGCCCGCCGTTGCAACAGGGCTTTTTCAGCAGCGCCTGGGCGCACTACAACTGGTCCTGCGACGGAACGAGCACGACGGCATGCGGCGGAACCACGGCGAGCCCCAGCGACCGAAGGCCCTGCCAGAGGTGCCACACGACCACCGGATTTATTGCCTATGCCGATGCCATCAGGACAGGAGATGTGAATACAGCGACGGCCATCAGGAACGGCCAGGTGGCCCTTGTGCCCTATACCCCCGACTTCAAGCCGGAGATGCTCAAGTGCAATGGCTGCCACACGGACATTCGGGGCACTCTGCGGAACCCCGGACCGATAACCGCGAATTACGACTTCGTTTCCGGCGGCATCACTTATGGTCAATCTTCCCATACCTATCCCGATCTCGCGGGATCGAACGTCTGCATGGCCTGCCACACCGGGAGAGAAAGCGGAGATTCCATCAAGAACGCGGTCTTGTCCGGGCCGACGCTCACGACCTTCCAGAACATCTCGTTCATCAACTCCCACTACCTGACAGCCGGCGGAACGATCTTCACGGGTCACGGGATATACGTTCGGGGCGAGGGACTATGCCAACGTCGATATTTACAAGCATGATAAAATCGGGACCCCGGACGCCCCCGATACCGGCTCGAACGGCCCCTGCATCGGCTGCCACATGTCGCGGCCGAACAAGAACGGCAACCACATCTTTCTTCCGGTGAGCCGCGATAAAATCCGGAGAAACAGTCACCATCACGGGCATCGCGAGCGGGGTCTGCTTCCAGTGCCACGGTCCGAACGACGTCCTCATGCTCGACCTCGTCCGAGAGCAGACGGGAACTGTTCACATACCGCCCTCGAGGCGCATCAAAGACCAGCTGGAAAAACGCGGCTACTTCTTCGCCGACGCCAGCCCCTATTTCTACACACTCCGGAGCAACACCGGCCTCGTGTCGGTCACGACCGGGTCCACCATCGTCACGAATCTGACCGGGTCGTTCCCGGCGACAATATCCGGCGCAGCGTCCACGCCGGTCAAAGACCGGTTCCGCGTGGACAGCGACGGTCTCTATTACGCCGTCAAATCCAGGGACAGCGCGACACAGCTCACGCTCCAGTCTCCCTATGCCGGCCCGTCTACTCCTGCCGGCGGCGCTGCCTATACCATCATCGGCGACGCGGTGAAAAACTGGTTGACGACCTCGGGACCGGCCCCCTTCCCCTTGCCTGATACGGACGCCACGGGCGCTGTCAGCGGGAAAAACAACATGGGCGCGGCCTTCAACTTCAACCTCTTCCGGCACGATCCCGGGGCCTATGCGCACAACCGCTACTACGTGAAGCGTCTCTTGTATGATTCCATCGATTGGCTCGACGATAATCTGCTCAATTTTTCGGTAGGAACGACGCTCACCGCCGTCTGCAACGCCGCGCAGCCGCCGACGTGGTGCGACGGGGCAAAGGCCTATCTTCTGCCGAACGGCGTGCTCAACGGCGTCGCCGCAGAACGTCCGTAACCTACACTGGAAGTAAAGGAGGTCTCAGCCACATGACACGATTTTTGATGCGGGAAAAATTGCTGGCACTCGCGCTGCTCGCCGTCTTCTTTGCGGCGGGGTGCGCGGTGCTCAAGGAGTCGCGGCCCATCCTGCCGATCAAGGAGTACGAAAAAATGATCGCCGGGCGGCTCGACGCGGATTACGTGGGCACGGACGCCTGCCTCAAGGCCTGCCACGCCCACGATACGATCCGCCGCTATTTCGACCTGTCCACCATGGGCGCTCAGCTCTCGAGGGAGTCGGGCATGCCGGTCGTGAACTGCGAGAGCTGCCACGGCCCGGGGAGCCTCGCGATCGATCCGCTCACTCCCGAACGCCTTGCCGCGGACGCCATGGCGAACAAACAGACGGCCTGCGACTTCAAGACCTTCATCGATATCAAGAACCTGCCCGCCCAGGCCAAGTCGCTCATCTGCCTCAAGTGCCATACGGCAAACGCGACCTTCAACCTCCACAACTGGAACGCGGGCGTTCACAGCGTCGCCGACGTGTCCTGCTCCGATTGCCATCCCATCCACGCGGGGCCCAACCTGAAGGTCCGTCCCCGCGACATGGCGGAGATGTGCGACAAGTGCCATGCCGACGTCAAGGCGGCGTTCACGCTGCCGAACCATCACCCGGTCCCCGAGAAAAAAGTCTTCTGTACCGACTGCCACGACCCGCACGGAAGCGCCAACGAAAAAAGCCTGCGGCGGGAGACGGTCAAGGAGACCTGCACGCAGTGCCATGCCGAAAAAGAAGGCCCCTTCGTGTACGAACACGCCGATCTGACCGAGGACTGCCGGGCCTGTCATACGCCGCACGGCTCGGTGAACAACAACCTGCTGATCCTGCGCGAACCGTTCCTGTGTCTGCAGTGCCATCCGTCGCACCAGATCGGGAGTACGACGACTCCGGAGATCAAGCAGGCGTACTACACGCGCTGCACCGACTGCCACTCACAGATCCACGGCACGGACCTGCCTTCGCCTTCCGGCCAGGGCAGATTCACCCAATAGGAGGCTCGACGTGAAAAAACATATTATTCTCGCGCTCATGTTTCTGATCTGGGCCTCGTCGGCCATGGCGCAGGATTCGGCAGAGGCCGTCCGGGAGCTTGAACCCGGGGAGCAGACATTTACAGGCTTTATCGGGCCGAGCTACAACTGGGTATCGCAGGACCGGAGCTCCCGAGCAGGCGAGTACGAGTTCCTCGAATCATCCCCCGGCGGCGTCCTGCACTCCGAGTGGTACCCGCTGCCGAACCGGTTTTCTCTCGACATGAACTATCTGAACCGGAAGGATTACTTCGGTGAGATGGATTACGCCTATCGCGACGTCTTCGTGGTGGACCTCCTCACCCGGGGCATGTTCCACAATCTCGACCATTTCAGCCTGGGCGTCGACGACCCGACGACGCCCAGCCCGAGTTTCACCGACCTCAATCCCGACGGACCAATACGGCATCGAGAGCCAGGTTCGCAAGGGGTTCGTCAGATTCAAGATTCCCGACTTCCCCTTCCACCTCTACGCGAGCGCCACGACGTCGGACCGCGAGGGCAAGGTCCAGCAGATATTTCTGCGCGGCTTTACCGGCGGACTGGACAAGGTTTCCCAAACCCGACAAATCGACTGGAACTCCCAGGAGGTCCTGGTCGGAGCGAACAGCCACCTCGGGCCTGTCGAGGTCGATTACAGCCACTCGGAAAAGAAGTTTCAATCGATCGTGGACAAGGTCCTCTTTGACGTCTATCCTCTCTTTACGGCGCCGCACAACCTGGTACCGGAACTGAAGTCGTCCTCCGATACGGTCAAACTGCACACCTCCTACACGGGAAAGATCGTGGCCGCGGTGACCTACTCGAGCGGCGACAAGAAGAACGTGGACAGCGGCGCAACGGCCGACTTCCGGAACGCGGCCGGCGACCTGACGATCACACCGGCCCCGGGCCTCTTGTTCTTCCTGAAGTACCGGCACTACGACCTCTCGTTAAGCACTCCGGACACCGTGACCGTGCCGGGGCTCGGCAGCACCTTCAACGTCCGCGTTCCCATCTCTTCGACGCGGGATGTCCTGACCGGGGCATTCCGCTACCGCATGACCACCAGCGTGGTCGTCAGAGGCGAGTACGCGGTCGAAGTGACCGAACGTGAGGCGTCGCACGGGGCCCCATTCACGCCGCTCCAGATCGCGCCTGCGCAGATAGGGACAGGGCCCAATGAATGGGACGTCTCCCATCGGACCCTGAAAACCACGGAGAAGCTCGGCATATCCTACCGGTTATCCGGCAAACTCTCCCTGCGGGCGGATATCGCAGCCACCCAGGTCGCGGACCCGGCATACGCCGACGACCCGGACCGGGTCGCTTCCGGCAAGGCCACCGTCACCTGGACGCCCGTCTCGAAAGTCATCGCCCTCGTGAGCTACGGCGGCGTCAGGGAAAAACGGGACGATCTGACGGCCCCGCTGGCGGGCGGCAGCAGGAAGACCGACCGCGATCAGGCGCTCGGCAGCGTTACGTACCTCGTCGGCAGACGCTCCTCCGTGACGGCAAGCTACCTGTATTTCAAGAACAGGACGTCTGAAACCCTGACGTTCACCGACCTGTCCGGCGCATTCACCATCGAAGACGGCGTGCCCTACGGGGACAAGGCGCAGGTCTTCTCGCTGTCTGCGAGCCAGTCCGTCGGAGAAGGGACCACGCTGACCGCCGAGGCGAGCAAGAGCTACTCGAGCGGCAGCTTCAGGCTCAACGGCTCCGTTCCCAATACCACGGGCATCGACGTCCTCTCGGACATGAAAGTAGTTGAAGACATTTATTTCGTGGGCGTCGAAATACAGTTCAGCAGAAACACCGGCGGCGAACTCCGGTTTCAACGCCGGCACTACGATGACAAGATCAACAACACACAGGATGGCAGGGTGGACACCACTCTGGCCATGCTGCACGTGAAATGGTAGCGGGAGGAATGATGAGAAGGACTCTGTATATACTGTTCTGCGCGATGCTCCTGGGCGGGATTCCCGCGTTCGCGGCGGAGAAGACGGTCGGAGTGGTCATGTCGGGGAACATCGGATATTACCAGGAAATCCACAGGGCCTTCGTCGCTGAGCTTGCCAGGGAGGGCCTTGATCACCGAAAGATCGACACGCTGCTCCAGATGCCTTCCCCGGACCCGATGTCGTGGACGAACGCGACCCGGAAACTGGTGGTCGCCGAGGTCGATGTGCTCGTCACCTATGGCGCTCCCGCGGCCTTGGCCGCCATCAAGGAGACAAAGAGCGTGCCGCTCGTTTTTGCCGGCGTCTATGACCCCGCTGCCTGCGGCGTCGCGGCCAGGAATGTTACCGGCATCAGTTCGAAAGTGCCGCTCACCAGCCTGCTCAAGTACCTGAAAAAAATGGTGCCCTTTACCAAGCTTGCCATCGTCTACAACGAGCTGGAGCCTGATTCGGTCAAGCAGGCGGAGGAGCTAGCCCAGCTCGAGGGCCAATACGGGTTCCAGACGGTAAGGATGTCCGTGAAGAAAACGGAAGACGCCAAGAAGCTCTCCTTCGCCGGCAAGGCGGACGCGGTTTTGATCTCGGTCAGCTCCGTCGTGAACGAGGCCCTCGATGCGGTCGTGAAAAACGCTCATGCCGCAAACGCCCCCACCATCAGTCAGCTCGGCGGCACAGCAGAACACGGCGTCATCCTGAGCCTTGCCCCGAGCGCGACGGAGCAGGGAGAGGCCGCAGCCAGACTTACGGCTCGCCTCCTGCGGGGTGAAAAACCTGCCAGCCTCCCCTCGGAGGTGCCCAAGCTCGTGGAGCTGGTCTTGAACCTCAAGGAGGCGGGCACCATGGGGCTCAAGGTGCCCTTCGATCTCATCACGGACGCGACCAGGGTGATCAAATGAAACTGACGGCTGCCATGAACCTGAAAACCCGGGCTGTCCTGGTTACCGGCGGCATTCTGCTCCTGGCAATGCTGGTGAACACGCTCATCAACGCCGCCGTTGCAAGGAGCCGGTATGAGGAAGCGCTCATGGGCAGGACGACCGCCCTCGCCGAACAAATTCACAAGGACATCCGCAAGGCGGTAGGGTTCGGCCTTTCACTCAATGCGCTCGAGGGCATGGGAGACAAGCTGCGGGGCCTTTTGGATGAGGACCGCGAGCTCTCGTACGCGATGCTCATGGATGCCGAGGGCAAAGTCCTCTACGCCAGCGACCGCGCCGTGGAAAACACGACGCCGGGAGACGAGGCGAGCAAGAAGGCCCTTGCCGCGAATGAGCCGCTGGTCCAGCATTTCAGCGACCAGAAGGGCGGCCACTACGAGAGAGCTATTCCCCTCTCCGGTCCCGACGGGAAAAAAATCGGCGTCCTCCGGATAGCGCTCAAGCAAGAGGCTATCAACCTTCGGGTGCGGAGCCTGCTTTTGTGGTCTCTCCTCGTTGGCCTCGTCAGCTTTCTTGCCGCCGTCGCCCTCGTCTCGCTCTTCATGGACCGCGGCATCACGCGGCCCATCAGCGAGATGTCGAAAACGGCCAGTATCATGGCGGCGGGCGACCTTTCTCGGGAGATCCCCATCAAGGGCCGGACCGAGATCGACGAGCTCGGCAACGCCATCAACACCATGTCGGCCAATCTTCGGGAAATGCTCGGCAGGATCCGGGCCACGGGGGCGGGGCTGTCGGACACGATGTCGCTCATGAGCGGCGCCACGCTCAAGATGAGCCAGGGGGCGAGGGTGCAGCAGGAATCGACCGAGCAAACGGCGATGGTCGTGGGCGAAATGGTCGCGTCGATCAAGGGCGTCGACGAAAACGCCCGCGACATGTCACGCGCCGCCACGGACGCATCGGCTTCGGCGTCGGAAATGGCGGCATCCATCGCGGAGGTGGCCAGAAACGCCGGGGAGCTTGCGCTTGCCGCGGAAGACACGGCCTCGTCCATCGAACAGATGATCGCCTCCATCAAGCAGGTATCGGAGAACTCCGTCGCGCTTTCCGCCTCGGCGGAGCAGACCTCATCGTCCGTCACCGAGATGAGCGCGGCGGTGAAGGAAGTGGAGAGCCGCGCCGTGGAATCGGCGCGTCTGGCGGAAAAAGTCTCCCGCGAGGCGTCGGAGCGCGGCATGGTCGCGGCGGCGGAAGCGATCAAGGGCATGCAGAACATCAAGAACGAGGTCGAGGCCACCGCGGAGGTGGTGAACCGTCTCGGGAAGCGGTCGCAGGAGATCGGCCAGATCCTGAAGGTCATCGATGAAGTAACCGACCAGACGGGCCTCCTGGCCCTGAACGCGGCCATCCTTGCGGCGCAGGCCGGCGAGCACGGGAAGGGCTTCGCCGTCGTCGCCGAGGAAATCAAGGACCTCGCGGAGCGGACGGCCGCCTCGACCCAGGAGATCTCCGGTCTCATCTCGTCGGTGCGGGAAGAAACCTCCCAGAGCGTTCAGGCAATGGGCAGGGGCCTCAAGGCCGTCGAGGAGGGCGTCGCCCTCGTGAACGTGACCAGCGACGTGCTCGATCAGGTCGCTGACAGCTCACGCCTTTCGGCGGAGATGGCGCGGGCCATCGAAAAGACGACGGCGGAGCAAGCGAAAGGCGTGTCGCAGATCACGGAGACCTCCCTCAGCGTCGCGGACCAGGTCGATCAGATATCGAAGGCGCTCCAGGAGCAGCGCCGGGGCAGCGATCGGATCGCGCAGGCGGCGGAACGGATGCGGGAGATCACCCGTCAGGTAAAGTCCGCCGCGCAGGAGCAGACCACGGGAAGCAGGCAGATCGCAAACGCCGTCGAATCCGTGACGGTTCAGGCGTCCCAGGTCGCCCGCTCCACCTCCGAGCAGAATCTTGCGGCGCAGCAGATCAGCGACGCGATCGACCGTATCCAGAAGATCACCCAGGATAACGTCGGCGTGTCCGTTGAGATGGACAGAGCGGCGCAGACACTCAAGACGAAGGCGGACACGCTCCAAAAAGAATTGGAAGGGTTCAGGTTCTAGAGGCGGACGGGGGGACGGAACAAATATTTACCAGGCGCGAAGGACGCGAAGGTTTTTTGGCTCGAGCCACGACGAGGTGCAACTGCCTTGGTCCATAAAACATCCGCGTTTAATGCCTTCCTTAGCGTCCCTCGCGCCTTCGCGGTTCCAAGTTTTTTTAATCCGGGTTAGGAGGCAACGGTGGGCATCGGCGTAAGACAACGTCTCATAGTCCTGATCTTTTCGGGTCTCTTCGTGGCCATGGGACTTACCGGGACCTATCAATACTTCACGGAGGAGCGGGAGCTGATCGCGGAGGCCCGCGGTCGCGGCGAAGAGTCCTCCAAGTTCCTCGCGGCGCTCGCCGCGCCCTCCCTGTCGGCGTCGGACACCGGCGGGCTGGAGCGCCTGGCAAAATCGTTCATGCGTTCGTCCGATGCCCGTGAGGTCGCCATTGCCGACCGGGAGGGGCGTCAGCTCGTCCACACCGCCAATCCGCTTCCCTCGGGGAAAGGCATCCCGATCGCGCCGGCGCCCGTCATGGCGGACTCGGTGCGGCTCGGCGAAGTCCGGATCTCCGTGTACCCGGCCGACCTGGAAGGCAGGCTCATGGCCCGGGCGATCCAAATGCTTCTCGAGTACCTCGTGACCTTCTTCATCCTTGCGGGGCTGGTGTTCTCCTGGGCCACCAGGTCCATCACGTCGCCGCTCAGGGGGCTCGCGAGCACCCTCCGGGACGTGACCGACCGGAAAGATTTCACGCTGCGGGCCGCTGCGGGCCGCGGCGACGAGCTCGGTGAACTCGCGAACGGAGTCAATCACCTCATCCAGCGGATGGAGCAGTTCGTCGCCGAGATCGGCGCCGTCTCTGCGCGTATCGATGAGCTCTCCCCGACGCTTGCGGCCGATACGCGCGAGGTCCGGAAAAGCGCCGACGTCGAGGCCGAGGCCATCCAGAGCGTTTCCTCGTCAGTCTCGGAGATGTCGTCGTCGATCCAGTCCATAGCCGAGAGCGCGGACAGCCTCAAGGCTTCGGCCGAAGAGACCTCGTCGGCTATCCTCGAGCTGAACGCGTCCAACCAGGAGGTTGCGCGCCATACCGGGGAACTGACGAACTCGGTGGAGGACGTGACCGCGTCGGTCACCGAAATGATCGCGTCGATCCGCGAGGTGGCGGGCCATGTCGAAAGTCTTTCGTCAGCGGCCGAGCAGACCTCTGCGTCCGCCGTTGAAATCGAGGCAACGGTCCACGAGGTCGAGCGCGCCGCGATGGAGTCCGCCAAACTCTCGCTGCAGGTATCGGCGGAGGCGAAGGACATCGGCGTGACCTCGATCCAAAAGACCGTCGCTGCGATCAATGCGATCAAGGAAGCGGTGGAGCGCTACTCAGGCCTGGTCTCCCGGCTCGGGAAGCGTTCCGAGGAGATTGGCAAGATCCTCGGCGTGATCGTCGAGGTAACGGAGAGGACGAACCTTTTGGCGCTGAACGCCTCGATCCTTGCGGCGCAGGCCGGCGAGCACGGCAAGGGGTTCGCCGTGGTTGCGGAAGAGATCAAGGCGCTCGCCGACCGCACGGCCGGTTCCGCCCAGGACATCGCCAAGCTCGTCACGGCTGTCCAGAAGGAGGCGAAGGAGGCCGTTCTCGCCATGTCCGACGGTCTCGCGGCCGTGGGCGAGGGAGTGAAGCGCTCCCAGGAGGCGGACTCAGCGCTCGATAAGATTCTGGACAGCTCGGCCCGATCGGCGGACATGTCCACCATGATCGAACGGGCGATGAGCGAACAGGCTCGCGGGATCAAGCAGGTAACCGAAGCGATCACGAACGTGAAGCAGATGATGGTTCAGATCGCCGCGGCCACCCAGGCGCAGAACAAGGGCACTGAGATGATCCTGGGCACGGCGGAGAACATGCGGGACATCTCGCGTCGCGTGAAAGCGGCGATGACCGAGCAGGGGCGCGGCGGCAAACAGATCGCCGTAGCGGCTGAAAACGTATCCATGCGGGCCGCTACGATCGCGACGGGGACAGGGGAGCAACAACAGGCAATCATCCAGATCCTGAAGTCCGTAGAACGGATCCAGGACCTCCCCCGCGAGAACCAGAAACGCATGGAGGGCCTGGCCGCCGCTCTCAAGGCCTTCGGCGAACAGGCGGACCTCCTCAAACAGGAATTCAGCGCCGTAACCGTCGGGAAGGGCCGCCGCGCGGGCGGCGCGCTCTTGATGGGCGTGATTCCGCTCGACTCTCCGGCGGAGATGTTCCGTCGGTTCACACCCCTCGCCGACTTCCTCGGACGAACTATCGGCAGACGGGTGGAGCTGTCGACGGCGGTGGATTTCGCCCGTACGGTAGGCGATCTCGCAGAGGGCCATACGGACCTGGCATTCCTGACCCCGACGACGTACATCGAGGCGCGCCGGCAATGCGGCGCCGAGCTTCTCGCGAAGGCGCTCCGCCGGGGCGTGCCCGCGATGCACGCGGCCATCGTGGTCCGGACCGACGGCGGCATCAAGCGGATCGAGGATCTCAAGGGTAAGCGCTTCGCCTTCGGCGACAAGATGTCCACCACGAGCTATCTCATCCCTCGCTCCATGCTGACCGAGGCCGGCCTCGGGCTGGACGATTTGAAGGGGCATGCCTTCCTGGGCCATCACGATGACGTGGCAAAGGCGGTCCTGGCGGGGGAGTACGACGCCGGGGGGCTCCGCGAGACGATCGGCAGGGCGTTTGAAGGCCGGGGGCTCTCCGTCCTCAAGACGTCCGCCGAAATACCCGAGTTCAACATCTGCGCGTCCAAGGACCTGGACCGGACCGTCGCGGAAGAACTCAAAAAAGCGTTGCTTTCCCTGGACGCAAACAACCGGGAGCATGCACGGATGCTTGGCCTGATCGATCCGGAGTACACGGGCTTCACGGAGGCAGCGGACAGCGATTACGACGGGGTCCGCCGGATCATGGAGCGGTTGGCGGGAACGGAAATCACGGTCTAACGCCGCTTCGCCCGCAGGGCGGGGCCGGCAACGACAGCGCGAAAGACGAGGGACTATGCTTGTTCGAGAGAGAATACGGCGGCTGGTCAAAGACCCGATCGAAACCAGCCTGGGGCTGAAGTTCCTGGTGACGCTGACCGGCGTCATATCCCTGTTCATGGTGGCCGGCACGTTGTTCGTCGCACGCGTCCTCATGGAGGCGCAGTACCGGGAACTGGACACTCGCGGCAGGGAGATGGGGCAGTTCCTGGGGAGGGCCGGGGCCGATCCGCTCATTCAGAAGGACCTGGTCGCCCTCGACGCCCTTGTCGCCCAAGCGGTAAAGTCCCAGGACATGCTCTACACCTATGTGTCGGACCCTGAGGACAAGATCCTCAGCAATTCCTTCGTGAGTTTCGACAAAGAGCGGCCCGAGGTCAAGGAATTTCTGGAGCAGGAAAAAAGCACCGACATGAACGTCCTCGCGTCGAGAGCGCGGGAGAAGCTGGATCCGCTCGAAGTGCGGGTTGACATCCAGATCGGCACGGCGCGGCCCGGCTCGGTCACCATGGGCTTTTCCCGGGCTGGCGTCAAAAAGAACGCTCGGAAGATCGTTCTGCTGCTGCTGGCGACGAGCCTGGTGATCGTCTCGTCCTTTGCCGCCCTGGTCTTCGTGATGACGCGGAGGATGATCGTCGTCCCGACCGCCGAGGCCGTGGCCGTGGCCACAAGCGCCGCCGCGGGTGATCTCTCGCGCGGCGTGCACGTGCGCTCCCTCGACGAGATCGGCATGCTCGGACGGGGCCTGAATCGCATGATCATCGGGCTCAAGGGCATGATCGAAAACGTGAGAGAGGCCGCCCGCGGGACGGAGTCAGTCCGGCTCGAGGTCAAACAGATGTCGGCGGAGATAACGGCCGGGAGCAAGGTGCAGGCCGAGGCCGTCGAAGAGGCCGCGTCGTCGGTCAACGAAATGCATTTCGCCCTCAAGGAAATAGCGAGCAACGTCGATGATGTCTACAAGACGTCGGAGCAGACCTCGTCCGCGGTGATCGAGATGGCGGCGTCGATCAACGAGGTGGCCGGGACCATGTCGGAGCTCTCGTCGGCCATCGAGGAGACCTCGGCCGCGATAGGCCAGATGTCCGCCGCCGTCCGGCAGATCGCCGATAACGTACAGGTCCTCTCGTCGGCCGCGGAAGATACGGCCGCGTCGACGACGGAGATCAGCGCCTCGGTGAAGGAAGTGGAGTCCAGCGCAAAGGAATCCGCTGCACTGGCGGAGGCCGTGGCGGCCGACGCCCAGCAGTTCGGCATGCATTCGGTTGAAAAGACCATCGAAGGCATGAACCGCATCGACGCCACGGCGCGAAAGACCGCCGAGGTGGTGAATCGCCTGGGTGAACGGGCGGAAAATATCGGGACCATCCTGACCGTGATCGAGGACATCACGGACCAGACCGGCCTTCTCGCGTTGAACGCGGCGATCCTCGCGGCTCAGGCCGGGGAACACGGCAAGGGCTTCGCCGTGGTCGCGGCCGAAATTAGAGAACTGGCAAACCGCACTGCCGCCTCAACGAAGGAAATCACGGCCCTGATAGGCTCCGTGCAGGATGAATCGCGGGAGGCCGTCGGCGCCATGCGGGAAGAGGTCGCCCTGGTTGAAGAAGGCGTGAAGCTGGCGCACGAAACGAGGGGGGCGCTCGAAAAAATCCTGGAGCGCGCCGACCTGTCCCGCGATATGAGCAAGAACATCAACAGGGCCGCGAGCGAACAGGCCCGGGGCATCAGCCAGGTGAGCGGCGCCGTCGACAGGATAAACGAGATGACCCACCAGTTCGCCCGGGCCGCGGTCGAGCAAAAGGCCGGCAGCGAACAGATCATACGGGCGTCGGAGCGCATGCGGGAGTTGACGCGGTTCGTGAAAAAATCCACCGACGAACAGGCAAAGGGGGGCAAGGACATAACGGCCGCCGTGGAAGACATGAGTTCCCGAATAGGCCTGATCAACAGGGCCGCCGGCGAAGTCCAGTCCGGAAGCGACCTCATCGTCAAATCCATCGAACGGATCAAGGAAATCGCGAGGGCCAATGCCGACCTGGCCGCACGGCTCCACGGCGCCATGGACGTCATGGCCGTCACAGTCGGAGGCCCTCAAGAAGGACATCGAGAAATTCAGAACCTGACAATTGCGGATTGCGGAATGATTTCGAAAGAGTGCGGTCCGGAATCTCTGAACTTCACGAGTAAAGCCTCATAGCCTTAGCCTGTCATTCCGGGCTTGACCCGGAATCCAGCCTGCACCCGGCGGTTACGAATGCGCTAGCGCGAGTGCAGGGTGTGGCTTTTTGAAATAAAAATGGATTCCTGCTTCCGCAGGAATGACAGAACATGGGGTTTTCTGATGTCCTTAGTAAGCACGGAGTGCGTAATGAAGACATCGCCAGACAAAAAAACGGCCGCCCAGGACAGCACGGCGCAGCTCGTCACGTTCCAGGTGGGGACGGAGGAATACGGGCTGGACATCGGCGCCATCACCGAGGTCATCCGTCCGCTTAAGGTCACACCCCTGCCCCGGATGCCTGAATTCATCGAGGGCGTGATCAACCTTCGCGGCGCCATCATTCCGATCATCGACCTCCGAAAGCGCTTTGCGCTCGCGAAGATCATCGACAATCCGAGGACCATGCGCATGGTGATAACCCGGGGGGCCGTCGCGGGGGCGTCCGGGGCCGACAAGGGGCTTTTGGGGTTCCTCGTGGACGGCGTGCACGAGGTGCTCCACCTGCCGAAGAAAGATATCGAGCCCGCGCCTCGCGCGGCCACCGGAGAATTTTCCGATTTCATCACGGGCATGGGGAAGGTCGGCGAGCGGCTCATCATCCTCCTGGATATCCCCAAAATTTTGAGCCAGCAGGAGCGTTCGGCGCTGGCGAAGGCGGGACATGACGAACCTTGACGAGCTTGGCAGAAGACTCGGGAGCAGTGACGCCGAGGAGCGGCGCGAAGCGGCCGTCGAACTGAGCCGCGGGGGTGCGGAGGCCGTGCCCCTGCTGTTCCGCTCCCTGGGAGACCGCGACTGGCGGGTGCGCAAAACCGCCGTTGAAGCGCTCGTATCGATCGGCGGAGCAGCGCGTCATCGAAGGTCTCCTGCGGACACTGAACGCTCCCGACAACGCGGGAGCGCGAAACTCCGCCATCGAAGCCCTCGTTCGCATCGGCGTGCCCGCCGTCGACGCCCTGCTCCCCCTCGTCGAGACGCCGGACCCGGATGTGAGAAAGTTCGTCGTCGATATTCTCGGCGACATCAAAGACGCCAGGGCTGTGCCGGTTCTGATCGACCGCCTGGGAGATGCCGACGAAAACATCCGGGTGGCCGCTGCTGAGGCGCTCGGCAAGATCCGAGACCCCCGGTCGGTCGATGCCTTGCTCGCCTGCCTCACGCGCTACAATCAGGGCTGGCTTGATTATGCCGCCGCCGAAGCGCTGGGAGAGATCGGCGACGTTCGGGCGCTGGAACCGCTCATCACGGCGCTCGGCCGCAGCAGCCTTCGGGAGCCGGTCCTCGAAGCGCTTGGCAAGATCGGGAACGCCGATACGCTGGGGCCGCTGATCGCGAGCCTCGGCGATCCGCTCCGGATCGTCCGCGAAGTATCCATCGTTGCGGTATGCCGGGATCTACCGGAAAAGCACGGAGCCGGACCGGGAGAAGATCAGATCCGCCGTTCGCTCCGGGATGACTGAACGCGCCGTGGATTTCCTTGAAGAGATCCTTATCACGAGCAGCGGCGAACTGCTGAAGTCGACCATAACGCTGCTCGGCTGCGCCGGCCGGGAGAGTTCCATCAGGAAGATCCTCGCCCTTTTGAAGGAAGAGGACCTCGAGGAGCCGGTCGTGCAGTCGCTTCAATTCCTGGACCGCGAACAGGCCGGCCTCCTGCTCGGCTACCTTTCGAGCGACAACAACCTCGTCAGGCGGTCGGTCGCCCGGGTGCTGGGGAGCCTGGGCGGTCCCGGCTGCCGAGGATCCCCTGATCCGGTTGCTGGCAGACGAAAACGGCCATGTACGGAACACCGCGGCCGAGGCCCTCGGCCGCATGAAGAGCAAAAAAGCGGTCGCGCCCCTGCTCGCCCTTTTGGCCGACGAATACCAGAACGTCCAGGATTGCGCCATCCAGGCGCTGGCAGCGATCGGCGACGAGTCTGTCCTCGACGGCCTGATCAGGGGCTTTTCCTCGTCCGATGCCTCCATGCGCCGGAACATCGCCCTCCTGCTCGGAAAATTCCCGGTGGAACGGGCCATTGACGCGCTTGTCTTCGCGCTCAAGGATGAGGAGCCGGAGGTCAGAAAGGCCGTCGTCCAGGCGCTCGGCGCCGCGGCCGGCGGGAAGGCGCTTCGCCCGCTGATGCTCGCGATTACCGACGACGACCCCGAAGTCCGCATGCTGGCGGCGGAGGCGCTCGGATCGGCCGGCACGATCGAAGCGCGCGACGCGCTCGTCCCCCTCCTTGAGGACAGCGATCTGTGGGTCAGGGCAGCGGCGGCCCGGGGCCTCGGTGAAATCGGAGGAGAGGCGGCGGCCGCCCTGCTCACCTCAAGACTTCAGGCCGCGGCCGATATCTTTCTCCTCGCTCTCATCGACGCGCTGGGCAAACTGGCGTTCCCGCAGTCGCTTGGTCCGCTCCTCAAGCTGGCGGACCACCCCGACCCCGAAGTTCGTAAAACGGTTTTGGCGGCGCTCGCCTCTTACGGCGGCGAGTCCGTCCGGCAGGCCTTCATCGCGCGCTTGTCGGACCCTCATTGGAGCGTTCGCAAGGCCGCAGTCCTGGCGCTCGGACGGGAGCGGACGGAGGATGTCGACGCCCTCCTGGAAGCGATCGTCGCTCGCGACCCGGATACGGCGGTAAGGCAGGCGGCCGAAGAGGCCTTGGGGAGATAAATGTTCGAAGAGCAGACCATTCCGCTGCCCGATGACGTCTTCAGGCTCCTCCGGGATTTCATCCACGGCTACTGCGGTATCTATTTTGACGACGGGTCAAAGTTCCTGCTCGAACGCCGGCTTTCACGGCGCCTCGAGCAGCACCGGCTCAAGAGTTTCGAGGAGTACTATCACTTCCTGCGGTATGACCGGAAGCGGGAAGAGGAACTCGTCGCCCTTATCGACAACCTGACGACGAATGAAACGTATTTCTTCCGCGAGAGCCCGCAGCTCCGCGCGTTTTCCGAAGAGATCCTGCCCGAACTACGCGCGAGTCTCGCCGACCGCAAGTCGCTCCGCATCTGGAGCGCCGGCTGCTCCACCGGCGAGGAGCCGTACACCATCGCCATTCTCCTCCTCGAGTCGGGGGACTGGTGGCGCGACTGGCAGGTCGATATTATCGGGAGCGACATCAACCAGCGGGTGCTGCACACTGCCAGAAAGGGCGTCTACAAGAAGGGCGCGCACCGCGCGACGGACCCCCGCATGCTGGCAAAGTATTTCATCACCGACGAGAAGGGCGATTACCGGATCATCGACCGGGTCAAGGAGCTGGTTTCGTTCAGCTACCTGAACCTGCTCGATCCCTACAAGACCAGCCTGGTCGGCGGCATGGACGTCATTTTCTGCCGGAACGTGATCATCTACTTCGACCGCGAGGCGAAGAAAAAGGTGATCGAGGGGTTTTATCACAAACTCCGGGACGGCGGCTACCTGCTCCTGGGACATTCCGAGTCCCTGATCAATATCTCGAACGCCTTCGTACTCCGCACGCTTAAAAACGACATGGTTTACCAGAAACCGGTGAGGATGAAAACTGAAAATTCCAAATATCAAACGACAAATCTCAAATAAAATCCAAGTTCAAAATTCCGACATTCAAAAACACCCGGCACCTGACTTTTGGTACTTGAAATTTTACCATGATCCCCATGATGCTTGATATCCGGGATTCCGGCAAGGAGCAAGTTCGTGAACAAGATCAAGGCCCTCGTAGTTGACGATTCCGCGTACAACCGCACGGTGATCTCCAAGATGCTGGCGAGCGACAAGATGATCGAGGTCGTCGGCAGCGCCACCGACGGCGTCGACGCCATTGCCAAAACGCTCCGCTTTCTGCCCGACGTGATAACCCTTGATCTCGAGATGCCGAATATGGACGGCTTCTCATTCCTCAGGTGGCTCATGCTGGAGCGGCCGACGCCCGTCATCGTTCTCTCCTCCCGCTCCGACAGCCAGAGTGTGTTCCGCGCCCTCGAGCTCGGCGCCGTGGAGTTCCTTTCCAAACCCGAGTCACGCATCTCCCGGAGCATCGAGTCCGTCAGGGACGAGCTCCTCTCCAAGGTCCACGCGGTCCTGAACCTTCAAATGTCCAAAGTCAAGTCGACGATGGATCTCCTGGCGAGGGAACAACCGGCGCCCGTGGTCCGCAAGGAAGACGAGGCTCCGCGGGAGCAGGGTTTGATCGAGGTGGTGGCCATCGCGTCGTCCACGGGCGGGCCGCCGGCGCTGCAGGCGCTCCTGACCGGCCTTCCGGGGGACCTCTCCGCGGCCATCGTCATCGCCCAACATATGCCCGCGGGGTTTACGAGGAGCTTCGCCGAGCGGCTGAACAAACTTTCGGCGCTCGTCGTGCGCGAGGCGGCCCCGGGGGACCGCGTGGAGCCGGGTACCGCGCTGATCGCGCCCGGGGGCCAGCATCTCGTCGTCAAGCGGGACAGCGCCGGCCTCGTGACAGACCTCGTTCCCCGCGGCCCCAAAGACATGTATATTCCGTCGGCGGACCGGATGATGGTCTCCGTGGCCGAGGCCTGCGGCCCCGCGGCGCTCGGGATCGTCCTCACGGGGATGGGCAAGGACGGCGCCGAAGGCGTGGTGGCCATCAAAAAAAAGCAGGGGAAGTGCCTGGCCGAGAGCGAGGAAAGCGCTGTTATCTTCGGCATGCCGCATGAGGCCATCAAAACGGGGGCTGTGGACAAGGTCCTGCCCCTGAGCGGCATGGCGGAGGAGATCAAGCTGCGGTGCGCGCCGAAAAAAAAACCTGCCTGATCCGTTTTCGTCCGCGCCGCTTCTTCGATCGGTCGAATACCCTTCCCCGGGCGCATGAGGCTTCCGGGCGGGGCAGAGCCGTAGAAGATGATACTTCCTCCTCCTACAAACGCCGACTGCGATTTTTGGAAATGCCAACCTCCACCCGTAATTCTGCAATTTCAAGAAGCGTAAACAATCCGCGACTCCATCCTGTATCATTCACACTTGACCAAACTAGCCCATGTGCAATTTTGAAGTAGTATTCTGCAATCGCCGACCCATCTTTCACAATTCGACATTCACAATTCGACGTCATTGACATAGCGCTTAGTCTGGCTTATATTCGTGTCAAAAGATATCAAGAATACAAAACATGTGTTGCAGTTGCGCTAACTATGCACGCATTTTGATATGTTGAGTAATGGTCTACTCAATAACTGGTTCTCCCCTCGTGACGCGATTATTCTGGAGGCTGCATGAAAAAGTTACTCACTGTTTGGACGATCCTACTTGTGTGCCTATTTTATATATCGCCGGGTATAGCAGACGAACAAAAACCGAAGAAATGGATGGTTGGAACAGAACTCGATTTGGTTCCTTATATATTCGAAGGATACTAATCTCAGCCGTAGCGGGCTATGGCAAATGGCGGACCCGATTCGTGCGTACGAACATAACCACGCCTAGCTTCGCAACGCAATCCGGTTTCGAAGACAACGAGCTGAATGTTAATGCCTTTATTGTCGATTACTATTTCAGGGATGGCTTTCAGGGATGGTGGATCGGTCCAGGTTACGAGAACTGGGATGGGGAAGTCGAGGAGAAGAGCAGCGGGCTCAGGAGGACCTACAGGACGGACATCCTTACACTTGGCGGAGGTTACACAATCCGTTTCAACGATTACTTTTATATCAATCCTTGGGCAGCTGTGCACATACCAATTGGTGGTGATAAAGACGTCCAGTTTGTCAATGAAACATTCAAGATCCGAATAACACCGGAAGCTTCAATCAAGATTGGAATAAACTTTTAGCATAACATCCGCATATCTGGCTGGTAATTCTCAGCCTTAAGTTTGGAAAGAACATTGCGATCTTGAATTATCGAGATTCAAATGGAAAGTATCACCGTATGTGAAGGACATAAATGAAGAAGAGTGTTGGCTCCTGAAGGAATAATCTAATCATAACCTGCGGGTCGAGTCCGACGGCTACGGCACACATCTCACCCGCGCGGTTCATATGCCCTTTATATGATTATCACTTTTCAGCTAGTATTTCGAATTGAAATTTTAATCAATACGCATGCAAGCTCGTAGATAAAGTTTCCATTTTTCAAACGTTGCAACTTTAGTGGATTTCATGTGGAATCCGTTGAAGGTTCAATCTATCGAAGCTCGCGTGATCGTAGGTGGCTGTGACAGTGACCAGGATTTGATCGAATTGACGACTATCGTTTGCACCTTTAAACGTTTTGTCCTTCATGAAGTCGATAAATCCACGATCCTCGAAAAATCAACATTTCGCCAAGAAAAAAACAGAATATTGTTTGACATGAAAACTGAAGCAGCCTAAAATCGAGCGAGGCTGACGGTATTAAGGGCTACTGCTTATGAACCATCTTACAGCATACTCTATGATGGTTATCGCTGTTATCATCGGCGGGGGATCGCTCCTTCTTTTTGGAGTATTTCTTGCCGTCGGGCCCTTTACCATAGTTCACTTTTATGCCTTGGGACATCAGGTACTCCTGTGGGATGGGTTCCTGTCCCTCCTATTTTCATTCAGCACAGCGGAATGGTACGACGTCGTTTCGTAATTGGCTCGCTCACATAATACCCCGCCATTATCACCCGTCATTCTATGCCATCGCATCTGGAATAACACTGACAGCTGTAGTACTCTGTTGGCAACCGACTCAAACGGTTCTCTATGAGGTCACAGGCCTGCTTCGGTTGCTAGCCCGCGCTGTCTCTATCATTGCCATCGTAGGATTTTCATGGGGCGTGCGGGCGCTCGGAAACTTTGACACATTTGGGTTGGATCCCATCAAGGCTTATCTGCGCGGTAATCCGCTTCAACTACCAAATTTCGTCGTCCGCGGGCCCTATCTCTGGGTTCGCCATCCGCTCTATTTTTTCACGCTACTACTCATCTGGTCGTGTCCCGACGTGAATTCGGACAGATTGCTTTTTAATATTCTCTGGACCCTCTGGTTGGTCCTCGGCTCGTACCTTGAGGAGAAGGATCTTGTCTCCGAGTTTGGGGAAAGGTATCGTCAGTACCAAAAGACAGTTCCAATGCTGCTTCCTTGGAGAGGACCTGCTGGCCGAGGGTTCTGAAGATCATGGATAGCGCTCAAGATTGATTACATAGAACATCTTGCCGGCTGCACAATTGTATATTGCTACGATAAGCATCCTGATGTTTAAAGACAATAAATATCAGTGGTAATTTCCAGCGCGATATCATCCTGAACTTGTTGTTTTGTTCATCATCGCATGACCGCATCTTTCTACCCGAAATTAAAAGTTAATAATTATTATAACAGCAATATATTTTTGCATGGCTGCGCAAGAAAAGCCGTGCCATGATATACTTAAAAAATTGATAAAAATAACGCACGCAACCTTTTCTTAAACTTAAGCCCGAGTAAGGGGCATTATTCTTTTGTTCGGGAGGAAAAATGTCACGTTCAGGTGTAATAGCCGCTATCTTTATCATTACTTTCCTTTTCATGTGTCTCATTGCTTTCTTTGTTCCGGGATGGCTCGGACGAGGGACAACGTTCCTGGTCATAGCTCTGATCGCACTTGGCATTGTCCTTGCCGCCATACTCTCGGCAGTTGTAACGAAGCAGATCAAAGAGCAACCAATTCAGCAGCCTGTCCCCGGGGAACCCGAAAAACCCGCGATAGCGCCTTTTGCAGTCGACGAGAAGGCCGTGCAGATCCTTTTGATCCTGCAAAAGAAAGGTCGTCTTATCGATTTTCTCCAGGAGGATATCAGTGGCTATCAGGACAGCCAGATCGGCGCCGCAGTGAGGAATATTCACAAGGGCTGCAGAGAGGCTCTCGCCGAATACTTTACGCTCAAGCCGGTAATGAAAGAAGCCGAGGGTGCGCAGGTGGCGGTCGAAAAAGGTTTCGATCCATCAGCTGTCCGCCTTACCGGGAATGTCGTTGGCACTCCTCCTTTTAAAGGAAAACTTACTCACAGCGGCTGGAGGGTAATAAAAACGAAGCTGCCCCCCATTCCGCAAAATCAGGATACGAGTATCATAGAGCCGGCAGAAGTAGAACTCTAGCTTTGATCCCGTGAAAGAAGAAAGGTAAAACGTGAAAGGTTTAATACTTTTAACTTTTCACGCCTCACATTTCACGGCCGATAGTGACCTCTGTGGCAGAAATGTTTTTACATGACAGGAGATTCAATGAAACAGAATTCACGGTATATCGTCGGTATTGACCTGGGGACAACAAACTGTGTTGTCTCTTTCATCGATAAAGAAAAAAGCCCGGATCAGCCCCGGACGGAGCTGTTCAGGATTCTCCAGGTGACCGACTCCGGCGTTGTGGAAGAAAAGGAAATACTCCCCTCGTTCCTCTACATTCCCTCTGAAGCGGAGCTTCCGGAGAAGAGTCTCTCTCTGCCCTGGGCTCAAGAGATGGGTTTTACCGTCGGGACGTTCGCGCGCAGAAGAGGCGCCGAAGTCCCCCTTCGCCTGGTCTCCTCTTCGAAATCGTGGCTCTGTTATCCTAATATCGACAAGACCTCGCCGCTTCTTCCCTGGAATGCCCCGGAAGAGATCCACAAGATTTCACCCCTGGAGGCCTCGTCGTACCTTCTGGAACACATCAGGAATGCGTGGAATTATTCGATTGCCGGGGACAATGAAGATCTTCTCCTGGAAAAGCAGGAGGTCTACATAACCGTTCCCGCTTCGTTCGATGCCCTTGCAAGGGAACTCACGGTGAGGGCGGCGGAATCGGCCGGCATCCCGAAGTCCACGCTGCTTGAGGAGCCTCAGGCCGCATTTTATGCATGGATAAATCGCAGAGATCAGGAATGGCGTAACCAGGCTAAAGTGGGCGATATGATCCTGGTTTGCGATATCGGCGGAGGCACAACCGACTTTAGCCTGATCGAAGTAGAGGACGAGGCAGGGGAACTTGCGCTCAAGAGAGTCGCTGTCGGAGAACATATCCTTCTCGGCGGGGACAACATGGACCTGACCCTTGCCTGGTCGGTGAAAAAACATTTCTCCGAAAAAAAGATAAACCTCGATACGCGCCAGATGCTTGGCTTGGTTTACAGCAGCAGGGAAGCGAAAGAGAAAATGCTCAGTGATCCCAAATGCAAGACACTGCCCGTGGTAATCCTGGGAAGAGGGAAAAGCGTCGTGGGCGGGACCCTGGAAACGGAGCTGAAGCGGACCGAAGTCGAAGAAACGATCATTGAGGGGTTCTTTCCCGAATGCAGCATAGAGGATTCTCCCCAGGAGCGGAGGGCCTCCGGTTTCGGGAGTGGGTCTTCAGTACGCAACGGATACTGCAATTACAAGATATCTGGCCCGTTTCCTGAGACTTCATGCGAAAAAAGGGGGCGGAAAAATTCAGCCATCCGACGAAGCTCCTCTTTAACGGAGGAGTGACCAAGGCCCTTTCCATACGGAACCGGATCAAAGCTGTCGTCGATAAATGGCTCGCATCGGACGGAGGAGCGCCGGTTGAAGTCCTCACCGGAAACGACCCCGATATGGCCGTGGGGATCGGCGCCGCGTATTACGGCTTTGCAAAAAAGGGCAAGGGAATAAGGATCGGGCCGGAGCGGGCAGGTCGTATTATATCGGCATAGAATCCTCGATGCCCGCCATACCGGGAATGGCTCCTCCGATAAAGGCCCTCTGTGTCGTTCCTTTCGGGATGGAGGAGGGT